>NZ_DS999314.1:1949-221539 GCF_000156715.1 Francisella philomiragia subsp. philomiragia ATCC 25015 | reverse complement strand
AAATTACATACAATTTCAATTGCAAAAAGCACTCCTCATACAGTTTTTTTCACTTCCCTAGAGCATATTTACCCTGTTTTATAACATAATAAAATTTGAGCTGTAAAACATATAGAATTATCAATGTGCTTATGTAAAATGTTTACAACTAGGTATTTTAATTACATAATTAGGCAATGATAACTATTAGTAATATAACCGACTTAAATATACTCAATATAATCAGTCAGTTAGCTTCCGATGTTACAAGTGATAGTATCACCCCTTCGTCTGCTCAACTTGCCTGTGAAGTTAATGACTATATAACTACTCATGAGTTAAAAAACATTGATGTTATTAATTTACAACTTAAAACAACTAAGACACTTTATAAAAAAAAATTCATATCCATACTTGAATATAGGAAATATCAACAATACTGTAAACTTACTCAACTAAAAGACAGTATAGATCAATTTACATTATATTTTTCTTCAAACAATAAAGATTCCAAAAGCCTAGAGTTAGCCATTTCAGAATTAAAGAAGACATGTCAGTCAGATTTGATTCTTGAATTACCTTATGATTACATCAAAAAAATAGACAACCTCCTAAACATTATTGATAATGCAATTCAAAGATCTAGCTCTTTAAATAAAACTCTTCTAAAACAGTTTAATAAACTAAAAAATATTCTTTCAAAATATATTGCCTACAACTCAGTAATACAAAAACAAGAATTTGTAATAAATATAAAACCTATTAATGAAAGTTTTGAAGTTCAAAACATTAACTTCATATCTACAAATAACAAACAATACTTTAAACAAAATTCTCTTACACTCAAAAACTCACATATTAAAAATCTAAAAATATGTGAAAATATCTATGGAATAAGTGGAGACTTAACTTTTAATTTAGCATATATAAATAATCATAAGGATTTTGATTTTCTATTGATCCCAAATCAGCCCATATTGATAGATATTCAAATTAATGATAGTTTCAATTTCTATAAGAAAGACTCTAAGAAAGAACATCACACTAGATCAAGTCGATTTGTTGTCGTGGGATTTAACTCAAACAATGTGGATATCAATGAAGATTTTGAGTATAGCATTTACTCTTACTCTAAAAACATTTCTTCAGGTGTAAAGGAATTTAAAATAAAATTTCATGATCCTTTGAAAGCATTTTGGTCAAAACACAAGCCTTCTTATATCGATATCAATAAAAGTTTGGATGATATTTTTAAAGATAACTTTTTCTTTAATAGTTTATTCTCTCTAGATACAAACAAAAGTGATAGCTTAAAAAACCGTATACCTCAGGTATTCATTTCAACAGTGAATAGAAGTTTTTATGATTTTTTTATTGATCAACTTGAGCAGAATAAAAGCTACTTAAAATATTTCTGTGACAAGAAAAGTGGTAAGGTAACATACTATGTTGTCGATGAAGTAGATAACTCCTTACAAAATAATATTTCAAACTCTGATGAGAACTTAAAAACTAAATTATCTCCTTATGATATAAGCTGCTTTAAAAAACAATCTCTAATAGCTAATAAACCGAATCTCTATATTAAAGAAAATGACATCTCTCCTGATATAACTATCAATAACAAAAGAAAAGAAGAACGAAAAACTTCTAATGCCTCAGCAAAAGCTTTCTCATCAATATATAAAGATAATTTCCAAGCCGTACAATACCTACAAAATAGTAACAATGAAAATAAAGAAGTTAGCTCTTCAGAGTTTCAAATATTATTAACCTCAAAAAACACCCTTCCATTTATGGATAGTGAGATTAGTTTATCCAAGCTAGAAAATGATAATAGTTTTCTTTTAGGAACGACAGCTATAAAAAATTTACTTATATATGAAAGAAAATTATCATTTTCAAGAAGTAAATATACCACTAGAGAGTTATACAAGAATCTAGATAGGTTACATTACAAAACTGATTCTGAATCAGATGTATATGAGAAAATAGCTTTTACAAAAATTCTTAATCGAACTCACGATAATTTAGTGACATATAGAATTAAAAGCTATAGTAATATAGCTCCCGAGTATCCTAACTATGAAACATTTGATAGATTTTATATTAACGGCAAAATAACAATCGGAGAAAACGTTAATAACGATTCAAAAAAAGCTTATAAATTCTTTAAAAACTATAAACCTGAAGAAAGCTCACTCTCAGAATTTCAAGAAAGTGGAGAAAAAGGAAGCTCCATTATACAAAATAGCAAGACCAGTATTTTTTATGCAGTAGAAATCGCTAAAGAGATATTGCCTGATAAATCCTCTGAAAAGCCAATTATATACCTACCTATGAAGGTAAACATAAATTCTGCTAACAACCAATTTATGCCTCTTAGAAATGATGATATTATCTTAATTGAGGTTCAATCACTTGAAAGTGCTGAAATAATCCAACTAATCTCAAATTCAGCAATTTCAACAGAAAAAGCACAGCAACAGCTTTTACAAAGGCAACTTCTTGGTGCTAAAGAAAACTGTGAAATGGCATATACACAAACAAGTGATGGCGAGACATTCTCACTAACTCAACTAAATGAAGCTTGTGAGAATTCTTTTTTAATAAACAATAAAAAAGGGATCTTTCTTAGATACAAATCAAAAGGGAATTAAAATATGACTTTTATAAAAAATCATCAAATATTAATAATTTCTCTAGCAATAATAGTAATTATATTGTCAGTTATGGGTATTTTTTTTATAAGAAGATGGCTAAAAGCATCAAAATCTTCTAATAGAAAACCTATTTCAAAAATTGTAAAACGGGCAAAATCAGTTATTAAAACAAATAAGATAAAAAATAACTTGGGCGAGCTATATATATTCTATGGAGACTATTTAGCAGCAAAAGATTATATAATGAAAATAAAGCCTGATGCTCAAATCATTGATAATGATGAATTACCCCTAATAGTTATTGATAAAAATAACTCTTCATTACTATTCGCAAACGATGATCTTTCAAGCTTATATAAGTTAAAAAGTAAATTAAACTTGCAATTTTATAAGCTTAATTTTTGTATTGATATCTCTAATACTCACGAAAATAACAATATAAACGAAATTTATAAAGAACTATCAAAACTAAGATTAAAAAACTTTATTATATCTTTCTATACATCATCTGAACATTACCAAAGCTATAATAATGCTATTGGTAAGAAGTCAATATTCAAATTAACTTCAAATGAAAATTCAAATAATGTTGATGAAGCTATACTCTTAAAAATCCTTAGCCATAAAGATGATGTTGATGATAAATATCATAATATTAAAATATTAAATCAAATAAGAAAAACGTTAAAAAACATCTACCCTCAGTTAAAATCAATTGACAAGGATGTATTTATTAACTTTAGTCTAAATATACCAGATAACATAATAGCTAAAAGAGATACAATCTTTTTTAGTAGTTCTCCCAAAGGTATTATCATTAATTTAATATCTCTACTATTTAGCTGTATATTTATTATTAATATTTTTCAACAGATTGGATTGAAAGATAAGATCTCTATAAAAAACTTAGATCCTTCATCTGAAATTAATGCTCATCAAATTTTAAAAGAGGCTAGAAAAAAAATTGATGATACTTTGCTTCTTGATATTTTGTATCCAAAATCAATAAAATATCATTTTATTTACGAGCAATATGCTAATGCTCTACTAAAGAATGTAATTTTACCAAAGTATAATGACTCCTATGACTTATCAATGGTCACATCATTCTTAATATTTTTTGAATATTTAAATAATAAAGATGTAAATCAAGAAACTGACGGTATGCTTAGAATAATAAGCAGCTTTACAAACCTCTCCGAAAAGCAGCTAGAGGTTGTAATCAAGTATACAAATCGCGATTTGAAAGTTGAAACAGTTAAAACTGCTATTGGTAGAGCTAATAAGTTATATACAAATCGCCTGTTAGTTGTAGGAGAAGATTCTGAGAGTTATTTAAGTACACAGGGCTTCAATGCTGAGTATCTAGGAATATCAAATACTAAAAGAGCGAAATTCATCAATGATATATATATAAAATACCTGTATAAATGTACCATCGACAACTCCATACTAGACTTAAAAAATAATTACATAATACCAATTGAAGTAAATAACATTTTCTCAATGTATCAAGAACAATTTGACACATCATCAAAAAAATTATGTAATTCATCATATATAAGCTCAGTCACCAAAAGTGTTTCTCTAATATTTAATCAAGAAGAAACTGAAAGAAAATTTGAAAGCTTTAGTGATATGCTAGATCACATTTATTATTTAGTAAAATCTTTAGAAAAAAATGCTAATGACGTTACCGATGAAGGCAAAGAGCAAACAGGATCGATAACCGTTTCTCTAGTAAATTATGTTCTAAATAGTGTCGTCAATTCTACATATAACAAAGATGAACTTCCATTAATAAATCCTGTAAGTAAGAAACTGTATATGGAATTTGCACCTAATTTCTACAGTAAAAAAATATTAATATCGCCTATTTATTCAAAAGAATATATTAAAGATAACATAGAGCCTATCAACAAAAAATTCGATAGACTTCTTAATAATCTTAAAAGTAACTTTAACATAGAGCCTGACTTTATGATTGCTATTTATAAGAGCTCTATAAACAATTACAATGCAAAATATATAAATTCTTATAATAGAATGATAGATCGACTCAACAATGATATTGAATTTAGTAAAAACATCTCGAATAAAAATGCTCTAAATCTTTATTTGCTAGCTATGTCATCGAAAGACTCTTCTTTCAATAGTTTAATAGAGTTCTATAGCTCAAATACAGATTTAGTAAGCGATGAATCTGAAACAAATCCAACTAAAAAAATCAATAAGCTTCAACAATTCTATGGAAAAATAGTTAAATTAAGCAAACAAAATGATTCTAAAGAACAGAATGATGTTTCACTTTGGACACCTGTAGATAATTATTTTAAAGAGAATGACGAATACCTTAAATCAAAAAATTATATTGACTATAGAGAAGTCTATAAACAATTAAACAATTTAATAAGAGAGCAAGGTTATTCAGCTACTTATAAAGAAATTAAGCAGGGATATAAACCTCTACAAAAAGTTTATTCTGACCTTTCAGAAATAAATAATCCAAACAACAATAACTTGTATAAATTACTGAAAAAGCATATTGATGTTGCTATTGATACCATCAAAACAATTGCTATACAGGACGCTATTACTAAACTCGATAATACAGTTAATGTTGAGTATGAGTTTATAAATAGTCAATTCCCTTTTAATAAGGATAGTAATAATATAGCGACGAATGAAATGATAACCAAAGATTTTGATAGTAATGGTTATATATACTCAGCGTTTGTAGAGCAATTATCTCCATTACTATCTTATAATAAAACCGATGATAAGTGGTACAGTAATGATTTTACTACTTCTGAGCAGGTAGATTATCTAAATAAATACAACAAAGTCTACTTATTGAATAAATTATTATGGGATGAAAAGAGAAATCCTCAACCTATCAAATTTGAGATAACTCCTATACCAAATAAAGATAATGATTATACATTCTTTAGTATCATTCTAGATAAACAAAACTATGTTAACTCTTTGAATATAGCTTACTCAAATAGTATGGAAATTAGTTATAACTGGAACTCGCTTGAATCAACAACTATAACTATAAAATTTGAAGATGGCAGCACTGATCAAATAAGCTATCATGGTAAGTGGTCTATATTAAAAGCAATCAAAGATGCAAACTGTGATCAAAGTAATATATGCACATGGGAAGTTAAGCATAATGGTAAAACATATCCTGTAAGCTTTAAAATCGAATCAAAATTCTTACAAGTATTAGGTTGGCAGAAACAAGGAGATACTGATGTACAATAACTTATTTAAAAAGGTTTCATTGATACTAGTTATAGCTCTAGGCCTTAGTAGTTGTGCAAGTGATGGTCTGTATATCAACAACAATATACCTAAAACAAAAATAGTCCTAGAGTCAAAGCCTAACAAAAACACTTTCTACTCTGATAATTACCAATCAATTTCTCAAAGAATATATGATGATAATGTAAAAGTGTTAAATCTAAAAATTGGAGACAATGAGTTCCCACTTGATAAAGATAGTAAAGACTATGCTTTGTATTTCATATTGCCTGATAATAAAAGCATTGAAAATTGGAAATACATAATAAGCTCAGACTCTGTAAATGAATTTACTATTAAAAATGATAGCAGTATAGAAAAAGATTAAGGGGACACTGTTATGTCAAAAGCAGACCATATTTTCAACCTAGAAGAACAAGGGTTACTCATAGATATAAAAGATGAGTCAAAAGGCTGTACTACTAAATTAGAATCCTCAGGAAAAATCTCTCACAACGCAACAGACTCAATAGAGTCAACAGCTGAAAAACAAATTACCGAAAGTGTTAAAGATTCAAAAATTTCAATAACGGAAAAAGAAATATTATTAGCTACAAAAAAATCAAGTATCATGCTTAATGATAGCAAAATTGTGATAAAAATAGGCAATTCGACTATTGTGCTTGATGACTCAAGCATTTCTATAGAGTCTGCAACCATTAATGTAAAAAGCACTGCTAATACCAATATTCAAGCATCACAAAACATTGGGATAAAAGGTCTAAACACTAGTATCAAAGCTGATGTGAGCTTAAATACTGAAGGTGTGAATGTGAATATAAAAGGAAGTGCTACAGCAAGCATTAAAGGTTCTGCAGCAACAATGGTTGGATAACACTTATGGATAATTTGGATAATATCGTTAATAAAGGTTTTGAAACTTTATTTAAAAATATTGACTTATACTATGATCAAGAAAGATCTTTTAGAGTAAGTACAATTGAACAATCTATCGACAATATTATCAAATTTCAAGATAAGCATAATTATACAAAGTTTGATTTGTACAATCTTAGATATCTTATTGAAGATATTAGATATTCAACGAATCTTATATTGTCTGATACATCAAAAAGATTTTGTGAGCAGATATTAAAGGTTAGCGATAGTATTTTAGACTGTACTGATACTAAATTCTTTATAAGCCATTTCAAAGATTTAAAAAAATTACTTAATGACTATAAACTGGCAATCAATAAAGATATATTACATCGAATAGAAATTACAAAAGCCAAAGAAATTAACGAATTAGAGTCTATATTTTTGCATATTTTAAAAATTGATTGTTCATGGAATTATGATGATAATCTTATACGGCTATACATCAAAACCATACACAATCCTAACTCTGAAAATCTTATAGAAGAATATAAACAATATTTTCATATCCTCAAGAGTTTCGTAAAAGAGTATCAAAGTCTAAATAATTTTTTGCCATTGAGAAAAAATCCTATATTAAGCTTATTAAATTTAGCTTATGTAATCAAAAATGGTCTTTATAAAGCTGATGCTTTTTTGGCTACTGATCTTATACTTTTAAGAGCTTTTTATTCATCAACACAAGATACTAATAAGTTAAATATTATTAATGATAGAACAAAAATAGACATTATCAATACTTCATTAGTATCTCTACAAGAAAAGCAAGCTTCACAGAATTTAAAGAAAATTATCGACTTTATAGACTTACAAATTTTTAGTATATCCCAATATTTTAATGATTTTTCTTTAGAGGATATTTTTTTTCACAAAAGTACTGCGACAAGTACATCTAAAGCAGAATCGTTTGAACAACTCATACTAAATCTAAAAAACATCCCAAATATTATCTTTGATGAAGAAACCTTATACAAGATGATTAATCAAGAAAAAGATATTTACAAAAAACTATTCGTAGATGACTATCATAATAATCTTATTGAAAAAATTATAAATGAGTCTCCAGCAAATTTATTAAACAAAATATACAATAAATATTTTCAAGCTTTATTAGAGATAGCCACATCTATAAACCTTGCCTTATTTGATGAAAATTTAAAATTAATATACCCTTTTGTCGAATTTGAAAAACATCTAAAAAAAATTGCTATAGAAATAGCAAAAAAATCGGATTTCAATCCTGAAAAAATAAATATATCCATAAAAGAAATCCATAAAACATATCCACTACTGAAATCTAATTACTCTTTACTGAAAGATGCCGAACAACAAATAATCAAGGAAAAAAGAGGAATAGAAAAACTTAGTCTTTTTATTGATAAAAAAAACTTTTTAACATATAAACAAATTAAAATATCTATATCTAACAATAAAGGAATAAATATAGATAAACACCTTGTAAAAATAAATAAAAATATTGCTAGTACCAATTATAAAAGCGCACAAGCAAAAGCCAAGGAGTTAACTATCTTTCTTTTAAATCAAGCATGCTATGAATGCCCTACTCTCATCGGAGTACATGATTTACCTCCTTTTTCGAATAATTACTTATTAGCACTTAAAGAGATTACAGATAGTCCAATTATCGATAAATTAAAAAATAAGCAAGAAGCTTACTGGAGTGTGTAATGCTAGATATTATAAATGACTCACTAAAACGATTAGAAGCTATATCTAACAATGATGAAGATATTAAAGACTCAATCTCGAATCTAATATCAGAACTTAATAATATAAAAACATTACTAAATCCAACAAAGCTTAATCTGTCAAGTAGTGCCTCCACATTGATACCTTCGATGACTGCGCAAATTAAGTGTTCATTTAGTCTTGCACCAGGAATCTATTTAAGCACAAGGATAAAAACACTAGCAGGTAATTTACCAGCTTCAAATATTACTGATTCTAAACTTGGGGCTAATATACTTCCTTTTGCAGGATGTACCAACCCAGCAAATCCAACAATGAACCCTTTTGTTTTTCCTTGGGTTTGTATACCGAATCTTTCTCCTTTTATACCAACAAATCCAACCACTCTATTAGAAGGAGCACCAATAAATACTATGAATAGCAAAGCAATGTGTACTTTTGCACCTGGAGGCATTGTTAACTTCATAAGTAGTGGACAAATTAATGTAAAAACATCTTAAAAGGTACAAACATGAGTGAAATAAAAAATAATCTAAGTACAAATGATGCTGCTATTTTAAAGAAAACTTTTGATAAATTAAGTATCGATATAAAAGTTGACTTTGATAAAAGAATTTCTGACTATAGCAACAGCCTCTTATTCAAATATTATAGTAGTTTATATTATTTTCTCCCCAAATCGTGTTTATTAGAAATAAAAGATAAAGGTCATAATGGTTACTATATTCGTCCTCAAGAATATTTTTTTATTGAAGATAAGAGAACTAATAGATCTTTAACATATACAACTAGATCAGAAAGTCTTATCTTACCATTAAAAAATATAACTACAATCAAACAAAGCGATACTTTAATAAACGTATCTTTAGAGTTTGAGAATAATTTTGAATATGACTATATTACTATTTGGCTAGATCCTAGATTATGTGAAGAAGATCCATTTTTTGCAACGTATATTTTTAATCAAATATTAGTAAGTAATAGCTCTGTCAAAATTAAATTTTCTGATTATTCCTATACGACTAAAGATATAACAACAGAGCCTATTAACCTACAACTTAAACCTACAGAAAAGTTAGTGCTCAATATTCACTCCCCTAGTTTGATGTATGGATTCAATATAAGAATTAAAGATCTGTTTAAATATAAGCACAACAACTTAAAAAAAATAGATCTTAGCTTCAATATTAAAACCGATAATTTTAGTGAAGAAAAACTATCCTCACTGTTTAGAGCAAACTTAGTACCTATATTTAATAGTTTTGATGATTATTCAAGTGCTACATTTACTACATTGAACTTATCAGATAGTAAACTTAAACATCATCAAACAGACAATGCCCAAGCAATAGAAGTATTATCTATATATGAAAATAATAAACCCTGCTCTTTCGATGGTTTTCTTTTTTCGGGTCAAAATGAATATTACCTCAATAGAAATACTCAATCACTAAATTACAGCATCGTTTTTCCTGAACTTGATAATAAAATACTAGAAACAAAAATCCATACTTATACAACATGGACACAATTAGCTGAGGTTTCTGATCTTATTGAAATTAATTCAAATGCAATAACATCTATAAACTCAAGTATCTCTCCAATATTTATAAATAAAGCTATAGAAAACTACAACAGCAACTCTAGAGATATGTTTAATATGGTAGATATGATTATATCTAGGAATATGTACTCAAAAACAACATTTCTAGCTATAGCAAAACTTTTAAAGACTGATGATAATAATATATCATTACTATCAAGTCTATTGGATAAAGTAGAATTAGACTCGGTAATTAACGAACTAATTCTAACCACAAGCGATAGATATAACGAGAAATATAAATATTTCTTAGATTTTTTTATAGGTGTTATATGTAAGTTCATAAACCAAAATACCTTTAGCTTTATAAAAAAAATTGTTTTGAATAACTCTTGATAAAGGATATAAAAATGGCAGATTTTGTAGAAATAGAAATTATTCTAGACATTATAAAAAGTACAATAGAAATCACTAAAGAAAAGCATGTTGATAATGAACAAATTGCATACTATCGTAACAATATTAGAAAAAGTATATTTTTTCTTCAAGAAGAGCTATTAGAAAAATATAGTGAAACAATATGTAAATACATAACATTTCCAATAATTGCGTATGTCGATGAAAAATTAATGATTCTAAAAGAGGAATCAGGAAGTGGTATTTCTTGGGGATTATTACAATTAGAATACTACGATAGAAAAGATGGTGGCGAATATGTTTTTGAAATAATTGATAACCTACTATCAGATAATATTTATCCACAATTATGTTATCAAACAGTGTCACTAATTCTTAACAATGATTTTTATGGTAAATACTATGAAAATATTTATAACCATAATTTCCTTGCATATAAAAAAGAAGTTATTAAACATATAGATAGATCTGTAGTTGACTCAATTAGTTTTATTGATACGTCTAATAGTCCAACTCCTCCGAAAAGATATCACAAAATTGCGAAACTCTTATTAAGATTTGGTGTTCCTGTTACCCTATTCCTTGTAAGTTTATTAATTTTTTTAAGTTGGTAATACTAGGAGACTGCTGTGAGTAAATTAATATCAGTTTTAAATAACATAGACTTAGAGACCCAAGATAGAATAAATCTTATCAGTAATATGCAAATTCATGCAAAATATGAAAACGCAGAGTATGATCAATTTATAGAGAGAGTAGTTACTAATACTAATGACACAAAAAGCATAGATATATACAGTTTATTCCTTTGCTTAAATTCAGAAATATGTTTGACTTTAGATCAAATTAACAAAATTCCTGAGATTATTGAGAGTTATTTTTCAATTTTAGAAAGCAAATTTTATAATATTAGTCCCTCAGACTCTAAACAAAAAAATGAACTAGCGGAAAAAGGTATAAATAAGTTCTTAATTATAGTTGATGCTAACCTTAGTGAAATTAAAAATTTAGAAATTATATCTTCTGCCAACATAGATAATATTATAGACCTAATAAATAAACTGATAGACTTTTTTGATGATAATAATCTAATTTATGATTCTGATTTAAAAATACAACTTAGTAAAACATTAAATAAGCTCAAAAACACACTTACTCTTGAGGAACAAAAAAATCAGAATGATGAACAAGTACCTATTCAAACAACTGAAGAGGTAAAAACAAATAGTAAACAAGTCAAACCAGCTACAATGGCAAATACTAAAGGTTCTGAAAAGTGGCTGTCTCTAGTTGAGAAAATAGAAGTACTAAAAAGCCTAGTAGATAGTCAAAGAATATTTGAGACATCCATAGTTTATGATGATATCCAAAATTTATTAGCCAACTTTGATCCTAAAGAATATTTCCCTGAAGTTTTTTTTCCATTATACAAAAAGATCGCTCCAATCATTGGCGATATACATAAGAATATAGACTATTACTCATCTAGTATTCAATGGAGCGTAGCAAAAAAAATGTATGAAATTGACTATAACCAGTTTTTAGATAATCTTGAAAGAATGCCCGAAAATAATTTTCTCAATAACTCATCATCACTAGCTCAAGATCATTTTTATGAAACAAACTCTGAAGCAAAAAAGCAATATAGAGAAAATAATAAAATATTAGAAGATAGAGATGCCCATAAGTCGAATATAAATATAAAAACAAAGATTAAGAAAACTACGAACAATCCTCAAAATATTATGGATTCGGAGGATGATGTTGAAAATACTAATAATGACAATATTAGTGATGATGATTTAAATAAACTATTTAACTTTTAAAAGCATATAAATAATTTATGAATATAGAAAATTTAAATAGAATATGTCATAAACTTTCTCTGAATCATCTTCTTAGAATTTTTTCAGTCTACAATATTCAAACTAAAAATATGAGATTTGAACCAATCTTAATGGATAGTACAACAGCAGCTACTATCCTTAGAATCTTGAGAAAACAAGAACATATATATATTGATATAAATGTTTTCAAACTCAAACCTTTTGCTGGATTAGAGGTAAGATATCAGGAGTACATCAATGATAATAACAATTTAGCTCTTGAAGTATTAGAGTATGGTATTGGATCCTTATTGTATAGATATATTATAAGAACTAAGGAATTACATAGATTAACTCAAAGCAACTCTTATATTAAAGCAGCCCCTAAGTTTACTATTGATAATACAATAAATGCTTTATATAAAGCTTTAAGTGAAGATTACTGTACTATCATAAACTATGAAAAGGAACTAGTTAAAATCAAAAGATCTCCTTCTCTTGTTGGGCAAAAAAATATTGGCAATATCTATCTTGGTGGATATATAACTTCCTTTATATATTTAATTAAAGTAAATATAGTTCTTTTAAATAAAAATCATAATGATGTGAAGCGAATAAAGACTAGAATTAAGATAATTAAAAAAAATATTAGAAATAACTCAATAAGAATAAAACTAAACATAACTGTAGAAAATAATAAGCCCAATAACAAATATATTGGTGACACATACCTATAACAAAAACTACTATTAGGTAAATGCTATAAAGAAATCAAAGTTTTCACTACCTTCAAAGGCTGTAAAAACCGCACTACTATCCGCAAGTATAAAGTCCCATTCCGAGCCTTTTTGAATTTCATATATTGCATCAATATTATCAACCCGTGTTGTAAAATTCATCATAGAGTACTCAACTTCAACGAGTTTCACTCCAGAAAGAGAGAGAGTTACAACGTTTTTATTTCTACTTATACTTGTTATTCTCATAGCTTTTTTATTTTCAAATTTTACATTAGCTGGAGCTATTGCCTTTCTTTTGATGAAAATATAATACCTAGTAGCAACGAAAAACTCTTCGGGGAAGTTTTCACATAAATATTTTTTTCCTTGCAGTTCAAATTTAATAAAGTTATTAATTTTTCTATATTCACAAAGAGTCAATAATCTATCAGCCAATAAGTTTATCTTCCTTATAGATTTATAAAAATCAAACTCAATATTATCAACATCCTCAACCTTATCTAAGTTAAGCTGGATTAAACTATAAATATCATGAATTAGATCAAATATTTGCTTAGGAGAACTATTTAACTTATTAGATTCAGCAAATTTAAGTTCTCTTTCTAATTTATTAATTAAGAATACAAGTAAAATTGCAGCATATGATCTTGAGGTTGAGAAAACAAAACGATTGAAAGATTTTAATTCAGAAACCATTCTATTGAGCTTTATAAAAGTATCATGCATCAAATAGTGATTAAGAGTTAGTAAAGGAAAATCATATGTATCTGATACTAACTTGCCTCTATCTAACTTAAATAATGCAATTTGCGTACTATACTTAACACTATAATCATACTCTAATGAAAGTGATAGTTGATTATATATGTACTTAACACCTTCTTTTTCAACTATCTTCTCCTTAACATTTAAGAATAGAGAGATATCATTAGTTAACTCATCTGTCATTACCTGCAAAGATAGAGGATAGCATTTATCATAAAAAATAAATGTTTTTTCATCTAAGTACAATACAAGATCTTTTATTAGAATAAGTCCCGTCTGCAAACTCTCTATATCTAAATCGAAACTAACGATACCTTTATTAAGATTAGCTGGCAAATAATTTGCAGACTTTGACCTTTCTAAAATAGACAAATTCGATTGATCTAAGATATCTCTGTCTAATCTTAGACCATCTTCCCAATATATCCTTTCGAGAAACATTTTAATAATATAACTCCTATTTACTATGCAGCTGCTATGTACCCTATTTTAGCAACTCCTTTATCAGTACTTGCAGCACCGCATACAGGCAAGCTACCTTGTGAAGTTGTGAGTCCATCAATAGATATTATATGATATCTCATACCATCTTTCGCAACTCCCATAAGTTCAGTTGGTTCTATTTTTATACTAAATGCTTCTGCACTAATAGGATATAATTCTAAATTAGATATATCAATCATAATGCCCCAAGCATCATCTGTTTTGTACTCTTGTTTTTTGTTCGAGTTACCCAATTTTATTTTCATATCAGTTGCCCCTGCTTGTAATATACTTGATACAGCACCTTCAAGTAAAGTCCTAGTATTTGATTTAATCAAAGCTCCAAGTGTAATACTTATTGTTGGATTTATAGAGCCTGGAGTTATAGATAGGCGTATAACACTCGCTGCAGCAGTTGCAGAATCTGCTTTTGTAACATCCTCTCCGCCTTCTATAGCAACAATATTTTTATCAAGATTTACTCCTGCCATAGTAAATGAGTCTATAAATAATCTACGATTTGGATGAGATCCTATACATGCTGTAGGATCAGTCCTAACATGAATAGTTTCACCACTTGTCACTTGCTGTCTTGTTATCATCTCGCTCATAATCATTCTCCTTGTTTTTAGTTATTATTCGCACCGAATAATTCTGGTTCTAACCTAGTATCAATAGTCATTGTAGTATCCATACCTTCAAATTGAATGTGAGGAATCACATTTATTTTACATGAATACCACCCTGGTTTACCTGGTATAGTTTTAACATCAATAGAAACATTCCTAAAAGGATATCTTGCCATCTCTAAAGGTGTTGGTTGATATACAGTAGTAACGAACTCTGATATCCAATCTGAAAGAATATTTTGAATTTGCTCAGCACCTACAACACTTCCTATCTTATCTCTGATAACACACTTAATATAATGTGAAATTCTGGATATACACATAGTATAAGAAAGATTAGCAATCAACATTGAATTAGCAGAATCAAAATTATCTACAAACTCTTCAACTTTCTTAGCTGAGTTCACACTAAAGAAACAAGCGTTGCTTGTACCTTTTTCACTTACAAATGGTATTAAACCTATATTTGCTAATGACAACTCCATATAATCAGCAAATAGTACATTTAATGGCGACTTCGTTTCTAATACACCTTTATTGTCATAAACACACGATACTAAGTTTCTAACATAACCACCACTTTCAACACCTCTTATATACTGGAACCATCTAGTTTTATCATATGATCTCATCATATTTTTAACTAACTGAATAGATGAAGGTCCCCATAAGTAGCTATTATTATTCTCATAATCCACAAACTCATTAAAGCCTTCCATAAGCTTATATTGAACAGGGTTATTCTCAGGGTTATATGGCTGACGCAACATGAAATCTCCGACAGTCAAACCGATATATGCAGCTACATCTAGGTTTCTAAAGTCATTCCACTCTTTATATCTAGGATGTTCTAACAACGATTCAAAACTCTTTATGTGAGTTATTTCTGATAGATCTTTAACACCAAAAAATGACTTGTCTATTGATGCTATAAATGGCGCATGAGAATTCTTTGCCACCATGCCCATCCCTGTCAACCAAATTATATCATTTGTAGTGTTTTCAAAATTATACAAGCCAAGTATCGCACCATACGGTTCACCACCATATTGATCAAATTCTGCAACATACACTTTCTTAAAGAAGTCGCTACTAGATATGTCATATAGATTTCTCTCAAAATCATACTGTAATTCCTCTTTCTTAACATCTAATATACTTACTTCTACATTATCGTAGTCATCTTGACAAACTTCCTGAACTTTAAGCCACTCTTGCTCAAGAGATCTAAACTCATCATTTGATATAATAGCATTAACTTGTAAATCAATAAGTCTATCAATTACCGTAATAACTTTCTGGATATACTTTTGGTTATAGTTATTTATACTTTCATTATTTGCTAACACAAGAGATAATGCCATGAGGTTTCTAGCATTATAATCTGAAGATAAAGAAAGAACTTTAGATGCATCACCTGAAACATCAAAATCTATATTTTTAAGTACGCTATCAATCTCAGCTGAACCACCAAAATTGTTTAAAAGTTCATCTGTAAGACTTAAACTATTTTCTGACATTCTAAAATTCTCCTATTTATCCTCTATTGTCTTTTGATTGCTTGACTCTTGAGATTCTACAGCTTCTGCATCATCAGAATCTTTAATCGTATAGTTTGTTAAAGCAGGAATCTTACTCTTTAAAGCTTCTAGCTCATTATTATCTGAAAAAATCATATCTATAGTCTTTTTAAGATTGCGATTATTTTCAATATCCTTAGCAAAAGATGCTAATATCTCTTTCATTTCGAGTAGTGCTCTGATTTCTGGAACTTTTTTAGCAACAGCATCAGGTTTAAAATCTTTTACACTTTGGATTCTATAATTAACTTTTAGATTACTAGGATCTTTTGAAACAAAGTTTGGAGCTTCAAAGTCAAAAGATATATTCATATCTTCTAAGGCTCTATCAACACCATTATTTACTCGTCTAACAGCTCTATCAGTAAACTCTTTTTTTGCATCTACCGATCTTCCCTTTGACAAATCACCAACTACCAAAACTCTGTAAGGTAATTCTTTTTTCTTTAGAACTCCATCCACCTTAGTTTCATAGTTTATCATCAACCTTGAATTTGGAATCTTATTTTTTGCCATTATCACTATCTCCTGTTTAAAAACTTTCTAATAGAAAAACTACATTATCATCTGCTGTAAAACAATACTTTCTACAGCTAAAATCAAACCCAAATCATTGGTCTATAAACTCTATTTAAATCATCAATAGAATATCCTTTAGCAGGTATTGTTGCTAAAACACTAAATCCTTGCGAACTTCTCACTTCTTCATGTTCAAAACCAAGATTAAGCGCCACTTTTGCCTCTACGATATTTTTAATTTTCTTAACGTATTCATCTTTACTCATATTGCTATATGAGTAAAGGTTTTCATTGTCTTTATTAACATCAATAGATACATCATTAGTTATTGGGTCATATGTTAATCCTATATTAAAACCAGTTTTATCAGTATTTGTTGAATTTTCTTGTTTTAATATCCTAAAACCTCTAAATAATCTGTCTAAATCTTGTTCATCAAGCTTAGCGATGTTATCGTAAATATTCTGTAATACAGCTTCAGTATTAGCATCTCTATCAATGCTGGTAAACTCATTTACTTTACCATCACTAGATTTAATAGAAGAACTCTTAATGTTAAGTTTCATATCTTGATTATTTGAGCCAAAAAGTTCTGAAGAATAACTAAAAGTTGATTCAAATACAATTCCTGTAACTCCACTTTTTTCAACCGTATAACAAATATCTCTCAATAAGTCTTTATTATCATTGACTAAAGCAAAGAAAGAGTCACTAGGTACACATATTGAAGCACATAGTCTTTGTACCTCAACAAAACTATCCATAAAATTCAACATATTAACTAATGCAGACAAGAGTTCTGTATCTTCGACCTTTTGTGTAAAATTTTTATATGGTTCACATAACGATGTTAATATCTGCTTAACCATATTAAGATGACTTTCAGAAACATCATGAGATCCAACTCTTGAGTTTCTATTTTTTGCCATTCTTCTTAATAGCAAATAGAACCCTCTTGTAAGCTTATCTAAAGATCTGATAATACTACAAAGTTTGATTACTGTTTCAGATGATGAACTATCTTCTTCAATAGAAAAATTGATTACTAAACCTGTAAAATATGCATACTCCTGAGATAATTCGAAATCAAAACCAGGAAGTCTATCTTTCAACCATCCAGTAAAACTGAAGTTATCACTACTTGAGAATACACTTTTAAAAGATGAGCTACTCTTCCATTTAGCTTCTTTATTCAAAATCACTAGATTATCTAGCAATTTCTTTTGACACTCCATCATTGGTGATACAAATGACCTGATGAAATCAGCTTCATCATCCACACCCATAACTTCAATATATCGCTGAACTGTAAGCTTTGTAAAGTACTCTTCAAATGTTACTTTATACTTGTTTTTTCTAGTTGAGAAGCTTGATAATTCTTCAAGGGGAGAAGCACCAACCCTTGATACTCTAGAATTAAGAGCGTACATTCTATTGAATTCTGCCAAACTCACAGTAGAACCCAAAGAAACTGAGGATGCTTTATTATTTTCCGTAATAACAGAGCCAGCTCCTTTATTACACAACACATTTATTGAAGTATAACTAATATTTGATTCTGGACTTATTACAGTTGCTCTATTTTCTAAAGATTCAACAAATTGTTTTGTCTTTTCTGAATTTTCTTTTTTACTAAGAAAATTTTTAGCTTCTTCCTTTCCTGACTCACTAGTCATCATTTTACAAAGATTAAATAATATAGGTAAGTCACTACTATCATCAAACTCTACTACATTTATTACAGACATCTGATCTTTAAATTCTTCTTTTTTCAGAGTCTGCGAGTAGTTAATCAGAGTATCTTGGACATAAAATGAATCCGGGCTACTAAATGTTTTGGCTTTATTAAAACTAGGATTATACTGTTGCTGACTAGTTGATAATATTGCCTCAGAAGCTTTTTTCTTTATATCTAAAGATGCAATGTCTTTAAACTTTGACTTAAGCTCATTTAAATCCGCCCCAACATTACCAGATAAATTAGCTAAAGAGGAATTTTTTGACAATACATTAAGAATTTCATTAGAGTCAATATTAGTTAACTGATTTCCTTTAAGCTTATATATTTCACTTAGAGACCCTATTATCGAATCAAAAGTACCCCCTTTATCATATATGCTAGACAATATATTTTGAGCACTTCCATATGCACTTGTTCCTGTTGTTTTAGCAAGATCAAAGTCTTGTTGGGCCGCAGTTGAAACACTCTCCATCATCGAACCAGCCTTGTTCTTTGCATAATTACCAAAATCAACATAGTCTTTTGTCAAATCTTTAGCTGTTGATGTCAACTGATTCTTTAAATCTAAATTCTCACCTGTTAATAGTCTCTGTGCTGAGCTTTCTAATAACCCTTGCTTATATGCAATAGCTCCTTTCAAATCATTTCTTTGAGCCATCGAATATCCCATCCCCGATTTTATATCATATGATCCAGATGTTTGATTGAAATCTAACATCTTGGTAGTCATAGGTATAGAAATTCTTAGCGTTCTAAGCTTAGATGCTGACTGTTTAGAATATAGTCCAAATCTTGCCTTAATCTCCATATCACTAAACTCAGACAAGTTTGGTATCTTAAAAGGTGACTCATAACTTTCACCTATATTCTTTTTAATAATTGAATCAACCTGATTTCTAAACTTATTTACAGAACCTTTAGCATCTGCAAAACCTATCAAATTATCTGCCAAAATCTTACCTTTTATTTCGCCAGATAAAAGATCAAAGCTCGCAGTGTTAGTAGAAGTCTTTACTTGAATTAATGGATTTTCATAATCTTTAGAACTTACCGCAAGAGTCATGAGCCCTTCACCATTTTTCTCAATACCTAGGCTCTGTTTTTCATAATTACTTTTTGAATAACCAGAGAGTGCACTTCTACCAAAATAAATCTGCTCAATCTCAGGATATGTATACTCTCTAATTAAATCAAGACCATCTCTAGTTTTAGGAACTAAGTATCTATATGAACCATCAGGGGTATTCAAAACAAAGCCTAATTCATTCAAAAGTTTATAGTCTTCTTTAAATTTAGGTGTATAAACAAAGCTCTTAGCTTCTTTTGAGCCTTTTGCTGTTACTAGTTTAAGATTCACATTCCCTTTAAAATTATCTAGCAATTCCAAAGATTTCGAATCTGTAAAGTTCAACTTACTTGTATTTGCACTAATATCAACATTGTAACTAAACATTGCTGATGATGCTTTACCACTCATTCTAAGGTATAGAGGTATAAATGATTTAACATCTCCTCTTTCACTATCGAATATAGGTAAATTAGACCAGATATTTATACAAGAGCTACCCATAAAGCTTTTTTCACCCGCAGCAACAAGACTCGCAGCAGCTGAAGCATTTTCACTATTAATAGACGCTGTTAATTTAGCATTAAACTTAAATTTTGGCAGTGAAGTTAATTGCGCTACATTTCCACCACCAAGCATCTGGTTGACACTTGATTTTATGAAAAAATTATAAACTTCTGTATCAGTAATACTACTCCACAGTTTAACTCTAGTAGGATCTTTATAAAAAGCAAAATCTCTATCTTTAATTCTTGTAAGAATTCCTTTTTGTTTATGCGAGTCCTTCAAAAATTTTTCAAAATATTTTTTTCTTTCTACAGCATAAGTATTAGCCATGACATCTATTGTTTTTAATTTTTGAGCAACAATAATCTCATCCTCAAAAAACATATGCCTTTCAATGTCATTATAAAACCATGCTTTTATAAAATCAAAAAAGCCTCCATTAACCTTTTCTTTTTTTAGATCATCAGTATCATATAATATATCGTTAATATCTTCAGCCATGTAAACCCCAAACAACAAAACATCTGTATTTGTTATTTTTACATGAACCTTGCTACTAATTAAATTATTTTACAGCACTTCTAATAGATGTTTATCTGCCCCAATATCACTCTATCTTTTGCACCTGTTGCCGATGGGAGATTATTATAGCTATGGTTAAGAGTTTCATTTCCTAGCACAGCAAAGGCTATGGCTTCTTTTGCGTCACTATTATGACCAATATCTTCAAATGTTAAGACTTCAGTTTTGACTAATTTTTTAATAGTTTCTATCAGAAACTTATTATACGCTCCTCCTCCAGTGAAAATTATTTGATCAAGCTTAACTTTCTCAAATACAAAATCTCTATAAGCTTTAATTATACTCTCTGCTGTAAATATAGTTAGTGTATGGACTATATCTTTAGGACTGCTTTGCTTATATTTATCAAGAATATAATCCGTATATTCAATACCAAAAAGCTCTCTACCTGTTGATTTTGGTGGCTTCTGAGCTAAATATGGATTTTGCAAAAGCTCTTGCAACATATCTACAATAACTATCCCAGAGGCTGCTATTTCGCCATCTTTATCATAATCTCGATTAAACAAAACCTCCATTGCCCTATTTATCATCATGTTACCTGGACCAGTATCAAATGCATATATATCATTGATATTTGCATTTTTAGGGATAATTGTAGTATTGGCTATTCCACCAATATTATGTAGAGCACGTGATTTATTTTTATCACTATAAAGAATATAGTCGACATATGGTACCAATGGTGCTCCATCTCCTCCAGCTGCAATATCTCCCGCTCTAAAATTTGACACCACTGTTGTTCGACATTCATAAGCTATCGTCGCAGCATCACCCAACTGTAATGATGATTTAATAAATCCATCTTCATTTTTTGCTTGGTGATATATAGTCTGCCCATGACTAGCTATGAACGCGATATCTTCTAATTTTAGGTTATTTACAGCTACTAACTTCCTTACAGCATTAGCATATTCAATTCCAAGCTTAAAATTAAGACTACATAATAGCTGCGCATTACTTTTTGTTAAATCTAAAGACTGATTAATATCATTTAATAAATTATTAGAGTAAGAATAAGTCTTAAAGTCTAAAAGTTTAATATCTGTGTTTAATCCATATCCTCGAATCTTACATAAAGCTACATCAATTCCATCCAGTGAAGTTCCAGACATAATTCCAATACAGTATTTATACTTATTCATCATTACCATCCCAATAGTAAAATCTTAATTTTATTATAACCCACTGGCTAATTCACAAACACTGATTATTTCAATTTTTGAAGTCCTATTACTTTTTAGAATTACTCTTTCTTAGACTTGTTTACATATATAACTTTGTTTATCCTAAAGTTAGAAACAATTTTTTGTTAATCATATGAAATATTTTCAACTTAAACTTTCGCTATTTCTCATTTTCTTTATTAGTGCTATTTTACTTAATAGTGTTGGTATTGTGATTCTACAATCAGTTACTCACTATCAAGTCACAGAAGTTCAAGCAAGTATTCTTGAAGCATGTAAAGATCTTACTATAGCAATAGTTTCATTTGCCATTTGTTCATTTATACCAAGATTTGGTTATAAAAATGCCATGCTAACAGGACTTATAATAATAGCTACTGGTTGTATTGCTATGGCTACTTTAGATAGCTTTTTAACAGCTAAACTACTATTTATCTTAATAGGAGTAGCTTTTGCTCTTATTAAGGTATCTGTATACTCAACTGTTGGATTAATTACCAATGACTCAAAAGCACATGCTAGCTTAATGAGTTTATTAGAAGGAGTCTTTCAGATAGGTGTTGTATTATGTTTTTTTGTATTTAGCATATTTATTCATTTTGGTAACTGGCTTGGCACATACTGGTTATTAGCTGGCTTATGCTTAGTTGCATTTTTGCTACTTTTATTTACCAAACTTGATGAATCAGCAGTACAAACATCTAAAAATTCTAATTTTCTAGCAGATACTTTAAGTATGCTAAAACTCATAAAACTACCAATTGTGATGTTATTTATAATTAGTGTATTTTTTTATGTATTTATCGAACAAGGTGTACAATCTTGGCTTCCAACATTTAACACTAGAGTACTTCACCTTTCTACATCAACCAGTGTCTTTATGGCAAGTATTTTTGCTTTAAGCATAGCTGCTGGTAGAATCACTTTTGGCTTCATAATGAAAAAGATTGACTGGAAAGTAATTATTATCATAGGTCTTATATGCTGTGGAATATTAATAGTATCAACCTTACAACTATCTAAACTAATAGATACTAATCAAACAGATTCTTATTTAGCTGTAGTTATAGCCTTATTGTTTCCTATGATTGGTTTTTTTATGGCTCCAATATATCCAACACTATGTTCGAGCATTCTTAGTAGCCAACCTGAAAACTTACAAAGTGCTATGGCTGGTTTAATAATCATATTTTCTGCTCTAGGTGGTACTATTGGTTCTAGGATAATTAGTGAAATATTTGCACACTTTGGTGGCGTAACCGCATTTTACTGCGTACTTATACCTATAGCACTTTTAGTACTATTAATACCCCCTTATGCTAAACTTCATAGGAATAAATAATTATGTCTAATAATCAAGAACAGCTAATACAACTATCAGGTGAACTTTTTGAAGCAGTTCAATTAAAACCATGTTTTAACGACTCAAAATACTTTGTCGATATGACTCCTAAAAGATCTCCTGAAGATATCTTAGATGATTACAAAAAACTCAAAGACATTGTTGATTTTGATCTTAAAACTTTTGTTGAGAATAACTTTTATCCTCCAGTATCAGAAAAAACTTTTGATAATAGCAAAGAAATATCACTACAACAATACATAAAACAAATGTGGCATTTTTTACATCAATCATCAGATGAAAAAGACTCACTAAGTTCTCTTATAGCACTTCCAAAACCTTATATAATCCCTGGTGGAAGGTTTAGAGAGGTTTATTATTGGGACTGCTATTTTACCTGTGAAGGTTTACGAGTTGATGGCGAAATACAGATGATTAAAGATATTGCAGATAACTTTGCATATTTGATAGATACTGTTGGCTTTGTACCAAATGCAAATAGAAAATATTATCTAACTCGTTCGCAACCACCTCTATTTTACTTAATCGTAAATATCTTATATCAAGAGCTAGGTATTTCCGCTATTGAAAAATATTTACCATCTTTAGAAAAAGAATACTCATTTTGGATGAATACTCAAAGAAATGTAAACGGTTTAAATAGATATTGGGATGAGTCTGCCACCCCTAGACCAGAATCATATCGCGAAGATATTGAGCATGCGCAAAATATAGCAAACAAATCGGACTTCTATCGTAACATCCGTACAGCTTGTGAATCTGGGTGGGATTTTTCTAGTCGTTGGTTTGCTAATACAAATGATTTTAGTACTATTCAAACAACAGATATTCTACCTATTGATTTAAATAGCTATCTATATGGATTAGAGAATCTATTAGGTAAATGGTTCACTGAAATTTCAGACCAAGAAAAAACAACTAAATATTTAGAGTTAGCTGAAAAAAGAAAAAAACTTATTCAAAATACTTTTTGGGATAATGAAAAAGATTTTTTTTATGATCTAAATACTAAGACAAATAAAATTACTAGCATTACAAGCTTAGCAGGAGTGACACCACTATTTTTAAATATAGCCACTCAAGAACAAGCTATAAAGGTAGCTAAGGTTATAGAAAATCAATTTCTAACAGAGCATGGACTTATTACAACCACTTTAAATACTTCTCAACAATGGGATTCTCCAAATGGCTGGGCGCCATTACATTTTGAAGCTGTTATAGGTTTAAGAAATTATGGTTTTGACAAGCTTGCAGAAACTATTGCTAAAAGATTTGTAAATACAGTTAATGAAAAATTTAAAGAAACTGGAAAGATCCGTGAAAAATATGATGTAGTCAATCCTAAAGCAAATGCTGGTGGTGGCGAGTATATAGTACAAGATGGCTTCGGTTGGACAAATGGCGTTGTCGCAAACTTTATCAAAATGTATAAGTTATAAATATACAGAATCTTAACACTCTTAAACCATTAAGAATATCAAGCTAAATAAATGTAACTAACTAAAAAAATTCTGGCTAAAAATATAGAAAAAATTAGAAAGAAATATTATTTCACGATTGGATCAAGTTCACCACTTTCATAACGTTGGAACATTGTTTCAAGTGAAATTGGCTTAATTTTACTAGCCATACCAGCGCTACCAAATGCTTCATATCTAGCTTGACAGATTTCTGACATAGCTACTTTTGCTACGGCATTATATTTACGTGGATCAAATTCAGCAGGATTTTCTGCCATAAATCTTCTAATCGCACCAGTAGCAGCCATACGTAAATCAGTATCAATATTTACCTTACGCACACCATACTTGATTGCTTCAACGATTTCTTCTACTGGCACACCATAAGTCTCACCCATAGCACCACCATAAGTATTGATTACTTCTAACCAATCTTGAGGTACTGAAGATGAGCCATGCATTACTAAGTGAGTATCAGGAATTCTTGCATGAATTTCTTTTACTCTCTTAATAGATAGTACATCACCTGTAGGTGGCTTAGTAAACTTATAAGCTCCATGAGAAGTACCTATAGCAATTGCTAAAGCATCTACTTTTGTTTTCTTAACAAAATCAGCTGCTTCTTCTGGATCTGTAAGCATTTGATCCATAGACAGAGTACCCTCAGCACCAACACCATCTTCTTCTCCTGCCTGCCCAGTTTCTAATGAACCAAGACATCCAAGCTCACCTTCAACTGATACACCACAAGCGTGAGCCATATCAGAAACAGTTTTTGTAACATTAACATTATACTCATAATCAGAAGGAGTTTTACCATCTGATTTTAATGAGCCATCCATCATTACAGATGAAAAACCTAATTGAATAGATCTTTGACAAACAGATGGAGATGTACCATGATCTTGGTGCATACAAACCGGAATATGAGGATACTCTTCAATCGCTGCAAGGACTAGATGTCTTATAAACGGAGCTCCTGCATACTTTCTTGCACCCGCAGAACCCTGTAGAATAACTGGTGAATTAACTCTATCAGCAGCTTCCATAACAGCTCTTACTTGCTCAAGATTATTTACATTAAACGCTGGCAACCCATAACCATGCTCTGCGGCATGATCCAATAGTTGACGCAATGAAACTAAAGCCATGTTTATCTCCTTATCTTACTTGACCTGCAATTATTACTTTAATTTTATTAGTACTTCCATGTACACCCATACTATCACCACTTGTCAAAACAAGAATATCACCATCCTTGGCTAAGCCTCTACTTTCTAACTCTATAGAAGCTGATCTATTGACATACAACTTAGACATTCTAGTAGAGTCAAAATATAGAGGAACAACTCCTCTAAACAATGTCATTGCTCCTAATGTTGTAGCATTACGTGATAGTGCATAGATAGGTAGCTCAGAATTTACACGTGACATCCAACGCGAAGTATTTCCACCCTCTGTCAATACTATTAAGCCTTTAGCACCAATATCATTGGCAATTTTAACAGCTGCAACTGAAACAGCATGATCAACTCTATCACAATCAGCAATCTTCTGTTTCTTAGTAATATGTGTATATTTGCTTCTCTCTGCAGATTCACAAATTCTTGACATAGCAGAAATAGTTTCAACAGGATACTTACCGACCGCTGTTTCAGCTGATAGCATCACAGCATCGGTACCATCAAATACAGCATTTGCCACATCAGATGCTTCAGCACGAGTTGGAGATGAGTTTTCAATCATTGATTCCATCATTTGAGTAGCAGTAATAGAACCTTTCTCATTTCTTCTAGCTGTGCTGATAATTAATTTTTGTACAGTTGGAACATTTTCATCACCAATTTCAACTGCTAAATCGCCTCGAGCCACCATCACAAGATCTGAAGCATCTACTATACTTTTCAGATTATCTTCTAATACTGCCTCTGCTCGCTCAATTTTAGCAACCATTGCAGGCTTCCAACCAGCTTCATTTACAAGCTGACGTGCATACTCCATATCTTTGCCATCTCTGACAAATGAAACTGCTAGGAAGTCTACCTGAAGCATTGCTGCTACTTTGATATCTTGCTTATCTTTATCTGTTAAAGCAGGAGCAGTCAAGCCACCACCTTTTTTGTTGATTCCTTTATTATTGGAAACTTTACCTCCGATAACAACTTTTGTTACCGCTTTGTTACCCTTAACAGAATCAACTTCTAGAACAATTTTACCATCATCAACTAATAGTATATCGCCCTTCTTAACGTCCTGAATAAGCTCTTTATAGTCAATACCAACTGTATTTTCATCACCATCTTCGATACCAAGATCTGCATCAAGTGTAAATTTTTGACCTTTCTTGATTATCACAGAACCATTTTTGAACTTCGATAGTCTTATTTTTGGACCTTGTAAATCCGCCAAAATACCAACGTAAGTATCTTGCTCTTTTGCTATTTGACGAATTAGATCAACTCTTTTACGATGATCTTCAGCAGATCCATGCGAAAAATTACATCTTACCGCATTAACACCTGCTTTAATCATCTCTGTTAACGCTTCTCTAGATTCACTAGCAGGACCAAGAGTAGCTAAAATTTTCGTTCTTCTCATATAAATAACCTACAGTTATATAGTTGCTTTCTCTTTCAATATTTCTACAGCAGGTAGTTTCTTACCTTCAAGAAACTCTAAAAATGCTCCGCCAGCAGTTGATATATAAGACACTTTATCTTTAATATCAAATTTCTCAATCGCTGCGATAGTATCACCACCACCAGCAACAGAGAAAGCATCTGATTCAGCTATCGCTAAAGATAGAGCTTTTGTACCTTCTGCAAAATTATCAAATTCAAACACTCCTACAGGACCATTCCAAAGAATAGTGTTAGCAGATTTTAAAAGCGCTGCAATATTTCTTTCAGACTTCGGACCTATATCTAGTATCATTTCATCATCAGCAACATCAGCAACATTTTTAACTACTGCAACAGCATTTTCGCTAAACTCTTTTGCAACTCTTACATCTACTGGTACAGGTATGTTTACACCAAGCTCTTTCGCTTTTGCCAAGATATCTTTAGCTTCACCAACAAGATCTTCTTCATATAGTGAATTACCAATATTAAATCCTTCAGCTTTTATGAAAGTGTTTGCAATACCTCCACCAACAATAAGAATCTCAACCTTATCAAGAAGATTGTGTAAAACAGATAACTTTGTTGAAACTTTAGATCCACCAACTATAGCCACCATTGGTTTCTTAGGAGCCTTCAAAGCTTTTTCTAGTGCTTTGATTTCATTAGCTAAAAGTAGACCTGCACACGCTACAGGCACATACTTAGCTACTCCATAAGTCGATGCTTGAGCTCTATGAGCTGTAGCAAATGCATCCATAACAAACACATCACCAAGACTTGCTATTTTTTTTGATAGCTCATCGTCAGACTTTTTCTCACCTTTATTGAAACGTACATTATCGCACATAACAATTTCACCAGCTTTAGCATCAACACCATTTAGCCAATCTTTAGCAAATCTAACTGGTTTTTTGATGATTTGAGATAATGCTTCAGCAACAGGTTCAAGTGAAAATTGAGAGTCATACTCGCCTTCTGTAGGACGACCAAGGTGTGACATTAAAATCACAGCTCCGCCTTGATCTAAAATATACTGAATAGTTGGAATAGCCGCCTCAATTCTGACTTTACTTGTAACCTTACCATCTTTGATAGGTACATTAAAATCAACACGAACTAAGACTCTCTTATTCTCAAGATCAACATCTTTTAATGTTAGAAAACTCATTTATACCACCTATAAGTGTTTACAGAGCTCCAAAGTACTCTACTACTCTTACCATTTGATTTGTATATGACATTTCATTATCATACCAAGATACAACTTTAACTAGAGACTTATCTCCAAGTGAAGTAACTTTAGTTTGAGTTGCATCAAATAATGATCCTTCAGAAATTCCTACGATATCACTAGATACTAATTCCTCTTCAGTATAACCAAAAGATTCATTAGCAGCTGCTTTCATAGCAGCATTTACATCTTCAGCTGTTACACTCTTAGACACTACAGCAACTAATTCTGTTAATGATCCAGTAGGAACAGGAACACGTTGAGCAGCCCCATCTAACTTACCTGCAAGTTCAGGAATTACTAAACCAATAGCTTTAGCAGCACCAGTTGAGTTAGGTACAATATTTACAGCTGCAGCTCTTGCGCGACGGAAGTCATTTTTAGCATGAGGTGCATCTAAAGTATTTTGATCACCAGTATAAGCATGAATAGTTGTCATAAAACCACTTTCAATTGTTGCTAAATCATGGAGACCTTTAGCCATAGGAGCTAAACAGTTAGTTGTACAAGAAGCTGCTGAAATAATTTTCTCATCTGCAGTTAATATATCATGGTTAACACCAAAAACTACTGTTGGTAAATCATTACCAGCAGGAGCTGAAATAACTACTTTTTTAGCACCAGCATCAATATGAGCTTGTGACTTTGCTTTTGATACATAAAAACCTGTACATTCTAATACTAGATCTACTTTCAATTCACCCCAAGGCAAATTAGCAGCATCTTTTTCAGCATATATTTTAATTTCTTTACCATCTACAACAATAGCGTCATCTTTTGCAGTTGTAACAGCTGCTTTTGAAAATCTACCTTGAGCAGAATCATATTTTAATAAATGTGCTAACATTTTTGGATTTGTTAAATCATTGATCGCAACAATCTCTATACCAGCCTTGTCAAACATTTGACGAAAAGCTAAACGACCAATTCTACCGAAACCATTAATTGCAACTCTCATTTTAATCTCCTTAAGATATTATCTTTCGAAAGTTTATTACACATATTTAGCAACTATGTTGCTGATATTTTCTACAGTAAAACCAAAATGCTTAAATAAATCCTCAGCTGGCGCGGACTCACCGAAACTATAAATCCCTTTCACTTCACCACCAGCTTTAGGCATATACTTATACCACCCATCAGGCTGAGCCATCTCCACAAAAATTGCTGGGATATCATCTCTTATTACTGATTTTTTATACTCATGAGTTTGAGTATCGAAAACGTCGACACATGGAATAGAAGCAACATTAACTTTTATTGCTTTGTCTTCATATTCTTTTACTACTTTAATTGCTAGCTCGACTTCTGAGCCTGTAGCTACAATAGTTAATCTAGCATCTTTATTATTTCTGACTAAATACCCACCTTTCACAATATCAGAAACTTGTTCTTTAGTCTGAACCACAGGCTCTAAACCTTGACGCGTTAGTACCATAATACTTGGAGTCTCATTAGACTTAACCGCTTCATTCCAAGCAACCATTGTTTCTATAGTATCTGCTGGTCTCCAAACATTTAAATTTGGTATCAATCTTAAACTAGGTATATGTTCTATAGGTTGATGAGTTGGTCCATCTTCTCCCAAACCGATAGAATCATGAGACATTACATGAACCACGGGTTGTTTCATAAGAGCAGACATTCTAATAGCATTTCTAGAGTAATCACTGAACACCAAGAATGTTCCTCCGTATGGCTTTAAACCACCATATAAACTTAAGCCATTCATGATAGCAGCCATACCAAACTCTCTCACCCCATAAGAAAGATAGTTAGCTCCTTTATCAGTATTGTTCAACCAAATTGATCCACTCCAATTTGTATTGTTTGATCCTGTTAAATCTGCTGAACCACCAAACATTTCTGGCATATTCTTGCACAACACTTCTAAAGCCATCTGAGATGCTTTACGCGTAGCCACTTTTACAGGATTCGCTAGCTGTGAAGCAATATATTGCTCAACTTCCTGCTCAAGATTTGCAGGCAACTGTTTTTTCAACACTCTATCAAATTCTTCAAACTTAGGATTACTCTTATATAAATCCAATTGTTTCTGCCAATTTGCTTCTAAAGCTTGTCCTTTTTCTTTAGCATCCCAGTATTTATATACATCATTAGGAATTTCAAAAGGAGCATAATTCCAATCAAGCTCTTTTGCGACTGAAGCTCTTTCTTGTTCACTCAAAGGCGAGCCATGTACAGATGCAGTACCAGCCTTTTCTGGAGAGCCAAACCCAATAATCGTTTTACAACAAATCAAAGTTGGCTTACTTTGTTCAGATTGTGCTTTAGCTATAGCTTTTTCAATAGCCTCAAAATTATGACCATCTACATCCTCAATCACATTCCAGCCGTAGGCTTTGAATCTCTCAACTGTATTATCAGTAAACCAACCTTTTGTATCCCCATCTATAGAAATACTATTATCATCCCAAAATGCTATTAGTTTATTTAGACCTAAGGTACCAGCTAACGAACACGCTTCATGAGATATACCCTCCATTAGACACCCATCGCCTAAAAATACATAGGTGTGATGGTCTATTACTTTCAAGTCAGATGTATTGTATCTATCTGACAATAGCTTTTCACCTAGTGCCATACCAACAGCATTAGCCACACCTTGACCCAATGGTCCAGTTGTAGTCTCTACACCTGGCGCATAACCATATTCAGGATGACCTGGAGTTTTAGAATGAAGTTGCCTAAAATTTTTAATATCATCAATACTTAAATCATAACCACTAAGATGCAGTAAAGAATATAAAAGCATAGAACCATGACCATTTGAAAGTACAAATCTATCACGATTTATCCAGTTTGGATTTTGAGGATTATGTTTAAGAAACTTGGTCCACAAAACCGTAGCGATATCGGCCATACCCATAGGCATACCTGGATGTCCTGATTTTGCCTTAAGTGTTGCATCGATAGATAAAAATCTTATAGCATTTGAAAATTCTCTAGGGATAGATAAAGACATTATTACTTGATCCTTTTACTGTGTTATCAATTTAAAAAAATATAACTAGTAAGATGATACAGTACAGACTTTCATAAAACAAGAAATGTATATAGAATAGTATCACAATGAAATATGAAAAATACATATATGAAAGGCAAACACAGCCAAATAAACTATAGCATATACGCAAAACAAAAAAGAGAGTTAGAAAACATACAAATAACTATAGAAAACTTAAACCATATCTCTAAACTCATAGTTGACACGCCACACACATTTAACTGCTCTTTTTCTTTTTTTGAAGAGAAAAATCACGCATGCATTAGATATAATGTTAATGGCGTAATCAAACTAATATGCCAAGACTCTCTTGAGCCATTTGACTACCCTATTACAATTACAAATAGCATAATAATTACTGAAGATGATAGACTCGTTCAAGATAGCTTACACGAGCCTTTTATCTGCGAAAGCGCATTGATAGATTTAAAAGATATTATCAAAGAAGAAATACTTCTAGAACTACCATTAGCACCAAAAAAAGATGCTAGCTCTTGTAAAAAGACAAAAAAACATTCATACTATAGCGAGCAAGAAACTGTTACTGAAGAAAAACCGAATCCTTTCGAGATTCTCAAAAAGCTTAAGTAACGACAGATTTAGAATTTAAAAATACATAAAAGAGGTTATCTAAAATGGCTGTACAACAAGTTAAAAAAAGCAGATCAAAAAGAGACATGAGAAGATCTCACGATTCTTTAACAGGTCCAACATTATCTACTGACAAATCTACAGGTGAGTTGCACTTAAGACATCATGTCTCACCTAACGGATTCTACAAAGGCAAGAAAGTAGTAGATACAAAATCTGAAGACTAATATTTATTCCAGTCATCTTTTAAAATCATCTCACACTATATTTATGCCTTGGTTGGTGAGTATTTACAAATATATCAATTAGCGACATAGGAAGTTTTATTAATTATGGGTTACAAAATATCTATAGATGCAATGGGTGGAGATAATGGTTTAAACACCACTATTCCTGCAGCTCTTGAAGCAGTTAAAAAAGACTCTAACTTACAAATAGTATTAGTTGGAGATCACCACAAAGTAAAAAGAGCCTTAGACAGATATTCAAAAGTCAAAAAAATAAAACTGCCCGTTTTACAGAGAATAGCTATTCATCATGCTAGTGAAACAGTCGGTATGGATGAATCTCCTTCAATAGCAGTAAGAAAAAAGAAGGACTCATCAATGCGTGTAGCTATAAACCTTGTTAAAGATGGGACTGTAGATGCTTGCGTGAGTGCTGGTAATACAGGCGCATTAATGGCAACTTCAAAGTTTGTACTCAAAACCGTAAACGGGGTTGATCGCCCTGCTATAGTATATGCATTGCCTGCATTTAATAGAGATACAAAGCAACTTAGCAAAACATACATGCTTGATCTTGGTGCTAACGTTGTTTGTTCTTCTGAACAGCTTTTCCAATTTGCTATTATGGGATCGATACTTGCAGCTAGCTCAAAAGGCTTAGCTGAGCCAAGAGTCTCTTTACTAAACATTGGTGAAGAAGAGATGAAAGGTCTAGATAATATTAAGAATGCTTCAAAATTATTACAAGGCTGTGATTTCATTAACTATCAAGGATATATTGAGGGAAAACACATTTTTGATGATACAACAGATGTAATTGTATGCGATGGTTTTGTCGGCAACGTTTCTTTAAAAACAATGGAAGGTAGTCTAAGACTTATAGAATCATTGATTAAAAAATCGATTACAGAAACATCGTTATTAATGAAGATACCCGTAATTATGTCTCTACCACTATTTAAAAAAATGAAAAAAGGAATGAACCTAGATAGCTTCAATGGTGCATCATTACTAGGTTTAACAGGCATAGTTGTTAAAAGCCATGGTAGTGCAAGTGCGAATGCATTTGAAACTGCCATCTATGAAGCTGTAAAAGAAATCAAACACAACATTCCTAAAACTATTCAAGAATCATTAGAAAAAGTTCTTTAATCTTTACCAATCGTGATACAATGTTTTTAGACAATAGGCTTTCTTATGACTGCTTATTTACAATAACTTTTGTTACTAATCTAACTAAATAGGTATAACTATATAATGTTTGCACAAATACTTGGTACAGGAAGTTACTTACCTGAAAAAATCTTAACCAATGAAGATATAAGTAAATTTGTTGATACTTCAGATGAATGGATCAAGCAAAGAGTTGGTATAGAAAGACGCCATTGCGCGAATGAAACAGAAACCACGAGCTTTATGGCAACTGAAGCAGCAAAAAAAGCACTAGATTCTGCCAAAATTAATGCTAACGACATTGACATGATAATAGTTGCTACAAGCACGCCAGATTTTATAATGCCATCAACAGCATCCATGGTACATCAAAATTTACAAATTGATCATTTTAATGTTAGGTGTTTTGACATATCAGCAGCCTGCAGTGGTTTTGTGTATGCTCTTGATATTGCAAAACAATACATTGAAACAGGCATATCAAAAAATATATTAGTAATTGGTGCTGAGAAAATGACTCGAGTTCTTGACTGGAGTGATCGTTCAACATGTGTACTTTTCGGTGATGGTGCCGGAGCTGTAGTTATTTCTATAAGTGACGAGAAAAAGATCTTATCATCTTTACTTTATACAGATGGTTCATGTTTAGATATGCTTAATGTACCTAACAATCTCCCTACATCAAGAGGAGAAGCCATAAACATAGACCCTTATCTAATTATGGAAGGGAACAAAGTTTTCAAATTTGCTGTCTCAAGGCTTTCATCTCTTGCAGATAATCTAATCAAAGAAGCAGGAATACAAGCTAATCAAATAGACTGGCTAGTTCCACATCAAGCAAACTATAGAATATTAAATTCAACTGCTAAGAAAATAGATATGCCTATGTCAAAAGTAGTTACAACACTTCAAGATCATGGTAATACATCAGCAGCTTCAATACCTTTAGCCCTAGATCATGCTATCAAAACAAACCAAATCAAATCAGGAGACACCATAATCTCAGAAGCATTTGGCGCAGGATTCGTATGGGGCGGATTTATTGCAAAAATTTAGTCATTTTTTTAAAAGTTATTTCAATATCATAGAGGAGATTTATTATGTCAAAAATTGCTGTAGTTTTCCCAGGTCAAGGATCACAAAAGCTAGGAATGCTTCAAGATTATTATGAAAATTTTGAGACTTTTAGAAATATCCTAGACGAAGCAAAGACGCACCTAGGCTACGATTTATGGGATATTATACAAAATGATGAGTCAACCTTAAATAAAACAGAGTTTACTCAGCCAGCACTGCTTGCTACAAGCTATGCTATATATAAAGTTTTAAAAGAACAGAAGCCAGAACTACAAATAGAGTACTTCGCTGGGCATAGCTTAGGAGAATACACTGCTCTACTAGCGGCCGAGTGTATCTCATATAAAGATGCTCTACAATTAGTATCAACTCGCGGAAAATTAATGCAAGGTGCCGTCACTGACAAGGAGTGTGCTATGAGCGCAATCTTAGGACTGTCAAATGAAGATGTTATAAGTAGCTGTCAAGAGGCATCTGATGCAGGGATTGTTGAAGCAGCAAACTTTAATTCAACTGGCCAAGTAGTAATATCAGGTGAAAAAGCCGCTGTTGAAAAAGCTAACGAAATAGCAAAAACAAAAGGAGCTAAAAGAGCTCAAATTCTAGCTGTAAGTGTACCCTCGCACTGCTCACTTATGAAAGCCGCAGCTGATAAATTTGAAGTAGCACTTAACAATGTCGAGTTTAAAAAACCTACGACTGCCATAGTACAAAACTTCGATGCGATGTCACATGAGACACCAACAGAAATAAAATCAGCGGTTATTAAACAGCTTTATAAACCTGTGCTTTGGACTCAATCAATAGAAGAGCTAGTTAAACTTGGAGTTACCGAAGTTATTGAATGTGGACCTAATAAAGTCTTATCGGGATTAGTAAAAAGAATTGATAAATCACTAACTATCAAAGACACTAATAGTGTTGATAGTCTAGAAAATATTTAAGAGGAGATAATATATGTCTTTAAATGATAAGATTGCTCTAGTTACAGGAGCTAGCAGAGGAATTGGTTTTGAAGTTGCTAAAGCAATAGCAAGCAAAGGGGCTATGGTAATAGGTACAGCTACTAGCGAAGGTTCTGCAGAAAAGTTTGAAAATGAAATGAAAAACAAAGGATTCAAGGCAAAAGGTCTAGTTTTAAATATCTCTGATATTGAAAGTATTCAAAATTTCTTTGCTCAATTAAAAGCTGAGAACCTAGCTATAGATATTCTAGTTAACAATGCTGGAATAACTCGTGATAATCTAATGATGCGAATGTCAGAAGATGAATGGCAATCAGTTATAAATACTAATTTAAGCTCTATTTTCCGCATGTCAAAAGAATGTGTAAGAGGCATGATGAAAAAAAGATGGGGCAGAATAATCTCTATCGGCTCTGTGGTAGGCTCTGCTGGTAACCCAGGACAAACAAACTATTGTGCTGCTAAAGCTGGGGTTATTGGCTTTTCAAAGTCATTAGCCTATGAAGCTGCAACTCGCAATATTACAGTAAACGTTGTTGCACCAGGCTTTATAGCTACAGACATGACAAACAAACTTACAGATGAACAAAAATCATTCATAGCTACTAAGATACCATCTGGTCAAATGGGTGAACCTAAAGATATTGCAGCTGCAGTTGCTTTCTTAGCTTCTGAAGATGCAAAATACATAACAGGACAAACTATCCATGTAAATGGTGGAATGTATATGGCTTAAATTTTGCAAAGTTATTGCAAAAGTGATTAAAAAATAATATTATTGGATGTGAATAGTAATTTTAATTTTTTCAAAACAAAAATAAGAAGGAAAAAAACATGAGCGCAAATGAAGTATATGCTAAAGTTAACTCTATAATCGTTGAGCAATTAGGTGTTAAAGAAGAAGATCTTAAACCAGAAGCTTCTTTCATCGATGACCTAGGTGCTGACTCTTTAGATACAGTTGAACTTGTAATGGCTCTTGAAGAAGAATTTGATACTGAAATCCCAGACGAAGATGCTGAGAAAATCAGAACTGTTAAAGATGTTTACGATTATATCGATTCTAAAGTAAACTAATCAAAATTAATCTCTAAAGTCAGTACGATTTGTGTTCGTACTTTTTTTCTAAATGAATATAAACAGGTTAATTTAAATTATGAAATCTAATCGTAGAGTAGTTGTTACTGGCCTTGGTATGGTAACACCTTTAGGAAATGATGTCCCTACAACTTGGGCTAATATCTTAGCTGGTAAAAGTGGTGTAGCGACGTTAACAGGATTCGATACGCCTGCTCCAGATATTAGCGAGTTTAAAGTTAGATTTGCAGCAAGGATTAAGAACTTTGATGTAAATACACTTGTAGGCAAAAAAGATGCTAAAAGAGTAGACCCTTTCTGCTACTACGGTATCGCTGCTGCTAACGAAGCTCTAAAGGATGCTGGCATTGATAAAGTATCTGAAGAAGATTCATATAAGTTTGGTGTTTGTGTTAGCTCTGGTATCGGTGGTATCGAAACACTAGAAACTACTAAATCTGTAATAGATACTAAAGGACCTTCTAAGATATCTCCATTCTGTATCCCATCATCTATTGTTAATATGCTATCTGGTATTATTTCAATAAATCATGGTTTACGTGGTCCTAACGTTCCTATAGTTACTGCTTGTACTACTGGTACTCATAATATTGGTATGGCTGCTAGGCTAATCGCTAGCGGTGATGCTGATGCTATGCTTGCTGGTGGTTCAGAAAAAGCTAGTAATGCTATTGGTATGGGTGGATTTGCTGCGGCTAGAGCACTATCAACTCGTAATGACGATCCTCAAGGCGCTTCTCGTCCTTGGGATAGAGATAGAGATGGTTTTGTTCTTGGTGATGGTGCTGGCGTTGTAGTACTTGAAGAATATGAAAAAGCTAAAGCGCGTGGTGCTAAGATATATGCTGAAGTAGTAGGTTTTGGTATGTCAGCTGATGGTTATCATATGACAATGCCATATGCTCCAGGTCAAGAAAGATGTATACAAAATGCTTTAGCTGATGCTGGTCTTGAGAATGATCCTGATGCTATTGACTATATAAATGCTCATGGTACTTCTACTCCTCTAGGTGATGTACAAGAATCTCAAGTAGCAGAAAAAGTAATTGGTCAATATAGAAAAGATCTAGTAATGAGTTCTACAAAGTCAATGACAGGACACTTATTGGGTGCTGCTGGTGCAATTGAATCTATATTCAGTGTACTATCTATAAGAGATCAAATAGCTCCTCCAACAATCAATCTACATAACTTAGATGATGGTTGTAACTTAGATTATGCTGCTAATGCTGCTAAGAAAATGAAGATTGATTATGTACTTAACAATTCTTTTGGATTTGGTGGTACGAATGGATCTGTAATTTTCAAAAAGATTTAATCAAAAGACCTCTAATATTTAAAGCTAATTAAATGGCCACAAATGTGGCTTTTTTTATATAAAAGGAATGGTAATCATGCAAATCCACATTATAGATTTAAAATATTTAGTCAATGAAGATACGGTCGCAGCTGTAAGACCTCTTCATAGAGAGTTTCTGGATATAGGATATGAGAAAGGTATCCTTCTAGCTTCAGGACCTAAATCAGATAAAACTGGTGGAATCATCCTCGCTAAAGGAGATATAGAAGATATTAAAAAATTTATTGAAAATGATCCTTTCTATACAAGCAATATAGCTCAGTATAGCTTCAATACTTTTGATGCTGTCAAGCATATAAAAGAATTAACTAATTAATGAAAGTACCATACATCATTTCTCTCTTCTTACCAAAACCTATGTCTTTATTAACTTTAAAACCATACTTCTGCAATAATTTTCTAATTTTTGATGCTGATGTAAAAGTCGCAAAACTACTTTGATTTTTTGATAATTTCATCATATTTGCAAAAAAAGATTCATCCCAAATGCTAGTATTTTTTGCTGGTGAAAATCCATCGAGAAACCATGTATCTACTTCACCTAAATCATAATTGCTAATATATCTAGCATCATCAATAATTAACTTTAAAATTACATTATTAAATTTGTATATATTCAGTCCAAGCTTAGGATCATAAACACTCAAAAGTTTTTCATGCTCTGTTATACCATTTAGTGCTATAAATATCTCTTTTAAATCACATGGTGAAATAGGATATTTCTCAAATGAGATATATTCTAATTTAGCATTATTGGGAGCTAAGTTTTCCCAGAGATTCATAGTTAGAACAAAATTTAATCCAGTACCAAAACCAGTTTCACAAACTCTAAAGATCTGATAATCAGCTAGCTTCTTAAATCTCTGTTGTAGAAAGTTATGCTCTAAATAATTATATGCGCTTTCATCAATCCCAGATATACTAGAAAAATAAAAATCATCAAACAATTCTGATTTTGGAGTATTATCTTGCCATATTATTTTTGTATACATATATCACTTATATTTAAATAAATTTGTCCGAATAATTAACAAGATTAGTATCTTGCTAAAAATAACTACTTATGCAAAAATAATCATTCTATATCCTCACAATATAAAATCAACATGGAAAGTGGAACAAACAACACATCGTCATTTAAAAATAAACTACTAATAACTTTTATATGTTACCTTTGTTACTTTTATACAGCTAATGTAGTATTAGTTACCGGGGCTGTCATGAAACCCCTATCTGAATATTTTAATAACAGCAATATTGGTTTTGCATTCACATTTATTAACGTAGCAATGTGGTTTGCTATCTTAATTATTGGTATTTTGATGAATAGATTTTCAATAAAACTACTACTTGTAGCAGCTGTGGCTATTGGTGTTATTTCATCACTTATAACTGCTATTGTACCATCTATGTTCACACTTAAAATACTACTAACTTGCGTGGGTATAACAGGCGGATTATTTATGGCAATAGCAAGCTATATGATTGTACATATTTATAACGATCATAAAATTAGAGCTATGAATGTAATTTTCACAGACTTCTTTTTTAGCTTTGGTGGAGCTTTAATTCCAATATTTGCAGCTTATTTGATTACCCAAAACTTCCAATGGTATACTATTTACTCAATCCTACAAATAACTGCTGTTATTATTCTAGTTTTAGTTATTTTTTCTGATTTCTCTATACTAAATAGACATAAAACAGTAAATGACGTAAATACAAAACTAAGCTTTTCATCTTGGAATTTAAGCTTATATTGTATTGCTTTTGCAGCATTTTTGTTTCTACTAGCTCAATTAATAATGACTAGTTATGCTCAATCATATTTCCAAGAAATATTAGGCTGGGGCACGATTGATGCAAACAAACCACTTTCTTATTTCTGGACTGCACAATGTGTAGGGTTATTTATAAGTCCACTTATAACAAGATTCGTACCATTAAGATATATTTTGCCTACATTTATGTTAGTTGGATTAATCGCATTATCTGGCATATTATATATCCCTGATATGAGTACAGTAATCAAATCAGCTATTATATTTGGTTTATTTAACTGCTATATATATGCAGGTTTACTAGCTTATGGAACTTTCCAAATGGAGAATGCTCCTCCAACTCTTATTACGACTATTCTTTTATTTGGTACAACAGGTACAGCGCTATCTACAACAACAGGTGCTTTTATAAATAAATATTTCGGACTTACTAATGTAATGCACTCTGTAGTTATTTTTTATATAATATCGTTCATACTTGTAATATCAGCTGTTATATTCTCAAAAGAACAAAAAAACGCATAAGTCTCAAGATATAAATTTTTCTAATAATAGATATAAATACTTTTAGTTATAAAATAGTAGACTGATAGTATATATTTATACAAAACTTATTTTAACTAACGATAGAAAATCATGAAAAAACATTTCACTCAACCGATGATTCTAGGCGTACTGTTAGTAGCAATTCTTGCTGGCATAGCCTATTTTATAGCAAAGATCCCTGCAATTGAGGATCTTGGAATTAGCCCATTAATTATAGGGATTGTGCTAGGTATGGCATTAACTCATACACCAGCAAGTAAAATTATTCATAAATGGAAAGAAGGTATTGTATTTAGTGCAAAGAAAATCCTTAGATTTGCAATAATCTTTTATGGCTTCAACCTAACTTTCCAATTAATAGCATCTGTTGGTTTAGCTGGGCTTTCAGTATCAATAATTATGCTAGTTTCTACCCTAGTAATAGGTATTGTGCTAGGTACTAAGGTATTTGGCTTAGATAGAGATAGCTCTATTTTAGTAGCTGCTGGTAGTGCTGTATGTGGTGCTGCTGCTGTATTAGCTACCGAAGGCACATTAAAATCAGAACCGTATAAGGCAGCTATGGCTGTAGGTACAGTTGTATTATTCGGGACTGCTGCGATGTTCTTGTACCCTATTCTAATGAAAGCTGGTCTTTTAGGTCATATGACTGATGCTCAATATGGTATTTTTGCAGGTGGTTCAATACATGAAGTTGCTCAAGTTGTAGCTGCTGGAAGTGGTGTAAGTGCTCATGCTGAAGAAGTTGCTGTGACAGTCAAAATGATACGTGTGATGATGTTAGCGCCTATGCTAATCGTGATAGGTATATGGATAGCTAAATCTGCAGCGACTGTAGGTGGAGTAAATGGATCAAAGCCTGAAAAAGGATCAATTAAAAAAATCATTCCATGGTTTGCTATTGGTTTTATAATAGTTGCTGGCTTTAACTCTCTAGATTTACTACCAGTAACAACTGTTAGTAGCATAAGAATAGCTGACCAATTTTTATTAGCTATGGCAATGACTGCTTTAGGACTTGAAACTCATGTATCTAAATTTATCCAAGCTGGAATAAAACCTTTAGTGTTAGCGTTAATATTATTCGCATGGTTATTTTTCGGTGGTATAGCAATCACTTATGGTATTACTAGTATAATATAGTCTCTTATTTGACCAAAGCTATCCTATTTTGAAACTAAATAATGTATCATATCTAAAAATAATAATCTGACAATTTTCACAACAAATGAAACCTATTCTTAATGCTGTAACAACTATTGCTAGAAAAGCAGGTAAAATTATTCTACAAGCTCAAAATGATCCTAGTACTATCCAAATTTCTCAAAAATCTGATAATACAACTGTATCAAATGTTGATGTAGCAGTAGAAAATTTCATCATCGACAATATCAAAAAATCTGGATTCAATGACTATTTCATAACTGAAGAAAGTGGTGAATTTGGTAACAAAGATAGTCGCTTTACATGGATTATTGATCCTATAGACGGTACTAATAACTTTGTCCATGGCCTGCCACACTGCTGTATTTCAATTGCAGCAAAAAAAGATAATGATATCGTTTTAGGTGTTATTTATAATCCATTCTTAGATTTAATGTTTTGTGCCTATAAAGGACAAGGCGCCCTACTTAATGGTAAAAAAATTAGAGTTGCGCAAAGTCAAGACTTAGAGAAGACTTTAATTTCAGCGTCTCTAAAATACTCACGTAGAATATTCAAAGATACTTATGTTGCTGAACTTATCAAACTTCAACAAGTAATTTCTGGCTATAGATATTCTGGAAGTATAGCTATGGATATGGCTTACTTAGCAGCTGGTTATATCGATGGATTATGGGCTTGTGGTAGTGTCAAGATATGGGATCTAGCAGCTGGATATATAATCATGAAGGAAGCTGGTGCTATAGTTACTGACATTCATGGTAGTAGCAATCTTGAATCTGGTCTAATCGTAGCAGGTAATAAAAAAGTTCAACCTAAGCTTATCAAAATTTTAGCAAAACATATCAAATAATGAATACCCGTGCTATTGCAGCTAAGTCAATTTTAGATATTATTGATAACAAACACTCTCTATTAACTATAGAACATAAGCTTATTGAACATAATTTATCAGATAAAGATAAATCGTTCGTAAAACTATTATGTTATGAATTCTTTAGAAATTATTATTCTTTAGAAAATGTAGCTAGTTTATATTTAGCTGAAAAAACTAAGCTAAAAGCTAAAATATTAGTAATGCTGGGTATCCTACAGATTTTTGAGATCAATCAACCTCATTATGCTAGCATTAATGAAACTGTAGCAGCTTGTAAAAATCTAAAGATACTATGGGCAAAAAAACTTGTTAATGGTGTACTAAGACAAATAGTTCGTGATTTAGAGGATATTACGCCGAATTATACAGAACATAAAACTCATGATCTTGCACAATGGCTTAGTAATATGCTTAAAGAACAATACCCAGTTGATTATCAAAAAATAGCTAAAGCTGTAAACTCAAAAGCAGATATGTTTATTCGCCTGAACAAAGCAAAAGATCCTCAATATGTTATTGATTATTTTGATAAAAACAATATTAGTTACTCAAAAACTGAACTAGAGAACTGCATCAAATTAGATAAAGCCATTGATGTCAAAAATAATACTCTTTTTCAACAAGGTTATTTTAGTGTTCAAGATATATCCGCTCAGTATATGGGACATATTATTAATGTCCAAAATAATGATATTATTTTGGATGCTTGTGCTGCTCCTGGTGGCAAAACAACTCATATCCTAGAATTAGCTCCACAAGCTAAAATTACAGCTATAGATATTATTGATAAACGCCTAGAATTACTTAAAGAAAATATAACAAGAATAGCCAAAAATAATCATGTAAATGTAACAAAGCATGATCTGACACAACCTCTAGCCGGACAGTATAACAAAATCATCCTAGATGCCCCATGTTCTGCTCTTGGCACACTTAAGAGAAATCCTGACATCAAAGTTTTAAGAAAATCTGAAGATATAAAGTCTATCCAAACTCTTCAAGCTGAAATACTTGATAGCTTATGGAACAACAATCTTACAAACAATGGCTATCTGCTATATATTACATGCTCTATTTTGGCTCAAGAAAATCAATTACAAATAAAGAATTTCCTATCAAAACATCAAGATGCTGAGATTGTAGAAATTAAAATTCTAGAAAATTATAAAACTGATTATGGTTATCAGATATTACCTACAGAAGATAAAGGTGATGGATTTTATTATTGTTTGATTAAGAAGATTTCTTCTTAGCTGCAATTCTCTCAGCGGCTTCCTTTGGAGATATGGACAATTTTAATCTGTTTAGTTTATATCTATTATCAAAGAAAATATCATCTATTCTATCATCAATAATAAATCCTAATGCTGTATAAAATGCTAGAGAGTGCATATCAGAGCAATAGACATAAGCAGTATCTATATCATGATTTTCAAATAAATACTTAACCATTGCTTCACCAAGACCTTTACCAAAAAAGCTTGGTAATACAGGGGAAAACAATAGTTCCTTATCTCTAATACATGCAAAGCCTACATTTTTATCATCCACAACTTGGACAAAACACTTAGTTTCTGGCGTATCGAAATATTTTTGTTCTAGAATTTCAACTTCTTTATTTATCTCACTCGTTGTTAAAAATTCACAGGTTGTAGATATACACTCTTTCCATATATTTAGCATATCTTTGAAATCTTTAGATGTTGCTTTTCTTATTTTCATAGTAACCCTTTAATAATTTTGTAAGTGATTTAATAAAAAGTATCCACAATTTAATTCTATGATAAAGCACAGAAGTTGTAAACTGTTATTAAATACTACCTAAAAAAGCTCTATGAGTAAACTTTTTATCTAATGATAAATTATTAGGGTGTGAGCCAGACTCACCTTGAGGAACTTTTAGACCATACTCACCATAGAAATCTATCCAGTACTTCGATACTTCAATATCGTTAAGTGCAATATAGTTAAGGCTATGCTGAGCAAAATATTGATCCTCACACACACTGTTAAAAGCTACATGAATTAATTCTGAACAATAGAGTTTGCCTTTTATATTCGGTAAAAACAAATCATTATAAGCAAAACCTATAAATTCACTAGCATTATTAACTAATTCTTGTAAAAACTCCTTACTCTCTGATACACGAGCCACTAGAGTTTTCTTATTTGAATATTTAGATAATTTAGCTTGTATAACTCCTGCAACAGGAATAGCTTCTATAATATTTCCATTGCCTATATATAAGGCACAATGATAGTAACTATAACCACCAAATCCTGTAGATAAACTAGAAATATTTTTCTCAGCGTCATCTACTATGAAAACTACATCACCCATTTTTAAGTTATTAATCTTCATAACAAATTTTGCAAATCTTCTTCAAAAATAACCTCAACACCTAAATCTTGAGCTTTGATAAGCTTACTTCCTGCATTATCACCACAAATAACCATATCAGTTTTTTTAGAGACACTTGAGGTAACTTTTGCACCCATTGATTTAAGAAGTTGTGTCAATTCTGTACGGTTATAGTTTTCAAAAGTTCCTGTAATCACAATAGTTTTATTTGTAAAACTCTCATTATGCGCTTGCTCAATTTTTTCTGGATTTTGGATATTAATAGAATTGCCTAGTAATTCATCAACAATTTGTATGTTTAGGGAATCTTGCCAAAATGAAACAATATTTTTAGCAATAATTTCACCAATATCATTAATCTCTATTAATTGCTCAAATTTAGCTTCACGGAAACTTTCTAAACTACCAAAATGATTGGCTAAAGCTTCTGATGACACCTCACCAACATCTTTAATCCCTATTGCAAAAATAAATCTTGCTAAACTTGGCTCTTTACTTTTTGTGATAGAGTCTAAAACATTTTGCGATGATTTAGCACCCATTCTTTCTAAGCCTGTCAATTGTTCAAAATTGAGCTTATAAATATCCGCTGGATACTTGATCAAATCTGCAGCAACAAGTTGCTCAATTAGTTTAGCTCCAAGCTTATCAATATCCATTGCTTTACGAGAGACAAAGTGCTTCAAGCGCTCAGTAGTTTGAGCCTGACAATGCCACCCTCCTGTACAACGATATATAGCCTGATCGTTGATATTCTCAATTGTTGAATCACAAACTGGACAATTTGTTGGCATCTCAACCATCTGTGCATCAGGCTTACGGTATTCTGATAAGCTTTTGACGACTTCTGGAATTACATCCCCTGCCCTACGTACAATGACTCTATCACCGACTCGGATATCTTTGCGTTTAATTTCATTGATATTATGCAAAGTTGCATTTGAAACTATTACACCACCAACTGCAACTGGCTTAAGTCTTGCAACTGGGGTAATTGCTCCTGTTCTGCCAACTTGGAACTCTACATTTAGCACTTCTGACTCAACCTCTTCAGCTGGAAACTTATATGCTATAGCCCACTTAGGTCCTCTAGCAGTGTAGCCAATAGTATCCTGTAATTTAATGTTATTAACCTTAAAAACTAAACCATCAATATCATAAGCTAAATCTGCACGCTGATGACTCATCTTATGGTGATACACTTCAACTTCTGAGAAGTTTTTTGCCAAAAACATATTATCACTGATAGTAAAGCCAAAGCTTTGTAATAGGTTCATAAGCTCAAATTGAGTTTCAGGATGTACAAAGTCTTTAGAAAAGTAGCCAATACCATAGCTATAAAGCTTAAGTGGTCGCTTTGCTACGACTTTTGAGTCAAGCATACGAATACTTCCAGCTGCTGCATTACGCGGATTTGCAAAAGTTTTATTCTCATGAGTTTGCATATACTCATTAAGAGATAGAAAACTTTGCTTATCTAGGATAATCTCACCACGAACTTCTAGTTCTTCTGGAGGATTTGAAGTATTTAGTTTAAGTGGGACATTACGGATGGTTTTGACATTTTCGGATACTTTTTCACCCTGAATACCATCACCACGCGTAACAGCATAATCAAACTTACCATTTTTATAAAAGATACTAATAGCCAAGCCATCCATTTTAGGTTCACATTCAAGCTCAATGTCATACTCTATCTTGTCATAAAAATCACGCAACTCCTCTAGACTAAAAACATTAGCCAGAGATGTCATTTTCTTTTTATGCTTGATAGTCTCAAATCCTGCTAAAACATCACCTCCAACACGATCTAATACTGAGTTTGATGGCTTAAGCTGTGGATTATCATCTACTAAATCTTGTAATAATCGGAATAACTTATCATAGTCTGAGTCAGTAATAACTGGCTTATCTATAGTATGATACAAATAGCTTTGTTCACCTAGATACTCTGCAAGATCATCAATATATGACTTTAATTGTGCTTTAGTTAAAGTTTTATAGTCTGTAGAAATAAAATCACTCGGAGTCATTACAAGAAAAGTTTATCATAATTTTTTATAGTGATTATTTTATACTAATTTAGTAGCTTTTGCATAAGAGAAAGAGCTATAGATTTGTGAGCTTTCTTATTTAATTAACTTAGGTAAATATAATAATAATAATGCTATTAAAAGATTGTATGATTTTTTGCAATATGTTATAAATCTGCATTACAAAAATAAGACTGTATACGATTTTGTAACGGTACTTATGGTTTGTAAACAATATTGACCTTTTAAAAAGGCAATAATCACAGTTTTAGTTTAATTAAAAAATGGACTTGATTTATGCAACAGGTACCTAGATATGTCATTGTCGGCAACGGCAATGTAGCGGCACATATGTGCTATTATTTTAAATGCTTAAACCTAGATTTCAGACAATGGTCTCGAAATGAATCGTTAGATCAGCTTGATAAATTATTAGATAATGCAACTCATGTTTTAGTCTTAATCAAAGACTCTGAGATACAAAGTTTTGTAGATAAATATCTCACAAATAAATCAAAAAGGCTAATAGTGATTCACTTCTCTGGTCTTTTGGATATCGAAAATGCTTATTCAGCACATCCTTTACAAAGCTTCCCTGATAAGAACTTGTACTCTTTAGATGAGTACAAATCGATTGCATTTGTAACTTGTGATAGAAGTATCGCATTTAGTGAGCTTTTACCTAAGCTACCTAACACTAATTTTTGTATCAATAAAAGTCAAAAAGCGTATTATCACGCAATGTGTGTTTTAGCTAATAATGTAAGCACATTAATCTGGCAGAAATTCTATACTGAAATGCAGAATCGCTTTGGTATAAATCAAGAGTATCTGACACCATTTTTAGAAACCACTTTTAAAAATATCAAACACAATCATCATGCCCTATCAGGCCCGATAGCTAGAGGGGATAGCCTTACACTACAAAAGGATCTCAATGCTTTAATTGATGATGATTTCTATGATGTTTTTAGAGCCATTGTTAATCAATTTTCAAACAAGGGAGAAAAGATGAAATGAAATCAGTTTTAGGCTTCAAAAAAGCTAAAGCGAATCGAGAAAAAATCTCGATGGTAACTTGCTATGACTATACTTTAGCTAAAATTATAAACTCAACAGATATAGATTGTATACTCGTTGGAGATAGTGGTGGTATGGTATTACTGGGTAAAAAAAATACTACCTATACAACTCTAGCTGATATACAGTTCATGACTCAAGCGGTAGCTAATGGTGCTACAGATAAATTCATCATCGCTGATTTGCCATTTATGAGTTATCGCCAATCATTAGAAACAACAATGCAAGCTGTTACGGCTTTGATTCAATCAGGAGCTCATGCGGTTAAGCTCGAAGGTAGTTCAGGAAATTTAGATATTATCAAACATATCGTAGATTCTGGTGTTCCAGTTATGGGTCATATTGGTATGACTCCTCAATTTATAAATAGTTTTGGTGGTTTTAAAGTTCAAGGTAAAACTGAAGAGGCTGCTAAGCATTTACTTGAAGAAGCTAAGCTTCTTGAGCAAGCAGGATGTTTTGGGATAGTTCTAGAATGTATACCGACAAATATTGCTAAAAATATTACACAAAATTTGAATATCCCAACAATAGGTATTGGAGCTGGTAGTGATACCGATGGTCAGATTTTGGTTCTCCAAGATATGCTGGGTATGAATACTGACTTTCAACCAAAATTTGTCAAGAAATATATAAGTGCTTCTGAGATATTTTCTGAAGCTATAAATACGTATGTTAAAGAGACGAAAGCTAATATTTTTCCAACTAAGGAGTATAGCTATGATTATTTCTAAAAATATTGAGCAATTTAGTTTGCTAAGAGAAAGTTTCACTAAAGATCAAAAAATAGGCTTTGTCCCAACAATGGGTGCGTTACATAGTGGTCATATAAGCCTAATCAAAAAATCCAAATCAGAAAATGATGTGGCTATTGTCAGTATATTTGTAAATCCAACTCAATTTAATAATCCAAATGATTATCAAACATATCCAAACCAACTACAGCAAGATATACAAATATTAGAATCTCTTGATGTCGATATATTATTTAACCCTAGTGAAAAAGATATCTATCCCGATGGTAACCTATTGAGAATACAACCTGAGCTTGAAATTGCGAATATCCTAGAAGGTAAAGCTAGACCTGGACATTTCAGTGGTATGCTAACTGTAGTACTAAAGCTACTACAAATTACTAAGCCTGATAATCTCTACTTAGGCGAAAAAGACTACCAACAAGTTATGCTAATCAAACAACTTGTTAAAGATTTTTTTATCAAAACAAAGGTTATAGTTTGCTCAACACAAAGAGAAGCAACAGGGCTTCCTCTTAGCTCTAGAAATAAAAATCTAACATCTGCTGACATGAAAATTGCTAATAAGGTATACGAAATACTTAGACAAGATAATTTCTCAGACTTAGAAGAACTAACTAATAAGATTAATTCTACTGGTGCAACAACAGAATACATTCAAAAAATTAATAACAGAATATTTTTGGCACTTTACATTAGTAAAGTACGTTTAATTGACAACTTCCTAAAGGAGACAGGACCATCATGTTAATTTCAGTTTTAAAATCAAAAATCTCATACGCTACAGTAACTGGCAAAGATTTATTTTATGTAGGTAGTATCACTATCGATAGTGAGATAATGAAACAAGCAAATATTATTGAAAATGAGAAAGTACAAGTAGTAAACTTAAACAACGGTGAGCGTCTTGAAACTTATGTAATCAAGGGCGAGCCAAATAGTAAAACTATCGCACTAAACGGCCCTGCTGCTAGAAGATGTGAAATAGGTGATCAGCTGTTTATTATTAGTTATGCACAAGTTGATCCTACTAGAGAAAATATAAAACCTAAGCTTGTTGACCTAAAAACCGGAGAATAATAAATGATAGTATGCATAGATATTGGTAACTCACATATTTTTGGTGGAGTATTTGTAGGAGATCAAATTAAGCACAACTTTCGCTACCCTTCTACTACTCCGTGTACCTCCGATACGCTAGGCATATTTCTGTTATCATTCTTTGAGAGAAAAAAGCTTGATATTGAAGATATTGAAGCAGTTGTACTTTCATCTGTTGTTCCTCATCTAGAGTATTCTGTCAATTCTGCTTGTAAAAAATATCTAGGGATTACACCTCTTGAGTTAAAACCTGGCATAAAAACAGGATTAAAACTTGATATCAAAAATCCTCTAGATTTAGGTGCCGATCGTGTTGCAAACTCAGTTGCAGCTATCTCTAACTTTCCATCTAAGAACATTATCATTGTTGATTTTGGTACTGCAACAACTATATGTGCTATCAAGCAAAATAAATCTTATATAGGCGGTGCAATTCTACCTGGAATTAATCTATCAATGGATAGCCTATCGCAAAAGACTGCAAAACTATCAAATGTGACTATAGCAAAACCTAGCTCTGCTCTTGGTAAGACAACTATATCTCAAATTCAATCTGGTCTTATATATGGTCAATTAGGAGCTATAAAAGAGATAGTTAGTAGAATCTCTCAAGAAAGTTTCTCAGATAAGCCTCCCGTGTTAATCGCAACTGGAGGTTATTCTCACTTATTTGAGAAAGAACAATATTTTGATGTAATTATCTCTGATTTATTACTTCATGGACTTAGAATAATCTGGCAAATGAATAAGTAATTTCTAAGTTATTGAGTGCTCAAGCTAACTAATTCACTAATATTGGAATTTCTCTTAATATCTTTCTGAGCAATATCTCTTAAGCTACTTTGTTCAGAAATAATCGTTAATTTATGTTTGGCTCTGGTAATAGCTGTATACAGGAGCTGTTTACTTAGCGCTTCATTATCTTCTGCTGGAAGAATAATCACAATTTCATCAAACTCTGAACCTTGAGTTTTATGAATTGTCATGGCATAAACACTTTCATATTTTGGTAGCATATTTAGACTAAAAGCCTTAGCATCTTTACCATCAAAATATGCTCGAAGCTTACCAGTATCATCAGGCCAAATAATCCCTACATCTCCATTGAATAATCCCAATGAATAACTATTTTGAGTTATCATAATTGGTTTACCCTTATAGCTAGAATCTATAGGTTTAGACATAAATTTCTCTATTTTCTGATTTAACTTATCTGTACCAATTTCTAGATTTTTATTAGCTACAAGTATTCTAAATTTATTTAGCTCGGTAAGAGCCTCTTTGTAGTCACGGCACTTTTCAAGCTGTGAATATCTCTTTGCATAATCTCTTAAATAAGTATCTAAATTCCTTATGCTATGAAAATTAATATTCTCATTTTGATGACTATCAATATTAATATTACCTTTTAGAACTGAGGCTGCAAGATTATTTATATATTGTTGTGAACGATAGTTTTTGATAAGTAATGTTGTATATGGCGTAATATCGCCATCTCTGTGGTGTGTAAAGTTTGCCAAAAGACTACCAGCCTCAACTGATGGTAACTGATTAGTATCACCTATCAAAATTAGCTTGGTATTATCAGCTACTGCTCTAATCAACTTAATAAAAATATTCATATCAAGCATCGAAGCTTCATCAACAATAATCACATCGTATGGTGCTTTTGACTGCTCGTTATATTTCACATGAGTAGAGTTTGGTCTTAAGCCTAAAAATCTATGTATAGTTTGAGCTTCTAAATTAGATAATCCTAAATAACTATCATTGTCTACCCTTTTACTTAATACACTATTTAAGGATTCCGTCATTCTCTGAGCAGCCTTACCTGTTGGTGCTAAAAGAGCTATTCTTTGCTGATTTTGATTAAGCATTTGTATAGCAAGCAAAAGCTTTGCTACTGTAGTTGTCTTACCTGTACCAGGTCCACCTGAAATAATACTAAAATTATAATTTAGACTTTTGATAACTGCCTGTTTTTGCCAATCTATCTCATCAGCAGGTTCAAATAGCTTATCTACAACTTCTTCAATATGGTTGGCTTGTTGAATATTTTGGATAGTTCTAGATTTTATAAAGTTAGCTATTTCAACCTCATAATTCCACAATCTTTTGATATATAAGGAATCATACTCTTTAGCAAAATATATAGGTAATTTATCATAATCTAAAGACTCTAAAATACTTACAATTTCATCAAAACTTGGCATTTTAAAGCCTACTTTAGCATCGCTTTGATTAGTTTTCTCTGAAGCAAAAATAGTTTTATTTGATATATCTGCTATCTTCAAACAGCTATGACCATGGCTATATACATGCATAAGCTTTATCAAAATATGAAATAAAACTTCATTACTTTTTTGTTCCAAATCGTTCCCCTTCGCTCCGTGAAGGGGTGGATATAAATCACTTGATAAAGTGATTATAGACGGGGTAGTCTTTTTGACTAAATCAAACACTTCTTTAGCAAAGAAAAAATCTATAGCTCTAATATCTGCTAATTGCTCACAAGCTTGATGGAAAGTTTTATACATGATAGTCATCCCCATTAAATAGATTAGCAATTTTGTTAATAATCTCTAAAGTTGGTCTAGCTCGATAAACCCCATGACCATCTTTCATACCTCTAAGATAGAAATAATATACTCCACCAAAATGCTTTTCATAATTATAATTTTTAATGTTTTGTCGCAGGTACTTATCCAAGGCAACGCTATATATTAGATATTGTAAATCATAAAAGCTACTTTGATTTTTCTCACTCATAGCAGCTTGATTATAATCTTCTAATTTATCACCTAGATAGTTTGACTTATAATCTGCCACATAAAACTTACCATCATATTCAAAAATCAAATCAATAAAACCATGAAGCATACCAAAAATCTTTTGACTAGCAAAATCATCATAATAAATATTTTGATTACGATATTCTGCTAAAATCTCTATAATATTTTTCTTGTATAGTTTTTCATTTGATATAGGAAAATAAAACTCTGCTTCTTTTAAGGTTTTTGTATTTGGAATATCTTTTAAGCAAAAGCTTTTGTTGTCACCTATAGATCCCGTGGTCAAGCCTGACGGAATGACACCTATTTTCGTATCTATTGAAAATAGAATTGGAGCGACTAAACACTCTTCTAACCATACTTTAAGCTTATCAAAATCTTCTGCAGCAACTACTTTATATCTATCCATTTGCTCTTGCAAAAGATTATCATCTATCTTGCCTAGGCTAAAATCCGTATGCTCTAAAACATTATGCAAAATATTACCAATATCTGCTCCTTTGGAAGCTGTGAATCTAAACTCTAATTCCTGCTGAGATTTTTGAGCACTATCATCTTCAGACTCATCATTTTCTTTTTCTAATGCGGTATTTTGAACTTTTGACTTTGATATTTTTGAGAAAGACAACATCTCCCAACTATCATTTGCTAACTTATTAATATCATTCGCTTTGAGGTTTTGTAAAGTATCATGGTCAAATTGGTCATTTGTAATTAAATTCTCACTTTCATAACAATGACTTGTAGCTACATCTATAAGCGAACTTTGATTAGTAGGATTTGCTGTTATATTTTGGATTTTTTCTAACCAATCATCATCTTTTTGATAATCTAAAAATCTTGCTAATGGACTTCTAAATGAAATATCGGATTTTTTATCTTGGTATTTTGCAACTCCAATATAACATCTATGCTCTGCACGTGTAACAGCCACATAAAATAGGCGCATTAATTCCTCTATAACTTCATTTTCTATTTGTGGTTTTACACTGTCATCCTTACCAATTTTATAGACTGTCTGTTTAATATTTTTATCATAGTATTTAGAGAAATCACTCGCCTCAAATTTCTTTTTGCTTACATAACTTGCAAATGGTATAAATACAACTGAGTACTCAAGCCCTTTTGAACCGTGAATTGTAATTATCTTAATTAGATTATCATCACTCTCTAATCGAAGTTCGCCCTCACTTGTAGCTGTACTATTTAGCTGTTGGCGATACCATTTGATTAGCTGATTTGGGTGTTTATATTTATTCTCAGCTACTTTTATAAGCTCAGCTAAATGGAGAATATTTGTGATAACACGTTCTTTTGAATCCGATCTTTGAGTGAAGTTCTGATGTATAACTTGCATAATAAATGCCATAAAACCATATTTATGCCATTGTTGTCTTAGAGATTTTGCTTTTTCTATCTCTTCATCCCATGCAGAGACATCATTTTCATCAATATAACTAATAAATTTATCAGCTCTACCACCAAGCAAACTAGTTGATAACGCTCTTTTTAGCATAGATTTATTTTCAAGATCGTTTATACCTTCCATAAGAGCTAATATCTCCGTAGCCTCTTGGCTATGATAGACATTATCGCGCTGACTTAGATATACTGAGCTTAGTTTCTTAGCTTGTAGAGCTTTTTGAATAACCTTTGCTTGCTTACCATTCTCTACCAAAATTGCGATATCACTTTCTACAACTTTTTTAGAATTTAATAGCCTGACAATCTCATTAGCAGTCCATGCTGATAAATTACTATCGATATCACTTTTGTTATCATCTTCAGCCACTTGATAATAGAAATAATTTATTGGTTTAAGGTTATCATCAAAGTCTTTTGCTTTCTCATTTGCCTTTGGTGATGCTTTAACAAGCTGATAGCCAATACCATCACTAAAGATATTAGCTCCAATTTGACCCTCTTCTTCTGGCTGATAATCTTGTTTATAAAAAAGTCTATTGTAAGCCTTTATCATCTCACTAGTTGAGCGCCAGTTAGTATCCATGCTCCACTGATTGTCACTAGAGCAACTATCTTTAGCCTTTAGATATGTGAAGATATCACCACCCCTAAAACCATAAATTGCTTGCTTTGGATCGCCTATCATTAGCAATAACAAATCATCTATTCCCCTTTGGGACGAAGGGGAATCAGTCACAGACACCACACTCCGCCTGTCGGCACCCCTCTCAAGAGGGGAATGGGGTAGCTTATTACTCTGAGGATAAATAGTATCGAGTATCTGATACTGCTCAGCATCGGTATCTTGAAACTCATCGATAAGAGCAACTGGATATTGATGTTGTAAAGTCTTGACTAAATCTGGTAACTTTTTGACACTATGACAAAGTTTAGTAATCAAATCATCAAAGTCTAAAACACCTTTTTGCTCTTTGGCTTTTGAAAAATCTTGGCGGATTTGCAGGCAGGCTTGTTTGATAAATTGGGTTGCATTTGCTTTCTTTATTTCTTCCTGTAAGTCTCTTAATTCTTTTACACCAATAAAAATCGGTTTTATTAGTTTTGCATTTATCTTTCTGCCATCTGTAATTATAGATATATCATCTGGGAATAGTGTTTGATTATCTAATTTCAACCATTCTAAAATTCTATGGTATTCATCAACTCTCTTGCCCTGTGGCTCGCCTTTTCCTAATTTAGATAAAAAGTCATCTACGATATCATGATTATTTAAAAATAATTCCAGCTGTTGCTTTTTAAGTATTTTAAATTCATCTAAGCTTATAGCTTGCTTTGTTAATAGTTCATAACTAGACCTAACAACATTCCTTAGATTATCCAAAAACTTCTCTGGAGTATGTAGCTTATATGCTTGTAAATATTCAAAGTTTGTTTTATTTTTATTGATATGTTTTCTAAAAAAATCCTCTACTACTTTTTGCAAAATATCTGAAGTATCGACCTCCATAGAGACATCCATCTCCATACCACTAGCAAATGCTTGCTCACTTAGGACTTTTTTACAAAACCCATGAATAGTAAATATAGCTGCTTCATCAACTTCTAATAACGCTCTTTTGATATGTTTATAGTCTTCATCGGATAAAACTTCTTTACAACTTTTATGATCTGCTAACACATCTCTAATCTTAGCTTCCACTCTACCGATAATCTCTTGGGTAGCATCTTTGGTAAAGGTCATTACAAGGATATCTTTGGGTAATAGCTTTTTTTCAAGTAATAACCTAATATACAAAGTAGTAATATTAAAAGTCTTACCAGTACCAGCACTAGCCTCGATAATATGGCGACCTTGTAAAGTTATTGTGTTTGCATCTAGATTAGTCATATTAACCAATTATAATTTTCAAAAAAGTCTTTGAGATATTTTAGCAAATTACTAATTTAAAAAATTATCTATCTTTGAAACTTTGGGATTTATAGGAGTTATTTGCTCATATATAAGTCAATTTTAATTTATGATATAACTCAAAATACTATTTCTTGGCTAAATATCCACGTGTTAAAATAAACTTGTCTGGTTCGTTATATTATATGGAGATTATTTATGGCTGATAATTATGTTCGTGGAGGAACTATCTTAGCATCTATTCTAAAAGAAAAAGGTGTTGAAAATGTCTTTACTCTAGCTGGAGGATTCTGTAATGCTGGTCTAGAGGGCATGATGAAATATAATATAAGAACAATTAACTGTCCACACGAGCAGGTAGCTGGTTTTCTTGCCGATGGATATTGTCGTCTAACTCGTAAGCCTACTGTTTGCTTTGTAGGTCCTGAAGGCTTTGCAAATACTGTCGGAGCAATGATTGAGGCTTGGGGTGAAAGAACTCCAATAATATATATAACATCATCTAGTACACTACGAAGAAAAGGTGCTGGAGGATTCAAAGAGATAAATGATGTTGCAATCGCAGAACCTCTAACAAAATATAGCGTGATGGTAACAGATGGTCTAAGAATTAGAGAAGTTGTTGACAGAGCATGGACTATAGCAACTAATGGTTATCCAGGTGCTGTTCATATTAGTATTCCTGTTGATATTATGTTTGCGTCATTCCCAGAAGATGCTGGTAAAGATGAAAGACCAATCAAATGGCATAATAAACCAACTCATAGAGCATGGCCAGATCCTGAAAGATTAGCTAATATTTTAGAGATAATTCAAAATGCAAAAAAACCTGTGTTTGTAGTTGGACACGGTGTATGGTGGTCTCATGCTGAGAAAGCTCTAGAAGAAGTCAGCTCTGAGCTAAATATACCTGTATTTAATATGTCTGAGCACAAAAAAATATTACCACAAAATGCTAAAGCATATATAGGCTTTACAGATGAGCATCAAAATCCAGCCGCTGGTTATGCATTTAGAGAATGTGATGTAATTATTGCTCTAGGCTGTGTACTAGATAATACTTTAGAGTTTGGTAATCCTCCTCTATTTTCTAAATCAAGTCAACTAATCTGCATAAATGGTTCTGATGAAGAAATCATCTTTAATAAAAATGCAGACTCCTCTTTATTAAGTGATCCTAACGCATTTTTATCTAGCTTAATGAGATTAAAAACTGATAACAAGTGGACACTATCTTCACAATGGCTAGATTCTATTCAGCAACATCGTAAAGATTGGGCTAAAAAAGTTTTAGCTGAGTTTGAAAATGAAACAGGTAGAGAAGATGGTACAAATGAAAAAGTACATCCTTTAAGACTTTCTTTAGAAGTTCAAAAAGTCCTAGGAGAGAATGACTGGCTAGTTTATGATGGTGGTAATACTCACTTTTGGGCTGAAATTGGCGTCAATATAGCAGGTGCTTTTGGTCAGAAATTAGCAGGTATACTAAATGTTTCTAGCTATAGTATGCTTGGTGTTGGAGTTCCTTTTGCTATAGCGGCTAAAGATACCTACAAAGATGCTCGTGTTGTTGTAATCAGTGGTGATGGTGCATTTATGGCTGGTGGAATGTCGATAGAAGTAGCATTTGAACAAAATATTCCTATAGTTGTTGTTATCGATAATAATATGGGACTAGATTGTATTTCTGAACAGCAAGAGCGCATGTTTCCTAACAAGGCCCATTTTGCAACTGATTTTAGAAATATTCCTTTTGACAAGATGATAGAAGGACTAGGTGGATATGCTGAAACTGTTGAAAAATATCAGGATATCGTACCTGCTTTAGAAAGAGCTTTTGCAAGTAATAAACCAGCATGTATAAATGTTTTGACAAAAGGTGTTATAACTCCTGTGATAGAAGATATGACTATGCGTAGAGATGATGCAAGTATTGAATAAGGATTTATTATGAACTTAATATCATGTCATATACTTGACTCTACCTTTGGTAAAAATGCTTCTGAAATAACAGTAACTCTTAGATCTTTAAATAATAATGAGCAGATCTTTGTAACTAATGCTACTTCTGACGGAAGGATAAAAGAATCCTTTGAAAGCCAAGAGAGTCAATTATTTGAACTAAATATAGCTTCTAATGATTTTTTAAAAGAATACTCTAATATGGATTTTTCAATTATTCCGGATATTCCAATAAAATTTATGACAAAAAAACAAAACTCTCATTATCATTTTTCTGTTGTTTTTTCTCCAAGTAGTTATTCTATAATCTCGGTTATAAGTGATCTATAAAAATTCGACTGTCTTTTACATATAGATTTTCCAACTATCTATAGTAAGTAAAATGCTTATATCCAAATTTTTAGGAGTCTATCAAATACTTACAATAATAAATCATAACTTTTTTGGATTGTAAAAAATTAACATATCCAAAAAAATACTGTAGTATTATGCAACTCCTCGAGTAAGGGCTTATTAATCCTTATTATGAGACAATTCATTTTAGAACTATCTGATACTATCAAAGCAAATAAATATATTGTAATAATTACCGCTATATCTGTTTTCGCAAGTTATGCTTACTTTATATTTTCGTGGAACCTCACAATAGATACTGAACTTGCAACATACGATATAGGAAACAGTGATTTCTTATATCCGTTATATATACAATTTATAAAACTAGGTAGGCCAATACTAGGTTTTTTCACCTTCTTTTTAGGTGAACCGACTCCATATTTCAACTCTCTGCTTGCAATTATATTTTTATTTTTCTCATATTTAATCTGGATATTAATCATAACTAAATTAAACTCTGACAAGACACTAATTGTTATTTTTGGACTATTTTATCTAATATCACCGATCTATATTTTTCAATTTAGTTTCTTTAATCAAAGCATGATTGTAGGTTTAGGGTTTGTTTTTTCAGCTCTATCACTTTATTACCTAACCCTAAGTTACAAAAGCTCAAATAGATATAAATCGATTCTTATAAGCATTATATTTCTATATTTAGCATTAGGTATATATCAGGCTTTTATAATTCTTTTTCTTGAAGGTGCTATTTTTACTCTGATAGTTAGTCGATTAAATACCAATATTAATACTAAGGCGATTCGCAATCATATTTCACTAGTTTTTGTGGTAACACTTATAGCTTTAATTGCATACTTTGTAACAACACATATCATATACTTATTTATCCCAAAATCTAACTATCTAAGCTTAGCTTTTGATGGTTGGTTAAATAATCAATCATTGTGGGACAGTATAGTTATACTAACTAATTATTTATATCAACTTCTAACATCACAATTTACCATACTATACGACTTGTGCTTTATTTTACTAATTAGCTTATTATTTAAAATAAGATTTTATAATTTCTTACTTGTATTAGCAGGCTTGATCATACCGATATTAATGCCGTTACTATTTTTATCTCCAATGCCTCTAAGAACCTTATTCGCAATTCCTTTTAGCATCGCATTAATGGCTGTGGTATGCTACAGAGCCTTTCAATACAAAAAGTTGATCCTTATTATAAGCATTTTTATTTCACTAATTAACTTCAATCAAATATCCAAGTTAACATATAGTGAAAATATGGCTCAAAAATACAATGAAAGAATTGTAACATCAATCTACCAAGATATTTATCATACTTATGGAAACCGTACTTACCATACTGCTATAGTATTTATCGCATCAAAAAATATTGAAAATAACTATTTTATAAAAGAAACTCTTAAACAACCATTTCATATATCTAACGATTTAGATCTTTTTAGTAATATTTTCCCTGATCAATCATGGCAAGATAGTAATCTCAATCATAGAGCCTACTATTTCATGCACTGGTTAGGTTTATATTATCAACAGCCTACTCATAAGCAAATAGAACAAGCAAAATATTTAGCTACTAATATGCCAATCTACCCAGACAAAGGAGCTATTGAATTAAAGGACAATATTATAATAGTAAAATTAAGTAACTAATCAACCACGAGAAATTCTAATTTAAGCAACTATATTAGATTATATTCTAAGCTGATACCAAAGAATCAGTTATATCCGACTTTGGATATGGTAGCTGCTTAATATTTTTAACAAAAGCTTTTGTATGATTCTTATCTAAAGTATCTAAATTTATAGATACTGAATTAAGCGGATTATTATAAATATTTATATAAACAGTATCGTTTGTTAGATCTTTGATACTAGTAAATACTGTATGATCATAATATGTTTTACCATCTATGTTTTCAGCTACTACACCTTTAGGTATATCAGCATTATGCAAGATATGAGTTACTCTATTTAGAGTACTTTCATCTTTGATATTATCATTATTAGAATAGTAGCCTAATACTGCTGTTCTAATAAACCTAGATGGTGGAGAGTAATCACCAGGCATACCTAATAACCCATTGCCTTGACCTAGTGCATCCACAATTTTATAAGTATGATTTGGCACTACATCATTCTCATTATAAAGTTTCATGCGAGATACAGTCTTATTTGACAAGTTCAGATAGTTTCTAATATTTACTAAATGCCAATCATAAGTAGGAGCATTTGTCATAACTTTCAGGTCTAATTCTAACTGATAGAAATGAACTTCACCTTTAACATACTCTACGACTATCGCGCTACCACTTTTATCTGATATCAAAAAGTGAAGTTCTGGAACCACTCCATTTACATCTGTTGACTTATCATTCCAAACTTTGATGTTTTCTAAACCCTTCTTAGCTTCATCAATACTATTATATTGACTTAAAATATAGGTTGCTATTTCTAAAATTGAAGCGTAATTTTTATCATCTTTGTCTACTTGTTGATACTGAGTAAAACCAGGTAGATAATTAGCACTAAGACTAAGCCCTTGATTATTTTGTCCATCAAGTATCGCAAAGTTATCTTTATTTATCGCTAATCCTATTCCTAATACAGAATATTTAGATAAATATGTTTTTGCTGGTAAATTTAGATCTACAGGTGCAGTCAGTGTATGTGAAGTACCCGCTGGAATATATGTTAGACTCCAATCCCAAGTGAAACCCCACTCCATCGTTCTACCTGCGACAACATCTCCATCATTACCTTTGAGTGTAATAGCTGTACATGCCATTGCAGAACCTGCTAACACAGTTGAGAGCAACAGCACTGATTTCAAAAGTTTTTTCATTCTAAATTTCCTATACAAAAGCTAATACTTAACCAAACAATTTAATCACAATTTTAGGAAAATTAAAACAGTATATATTCTAGATAATGAGAATCTTAATATTTAGTCAGTTCTTACTTTAAGAAGTCTACTAATAAATATAAAAAATAATGCTATAGCTGTACCACTGAATGTTTCTATCAAACGTAAACCAGTATTTAGAAAAGGTGAATAACTTGGCTGATACAGTCCTAATGCAACAATTACTCCAGCATTAGCACTACTCATTTTGATAGCATTCTCAAGATGTAGAGTCGCTGTGATAAGAACACTAATTGCCACAGCCAAAATCATGACATAATAATGATAACCCAAAATATATGTAAAAATAAATGCTGTGATACCACCTATTACAGAGCCCACAAGAATTTGAAAAGCTGCTGAGTAAGAGTCTCTAATACTTAATTGTAAAATTGTAGAAACTGTAATCAAACACCAAAAACCACCAATTATCGACTGTCCTCCATGCAAAAGGTTTGACATATAAAAACCAAACAAAAAACATATACAAGCAGCAATTGCAATTTCAAAGCTAATATAAATATCCTTGTATAACTGTGGTGTGGATAAATTTTTATTTATTTTCATTTATAACCTCAAAGAAATCTTGATATATTTGCTGACCCTCAAAGTCTTCTATTTTTGGATGCTCACTATAAAAAAGTTTGAAATAACTATTATTCTCTAATGCTTTGTAATTAGTCTCTGAAGACTTAATTACATTCTCCCAAGCTTGTTGCTTTTGCTTAGTTGTTTTTTCAACAAGACTTGCATCTTTTTTCTGGTTTTCTTTTACATATTCCATTATGGCTTTGGCTAAATCTAAATGTACTAAACTTGGCTTAGATACTATCTTTTGAGCATTTGTGAGATATTTTTCTAATAACTCTTTTGCACCTAAACGACTTATAGCAAAAGTAACATCATCTGCTTGATTTTTGTCTTTATCAAAATAAACATAAGTAGCAGAGATATCTTGTTGCCCTGATAATGCCACTAATAGTGCTGTCAAATACAATTCAAATCGATGCTTAATACCAAAAGTTGAAGTCGTATATAGCAAAACTTGATTATCTTTGATATGATAATTAGCCTCTAGCTCATATCCTAATATCTCTTTATGCAAATATTTAGACTCATAATTTGCTAAACTCGCCTTACCTAATAACTTTTGAATATTCTCGACTTCCTTATTAATCTCATTTTCAGTAAGCACAGATTCTGGAAGCTTACCACTTAGCTTAGCTGTTTTTATGGTTAATTCTTTGTCTTTCCCATTCTCAAGAGTGTTTAGTAAATCTTGTTTAAATTTATGCTTATCTAAACTATTGATATCAAATGGTTCACTGTCTTCTAGCTCTTCAAAGTCATCCTCTAAATATAGTTCTAAGCCATAATTTGTATAAGCCTTAATAGGATCATCAAAGATTTTGACAAGTTTTAAGATGCTTAAACTCTTTGGTAAATTGACACCATTATTTAATAACTTTGGATCATAAAATACCTTAGGCTCAGACTGTAACAACTTCAACCAAGCTTCATCATAACTTCTGTATTCATCAGCATAACATTTGGAACTAAATGGATGTAATGGATATTCTTTAATATCAGCCTTTCCCCAGCCATAATTCAAATCCAAATAGCTAGTCAACTCTTTGAGTATTAGACTTGGTTGTTGCTCAACATTAGTCTTAACACTTCTACCGATATAACTAAGATACAAATAATCACGTGCAGATGTAATAGCCTCTAGAAATAAATATCTATCATCATCTCGTTTGGTTCTATCGCCTTTAACTCTTCCAAGTCTTGCCATCAAATCAAAGCTGATCGCAGATTCTTGGCGTGGGAACTTACCATTATTTAAACCCAACATCGCTATCACTCTAAAAGGAACATTACGCATTGGTGTCATTGAGCAGAATGTTACTTTACCATTTAAGAAATGGTTATTAATAATTGGTTCAGATAACTGCGAAATCAGACAATATCTAATTGTATACAAATCAATCTCTTCTGTTAGCAATACATCTTTAGCTGTAGTGACTGTCTTTACGATTATATCTTTGATTTTCTTAGCAATATATTGCTCATCATTAGTTACATCAAAGACATCATCAAACATCTCCAAAAGATAGTCCTGCCATGCTTCTAAACTTCTTGGTTTAAGCAACTCTTGTGAATATTTTTCTAGCAGCTCTAGCAACTCATACAAGCCACCAAGTTCGGCAATCTCACTACCTTCAATCACAGCTATAGTCATCAGCTTATCATCGACAATATAGTTACTATCACTATAGCTAAATCCTAGCATCAACCTCTTAAGTCCCCAACTCCATGAGAAGGTTTGACCATTATTACTATGATGGATACATGACTCTTTTAACCAATAGCGAATAGTTTCTAATTGCTCATCGCTAATTTTGAACTTTTGCTGAATTGCTGGAACCGATAAATAGTCTAGTATCTTATTAACCTCAAAGTTACTCTCTGGTAATTGCAAAAGCTCAATAAAACTGGCAGCTAAAGGCTCTGAATCAAGTAGCGTTCTATCAGCTATAGAACAAGGGAGCTTTTTATCTGTTGGATATCTTGAGAACACACTATCAATATACGGTGAATAATCTTCAATATTTGGACACATTACCAAAATATCTCGAGGCTTAATGCTAAGATCTGCTTTGATCATATCCAAAAGTTTATCATGTAGAATCTGCACCTCTCTAAGTGGACTATGGCATGAGTTAATACTGATGCTTAAATCTTTTTGCTTAGCGTGGTTTTGACAATCTAGTTCCAATAGATTTCGCTGTAGGCTTACTAGCTGTGTTTGATTATTATCAGCAAGTTTCTCAAAATCTAACGAATTTTTATCAAACTTTTCAAAAACTTCTAATTCTTGCTTTTCTTGATTCTCTAAAAGCCGATTAAAAAACTCTTTACCTTGTTGACCTAGATTTGCCAAAAGAGGTTGAAGCTCATAGTCATCACTATCTAGCCAAGCTGAGATTTTACTCTTGTGTAAATCATACCAATACTCACTGCATGGGTTAATATACAAAATATTAACATCAATATATTTAGCCAACTCAAATACAAAGCCAAGATTTTTGGGAGATATAGTATTAACCCCAAATATATAGATATCACTTGGTATATTTAGCTTTTCTAAGTTTTGTCGATTAAGCTTTTGGAGTGCTTCTGCTTGGACTTTGTATGGTGTTTCAGCGACATCTTCAACAAGCTTCTGCCAAAGTAGCATTTGCCAATCTTCATCACTCTCTGGTTTAGCAGGATTTATATACTCGCCCTGTGCCCATTTTTGCAACCACTCACTTCGATATGATATATATTTTGAAAAAGTCTCGGCTATTTTAACAGATAGTTGATATTTCTTAAGATCGCTATTTTGATAATATTCTTGAAGTTTAGGATTATTGATACTATCTAAACCTCTAAAAATTCTCCAAGCTAAAATATCTTTTGTGTATGCTTTTTTATATTCTTGTTTTGCTGTGAGCTCATAGCAGATATCAAGTATATAACCATTTATCATGTCATATTTAAGATTCATCGCAATATTACGATATTGTGCTAATTGCATACTTAGCCAATGTTGCATACCACGACTACCAACTATTAGCTGTGTTGGTGTGAACAAATCTTTTTTTTCAACATCTAGAAGTTTAGATAAAACTTGAACCAGATACTCAAGCTTATTTGATGGATAGGTGTATAACGCCATATTTAACTAACAAGAATATTTATATTAGTTATTTTAGCAAATTGAGTAGACAAAAAATTATTATTTCGGTTTGAAAAACTAAAAAGAATCTGCTCGAGCTTTTTCCCAAGATCTTGCAAAACTAGCTGGCATATTACCATCTATCAAACTATTCTCAGGAATAAAATCATACAAATCAATATATGACTTAATCTCATTTACAGATACACGCTTTTTGAGATTTTCTGGACCAATATCATTTGTAGATGTTAAGCCCATTGCTCCTACGATTTCTAAGCATGAGTTAATTGTAGCTTTATGGAAGTTGTATACACGATACATCTTATCCTCTACTACCAGTGCTTTTGCAAGACGCTCATTTTGGGTTGCTACACCAACCGGACAAGTATTGTTATTACATTGGCGTGATTGAATACAGCCTACTGCCATCATCATTGCTCTAGCAGAATTACAAGTATCTGCTCCCATAGCAAATAATCTAACCATATCAAAACCAGTAGCTACTTTACTACTTGCAACAATACGAATCTCATCGCGTAAGCCACAACCAACCAAAGCATTATGCACAAATATCAAGCTGTCCTCTAACGGCATACCTATATGATTAGAAAATTCTAGAGGTGCTGCACCAGTACCACCAGCTGCTCCATCTACAGTTATAAAATCAGGCTTAATACCAGTCTCAAGCATTGCCTTACATATAGCCAAAAATTCTACATGACTACCAATACAAAGCTTAAATCCTATTGGCTTACCATTTGATAAATCTCTTAATTGCTTTATAAAATGACAAAACTCAATTGGTGTTGAAAAAGCACTATGTGCTGGTGGTGATAAGACATCTTTACCCATAGATACCCCTCTGATTTCAGCGATTTCTGGAGTTATCTTAGCAGCGGGCAATACACCACCATGAGATGGTTTAGCCCCTTGAGATAGCTTAATCTCGATCATCTTAACACTATCTAAATTTGCCTTTTCAGCAAACTTCTCAGCAGAAAAGTTACCATCTTCGGTACGACAACCAAAATAAGCCGTACCAATCTGAAATACAATATCTCCACCTTGTAAATGATACTTGGTCAAACCACCCTCACCAGTACAATGACAAAACCCACCCAGCTTAGCACCCTTGTTCAAAGCCATAATTGCATTAGCTGATAATGCTCCAAAACTCATCGCTGATATATTCAGATGTGATGCCATATATGGTTGTTTACAATCAGAACCACCAAATTTAACCCGAGTTTCAACTTCATCCAAATGTTTCGGTACTAACGAGTGCGTTACCCACTCATAACCGACTCTATCAATATCTTTTTCCGTACCAAATGCTACGGTGTCATTTAGACCCTTAGCTCGACGATAGATTGTCGATCTTGTCTCTCTACCAAATGGCTTTTCACTTTCATTATCCGCGATAAAGTACTGCTGAATTTCAGGACGAATAAACTCAAGTATAAAACGCATATGCCCAACTATAGGGAAGTTTCTCAAGATTGCGTGTTTCGTTTGGGTAGTATCATATATTGCAATTACTGCCAAAACAGCTATAAAGCCTATACTGACCCATATTGATGCGTGGAGTAATGAAAGAGATAATAGAACTATTATCACAAAAACAGCAAAGCCTATATACCATTTGCGGCGCTCACTTATATGCATAGATTTTGACCTTAAAATTTATTTAAAGAATTAACTCTAAAGCTAATTTAGCATGTATCTCATAAAGTTAAAATCTCTAAGTTTAGATAACACTAGTATTTACATTTAATTATCACAAGTATTTAGCTAATTTCATGATATCATCTGCTTAATAGTCATTTTATTTAGGACAAAACTATGAATAGAGATTTTTTTATAATACTATTTGCACTTTCTAATCTTATTGTAGCATCAGTATTGATTAGATATTCAGAAGTTGGTCCTATCGCAAGTTTTGGTTATAGACTCTTGCTACCTTGTATATTTTTATATTCATTTTTGGCAATCACCAAAGATGAAGAAAAACTATCAAAAAAATCACTCTATATCGCGGCGTTAACAGGATTTTTCTTAGCTTTAGATTTAGCTTTTTATAGTATCTCTCTGATTTATACATCAATAGCAGAAGCTAGTCTTCTAACTAACCTTTGCCCATTTATTACAACTTTCATAGCTATCATATTTCTCAAGGAGAAAGTCTCTCTTAAATACTATTTAGTTTTATTGGTAGCATTTATTGGCTTATTACTTCTTATGAGTCAGGCAGGTCTAAGCTCTCAACACCTTTTAGGTAATTGGCTAGCGATTATATCTGCAGTATTTTATGCTCTTTTTATTATCTTTTCTAAGAAACTTAGAGACTCTTGCTCAACTTTTAGAATGATGTTTATCGCCTCATTAAGTGGTTCAGTTGTATTATTTATATTAGCTTTTATTTTCAATGAACAGATAATTCCAACTACCGCTAGAGGTATTGCGATTTTATTAGCTATAGCTCTATTTGGACATTTACTTGGGAATATACTATATATTAGTCGTATTAAGCATATATCATTAGCTATGAGTTCTTTGGTTTTACTAATTGGTCCAGTATTTGCATTGCTATATGGCTATGTTCTATTTAGAGAAACATTCTCAATACAACAACTTGTGGGAATGTTTATAATTATACTATCTGTTTATTTAGGCAAAAAGGTACTAGAGAAACAAGTAATTAAGTAGACTTTAAGAGAAAGAAAACTCTCTTATAACTATATCTATGTTAGATACTTTTTTGATTGAATCGTGTAAATCTCTTGATGAATCATCAGGTCGAGTTTTAATCACAAAATTTAGATCACGAGACTTTTTGTATAATTTATTGATTATACTCTTATTATAGTTGTTTTCTAGAAGTGTAACTTGATGCCCAACTTTAGTTTCTAGAGCATGCCAACGCTCAACTATATATTTTCTTACTTCTGCTTTATATACTCTATTTACGACATGGTTCAAACTTACGTCTTGTATAGTATTTCTATTATCAGATGTATAGTGTTGCTTGATAACAGACAATAAATCTTTAATTTCCTGATTTTCTACTAGAATACTTTTTCTTATCATTTTTTTAACTCCCTTATTTTATAAAAGTGCAGTTTTATCACACTTTTAATGGTAGCTAAATTTTGCTGTAAAGGGAAGTATTATTGCACTATTTTTCAAAAATTTATTGAATTGATAATTTGTCATCAATATACTTACATATAGAATATTCTATCTAGGATTAGAAATGTTTGATTACAAAACCGATCTAAAACCAGCCTTAAAAAGAATAGGCATGAAACAAGTCGAATTGGCCCAAAAACTTGGTAAAAGTGATCGCACTATCAAAGGTTGGGTTGCTGGTACTAATTGCCCCTCCTATGATGGACATATAGAGGTTATGAGAATACTAGGGTTAGAAGACAATTACCATCCTAATGATACATCTATAGTAGCTATTGCTAATGTTCCTGTATTGAGTTATGTTCAGGCTGGTGAGTTTACCGAATCTCAAGAAATTATAGATCCTATCGACTACTTACAAATTCCTCATTCTCTAGTACCCAAAAACGGTTTTTCACTGAGAGTACAGGGTGAAAGTATGCTCTATGATTCTTCAGAATCTCAACTGCTTAGTCCTAAATATGCTAAATATACTCTTTACGAAGGTGAGAATATTTTAGTTGACCCTAGCGAAATTAGTCCTCAAAATTTAGTTGATAAAATTGTAGTTGCTAGAAACTCCGATGGAGCCACAGTTAAACTACTATATAAAGATAATAACCGCTTATATTTGATGCCACTAAACTCAAAATTTCAAAATAATGATGAAATCAAATCACCAACTGATGCGGTAATAATCGGTAGAGTTGTTAACTCTTTTAATGTTAGAAGTTTTTGATATTATATCTTTTTCATAGTTATCATGTACAGTTATCAAAAACAAAATTCAAAAGTATTATAACTCTAAACACAAGTCTTTAATAACCTTACATAAAACCATATGGAACCATAAATTTGTAAAAGTACATTATGTAAGTATTTAATGAAACTATAAGAAAGTAATAAATGGTGCCCGGGGCCGGACTCGAACCGGCACGGAGGTTAAGCTCCGAGGGATTTTAAGTCCCTTGTGTCTACCAATTTCACCACCCGGGCAGTTAATGGAGGCTGAGGCCGGAATCGAACCGGCGTCCAAGGCTTTGCAGGCCTCTGCATAACCATTTTGCTACTCAGCCACACAAACCTAAGAGTATGGAGCGGGAAACGAGGCTCGAACTCGCGACCCCAACCTTGGCAAGGTTGTGCTCTACCACTGAGCTATTCCCGCTTTATAGGGTGATATATTACCTTATTTTCAAAAGTTGTCAATAGAGATATAGCTTTAATTTTCAAGAAATATTAATTTTTAGTTCTGATTAACATCAAAACTAATCTTGAAGAGATTTTGAATATTATTTATAAGTTTAACATCAGGGCTCTTACTTAAATCAACATTACCATTATTTTTGATAGGATTATTTCTTTTTAGAGTTTTAGCATCATTAGCTAACATATTTAATAGAGCCATCTCATTAACGGGCTTATTTGCCTTAGCATGGATACTTATATTCTTAGGATTCTGCAAAAACATTGCAAAAGATGATAATACCTGCTGTAAGAATTTATCTTGTTGCTGCACTGCAAAAAGCTGTAACAGTGCTCCATATGAGCCTAATATTTGCTGAGGAGTCGTATTCGGATCTTGATTTGCAAGCCTAGCTATTTTTTCAAGTAGACCATAGTTAGCAAATGTAACATTTACATTTTTTAGACATAGCTCATTATTACAATCGTATAAATCTTTTTGATCTTGCGCACCTACACCTAAGTATGGCAATAAGCTTAATTTGTCATTTACCATCGCTTCAGCACTACCTTTTAGACTTGCTAGTCCATCTGCTTGTATATCAAAATTAGTATTATATTTATTATTCTTAAATTGGCGATCTGAATTAATTTTTATATTAATATTATCAGTATCAAGTATTGAAAATACTTGTCTTATCGGTGATTTCTCAGGGAAAAAGTCCTTTTGGAAATTAAGTTGGATTTTTGAGTCAGCAGTATTTGACTTCACATATGCATTATCTAAAGCCTTACTTGTACCATCAATAATTTGATTAATAGTACTATCATTTAAGTCTACGCCATCAATCACGATATTATATTTACCATAATTATTAGCACCTAACTTTCCATCAAAGTTTAATGTTAACTCTCCAGATTTCTTACCTAATTCACCATTAAAATCTAATATTGGATCTTGCTTATACTCTTTTCCTAAATATTTATCTGTTATTTCTTTTAAAACTTCTGAAAAGTTTGCATCGAAACTAAGATTTTGTATCTTCGAGTTCATACACTCTGTCATCAATGCTGCTAAGAAGTCCATATCAACACTAGTTCCAGACAAGTCTATATCTTTTAATTTAGCATTTGTTTTTATAAATGTCTTTTTACCTATAGTCGAATTTAATGCAAAACTGATAGTACTGTTGCTATAGTCATAGTTAATATCAAGGTTGTATATTGCTTGACCAACAGTATTCATCATAATAGCAAATAAACCTTGATTATTTGCAAGATCTTTTGGATCTGCATTTGAGCTAACTACATTACTATTAGCAACTGCCGTAGCTAAATTTGCTACACTTAAACCTTCGATTTTAATGTTAAAATTATTTTTAACCGTTTGTCCAGCCTTTAAGCCTGCAAATGTAGCTTTATTAATACTGATATTTGGATTTTTCGGATCATTACTTATTATCATAATATCAGTTGCTACTAGACTACCACTTTTATTCTGAGAAACACTACCTACTGTTATTTTTGTAGGATATGGAAATAACGAATCTAAATTACTAATAAGCATCTCTTTGTTATCATACTTCTCTTGACTAGTTAACTTAGTAGCTTCAGTTGCTGTTGTTGCATATAAATTTGTTGTTGCAAAAGTAGCTAAACATAATGATGTCAATAATATTTTTTTCTGCAAACGCATTTGATATCCTCTTTTTTTTAAAAGTTTTTAATCTAATTTATAAGCTAAAGTAAGCTGAAATCCACTCCAAAAACTTACCACATACCTTAGGAATTAAATATAATGTTCATTCATTAGTTTTCAGCAGTCATCATGCTTAATTATTTCAATAAACTGCTATTTTTCTTACAACTAATAACAAAACTCTATATATTTACCCAAGTATTAATTATAATCTTTCTTTAGTATAACATTATGATATTAAACACTTAGCAAAGTTTAATAGATTTATTAAAAAAATTACACTTATGAAAGATCTATCAAGATTAGATATACCTAAAAAAACAACAAAAGAAAATCCCCAAGAACTACAAAAACCTACAGGATCTAAAAAGAAAAAAATAGTAATTGCAGCCGTAGTATGCTTATTGGTAATAGCTGTAGCATCTAAACTTGTAAATAAACATCTAAAAAAAGTTAAAGCTGAAGAAGAAAAAGCAAAAGCTGAGCTACAAGTGGATCAAAGTAATAATTCAGCAGAAACTCAAGATAATAAAGATGATAGTACCCAAACCGATGCGACAAATAGTGATCAAAAACCAGACTTCTCTGAGAATGGTAGTGGCGGAAAAATGGTATTTACATTCTACAACAGTCTTAAGCATGATAGTGTAGAAGTTGATGTTCAACCTGATGCACAAAGAGTGCAGTACAAATATACATACATATATCAGATAGCTTCATTTAGAAATATGGATGAAGCCTCTTGGTATGTCAAAAAAATGAAAGAAGATGGTCTTAACCCACAGTTTCAGCGCGTAGGTAACTGGATTAGAATGTATATTGGACCTTATGATAGCAAGCGCGCTATGGCTCCAGATATAATCAAACTTCAGAGAATTGGACTAAACGGTGGTTTCCCACGTGAAATTAGTCGTACAAAAATAGAACCTACAGATACTAAAAAAGATTCAAAAAATGAATCCACAAACGATCCGAAAGACTCAACCAACGATAAGAATCCTAAAAATTAAACTACTTTAAAAATTATTCTTTAACTCTCTAAGCTTAACAAACATTTCTCTACCCAATCGATATTCAGGTAACGCCTGTAATAAAGACTTATCACTTATAGATCTGATAAAAATATTAAGCTTACTTTCCTCTGCTAAATTCACAACCGGTTTATGTTCAGCCGCAAGCTCTGCAACTTGATTTCTATAATAATTAAAAGATTCATCATTAGGCAATATACTAAGTGCAAAATCAAGATTGCTTTGCCAATAGTCATGAGCTGGATATGGCTTTATGTCTCCATCTAAACTAGAAATTTTGACTACTGAATCATACAGCTGATTTACATCAGCCGAAAGCGCATGTACACCACCAACACCAGCATTAAACAATGTATCTCCACAGAAAAGAGCCTTCTCTTTCTCAAACAAGAAACATACATGATCATCTATATGTCCAGGAGTATACATCACCTTACAGCTTGTAAAACCGAAATCTACAAAATCACCATCAGCAACATAAATATTTGGCTTAAAAAGCTCATTATCCGCATAAGCATACACCAAAGCATCAGGATAGATCTCAAGCAATTTCTTAACTCCAGCAATATGATCGCCATGCCTATGTGTAATAAGTATTGCCTCAAGCTTTAAAGTATTTTGTTTGATAAATTCATCAAATATATCTGCTTTAAGAGGATCTATGACAATAGCATAATTCTCATCATATAATAAATATTGATAATTTCTTAAGCTGTTATTCAAAAACCATCTTTTAACTTGCATCTAAATATACCTTTTAGTTATTTTGATAAACTAACTTTGTTGCTGAGATATCTATACCAGCCACATCACCATTTTTTATAAAAAACTTACACAATATATGATGATATCTTTCTAGTTGTGTGATAGTCAGTAATTCCTTAGTATGCCTTTCAATATAATCGTAAGCCATTTTGAAACTATAATTATCTGACTTAACTACAGCGAGTTCTAGTAACATAAGGATACTATTATAATCATGGTTAGTTCTAGTAAGAACTTTTTCAGATAATTTAGCCACTGGTATGCTAAACGCATTGACATAAATTTTTAGCATTTCTGGCAAGATATTATTTGCAGTTAATTGCTTCTTAGCAAACTTCTCAGCCAACACCATTTCTTCAAAGTCAACAAGCTGCTCTAGATATACTCTACTTATTGTATTAGTTGTTTCTGCTTTATTATATATATCTGATAGTTTATCAACATCTTTTGCTTTTCTTAATGCTAAGATAATTAATCTTTCACCCAAGTCCTGTTTTAGATAAACATCGTATTTTTCTAAAATTTTGAGAGCAAACACATCATCCTCATCAGCTAAAGCGATACTTGCAGACAAATTTGCAATATTAGGTAAAAATCTATAATCATTTTTCTCTAAAAGTATAGTGACTTTAGCACGTGCTTCTGAGAACTTCTGTACAAGATAAAGCTTATATACCTCAAAAAATTTATACACATTTGTATTATTATTAATCTGTTTAAGAGCTTTATCCAATTCTTTAATATCTTTGGTGTTAGCAATCATACAAATCTTCTTAAAAAGCACATACTCTTTAAGATGTCTTGGAGATATTTTAGAAATATTTGAAATACTTAGCTTACTAGTTAGTCTATTATTTTCCAAAACCATATCAGCAAGCAAATCTGTAAATCTCTCCTGTTTATCAACCGTAAATAGACCAATAAACCAATTAAATAATAAATATGGAAGTTGAAAACTTAACTTAATTACCCTAAAGCCAAAAACTAATACGAATAATAGTATAAAAACTACAAATACAAAGGCAACTAAGTTTACTTTGATAGCTTTATCAGCCATCACTAACATAATATATCCATGGTTTTTAGTTGCCCATATACCAATCAAAGTAGCTAGAACAACAACTATTATAAGCTTCAAAATCCTTATCATTTATCACTTCCTTGTATACTTATATTAGTTTTAGCCAAGTTCGATTCTTTTACTAAAAGTTTATTTTGCTGCTCAGATAACTGATTAATCACCTTATCTAAACTATTATTAATATCATCAAGATTTTGCGATCTAATATTTTCTATACTGGTCTTCAACTCTTTTGCATTGCTATCTTGCACAAAGTATCGATCGACAATATTGATCAGGTTATCTTTAGCTTGATCAATGCTATCTTGATCATTACTATACATAGCACTCTGTAGCTGTATCAATGAGTTATACAAATTACTTGCAACAGCTTGTTTAGCTTGATTAGTTGCAACAAGAGTCTGATTCTCTGGTATGCTTTGTATTTCAACTACAGAATTTAAAATTTTCATATAATTATTTTGAGAGGATGTGTTAGCCTCCATAGATGCATTCTCAGGAGTGATATATCTAAGCTTACCAAACTGCTGTTGAATAGAAGCAAACTGCTTAATGACATCACTTCTTGAAAGAGAGTTTCTTATCGAATCTTTTACTTTCTGACGCTCACTAACACTTATATTTGCAACCCCACTAGCCTCTATTTTATCAAATGCACTATCAACCAGTTCATTAGCCTTTTGTGCATTACCATCAAAAATTGCCACATCTTTAGCTAATACTAAGTAGTTAATGGCCGACTGAATATTAACTATACTCATCTGCAGATACAAATCCTTAGTTGGAACTGCTACTTGATTACCTAATGTTGTAATCTGAGACTGTGTAGCTTTAAGGCTCTCTGTCAAAAAATCATTTTGAGCACCTAAATCTTTTATTGTCTCTTTTTGTTCAGCCTGTATTGATTTAAGTGATTCAAGTTGATTTTGTAAGATAGTTAAAGCTTGATCATTAGCACCAAGTTTATTATCACCTCTTTCAAAATCAATAACAGAATAACTAGCCAAACCAAGAGCTACTAAAGATACAACAATGCTTGCTTTAGAAAAGATATTAAATGACGTTTTGTTCTTATTTAAATTTGACTCCTGAGCAACATTATCATTAGTGTTATTGGTTTGCTCTTGCTGAATATTTTTTTCCTGTGACATTCTTAGCCTCAATATGTTCTCGTATTTTTTGATAGATACAGTTATTATCTAATTTCTCAAGCTTCAAAGTATTTTCAAAGCCTTGTTCATTAACAAATTTTAGCATTTTTGGGCTTGTTATGGTAACAATTGCAGCTCTTGGAGCTACTATTTCGCCAAAAATCCTATTCAGAGACTTAAAAATATCGATACTTGTGGTAACAATAACATCAGGATTTATACCATCATCAATAAATTTTAAATACGCTTGGCTAAGCGCAGCAACACTCTCAAAAACTCTCTGATAAGTTTCAAATTTATCGCACTTTGTTAGTTGCGATATTTCTTTGACAAGCAATTCATTTCCAGAAACCCCAGAGATAACCGCAAAACTATCATCAAAAACATCTTCTTCCAAGATTAGCTTCAAAAGCTCTTGTGAACCATGATCGTGTGGATATGTAGCATCTAAACCATATTTTTTTAGAGTTTTTGCGGTGCTTTGACCTACACTGTAGAGTTTTTTATCATGAAACAATTCAGGATTATATTGAGCAAATAAACTTTCAACAGCATATTTACTAGTAAATATATAACTTGTATAACCCAATACTGAACTTGCTATTCTAATGTAATCTATATTAATACATGGTAAACTCGTAGCTGTATACCCTTTAGATCTTAGTAATTGTGAAAGCTTATCAGCATCATCCTTAGGGCGACAAACTAATATTTTCATTACTGGTTTTCTTGTGCAGTTGCATAGATATAGCCAAGCATTGACTTTAGACCATTAGCTCTTGTAGAGCTCAAATTATTGCCAAAACCAATTTCCTTAATAAAAGCAGTATCTGAATTAAGTATATCTGCTGGAGTTGCTTCACTATATACTCTTAATAGCATTCCAATCAACCCTGAAACAATCAATGCATCACTAGTAGCTATAAAATGTAACTTACCATCTTTTATACTGCTGTCGAACCAGACTTGGGATTGACAGCCTTTAACCAAATTCTCCTCAGTTTTTTTATTTTGAGGAAACTCTGGTAATTGCTTACCCAACGATATGACATAATCATACTTATCTTCCCAATCCTCAAAGAAAGATAATTCTTCAACTAATTCTTGCTGCCTTTGTATAACTTGATTTTCCATACTAACTATTACTATCTTAAACATATGATGTTTTGAAACTTATGATATGTTATCACACACACAAATTCATATAAACGTGATAAAACATCATATTTTCCTAAAAAAACTAAAAATAATGTTGACAGCATCACAAAACAGCAATATAATACCTCACAAGTTCCCCGATAGCTCAGTCGGTAGAGCAGTTGACTGTTAATCAATTGGTCGGCGGTTCAAGTCCGTCTCGGGGAGCCAATAAATTCAAGAAAAATTTTCCACTATACTAAAAAGTTTTTTACTTAGGGCTGTTTGGTAGTTTGTATTTTTCTCCTCCTTTCTTATCTCTAAATTTATGAATTCTGAATAGCCCTAAGTGTGCTTATCATCATAATATTAATTTTACTTATAATATAATTTAGAAATTTCGATTTCACTTATAGTTAAATTTTGACTATACTCGTTAACATCAGTATTTATAAAGTTTGACAATATGATATTTTTAATCTTTCTAACAACATTTCTTAGCTTAATATTTGCAATAACAAATAAGCATAAGTTAGCTATCACCCTTTTCCTTGTATCTTTAGGATTATTACTAGTAGTATTTATTCCTCATACAATTCGATATATAAATATTCAACTTTAAGAGGCTAGCTATGAAAGATAATATTTTAGATTTATTTGACTCTATAGCTATTATTGGTATAAGTATTGTATTAGCAATGGCTTTTTATTATCAACTTTATTTCCAAGAGCTACCGTGTGCCTTATGTGTGTTCCAAAGAATGTCACTGAGCTTATTAACTTTTGGATTACTACTAAACTTGTCGCATGGTAATAAATATAAGAACTATTTGTTCGTAACATTAGTAGCTATTTTAAATGCTGCAATGGCGATGACACAAATACTTTTACATATTGTTCCAGGTACTGGAAATTATGGAGATGCAGTATTTTCATTACATATGTATACTTGGAATTTTATTGTAAGTATTATTTTCATAATATATGCAACTATTTGCGGGTTCTTTACTCCAAATGAAGACAAAAAGAAAAATTTAAATTTATTCACAAAGATAGCGATATTTTTGATACTAGCTTTAACACTTGCTAATACAATAAATGTATTTGTTGAATGTGGACCACATCTTTGCCCATCTGATCCAGATAGTTATTGGTTATTAAATCTATAAAAAATAATTGACATAAAATTTATTCAGTATAGAATATACACTCCTAAGCAAAATCATATCCAGCAAGTAACAAAGTTACGCTTTTGGGTATGATTGAGTCTTAAACATATAAAGATTACTCTAGGTGATACTCCTTAGTTTTTTCATATCTCCTTAACTTCCTTCATCTAGAGTCAATTTTTATATTTTATAATTATTTTTTTGCTATAATTTAGCTCATATTTTTATTTTGAAATTTAGATAATCATGAAAGCTACACAAACCCTTATTGCTACTACAAAAGAGCTTCCTAAAGAGGCCGTACTTACTAGCCATCAATACATGCTAAAAGCTGGTTTGATAAAAAAACTTGCTTCAGGAATCTATACATGGATGCCTATAGGATTAAAAGTTCTACAGAAAATCCAGAATATAGTCCGTGAAGAGATGAATAAAGCTGGAGCAAGTGAGTTACTACTGCCAAGCGTACTACCTTCAGAGCTTTTACAAGAAACCCACCGCTGGGATAAATTTGGTCCTGAACTTCTGAAGCTAAAAGACAGACATGAAAGAGATTTTTGCTATGGCCCAACCCATGAAGAACCTATTGTAGACATGGCTCGTGACACTATCAAGAGTTACAAACAATTACCTCTAAATCTTTATCAAATTCAAACAAAATTTAGGGATGAAATCCGCCCTCGTTTTGGTGTGATGCGTGCCCGTGAATTTATCATGAAAGATGCTTACTCATTCCATGAGAATAGCCAATGTTTACATAACACCTACAATAAGATGCATGAAACTTATTGTAATATCCTTGATAAAATTGGCTTAGTATATCGTCCTGTCCGCGCTGACACTGGAGCAATCGGTGGCGACAATAGTCATGAGTTTCAAGTATTAGCTAATGCTGGTGAAGATATTATATGCTATAGCAATAGCTCCGACTATGCTGCAAATATTGAGTTAGCAACATATGCAAAACCAGATTTAAGCACAAGAGCAATTTCTGAGAATACTATAACAAAAATTCATACTCCAAATATTAAGACTATCGAAAAACTTTGTAGCGAACTTGATTTTGATATCAAAAAAACTATTAAAACTATGGTTATAAAAGATGCTAAAGGTAACTTCCTCGCTTTAGTTATCCGAGGAGATCATGAACTTAACGAGACAAAAATCAATAAGCTCGAACAAATTGTAGCACCATACACTCTTGCAACCAAAGATGAAATTTTCTCTATTTTTAATGCTAATCCAGGTTCATTAGGGATAGTTAACTGTCCTGTACAAATTATAGCTGATTATAGTGCAATGATGATTGAAGATATCTGTTGTGGCGCAAATGAAGATGACTATCATTTTACAAATGTGAATTGGGATAGAGATATCACTAGTTATCAAATTGCCGATATTAGAAACGTAGTTACAGGAGATATATCTCCAGATAATAATGGAACTCTAGAGCTCACAAATGGTATTGAGGTTGGACATATTTTTGAGCTTGAAGATGTTTATTCAAAACCAATGAATGCCAATATAATTAGTCAAGATGGCAAATCTAAACCTATGCTTATGGGTTGCTACGGTTTTGGAGTATCGCGTGTAATGGCTGCTGCAATTGAACAGTCTCATGATGAAAATGGAATCATTTGGCCAGAGGCTATCGCTCCATATCAAGTTGCAATATTGCCAATCAACTATAACAAATCTGAAAGTGTCAAACAAACAGCTGACAAACTCTATCAAGAGTTACTCGCAAAAGGAATAGATGTGATTTTAGATGATAGAGGCGCAAGACCTGGTGTGATGTTTGCAGATGCAGATCTTATCGGCTACTCTCATCATGTGGTTATTGGTGATAGACTTTTAGAACAAGGTTTGATTGAGTATAAAAATCGTAAAACTCAAGAAAAACAAGAAATCACATTAGAGAAATTATTGGACATATTAGCCTAATCTCTTTTCCATAACTCTTACCTCTAAAATTAGATTTTATTCAAAAACAGAATGAAATATCTAATCTAAATTATATTGTATTAACAGTTGATAAAAATGTATCATAATACAAGTAATTTTATTAGAGAATATTTATTATGAATAATATAAAATATAGAAGTGATATAGATAGTTTGAGGGCTTTTGCTGTATTATCAGTAGTCTTATATCATTTAGAAGTTAGTTGGGTCAAATCAGGCTTTCTTGGTGTAGATATATTCTTTGTTATATCAGGTTTCTTGATAACAAAGATTATTGTTAGAGATTTACAAAGTGGTACCTTTTCTATCAAGAATTTCTATCTAAGAAGAATACGCAGAATTCTTCCGGCTTTGATTTTTGTGTTAGTGTTATCAAGCTTTTTTGCATGGCTAATACTTTTACCACAAGACTTATTAAACTACGCAAAATCAATGGTAAGCGTAATTGCTTCTATTTCAAATCTTTTCCTTTTTAAAACATTAAGCTTTGGTTATTTTGCAACAGACTCATCTACTATACCACTATTACATACATGGTCACTAGGTGTTGAGGAACAGTTTTATATCATATGGCCAGTGATTTTAATTATTTTGTTCAAACTAAATATATCTTCTAAGAAATATTTATTAACTATTACCTCACTGCTTATTATTGCCTCAATAGCCATATTTTTTTATAAACATTTTCCAAAGTTTTACTATATACCACTTAATCGAGGATTCGAACTGCTATTTGGCTGTTTTTTGGCTATTAGCTTAAGTAATAGAGAGCATAAATTACCAAATAAAATTCTTTTGGACATATATTCAATTGTGTCATTAGTGCTTATGGTAGTTCCGATATTTTTGATATCAGTAAACTATCCAAGCTTTTGGATGATAGTGGCTTGTTTGGGAGCTACACTATTCATCTATTCAGGAAGCCTTGGCTATACTCCGATTATTAATAGGTTATTTTCAATAAAACCTTTTGTGGCTATAGGTCTTATCTCATATTCTTTATACTTATGGCATTGGCCGATAATAGCCTATTTAAATTACTTAAGTATTACTATTACTGTAGATATTGCTGCGATTGTAATTATTTTAAGTATTATATTAGCAACTATATCTTATGTATTTGTAGAGAAACCTTTTAGACATAAATTTAAATTTAGTTTCTTAAAGAGTTTAACTATTTTATGGATTATTCCTTTAGTTATATCAATAGGTTTTTGTATAGCTTCTAAGCATCAAGGATTTGGTTTCAATCATCCTAATATTGACCAGAATAAGCTTACATTTAAATATGGCTTTGAAAAAATAGATAATAATGGCTGTTTTTATAATTTTGCTCAGGATTCTGACATTAACCGTAATGGGCCATACTACGTTTCATACGAAAAAAATTATGATAGTACAAAGTGTAAGGTCTTTGACGATAAAAAATCTGATATTTTAGTTTTAGGTAATTCTCATGCAAGATCTGATTGGCCAATGGTATCTGAGTGGGTCAAAAATGCTGATTCAAATGCAACTCTTTTAGCAATAACTCCTAATGACAGTGACAATACTGCTCCATATGCTCCATACCCAAATAACTTAAATCAAGAAATAAAAAATGATGCTATGAGACAAAGATTTGACTTTATTAAAAAAGCAATAGAAAAGAATAGCTCATATAAAACTATTATTATCGCAAATATGGGAGGTATTGGAAATAAAGGAGAGTTAAACATATTTGGTTCAATCGTAAAAAAAGCACTGGAAAATAACAAACATATTATCTTAATAGTTGATACACCTTACTTAGGTCAACCTGCTTCATATCTCCCTGAAAATAAGAATATCTCGAACCTATGTGCTATAAATAGAATACATCTTAATTGCAATATAGATTATGGCATATATAAAGGATGGATTAAAACTCAAACTGAATTATATAAGAAATTTGAAAATAAATATCCTGATCAAATAGAGATTATAAATCCTAGTAAAGTAATTTGTTTTAAGAATGAATGCTCAACAACTATAAAAAGAATACCTATATACGCTGACAGTCACCATCTTAGTTATATTGGTTCTAAACTTATAGGTCAGAAGTATCTGGAAGAATTTGGTAATCCTATAAACGATAATTATAATTAAATTTTGATAAAGAAAACTGTATCATATGTAATAGCTAATTGTAAAAACTAAATATCTCATGGGTGATGTTCAATACAGAAAGGATATAGATGGTCTTAGAGCATTTGCTGTATTATCAGTAGTTCTATTTCACCTCCAAATAAATTGGATTAAATCAGGATTCCTAGGTGTAGATATTTTTTTTGTAATTTCAGGTTATCTTATCACTTCAATAATTATTAAAAATATACATAACAATTCCTTTTCTACTAAAAGCTTTTATTTAAGAAGGATTAGAAGAATTTTACCAGCATTATTAATTGTTTTAGTATTCTCTACTTTTTTTGCTTGGTTAATATTATTACCTCAGGACTTACTAAATTATTCTGAATCTCTTATAAGTGCCATTGGCTCTGTAGCTAACATCTATTACTTCATAAAACTTAATTTTGGCTATTTTGGAGCTAGTCCTCAGATTATACCACTATTACATACATGGTCTCTTGGCATTGAGGAACAGTTTTACCTAATTTATCCATTATTGTTATTAGCTTTATTTAAGTTAAACTTCACTCAAAAGAAACTACTAATTTTTTCTATTATTTGTTTAATTATTTCTTGTATACTTTTTCTGTCTGGTGAGTTAAATATTCATATTATAGACTCTCCCAGATGGTACTACTCTCCAACACATAGAGCTTTTGAATTACTATTTGGGTGTTGTTTAGCTATTTTTTTATCAGTTCAAAATACAAGTAAAATAAAGTTAAATAATAAAATAGTGCTTGAAGTTCTATCGATAATCTCTGTGTTCTTGATGATTATACCTATCTTCTTTATCGATGTGAGATTTCCCAGTCTATGGACTATTACCACATGTCTCGGAGCTACTATATTTATTTATTGTGGTAATAACCATACTCCAATAGCAAATAAGATATTCTCATTAAAACCTTTTGTAGCTATAGGTCTTATCTCATACTCTTTATATTTGTGGCATTGGCCTATAATAGCCTATATAAATTATCTTAGTATTGAAAAAACTACTCTAGTTTGTGTTGTAATATTTACTATTAGCATATTATTAGCAACATTGACGTATATATTTATTGAAAAACCATTTCGATATAGGATTATTTTTAGTTTTAAAAAAAGTATTTTTATACTATGGATTATACCTTTGGTCATATCGATAAGCTTTTATGCAGCGTCTAAGCATCAAGGATTTGGTTTTAATAAGGAAGCAGTAAATTTAAATCTAAATTTTTATAGTAGTCAATCTTTAAATCTAGATCAGTGCAATACTGGTGAAAATTATAATCTAAATGAAATAAATAATAACTGCTTCTTTGGCACAATTAGTAAAGATCATACAGACATTTTAGTTCTAGGGGATTCTCATGCCATGGCATATGAGGGTATGATAAATGTTTGGTTAAAAAATTTAAAACTCAAAGGGTATATTTATACTAAGTCACTGACAGGCGATCCTAAACTCTATAAGTATATGATGTATAGTAATTCATTTGATAAGAATACTGAGTATTACATACATAAGTTAAAACCTAGAGCAATTATTCTAGCTGGATATTGGAATTACGATACATATCTCAAAACTGATGCTTTCAAACAAATTGACAGTTCAGTAGCTAATTTCATAAAGCAAGGCATAGTACCTATTATTATGTACGATGTATATGGAGGTCCAAAGTCAACATGTGGATTTACAAAATTAGATAAAATTCTTGGTAGAGAATGTTATAGCGTTATGGATGATAGAAATAATTTTATTAAAAAGCTAAAACATAAATACGGAGAAAAGCTCATTGTAATAGATCCTAATAAACTTATAGAAAAAAAGGATTCTAGAACCGAGCTTCTTACATCTATCGGTAGTACTCCTTTGTATACCGACAATACTCATCTAAATAACATCGGATCAACTCTATTGGGTAACCTTTATTTGGAGAAGTATGGTAACCCACTATCAATAATTAATACAAAGGCACATTCTTAATGAGCAATATAAAGTATAGAAAAGATATAGATGGATTAAGAGCTTTTGCGGTATTATCCGTAGTTCTATTCCATCTAAATATAAGTTGGATTAAATCTGGTTTTTTGGGAGTAGATATATTTTTTGTAATTTCTGGATATTTAATTACATCTATAATTCTTAGAGATCTACAAAACAACTCTTTTTCTATCAAAAATTTTTACCTAAGAAGAATTAGAAGAATTCTACCTGCATTAATAGTTGTCTTAGTTTTTTCTACTTTTTTTGCATGGCTTATATTACTACCACAGGATCTAATAGACTATGCCGAATCACTTGTTAGTGCAATCGCATCCTTTTCTAATATATATTTCTTTGTAAAACTTGATTTTGGTTATTTCGGTCAAAACTCACAAATAATACCATTACTTCACACATGGTCATTAGGTGTAGAAGAACAGTTTTATATGATTTGGCCATTAATCTTAATATTATTATTTAAACTGAGACTTTCAACAAAAGTAAAACTTCTAGCCACTTCAATAATACTGTTAATTATATCTTGCTTGATTTTCCTTTCTGGAGAATTTAATTTATATATTCTGAGCTCTGACAGATGGTATTACTTTCCAACTCATAGAGCATTCGAACTTTTATTTGGTTGCTGTTTAGCTATATATCTTAATAATCCAACTACTTTAAATAATAACAAACTGACTCTCAATATACTCTCTGTAATAGGTGCTTTAATGATGATAGCACCTATATTTTTTATTAATGTGAGTTTCCCAAGTATTTGGACTGTTATAGCATGTATTGGAGCGACTATTTATATATATTCTGGTGCAAATACTAATTTAATGCCTATTATAAATAGAATACTTTCTCTAAAACCCTTTGTAGCTATAGGTCTTATCTCATATTCTTTATACTTATGGCATTGGCCTATTATTGCTTATGTTAACTATTTAAGTACCAATAAAACTGTCACTATATGTGTCATAATTTTTACTATTAGTTTAGCTCTTGCTACATTAACGTATTTATTTGTAGAAAAACCCTTTAGGTATAAATATAAGTTTAGTTTTATTAAAAGCTTTATACTACTATGGATAATACCTCTAGTTTTGGCTTGCTGCTTATATATAGCCTCAACTAATAATAAATTTGGTTTTAATTCCTCAAACCTTATTGATCAAAATAAACTGACATATAACTACAGGTTTAATAAAATCGATCAAAACAATTGTTTCCTTATGATTCAATCTTCTAGCTTTCAGTCAAAACAACTCCCTAATACTGATATCTGTTCAATAGGAAGTTCTGAAGCTAAAAATACAAAATTCCTGTTGGTAGGTGACTCTCATGCAAGATCTGAAATACCAATGATAACTACTTGGCTTGATAACATAAACCAGAAAGCTTACGTTGTAACCCAAAAATCTACACCCTTCTTACCAACTTTCAAAAATGTTGTTGAATATGTTTCTGTTACTGATAGAAACAAGGCCATTGCTAATTTGATAAAATCAAAAAAATATAAATATGTTATTCTTGCTGGTGAATGGTCAAATGCATTATACTCTAGTTCGATTAATTCAATACAAGAATCTATCAAATTAGTAATAGATAATGGTAGTATACCTATACTTATTTTAGATACTCCAACACTTAATATTGATGTAACTAATCTTTGTCCATTAGAAAAAAATAAACTACCATTTATTTTTGGAGAAAATTCATGTAAGTTGAATATCGAGTTTGTCAAACAACAACAGTTGGTATTTTCTAATCTTGTTGAAAAACTCAAAAAGGAATTTCCAAAATTAGTAATTATTGATCCTAAAAAAGCGATCTGTGATGACAGTTACTGCAATATTGAAATAAATAGTATTCCAATCTATGCCGACTCAAATCATCTTAACTATATAGGCTCAGAACTATTAGGAAAAAAATATTTATCTATGTACGGTAACCCTCTTGAATTCACCACAAAGCATTAATATATCTCTATTATTTAGTATGTTTTTCGCACAAAATTCTACTTAAAATATATATTTATATTATATACTGTAAATACACTAATAATTTATAACAAAGACTATGATCAAAGCTAAACCTTATATAGATACATCCCCTTCTGTTTATGGCAGATTTGCTACATTAGCTGCAGAATATAAAGCTCTTAATTTCACTCAAGGAGCTCCTGCATTTGATACTCCTGAATGGTTAATTGATAGAGCACTGTTTCATATGCAGCACGCAAAAAATCAATACTCCCCAATTCCAGGCACTATTGCATTGCGTGATGCGATCGTCACAAAGACTAAAAAATGCTACAATGCAGAAATAAATATTGAAAATGTAGCTATCACTGCAGGAGCCCAAGAAGGTCTATTTACTCTAATATCTGCTTATATCGGACAAGGTGACGAAGTTATCATGTTTGATCCAGTTTTTGATACTTATGTTGGAGCTACAAAACTTAACCAAGGTAAATGCGTAAGACTAAAACTACTAGCTGATGGTAGAATTGATATCCCAGCTATTGCAAATGCAATCACAGATAGAACAAAACTTATCATCTTAAATTCGCCTCATAACCCTATGGGTACTGTGATATCAGAAGATGAATTTAAAGAAATTGCTAAAATTGTTAAAAATAAAAATCTTCTAGTAATTTCTGATGAGGTATACGAGCACATCTATGCTGGAGAGAGTTTTACAAGTGCTATTGAAATACCTGAGCTTAGAGATAAGCTTATTGTTCTTCAATCGCTAGGAAAAACTTATAATGTTACCGGATGGCGTCAGGGAGTAGTTATAGCTCCAACAGATGTTATTAGAAATATCTTAGCTGTAAAACAGTTTGCAACTTTCTCAGCGGTACATCCCCTACAACTAGCTTTAGCAGAGGGAATTATTGAACACCCTGAGTATTACATTAATCTCAACAAACTATACAAAAAACAAAATCAACTTTTAAGAGATAACTTAAAAGGCACTAGATTCAAAGTTCTTGAATGGTATGGCTCTCCGTTTCAGATGCTAGACTACAGTGATATTAGCAACGAGTTTGATGAGGATTTCGCCTCTAATTTAATCAAAGAGCATGGCATTGGCTTAGTTCCAATATCATCATTATTTGAAAAACCACAAAATGGGCTACTAAGACTTTGTTTTGCTAAAAAAGATGATGAGATAATCAAAGGCGCAAAGATTCTTGCAAAAATTTAGAATAAAACTTATCTATTAACCGTATTTAATATTACCTTCAATAATCTGAACTTCGGCAGATGATCTAATAGAGTTTCCATCTTTTCCATACTTGATAGCTACTTTTGTAAGCTCATCTGATAACTTAACAATCTCTATACGAATAGTATCTTTAAGATCATTATCATTAACACCTTCTAAGATCGCCTTACCATTAGCATTACTGTTTATCTTAAGATCGTATGGAACTCCGTTTATAGTATACGTTTCACCTGTTTTTATTGATTCTAATGCTGCACTATAAACCTTATCAAAACTATATGGCATATCTACAATATAATAACCTTCTACATACTTTATACCATTATTATTCTCAATACTTGAACATCCAGCAATCAAAGCTAATATAACGACAGATAATATTGCATAAATTTTTAATTTTATAGTCTTCATAATTCCCTTATATGAGTGTTAAAACAAATTATGATTATTATGTTATTGAGTTATTTGTTTGTCAACAAATTATACTTCATTATATATAGCACTTTGTTCTTAACGATTTAGTAAAATATTGCTAAACTTTCAAAAGAGGCCTAAACACCAAAACAAGGATAGTATATGTCAAAGTTAAAAGTTAGTGTAATTCAATCAGATATTGTTTGGGATGATAAGCAAGCAAACTATAAAGCTATTGAAAATAAAATCACCAATATTGATAAACAGACAGATCTGGTAGTGCTATGTGAAATGTTCAATACTGGTTTTATAATGAATCCTACCAATGAGGCTAGTTCTGAAGAAGATATTATCAACTGGATGCACAATCAAGTAAAAGATAAAAATTATGCTATCGTTGGTAGCGCTGCAACTTTTACAGAAAATAAAATTGCCAATAGGCTTTATTTTGTAACTCCTGACAAGCAAGTTTACACTTACGATAAAAATCATCTATTTATACATGCTGGAGAAGATAAAAAATATACCAATGGAAATAAACGTCAAATCATTAACTATAAAGGATTTAATATACTTTTGACTATATGCTTTGACCTAAGATTCCCAGTATTTAATTGTAATAATAATGAATATGATGTATTACTAAATGTTGCTTGTTGGCCAGAGTCTCGCCGTGAACATTGGAAATCATTACTAAAAGCTAGAGCAATAGAAAATCAAGCTTATGTTATTGCATGTAACAGGGTCGGAAATGATCCTAACTTTAGCTATTCTGGAGATAGTATGATCATTGATTATAATGGAGATGTTTTAGCTCATGAGGAATATAAAGAAACTATACTAACAGCAACTTTAGATAAAAATAAACAGCAAGAACATCGTAATAAGTTTAATTTTCTTGCATCACAAGATAACTTTACTCTTCACCTCTAATCGACTTAGCTAGATTTTGTAGAACAGCATTAACAAATTTATACCCTTCTTCTGTACCCATACTATAACAAATTTCAACATACTCTTTTATAATAATCTGATATGGGTTCTCTAGACATTCTATAAGCTCTGCTATAGCGACTTGCAATACAGCATAATCCACATAATTTATAGACTCGATACCATTTTTTGAATTATCTTGTATATAGTTATTTATAGTATCTTGGTTTTCTCTAACTGCATCCATTAATCTATAAAAAAGATCCCAGTCAGTATAATGTCTCTCTGCATTATCTGCATAGTATTGAGTTTTTAGTTCAGAAAATGTATGATCTGCGACTTTTTTTTGGTACAAAGCTTGCACAGTATATAAACGAGCATTATTTCTAGCTCTAGCAGTAGTTTTCATAATTGTTGTATAGATAATATTTATTAGCGAATTTTATGATTTTGATTATACATTATTACCAATGATATATATAGATCTCATAAACTATTAATACTTTAAAAATCATAAAGTTTTAGATACCATTATTGTCATATCTGTAATAAAATGTTCTCGATAAAATCACTCCTTATAAACCAACGAGACTATTATGAAATTGAAGATTATATGTTTGATAGGAATAGCATTTATCCTTAACTCTTGCGTAAGCAATACTAACCCTCAAGATGTTGGATTTGTAAAAACTCCTTATACTTCTGGAAATGTTTCTTTAACACTTAAAAAAGGTGTAACAACCAAAGATGAAGTCATAAATGCTTTTGGCTCTCCTAATATAGTTACTCAGAATGCAAGCGGAGAATCAGTCTGGACATATCAGACAAATGCAACTGTAGAGAACAATGCTTCTAGAGATGGTTTTTTGACTCTACTGATAACTGGTGAAAATACACAAGAATCAGGATTCATGCAATCACAAAAAACTATGACTATAATTATCACGTTCAAGGGTAATATTGTCTCTGACTATAAATCATTATCAACTAACTTCTAGATGAGGCTTTTATAATATGCGTAAGAAATTTAGTCTTTTAGTTTACCTGATTGTTTTGGCTTTATCTGGATGTATATCATCAGGACCACAACAACCAAATTTAACACCCCTGCAAATTCAACTTATGCAAACAAAAGTTTTTAATGTTGATTTACGAACAGCTTTTGATGCTACAGTTACTGTTATGCAAAATCTAGGTTATATCATTCAAGATGCTAACTTCAATACTGGCATTATTACCGCTAAAAGTACTGAAAATGCTAATGGCTGGGGACAATCTGAATATACTGAAGCTACAGCATTTATACAACCTTATAGGCAGTCAAATAAGGACTCTAGCATTAGGATTAATTTTGTAGTTTATCAGTCAACTCCTGATCCTAATCAGGGAGCTGCTCCGATAAATACATCTTATGCAATCCTTAATCCTCAAGCCTACGAAAATGCTTTTGCAAAAATTCAACAGCAAATTTTTGTACAAACAGGTATTTCTCCAGTATTAACTCAACCAGTTCAACAAGTTTCTTAAATATTTTCTATTAAAACATAAAATATCATACTAATTTTATCACTGTAACTATTGATTTTATTGGAATGCTAAGAGTTAATTCAAGATAATCAGAATGCATTACCTTTCTTTTTAGACTATATTTTTCTTAAATAATTTAGTTTAATACTTCTCAAACTATCATAAATGAATAAATCATGAGTAAATGGTGGCAAGAAATTGATCTAAAAGATATGAGTAAAGAGCAATGGGAATCCATTTGCGATAGATGTGGTCTTTGCTGTTTAAATAAGCTTCAAGATGATGAAACTGATGAAGTATATTATACAAAAGTTAGCTGTAAGCTTTTAGATATTGGAAAATGCCAATGTAGTATGTATGAAAAAAGAAAGCAGATTGTACCTGACTGTATAAACCTAACATATAAACAGCTTAAAAATCATGCTCACAAATGGCTGCCTAATAGTTGTAGTTATAAGCTTTTACTACAAAATAAAGACCTGCCTGACTGGCATCATTTAAACACCGGCTCTACCGATGAAATGCACAAACAAAAAAAATCTGCTAAGCATTTTGCTATTTCTGAATATGAGTTAGATGTTGATGAATATTTAGAAGACTTTATCATAAAAATAGATAACTAATTTTTAGTTTCTGATATATAATTCCTTACTCTTTACTAATTGGGCATTTGTATGTCTGATTTCTTCGAAATTAATCCTTTTTATGAAAAAATAATTAATGATTATCTTAGCAATGGTTTCTGTATTATTGATAATTGGCTAACTAATGATGAAACAACTCAACTACGCAATGAACTTAATCTTCTTTATGATGCTGATTGTTTTAAAAAGTCAGCAATAGGTAATCGCTTAAATGAAAACTTCGAAAGATCGATACGTAATGACTTTATTTTCTGGCTAGATGAAACAAAACATGCCTCAGTCTTTTTTAAAAAGATAAATAGTTTTATTGAATATCTTAATAAAACATGTTTTGCTGGAATCGTAACAAAAGAATTTCACTATGCAGTTTATCCTCAAGCCTCATTCTATAAAAAACATATCGATACCTTTCAGAATGATGATCGCAGAACGATATCTATAGTTTGCTATCTTAATGAGATTTGGAATGAATCTTTTGGCGGAGAGTTAAAACTATATCTTAACAATCAAACATTACAAATATTCCCAACTAATGGGAAAATAATTCTCTTTGATAGCAAAACTATTGAACACGAAGTATTATCTGTACTCACAGAAAACAAAAGACTAAGTATTACAGGTTGGTTAAAAACTAGTTAACAGAATTAGAGTTTTTAATGTGTAATATAAGCTAGTTTATTAGATAAATCACTGCTCCAAGCACAACCAACATAATAGCGAATAATGTTTGTAAGATTTTATCATTAAGTCTTTTTTTAAGTTTAGTAGCTATTAACATCGCAATTACACTACCAATTATAAACATACCAGCCACATACCAACTCATATGCTCTTCTTCGTAATGCGATATAAACCCAGATATTGATACAACAAATATTACCAATAAAGAAGTATTTATGGCTCTTTTAATTGGCATGGCTGTTATAAACACCAACGCAGGCACTATCAAGAATCCACCACCAACTCCAAAGAATCCAGTCAGAGTACCAACGATTGCACCACTTACTAATAACGCAATAATACATTTTGGAGCGATACTCTCACATATTGATTTCTCAGCACCTGACATAACTTTTGCTTTTATCAAACTCCAAATACCTATTGTAATCATAAGTATAGAGAAGCTAACCATTAACACTTTGTCTGATAAGCCTTGAGATATGTAGCTACCAATTGGAGCAAAAATAACTCCTGTAGTAATCATTATAGCAGCTGCTAAATAATTAATATCATGTTGCTTATAGTTAACTACAAGACCAAAAATAGCCGTAAAGCCTACTACAAGTAGAGAAATAGGAACCGCGGTATGGAAATCTAAACCTACACCATAAGTAAGTAATGGAACTGCTAATATAGATCCGCCACCACCAGTTAAGCCCAAAGCGATTCCACAAATAAATCCAAATATAATCAAAAACATATTACTCTTCTTCTATACCACATTTTAGGTTAGCTGGAACTGCGATATCTATATAGTTTGGTGGAGGTAATTTTAAATCATCCATGATCTTCGCATACTCTTCTGGCGAGTTCACTTGTAGTCTTGGATTATTTCTTTTTTCCTCAGCAACACTACTACTAGTAACACCATTATAATCATGACCTGGACAAATAATTGTACTACCTGGTAAAGTCATAAGTTTAGTCATAATACTCTCATATGCAGCATAAGAATCACCATTTTGAAAATCAGTTCTACCCGAACCTCTAATCAACAAAGTATCTCCAGTGAAAAGCATATTCTCTGTTATAAAACAGTAAGAGTCATCTGTATGACCTGGTGTATATATTGCCTTAATCTGATAATTACCAAATGTTAGTATATCTCCATCAAATACTTTTTTAGTAGCACATTGAGCAGCACTCTCACCACCTAGTACTATATCACAGCCTGTTTCTTTTCTTAAAATACCTGCTGCTGTTACATGATCTGCATGAACATGCGTATCTACAGCATAAATCAATTTAAGATCAAGTTCTCTCAATAGTTTTAAATACTGTTGAACATTAAATCTTACAGGATCTATTATTATAGTTTCCCTAGTTTGCTCACAACCTAAAATATAAGTATAGGTATAAGTATCTCTATCAATTAGTTGTCTAAAAATCATAGTTCCTCCTAGATATATTTATCTGTTCTAGTTAGTTTAAGTTATTGAAATACGACACTCGCCTGTAATACGCTCAATAGTGCCATAATAATTAGAAATCATAGCATAACCACCTGCAATATTATAAACATCATAGCCATGATGTTGTAACATTAGAGTTACATTATATGATCTTTGACCTGACTGACAATGTACATATACCGGCTTAGTTTTATCAAGCTCTGACAATCTATTTCTAATCTCTGACATTGGTATATTTTTAGCACCTGCTAGCATACCCTTAGATGTTTCACCAAATTCTCTAACATCAATAATTTGAGCATTCTCAGCTAAAAGCTTTTCAACATCAGTAAATAGAACCTGTTTAAAATCTCCATTTAAAAGATTATTAGCAACATAACCAGTATGGTTAACTACATCTTTACCTGTTGAGTATGGAGGAGCATAACATAACTCAAGATCTTGAAGATCTTCTACTGTCATACCCGCTTTGATAGCTGTTGCAAACACATCCGCCCTCTTATCAACTATACCTTTACCAATTGTCTGAGCACCTAGAAGTTTACCTGTGTTACTCTCAAATAATATTTTTGTAAATACATTTTGAGCATTAGGCATGATACTTACTCTATCAAATGGTGCTGTATATGCTACCTGATAATCGATATCTAAATTATGAAACTTAATCCAAGCTTCGTTTAAGCCTGTTGCTGCGCCAGTATAGTTAAATATCTGAATGATTGATGAAGCAATATAACCTTTGTTTACAATTTTTCTACCATTTATATGATCTGCAATTAAGCGACCTTGCTTATTAGCTGGTCCTGCTAACGGCAAATTAAAATCTTGACCAGTAAGAGCATTTTTAACCAATATAGCATCACCTGCTGCATAAATATCTTTATCTGATGTTTGATAATTCTCATTAACAAGTATATGACCACTTTTAGCTAGATCAATGCCTACATTTTTTAGAAATGCCGTATCTGGTGCCACACCAATAGCTAAAACCACTAAATCTGACTTAACTTCTTTACCTGATTCAAGCAGAACCTTATCAGATTCAAAACCAACTACTTTCTCAGATAGCATCAAGTTTATATCATGATCTAATAACTCTTTTTCTAGATACTTAACCATTTCATAATCAAATGGACGCATAATTTGGTTAGCCATCTCAACTATAGTTACATTAAAGCCTCTTTCTTTAAGATTTTCTGCAACCTCAATACCAATGAAGCCTGCTCCTATAACTGTCACGTCTTTAACAGATTTTTCACTATCAAAAACAGCTTTATGGATTTTTTTGACATCGACAACATTTCTTAATATGAAGTGATTGATTGTCTCAAGACCTTTAAAAGGAGGAACTATCGGCTTAGCACCTACAGCTAACACTAGCTGATCATAGCTTTCAGTATACTCTTCTCCAGTTATGTGGTTTATAACAGTTACAGTTTTATTTGATTTATCAACACTAACGACTTCCGAATTTGTACGAGCCTCAATATTATATCTTGTATCAAACTTTTCAGGCGTCATTAAGATTAATTTTTCAGCTGGTTCGATATACCCACCTAAATGATAAGGTAAACCACAGTTAGAAAATGATACGTGCGGTCCTTTTTCAAACATTACTATCTCTGCTTTATCATCAAGCCTTCTTAGTCTTGCAGCTGCTGATGCACCTGCAGCAACACCACCAACTATGAGATATTTTTTAGCCATTATAAGCTCCTTTAGAAATTGGTATTAAGTATTATTTTTTTCTATTATATGGTAAAAACTCTAACATTACTGCTAAACCACATGTGCCTGTTAAGCCAGCAAATAAAAGTCCTGCACCAAAGAACCCACTCAAAATCGCAAAATATTGCGATACTGTAAACGAAAGCACTACACCCAACAATACCATAAAACCAACTATTATCTGTACTTGACGCATTATTGGCAGAGGTTCTTTAACATTTTTTTTTGTAGGTTGCTTGTGCTGTTTCCAAGCATTCAAACCACCTTCTAACAAATATACTGCTTTCGCGTTTAGATCTTTTACTTTAGTAGCTGCTTGATTAGTTCTATTACCAGACTGACAGTGAAGTACAACAATCTCATCAGGCTGAATATCTGCATCATATATTTCATCAACAGAAATATTCTCAGCACAATCAATACACTCTCTGTTATGCTCACCAGTTGTTCTGATATCTATTAATTTTACTTTTTCTTTCTTTTGTAATTCTAAAAAATCTTTAACTGAAATATTTTTTACTTTACTCATGCTTACTCTCCTTTATATTATTAAGCTATTTCTAATTTAGTTATTACTAATATTTTATTCAAATTTTTTAACTATTCCCATCACCGCAATATATACCATATAATGCTTCTAAAATCTTGATTACTGAAGAATCTTTAATACTATAATAAACATTCTGTGATTCCTTTCTACACTTAACTAATCCTTTATTTCTAAGAACAGATAAGTGTTGAGAAAAAGCTGACTGACTTAAATCAGAATATTCTGCAAGCTCTCCAACAGTCATCTCTTTCCTTAATAACAAACAAAGAATCAACAATCTAGACTCATGAGATATTGCTTTTAATAAAGACGAGGCTTTACTAGCATTATCTTTCATCTGTATCAAATCCATAATTATGATAAATGTTTGTAATTTCTAATCATCAATATTAGCAAATTCTAATTTAGAAATCAATAATATAATTAAATATATAGAAAATACTTAGTTTGATTTTTTCTTAGTAAAGAAAATACTACTTATGAAACTAATCACTATTATTAATACGATAATAAACAAACCGCTATTAAACTTATGCCATTCATTATGAATGCCCGTGTCATATAGCCATCTTGAGTAAGGCGAAGATTGGTTAAAATAGTGTACAACCCTCGTTTCACCTATAATATACCCAGTCAATGGTTGTATAACAATACCATTAAATAAATAAGCAAAAGTTAATACTAATGAGTTAGCTAATGGTCTTATTGAGAACTGCTTAAATAACAACTGAATCTCTTGGAACGCTAGCATAGCTCCACCACATCCAACACCATATAAGAAATTAAACAAGAAAGCTATTTCAAATCCAAAACGTCTATCTGGCCATCTTATATACATAATTAGACAAAGGAAAATGAGTGTAATCAAGCTAAAACATATTGCTGTTAGCCTATTATTTTGGTATCTTGATACCAAAAATCCAGCAATGACACCTCCTGTTGCTACTCCTATGGGTACTAAACCATTCATCATAATAGCCATATCATGTGGCACACCAAATACTTTCATTTCATAAGTGACATTATATAAATCTGCAAATGTCAAAATTGATCCAAACAAACCTGTAAAGTAAAATGATGCTAACCAAAAGTTTCGTTTGGAAAGAATACTCCATATTCTAGATATTACTGGTTCTTGTAGATCACTGTCACTCGTAGTTCTTGTCTTATGAGGTAACAAAATACTAAGACCAATAGTACAGATAATAAACATTACTGCAAGAATATCAAAAACATAAGTATATGAATATTGACTTAAAGCCTTACCTGCAAATAATGCCAACATGCCTGCAAAAATATTAGCTATACTCTGACTCAAGGATGAAAAAAATGCAAACTGATGCTCTGAAAAATTAGTCTGTACAACATAAAGTACTCCTACAAATGTACAACCTAAACCTAATCCAAGCATTATCCTTGCAACTACCAGTAACTCAAATACAGTAGTGTGTGCAAATAAAAATGCTCCCAAAGCAGAGACAAATGCTGAACTACTAAGCAATAATTTAGGTGATAGTTTGTTTATTAATACTCCAGCACATACTTGAGAAAGAGCAAATACTACAAAAAAGACTCCAGATAATATTGACAAATTTGTATCAGTCAAATGATTACCTAACCTTATTGATAATGCATATGTTCCGAACAAAACCGCCGAAAAAACACTCATTGTAAAAAACAACTCTGTAATAGCCCAACGCGTATAATTTATAGCTCTCATAGATATTCTCCTTAGGTACAAACCTACAAACAAATAATTAAAAATATGCCATCTACAAATAAGATACTACACTATTTATAATTATTGATTTAACGTTTTGTAATGTGAATTAGTTAATAATCGTAATTAATGAACTTTGCTTCCATATATATATGTAGCATCAATTAAACGATCATCTCCTAAAGAAATAATTGAAAACATATAGTCTTGAAGATTATGTACTGTTTCAAGTCTATATTTAAGCAGAGAATTATTGTCAGTATTAATAACTATAAAATCAGCTTCTTTACCTTTTTCTAAGCTGCCAATTTTATCGCCTAAACCTAGCGCTTTTGCACTACCTAGAGTAGAAGAGAACAGGCGTATCAAAGTTTCAAGTTTATAGGAATTTAATAATGCAGCCTTATAAGCATCATCCATTACACGAAGCATACTTAGAGTATTACCTGCTGCCCAGTCAGTAGCTAAAGTTAGCTTGATATCTTTTTCAATAGCCGTTTTGTAGTCAAAATGACCACTGCCAAGGAAGTTATTACTAGTTGGGCAACTTGCTATAACAACACCTTGATCTTTCATTCTATTCCATTCACTATCTGACAAATGGATACAATGTCCTAAAATAGTTTTATCCGTAATTAATGAATAGTTCTCATAAACATTTAGATAATCAGTAGCATTTGGATACATCGCTAAAGTATCTTTGATTTCATTTAAATTTTCGCTTAAATGTGTTTGCACATAAACATCTTTATGCGATTGCATGAACTCTTTGCATAAGTTAAGAGTTTCATCATCACAACTAAGAGCAAATCTTGGGGTAAGAGCGTAACTAGCACGTCCTCTATTATGCCACTTATTACAAAGCTTCTCAGAGATTTTCATACTGGTTTGAGCATCTGTAATTATTTCTTTATTACCTTGAGTCATAATAGTATTTCCAAGAATTACTCTCATATTATATTTTTGAGCTATTTCAAAAACTATATCCGTACCGTCATAAGCACTTGGAGCGTATCCGCATATAGTTGTAGTTCCACTCTTAAATAATTCTTTGAAAAGTATCTCAAACTCCTTATGAGCTAAAGAGCTACTATTAAAACTAGCTTCACTTGGGAAAATATATCCATCTAGCCACTCTAAAAGCTTTTCACCATAGGCACCTACAGCTTTTGTTTGAGTTGTATGCATATGTGTATCGATAAGTCCTGGCATAATTAATTTACCAGAGTAGTCTACCAACTTATCATTCTCACCTATGTTAATCTTATGAAAATCGTTAACCTCAGTTATCAAACCATTTTCCACAACAACTGCACCATCTCTTAGAAATGTATAGTCTTTTGAATCAGAAAATAAGTTGTCAACCTTATGACCTAATAATGACTGAAGCGTTGCATTTTTGTTGAATGTAAAGATACTTGCACGATATATTGTTTTCATAATTATTATCCTCTTGTTGATTTATCGTTATTAAAACTAAATAAATCCATTCGGGTCAATTGAGGATTATATAACCAGCAGATAAGCACCGGGCCTAATTGAATTATCTAACCAAATAGACAAACGATTAAATGGTATGGCAAAAAAACAGTAAAGTCAAGTTTTTTAAAAAACTTTTCTAAACTCTTCAGCGTAATAAACTGTCTGACCCTTTAGTTTAGCTAATTTGTTTGATATATCTAGCACCATAAAAACATCTTCTGGCACATCATACTCACATTTTATTTTGTACTCTATGGTCGCTTTAAAGCCAAACTTCGGATAATAACTAGGATGCCCTAAAACAAATATTGCATCAATATTATTTTTCTTAGCTTCTTTTATCATCATTTCAATAAGCTTAGTGCCTATTCCTTTATGTTGATATTTGGGTGCTACAGACATCGGAGCTAATCCATATATTTTAAGCTCATCAGTTTCTTCAGCTGTCATTTTCGAGAGAATTACTTGACCTATTATATTGCCCTCATCAGTCTCAGCAACCAAAGATATTAAACTTTGATGATCTGTATGTAACAACCTAACCAACCTCTCCTCATCACTGGTATCAAATGCTTCAGATATTAGCTTATATATCTGCTCTTGATCCTTTAAATTTTCATACCTGATTTTTACGTACATATACTAATCCTTGATAACTAGATCACGTGTTGAACTAATTTCTAAATTTATAAACTTGCCAACTTTTTTGAATTTACCAAATACGGCAAATTTAGCTCTTTTACCTTTTTCAAAATCAAGATACTTAATCTGACTAGGTACCACAAATATCGAAAATCTAGAATCCTGATCTGCCTTAAAAAACAGTTTTTTACTCTCTCCAATATCAGAAAGTGTAATTCCTGCAATACCATAAATTAGACAATATTTATTATTAAGCGCATGAGTATCAATGAAGTTTAGATCAAGAATATTAATAGTTAAAATATCTTGTCTTGAATACTCTCTAATACGATTTTCCGTAAGTTGCTGCTTCTTTTGTGGCATCAGATTAAGCTCTTCTTCTTTGGAAAGCTCACCATTATTCTCTAGCTTAGTAACAAGATTTATACATTTTTCTAAATTCTTGTTTACTAGAAAATTCAACTTACTCATATCTTTTTTTGAATCACTTAAAACTAATTCTTTTATTTTTTCATCCTGAATTGGTTTGGCAACCCTTGGACAAAGCTCATCATGATGTTGATCTGTCATAAAAGCAAAATATGCTTCTTGATCAGCTTTACGTACTATTTTTAGTTTAGCTTTGCCGCAATCTGGACAAAAAATATTATCAAAATGGAGTTTACTATTATATTCACTGGCTTTTATGAACCCTCTTTTATATCTAGCTGTTTTCACTTTTTATCCCTAAATCTTTTCAAAAAGAATATCTGATATTGGATGATCGAGATTCTGACCTCGTTTCTCAAATTTTGTCAAAGGTCGCCATTCTGGTCGCGGTGCGAATCCATCATATAGATTTTTGTATTTATTATCATTTTCAAGAAGTTCTAATACTTCCTCTGCATATGGCAACCAATCACTAGCATAATGAAATACCCCACCTACTTTAAGTTTTTTAGCAAATAAGTCAACATTTGATTGATTCACTAATCTACGTTTATTATGCTTTTTCTTATGCCATGGATCTGGAAAATATATCTGCATTCCTGACAAAGAATTATCAGATATCATATTTTCTAATATTTCTATGGCATCATGACTCATCACTAAAAGATTAGAAATATTTTGATGCTCAATTTCATATAGAATATTACCAACTCCAGCTTTATGAACCTCAATCCCTAAATAATTTTTAGTAGGATTTTCTAAAGCCATTTGTACCAATGACCCCCCCATTCCAAAACCTATTTCTAATATTACATCATTAGAATTTTTGAAAATTTCAGAAAAATCTAAACTTTTATTTTGATCATATTCAATCATATATTTAGATGCATAATCATCGAGAGCTTGTTGCTGTTTTTTGGTCACTCTGCCGGCTCTTTGGACATAACTTTTTATCTGGCGTAAATTTTCTTTAGAATTATCACTCATTTTTCTAGATTTATTGCAATTTTATTACTACTATTCTATCGCAAGTCAAACAAAAATAAGAGTATAACAGTGCTAATCTTTTTAACTATTCTAGCTTTACAAATCAGTTGCCTCGTACTACCAGGTCCAGACTTCTTTGTAACTATAAGTAATTCTATTAAATTTGGACATAGATCAGGCATTTATACTGCATTTGGTGTTGCATGCGGGATTCTTTTAAACACATTTATAGTCTACTGGTTTGGTTCTTTTTTGCTCCACCAACAACCATTACTATTCAAAGCACTAATACTTCTAGGTGTCATTTATCTTGCCTACATTGCATATAACTTATATAAAAATATTTTTACAAAAAAACAACTTAACCCTAATGCTAACGAGCATATAAAAAATCGCGATAGCTTTGATAAGCCTGCTAATATTAAGCTATTTTTAAATGGTGCTTTTACAAACCTAGCCAATGCTAAGGTACTAGTTTTTTTCAGCTCAATGCTTAGCCTAGTTGCCCAACTACCAAGTTTTGGTAAAGTTGCTATTTGGTTTGCTATAGCACTTAGCACATTTATTTGGTTTGCCATTGTTGCTATCTTTTTTGGTAATAATAAGCTTAGACAAGTATTTTTTAGAAATATCAAAAAAATTGAGTTAGTATCTGCAATCTTTATAACTATTTTTGTTGCAATTATATTAATTGAACTTTTTTAGAATAGAACTTTACTCCAACCCAACTTTTCTCTCAAAGTATCATAATAATTATAATCTTTAGTATGCAAGACAGTGACTTTTTTCTGTGCTTTTTGGATAGTGACTTTCTGATGAGACCTTAGCATAGTATCATGTCTACCATCAATACTCAAAACAGGTTCCGGATCATTGTAATCTGTTATATAAATATCTATAACACTTGTATCTGAGATAACTAGAGGCCTACTATTTAATGAGTGTGAGCATACTGGTACGATAACTATGCTACTTTGATTAGGATTCAAAATAGGTCCGCCAGCTGACATCGCATGTGCTGTTGAACCTGTTGGTGTAGCGACAATTAATCCATCACCTCTTTGATCAAAAGCATATCGACCGTCAATATACACCTTCAAACCAAACATCAATCCTCTACTAGAAGTTATGGCAATCTCATTTAATGCAATAGAAGCCTCAAGAGGTGCACGTAAATTATCATCAACACGACATTTCAACATACTCATTTTGGTAACTGAACTGTCTCCTTTTAATATAGCATCAAGGTCCCTTCTTAAAGCATTATTATCTGCAGCAAGAGTTGTCAAGAAACCAAGCTTACCTTTATTTACACCAATAACAGGGATATTACTATACAATGCTAAAACCCTAGAAGCCTTAAGAAAATTACCATCTCCCCCAACAACGACAGCCACATCACATATCAAAGCTATTTCCTTTAAACTTGATGTTGCAATATTTTCTAAAGTGGTATCAGATGCAGTTTCATCCTCTACCACCACATCTAGATTTTGCTGTTGTAAATAAGCATACAAAACTTCAACTGTTTGACTTACTTCTTTTTTATAATGCTTACCGATAATTGCAACTCTGCTATATTTGTAGGTCATATTCATAGATTTATACCAATAATGACCTTAATTATACCAAAATACCTACTAGCTTCGAAAATCTTTGACTTAATATTCATGATAATAGATTAACATATAGATAGCCATCAAATATAAGTTGCTCAAATCTGTTAATATATTTAAAATAAAGCATAAGATTAGTAAATTTAGATTGAGTATAATGGACAACAAGAATAAACTAACAAGTATAATTATACCTGTAAAAGATGAATCTGAAGGTATTGATCATCTTTTTAATAGATTGATGCCAATTCTAGAGCAACTACCAACCAAGTACGAACTAGTATTTATAAACGATGGTAGTAACGATAATACTTTAGATCTTCTTCTAGAAAAGCAAAAAAGTATTCCGGAAATCGCAGTTGTTGATTTATCACGTAACTTCGGTAAAGAAGCGGCATTATTTGCTGGTTTTGCTAACTGCAAAGGTGATGCAGCCATTTCTATTGATGCTGACTTACAAGATCCACCTGAGCTTATCCTAGAGATGGTTGAGCATTGGCTAAATGGCTATGAGGTTGTAACTGCAGTTAGAGAAAATCGTGATACAGATACTTCAACGAAGAAGCATACAGCAGGACTTTTCTATACTGTAATGAACAAGATCAGTGAAACTAAACTTACTCCTAACGCCGGAGACTATAGACTGTTAAATAGAGCTGCTATTAACGCTTTTCTTGAGCTAAAGGAGAAGGTTCGTTTTAACAAAGGTCTTCTCACATGGATAGGCTTCAAAGAGAAAATCGTCTACCATGCTAGAGAAGAAAGAGTAGCTGGACAAACTAAATGGAACTACTGGAAACTATTTAAGTTTTCTATAGATGGTATTACAAGTTTTAGCCGTGCACCATTAGAAATATGGTCTTATATTGGTGTCTTTATTGCCCTTATGAGTTTTGTATACGGTTCAATAATCATACTTAAATCACTTTTTTTAGGCGTTGATGTTAAAGGTTATCCATCACTAGTGACTTTTATTTTATTTTTTAGTGGATTACAGATGATTAGTATAGGAATGTTAGGAAGCTATATCGGTAGAATATTTATCGAAACAAAGCATCGACCTTTATATATAGTGCGTGAAGTGCACAGATCTGAAAAATAATTTCTTTTAAGCTTTTAATCTAATACCCTTATCTAACAAATACCAACAAGCGTAATATAGTATAAATGTAAAAGCCACTATCGCTCCGAATGCGTAATATGGATTAACTGTAGAAACTCCCAAAAATCCAAATCTCACAAAATCAACTATATAAAATAATGGATTACATGATGAAATGAAATGCCAAAATCCGGTAAGATTGTTTATATTGTAAAATACTCCACCTAGGTATATTAGTGGCGTTAGAATAAATGTAGGGAATATCGTAGTATCATCAAACTTTTGTGAAAATATCGCATTTATTAATCCACCAAGTGAGAATAATGCTCCACAAAATATAAATCCAGCCAACACTAAAGGTACATTATGAATAACACTAAAGCCACCTAATAGAAATGCTGCAATACTAACAAATATACCGACTAAGAAACCTCTAAATATACCACCAGAAATATATCCAAGCACAATCACATGATTACTAACAGGCGATACTAATAGCTCTTCGATAGCTTTACTAAATCGGATACCAAAAAAAGAACTAACTACATTACCATATGAGTTTTGAATCACTGCCATTATTATCAAACCTGGTGTAATGTACTGCATATAAGTAATACCATCATCCATCATACCTATACGTGAGCCTACAACCTTACCAAATATCAAAAAATATAAAATTATTGTAATTACAGATGGTAATAATGTCTGCGGCCAAATTCTAAAAACTCTTTTACATTCACGGTTAAAAATCGTGATATATGTTATCCAAAAATCTCTTAAACTCATAAAATCACCTACTTATTTCTAGCTACTTCTATAAATAGCTTTTCTAGTTTTGCTTCTTTTGAACGCACATCTAAAACATCTAAATCATATTTACTTGTTAATTCAGCAAATATCTCATTAAGCACCACACCCTTAGTAACTTCAACCTCGATTGTATAGTCATCTATTTTTTTGACTTCACCAAGATCTAATTTCAATTCATGCTGACACTTTTCTTTAAGATCAAAAATATAAGTATGCTTATCAGCTGACTTTAAAAAAGTCTTCATATCAGTATTAACACATAATTTACCTTTATGAATTAGTGCGATATGTTTACACATTGACTCAGCTTCTTCTAAATAATGTGTTGTAAGGATAATTGTCAAACCTTCTTTGTGAAACTCTGAAATCATTTCCCACAATGAGTTTCTAAGCTCAACATCAACACCTGCTGTTGGCTCATCAAGGATAAGAAGTTTAGGTTTATGTATAAGAGCTCTAACAACCATTAATCGTCTTTTCATACCACCAGATAAAAATCTGACTTGAGTATTTCTTTTCTCATAAAGATCTACTTTCTTTAAGAGCTCTTCAGCATAAGGTATAGCTTCTTTTTTAGAGATACCAAAAAAACCTGCCTGTGTAACTAAAATATCCATAGGCTTCTCAAAGATATTTAGATTAATCTCTTGAGCCATTACGCCTAGATGCTTTCTCGCTTGGATATAATCTTTATCGATATCATATCCAAAAATTTTTATTTGCCCTGAAGTTTTGTTTACAAGTGATGATATCATCCCAAGAGTTGTTGATTTACCAGCACCGTTAGGTCCTAAAAGAGCAAAAAAATCGCCTTTTTTAACTTCAAAGCTAATATCATCAACCGCTTTCAAACCACCTTTATAAACCTTGGTAAGATTTTTTATTTCTAACGCGTTTTGATTGTCCATAATAATTGATTATTTAGAAAAATATTTGCATATTATAGCACTTAAGATTTTTTTTTTGGAAACTTATAGGAGTAGCTGAAGATAAAAAAATTATAATTTCCTTAATTTGACAACCGCGACCTCATCTGCATAATCAGGCCTGTTACCATCTAAACCTTCTGCTAAAAGATAATAATCATTAACTGGCGCATTAGTACAGTTACCATCCATATCACACTTAGAACTCTCATTTGTCTCATCAGTCATCAATGAAGTAGATGCTGAAGTATACCAAGGATTATTCATCTTAATCACAGCTATTTCTCTGCCCTCATTTATTGAAATCACTGGAAAAGTGGCTTGACCTGAACCGTCACATGATACTACTATCTTTTCCTTATTCGAGATACTTAAAACTTTACAGTTTGGATCTATTGATGAGGCATTACCAAAGTACAATTCATTAATAAGATCTCCACTTACCTGTACTTCAAAATTTGCAGCCGCACATCCCAAAAATGGTACGAAAAATATAGAAGCAACAACCATTTTCTTAAAAGTATTTTTTTTCATTAACAAACTCCTTTACATTTTATATTAAATTAAAACACTTAAACAATTAAGCATCTCGACTATACATTATAATTTAATATTAATTATTTGATAGGTGTTTTTTAAAGTTCCTGAAATAAATAATAGAGATATTACAAACCTTTAATCTGAAAAATTCTAAAATAGCATCATCAATATACTAAAACCAACAACAACTATAAATATTGGTCGTACTAATTTTGAACCTTTAAGTATAACCATTCTCGAACCAGCAATCCCACCAAAGAAACTACCAATGGCCATTAACAATCCAAATGCTATATTTACCTGACCAGATAAAGCAAATACAGCTAAAGAAAATAGATTACTTTTTAGATTAAGAACTTTCGCGTATCCTGATGCCTGTAAAAATGTATAACCAAGAAAATAAACTATAGCGATAATCCAGAAATTACCTGTACCTGGACCAAAAAAACCATCATAAGCACCCAGTATAAAACCAAATATTGTAAAAAAAGTCATCTCTGACATTCTTTTTTTGCCCTCATTAACTCCTAAATTTTTATTCAAAATACTAAAAATAAAAATAACTATCAGAAGAATTGGAACCAAAGTATTCATAAAATCATTATGAATAACCAAAGTTAATATAGTACCTGAACAAGCACCGATAAATCCAGCTATAAGTCCTCTTAAAACTGTTTTAATGTTAATTAAGCCACTTTTATAATATTTCAACACTGCCATAGCAGTACCAATACTAGCCTGAAGCTTGTTTGTACCAAGTACTGTAACAATTGGCAAACCTGTCATACTTAATGCTGGTATACTTATTAAGCCACCACCTCCAGCTATAGCATCTATAAAGCTTGCCAAAAAACCCATAGCCACAATAAATATACACAAAAAATAAAAATGCTCTGAAAAAAATTCAACCATTTACAAACTATAACTGTATAAGAAAAACTCATTTAATATTACAATATATTTGATTGTAATACTGCTAAATAAATGCAAATTAGATCAACTTACTCTCACACAATACCTTTTAAGGAGTTAATGTTTATGTTTGATACAGATAATAGAAGCAAAAGAATACTCTTTATGTCACACTGTTTATTAAATCAAAATGCAAAATTAGATCATCTCGCATCTAGATCTGGTGCACTTCCTTTAGTGATGGGAGAAATAATAAATTCTGGAGTTGGAATTGTACAGATGCCTTGTCCAGAGTTATTAGGACTAGGGATTGATAGACAGTGTGTTAAAGATACTACTATTGATGATATTAAAAGTGAAAAGACAAGAGTTTCAAAACTTATGGCAAATCAAAAGCAACTGTGTGTAGATTTAGCCAAACACGTTATACTCCAGTTGAAACAGTATAAAAAATATAATTTTGAAATTGTTGGAATCCTTGGTGTAAATATGTCTCCAACATGTGGAGTTGAAACTACTTGGGCTGACGACCAAGAAGTAGTTGGTAATGGTATTTTTATCAAAACGCTAAAAGAAGAATTAGCTAAGGAAAATATACAAATTAATTTCACTGGTATAATACCTCCTCAAATAGAGGACTCAGTAAAGCGAGTAAAATCTTTTCTCAAAAAATAAATTCATCCTACTATAGTAATAAATGCAACGCGAGCCAAATAGTCGGATTTTCTGTATATGTAACCCAGTGCTTAGTATTTTTAGGGATAAATAAATGCTCTCCTTCATCTAAAATATAATCATTATTATCTAACCTAAGCTTTGCCATACCCTTAAGTACAATAACCCATTCATCATGACTCTGGATATATGGTTCATCGATAGGCGTAACCTGACCATAAGATATAATCTTTTCTATGTGAATATTATCACTTTTTAGAAGATCTACAAAAATCTCGTTATTAGATGTACTAGGAATTACATCGAATAGATTTATACATTTTTTCATAAATTATACTCTTATAGTTTAAAGACTTCACAAGTGTTTTTATAAGTCTGCTTTGCAACTTCATCGTACGAGAAACCTTTTAGATCCGCCAAAAATTGTGCTACATATTTCACATATTCCGGATAGTTTGGCTTACCTCTTAATGGCACAGGTGTTAAATAAGGCGCGTCAGTCTCAATTAATATTCTATCAAGAGGTAATTTCTTAGCAGTTTCTTGAATATCTTTAGCATTTTTGAAAGTTAAGATACCAGAAAATGATATATACATCCCCATATCTAAAGCTTTTTTTGCCATATCATAGTCTTCTGTGAAACAATGTAATATGCCTCCACAACCTTCAACATTTTCAGATTTTAAAATATCCAAGGTATCCTGTTTAGCAGATCTAGTATGTATTATTACAGGCTTTTTAACATCATTAGCTGCTTGCATATGATTTACAAACTTTATCTTCTGCGCCTTTTTCGTCTCCTCGCCATTGTAATAATAATCTAATCCAGTCTCTCCTATAGCAACACATTTTTTATGTTGTGAGCGAGCTATGATATCATCAACACTTGGTTGATATGAATCAAGCTCACTAGGATGAACTCCTACAGAATGATATACATTATCAAAGTTTTCTGTGATCCTCTCAATATCAGCAATTTCATCCCATGCAACAGCTATTGAAACAATTTTTTCAATACCTGCTTCTTTAGCATTATCAATAACCTTCTCAAGGCTTATATCATCTAATTTTAGGTAATTTAAATGACAGTGTGAATCTATTATCATAATCTAGGGATTTGCGTTATTTAACTATTGCTACAATTATAAATTATTGAGAATACAAAAACTATTTATAGAGCAGAACTATTTTTGAAGAGTTTCTTTGACGTTATCCATTTTCAAAATTATCCATACTACTAGGATAATTTGTGCCAATGCTGCTGTCACCACGACATGATAATATGTTTGCGTAAAAACATTTAGGAATCTATCCAACCAATGATGACTAATATCATATCTATAATATAAATCATAAGTTATAGTAAATATAGTTAGGGCAAATGCTGATGAAATCATATTTCCTGAACTTTTGAGTGTATTGACACTATCTAACTTATTTTTATCAGCCACAGTATACATCACTGCATTTGATGATGTCTGATATAAACCTAACACAAATCCATACCCCATAGCAACAGCACAAAATGTAATATAATTATAGTGAATATCAAATAAAATTGAGATTAACATCACTGAAGATACACCGAGCAAGCCTAACACCATACATGTTCTATAACCATAGAAATAAACTATGTGTTTAGCAGTTTTTTTAGAAATAATAGTACCAATCATCAAACATACGGACATAATAGATATGTATATAGTATTCAAATGGCTCAGATGATACAAAACAACAGGCCACGCAAAAAACACCCAATAAGTTGTTAGTCTACACAAAAAATTTGAAACAAAGGCTATCGTAAAATTTTTATTACTAAAGATACTTAAATCAATTATTGGATTTCTGATTTTTTTGTATGTAATCGCATATAAAGATATCGATACAACTACACATATAGCAATATATATCTTAATTGACAAGTCGATCTCTTTTAAGAGAGTCTCACTTAGTACAAAAAGTGCTGATATTGAAAAACCTAACAGACAAAGACCAACAAAGTCAATTTTCTGCTTTTGATTATTTGATATTTGTTTGGGGAAATATTTATATATAGCTACAACTGCAAAGCAGGCAAATGGCACTTGCATCACAAATGCCAAACGCCATGACTCTGGTGATATAGATGCAAAAACACCTCCTATAATCTGTCCAGATATAGCCATTATCAAAGTATAATTAGATAATGAAGCTGTTCCCTCAAGCATATTCTCCGAAAGCTTTAAGTAAGCAAGCATTGCTACAGGCGCTGAAAATGCTGCAAATAAGCCCTGAATTGCTCTGAATGTAAAAAGCTGAGTATCAGTCATCGCTAACCCAGATAGCAATGAAAATAATCCAAAACCAGATGCTGCAAACATTAATGTATATCTAAAGCCAATCTTCTCAGCCATCCATGAACTAAGAGGCAGAAACATCCCCATAACAATCATATAAATACTAATACCCGTCTTTAGAAATTCAGGTGTAGTATGAAGGCTTTCCGCTATCTTAGGTAAGATATTATTCATAACAGTTGTATCAATAAGATCCATACCCATAATCGTTATGATCGCTATTAATACAATATTAAAGTTAGGTTTTTTCATACACTAATTCTCTTTTGTATATAAAATTTATGAGATAGAAACATTGTGAAGGTATAAGTCGAGTACTTATAATAAGGTGGTGCCGGAGGCCGGACTCGAACCGGCACTCTGTTGCCAGAACCGGATTTTGAATCCGGCGCGTCTACCAATTTCACCACTCCGGCAAGAGTAGTATTTATATTCTATAGATCTTCAGGCCAATTATCAATCATTGTTCCTAAAGATAAACCAAGTTCAGATAATTTATCTTTGATTTCTGTCAATGACTTCTTACCAAAGTTTGGCGCTTTAAGAAGCTCATTCTCAGTTTTTTGTACAAGTTCACCAATCAATCTAATATTAACAGCTTTTAGACAGTTTGAAGATCTTGCAGTAAGATTTAGTTCTTCAACATGCTTAAGTAAAAGAGGATTTATATCTTTAGTAGGATCTTCTACAAAAATCCCTTTATTTATCTCTTCAACATCAACAATGTTTCTCAGCTGATTTTGTATCTTTGTAGCTGCTATTCTTAGAGCTTCTTCACAGCTGACATTACCATTTGTTTTAATGTTAAGCTCAAGCTTATCTAAATCTGTACGTCTACCTACACGAGCATCTTTGATCTCATAATCACAGAAAGATACCGGAGAAAACGCTGCATCTAAAAGAAATTCTTCATTTTTGAAGTTCTCTTGTGCTTGTCTGTAGCCAATACCCTTTTCTACTTTAGCTTCGATCTTAAGTTTTTTGCCACCATTGTAGCTACAGATAAAAACTTCTTCAGTAATTGCTAAACCTTCGGATAACTTAGCTTCTTCTGAAAAGACTTCTTCTTCTGAACCAGATAGCTCAAAAGTAATTACCCCTGTATCAACACCTTCTGCTAAAGTCACAGGCAGTGATTTGACATTTAAGATAATATCAGCAACAGTCTCATCACACGGAATCACATCTTCCAATGAAGTAACTTTTCCATCATTAATCTTAACACTAGTGACACATGCACCATGTATAGAATAAAGCATAGTCTGCTTAAGTGCGTAGCCAAGTGTATAGCCAACACCTCTCTCTAGAGCTTCAAAAGAAAACTTAGTAGCATTTTTCGCATATTCATCAATTTTAATATTAGTAGGATGTAGTAAATTTTCCAATGCCATAGCAGTATAAAACCTAGTTATAATTTTATTAGATATAATTTAATTCCAAAGATTATAACATACAAATATAGAATTTTAATAGCTTAATTATAACTTCTTGATTTTGTTTATACTATCTAACTTCATTTTTATCTTCGACTCAAAACCAGCTGTATTTGGAGTATAAAAAGTTTGACTAATATTTTTTGGCAAATATTGTTGTACTACATAAGCATTTGGATAATTATGTGGATATAAATAATTACTATCTTTATAGTTCTTAAGATGCTGAGGAACTTCAATATTGCCCAAACTTTTAACAATCTGTTGGGCATCTGCTAGCGCCTTATAGCAAGCATTACTTTTGGGTGCTACTGCTAAATATATAGCTGCCTGCGACAAAACCAACCGCCCCTCTGGCATACCTAATTTTTCATAAGCATTCCAAGCATCTATGGCGACTCTCAAAGCTTGAGGATCAGCATTACCGATATCTTCAGAAGCTATACACAACATTCTTCTAGCGATAACTAGAGGATCAGCCCCATTATCTAACATTACACTCAGCCAAAATATAGCCGCATCAGGATCTGTACCTCTGACAGACTTGTGAAAAGCCGATAGTTGCTCATAGAACTCTTTACCTTCACGGTGAAAATCTCTTGATGCCTCACCTACTGCCCGATCAAAAAGATCCTTATCAAGATGAATAGTGTTAGTTCTATCACTAATTAGAAACATCCTCTCAAGCAAATTTAAAATTTTACGACAATCACCTTCACTATAGTTGTGTATAGCATTGTATAAATCATCATCAATTTCAAAAGAATGTTTTGCTAATAATTCATCCTTGGTTATAGCTCTTTGAATAAGCTTACGGGTCTCTGAAATATTCAGCCTTTTCAATCGTAAAATAAATACTCGCGAAACTAGAGCATTATTTAAGTAATATGTTGGATTTTCAGTAGTTGCTCCAATTAAAATAATTTTGCCAGACTCAACATAAGGTAAAAGTAAATCCTGTTGTGATTTATTAAATCGATGAATTTCATCTAAAAATAGTACAAAACTACCTAAATGTTGATTATCTGCGATTATTTTTTTAACATCTTTAACACCAGAATCAACTGCAGATAGCTCAAAAAATTCTAACCGCTTAGAACTAGCTATAATTTTAGCTAAAGTAGTTTTACCAACACCTGGTTTTCCACATAGTATTAGCGAGCAAATCCCATCACCAGCCAAAATTTTTGTTAATGATCCACTTTTTGATAGTATATGCTCCTGACCTATTACTTCCTCAATACTCTGAGGTCTTAATCGAGCTGCCAATGGAACATACTTCATCTAAATAAATCCTTTTTTGATTTTTAGCTAACGCTCTTAATTATTCTAATCTATAACAATCTTATACTTACGTTTAACAAGCTCGTATAGCATACCTTCACGCACTGCGCCATTAGACAACTTCATTTCAGAAATTCCAAGACAATCAAAAATAGCATACAAAATTGCTACTCCTCCAGCCAAAACGCTCTCTCTATCCTCTCTCAAGCCCTCAAAGCGAATATGCTCAACCTCTCGCTTGTCCATCATCATTGTAATTAGATTGTTTAAGAATTCTTTGGTAACAATACAATCTCCAGTAATCTCTTGGCAGATTCCGACCACGGCAATAATAGTTCCTGAAGAACCTAAGACATTGCTCCAGCTTATTTTCTTATATTTACTTAAAATAGGAGAGAGTATTTCTTTTGCCATAGCAGTAGCTGCATAGAAATTAGCAAAATCAAGCTTCTCATTACTAAAGTGATCCTTTTGCATACCTACACAGCCCATATCTAGACTACGAGCAATTAATATCTTATCACCTCTACCAATTACAAGTTCGGTGGAGCCTCCTCCGATATCTATAACTAATGTTTTTTGCTTTGCATCGTGATTATCTCTAGCCCCAACATAGACCAGACGTGCCTCTTCCGGACCAGAAATAATCTTAATTTTCGTCCCTAAAGCTTTATCTAATTTCTTTTTAAAACCTTTTATATTATTTTTAGCTTTTCTAAGAGTATATGTGCCCACTGCTTTTACATGCTCAACTTTATATTTTTGAATTTCTTGAGCAAAAAACTCCAAGCACTCAATAGCTCTTTCTTGAGCATCTTTACTAATTGTTAGATTATTATTAAGACCTGCTCTTAGCTGTACTTTTTGCTTTTGTTTTGATAATGTAACAACCTCGCCGTCAGGCTTGATTTCACTTATCAGCATATGAAAACTATTTGAACCTAAATCTACTGTTGCGACTATCTTTGACATACAAAACAAAAGCTTATTTTTATAACTATCCCCATTATAAAAAAATATCTGTAAAATAGCTAAAAAAATTTGTCTAAGAAGTTTTTTTGTTTATAATAACTAACAATTAGTTTAACTTCTTATAAAATTATCAAAATACAGCAGAAGCTTCTGCTTAATTCAGTTTTAGAATCAAAAAACTTAAAGGAAAATCAAAGCATGTCAAAATGTATCGATATATTAGATAGCCAGTTCGAAAGCGAAGTATTAAATAGTGATACTCCAGTATTATTAGATTTTTGGGCTCCTTGGTGTGGTCCTTGCAAGATGCTTTCTCCAATACTAGAGCAAGTTGCTGAGCATTATGGCGACAAAGTTAAAGTATGCAAAATAAATATCGATGACAACGAAGAAACAGCAATGAAATTCGGTGTGCGTGGCGTACCTACTCTTATGGTTTTCAAAGATGGCGAAAACAAAGAAACTAAAGTTGGTGTAGTACAAAAAACTCAATTAATCTCAATCGTAGACAAATATCTATAATTAGTTAGATCAATATTATTTTTTTATAAATAGAGAATCAAATGAACTTAAATGAATTAAAGTATAAATCTGTTAATGAGCTAATGGATATAGCTCAAAGTCTAGATCTTGAATCACTTCGTGCAAGAAAACAAGAACTTATCTTCTCAATTCTTAAATACCATGCCGATAAGGGTGAAGATATATATGGCGAAGGTATCTTAGAGGTTCTACAAGATGGCTATGGCTTCTTGAGATCTTCTGATAGCTCATATTTTGCATCTCCAGATGATATCTATGTTTCACCTGCTTTTATCAGAAAGCTAAATCTAAGAACTGGTGATAGTATTGTTGGTAAGATTCGCCCACCTCGTGATAATGAAAAATACTTTGCAGTAAAGCATATTGACAGTGTTAACTTTGATTCACCAGAATTAGCTAGGAAAAAAATCTTATTTGAAAACTTAACTCCTGAGTATGCTAAAGAAAGGCTAACTATGGAAATAGGGAATGGTTCAAATGAAGATATTACGGCAAGAGTCATCGACTTAGCTGCTCCATTTGGTAAAGGTCAGCGTGGTCTAATTGTTGCGCCTCCAAAAACTGGTAAAACAATTATGATGCAAAATATCGCAACATCAATTGCTAAGAACCATCCTGAATGTAATCTAATCATGCTACTGATCGATGAGCGTCCTGAGGAAGTTACAGAAATGCAACGCTCAGTGCGTGGTGAAGTAGTAGCATCTACTTTCGATGAACCTGCAGCTCGTCATGTCCAGTTAGCTGAAATCGTAATTGAAAAAGCAAAAAGACTGGTTGAACACAAACAAGATGTAGTAATTCTACTTGACTCAATCACAAGACTTGCACGTGCTTATAACACTGTATCACCAGCTTCTGGTCGTGTACTATCTGGTGGTGTAGAGGCGAATGCTCTGCAAAAGCCTAAGAGATTCTTTGGTGCTGCGCGTAATACTGCTGAAGGTGGTAGCTTGACAATCATTGCAACAGCTCTTGTAGAGACTGGCTCTAAGATGGATGAGGTTATCTTTGAGGAATTCAAAGGTACTGGTAACATGGAACTTCATCTTGATCGTAAGATTGCAGAGCGTCGCGTATTCCCTGCTATTAGTTTTGATAGATCTGGTACGCGTAGAGAAGAGCTTCTTACAACTCCTGAAGAACTACAAAAACTTTGGGTACTACGTAAGATTCTTGGTGGTATGGAAGATGTTCAAGCCATGGAGTTCCTAACAGAAAAAATGAAAGGTTCATTAACTAATGAAGAGTTCTTCGAGACTATGAAAAGAGGCGCTATTTAAACCTAGGTCAATTTTTTATCTATCAACCTATTTTATCTTTTTATCATTCTTGAAATCAAATTCGACAGGATTAAATTCAAATAGAAATCTAGTATTATTAGCTAGTATGTGAGTATTAGTGAGTATCATTAATCAAATCAACACAACACTGATTTAGTTTCTTAGCTGACTCTTCAGTAGTAGCCTCTGTATAGCATCTTAACTCCGGTGCATTACCTGACGGCCTAAGATGAACAATATCTTGATTAGTCATAGTTACTCTAACACCATCTGTTGTATCGATATTTTCAATGCTATTTTTACCATCAAAATGCTGAGATATAACCTTATCTAAAAGATCTGACTCGCCAGCTAATATTGATTTCAGGATTTCTTGGCTTTTTTCAGTGGCAAAATCATCAATCTTGCTACTTGCTGTATATCGAGATGGTAAATCAAATAAAAGTTCTGAGACTGTTTTATTCGCATTAATAGATAGCATCATCACAGCAAGCATAGGTATCACAGCATCTCTTGTAGCTAATGCTTTTAGAACTTTGCCATCTCTTGATATATCACTAGCTAATAGAAATCCACCATTTGCTTCATATCCAACTACAGCATTTTGATTATTAATAAGTAGCTCATTCATTGCAGCAATTACATATGGTGAGCCTATCTTAGTTCTAATTACATTATTAAAATAACCTATTTTTTCTGCTACACTATTACTACTTACCGGTGTCGCGATAACATCAGCTTGAAGATATTTAGCTGTCAATACACCTAAAATATCGCCTTTTAACCAGTTACCATGCTCATCACTAACCAGAGGCCTATCAGCATCGCCATCTGTTGATACAATACTATCAATTTCATACTCATTAGCCCACTGTTTTGCAAGCTTCACATCTTCTTGACGAATTGCTTCAGTATCTACTGATACAAATCTCTCTGAGAATCCTAGTAAGATAACCTTTGCACCTAACTTTTCAAGAATTTCTTTGACTATCCTACGCCCTACAGATGAATGCTCATACAATCCAATAGTCTTACCCGACAAGCAATTTTGTGGGAAGAAATCTAAATATCTATCCACATACTGTATATGTGCTTGATTACAGATTTTTGGTAGTTCTATTTTTTGCAAAAACATGTCATTTTTATCAAAAGTAGCATCATCAACCGTAATCGCTTGGCTAACAATCATTTCCTCATCTTCTTTGAGAACTTCTCCATAAGGAGTATTAAATTTGATACCATTTCTATCTTCTGGAATGTGGCTACCTGTAACCATAACTGATGGTATTTGATTAGATATACCATATAGCATCACAGCTGGAGATGGGATCTCTCCACAATACACTGGTTCATAGCCACTATCTTTGACTGCCTTAATCACAGCCTTAGTTATCCGAGGACTACTATCACGCAGATCATGAGCTATAGCAATCTTTGAACCTTTGGTTATTGAGTACTTCTGCTCCAAAAACTGAATAAAAGCCTTAGTATATAGCCAACAAATTTTATCGGTCATTGCTACAACTAAACCTCTAACCCCACTAGTACCGAACTTCACACCACTAGAGTTAATAACATCTTTTATAACTACTTTTTCCACACAAATCTCCCAAAATAATCTTATATACTTATAAATTTAGTTTTTCTTATAATAGTTTAACAGTCGACCTTTCAGTATTTCTAGTATTTTGGTGACATACTTAGTCGAAATACATAAATAATTTGCCTTAATGCCATTTAACTCTAGAGCTTTAATCGTTTCTTGGTTAATAATCTTTTTACTCTGCAAATTACTAGTACTAACCCCGCCTACCAACATATTAATTATACATTTATTTAAATATGTATACGAAAGTCTATTCACAAGCAAGAATCTCACAAAAATCTCATAATCTGCAGCAATCTTAAAATCTAAACGGTAGACTCCATATTTTTGATAAATAGTTTTTTTGACAAAAAGTGTCGGATGCGGTGGCATAATTCCAAATTTCAATCTATTTGGAGTAAAACGCTTAGCTGAGTAATAACGCAGGATCTTGCCATTATCATTAACAAATTTCAAATCTGCAAAAAGCATATCTTTATCATTCTGCCTAAACGCACTCACAATACTGTCTATAACATCACTATTATTATAGCAGTCATCACTATTTAAAATACCAATGATATCCCCAGTTGCTAAAGCGATACCTTTATTCATAGCATCATAGATACCATCATCTGATTCGCTTACTACTTTTGAGAGCTTAGCGCGATACTTTGCTAATATATCCAAAGTGCCATCATAACTACCACCATCAACTATTATATATTCAATATCCTGATAGCTTTGTGAAATTACTGATTGAATTGTCTTTTCAATAGTCTCTGCAGAATTGTAACAAACTGTAATTATCGATACTTTCAAACTATCAACCTTCTAAAATATTTTTATAAATCTCTAACTGCCTAGCTATTATATAATCATTTTGATATTGCTTTGCAGAATTTTTCGCATTTTGACTCATCAGCTCATAATTACTATAGTCATAAGAGTTTTGTATAGTTCTTTGTAAGTCATTTTTTGTAGTTATGAAGCCATTTTCTCGATTTTTGATAAAATCTCTACGCGTACCAATGTCAAAACCAATAACAGGAACGCCAAAACTCATAGCCTCTATTATCGTCAAACCAAATGTTTCATACCAAACAGATGGCTGAATTAGATACTTCGATTGTGAAATCAAAGATAGCGTCTCTTCCCTAGTACATTTTCCTTTAAAAATAATATTTTTAGATGAATATTTATTAATTATTTCATCACTATCAGGACTATCGCCAACTACAGTCAACACAAACTTATCATCTAAAGATACCCATGTATCTAAAAGCTCAAATATACCCTTAGATTCTTCAAGCCTACCCACATAAATATAGTTTTGTCTAGTTTTTTGAGTATGTTGATCTACAGCCAAAGAGATACTATTTGGTTTGAGGATAATTTTGTGGTTTGAAATACCAAGCTCTTTAACCTTTTGCCTTTGAAAATCAGTCAACACAAAATAATAGTCAATATTCTTAAACATTTTGAAGAGCTTATAAAAACTAAATGCGGCCTGAGCAACCAAGCTTTGTAATCGTGATTTCCTATAGCACTTATTTTTTATACCAAAAATAGGCAATTTACTTTTGGTACATAGTTCACATGCACCAAAGCCATCTCTATATAGAATACCAGATATACACCATAGTCTGTAATTGTGAAGTGTATGCACCACTTTAGCGCCAGATTTTTTTGCAGCCTTAAAGACACTTGGTGTCAACAATGGAAAAAAATTATGCACATGGACTATATCAATATTATTATCCCTAACTATTTTTTTAATATTTCTATAATGCTTGCGTGAAAACCATATCCCAAATAATAAGCTAAATTTGCTAATATCATCATTAGAAACCTGATATGCCAAAACATTATCTTCGCCATGTAATTCTCGCAAAGACTTTAACTCATTATCATAAACTATATCTTCGCCACCAATATTATTTGACTGATAGCGGTTATGGACAATCAAAATTTTCATAAATAAGCCTCAACTTGCTCAATATCCTTTGCATTTAGAGAGAATTTCTCCACACCAGTGATAAGCTCATGATATTTATCTGAGTTAATTGCTCGGATTAATGAAATTAGTCCATCAATATTTTGTGGGGCTATCCAATAACCATTTATATTATCTTTGACAATATCTCTAGCTCCACAGTTTTGGCTAATAATCACAGGCAAACCGAAATAAAACGCCTCTTCAACTACTAACCCCCATGGTTCAACCAAGCTAGGTAGCACAAAAACATCATGACTAAGAAATTCATTTTTAAGTTTTTTATTCTCAATAGCTGATTTAAACACAATGTTATCATTCGCGATTTTTTGTAAATATTCCCTCTGTTCTCCCTCACCAATTATTGTTAGGCTATAACCTTTTAGGCTATTAAATACCTGAACTAATATTTTTAAATTTTTAATGGCTGATAATCTTCCAACATAAAGAAACTTTTTGTGATACTCTCTTACTTCTTTATTAAAGCTTGGTTTGTTGATAATACCAACACCTCTTGTAATTTTTATATCGCCACGATATCCAAGTTTTAGTAATAACTCTCGATGAAGAGTACCAGATGCAAAAACTGTAGCTATTCGCGATAGAAATATTTTTTTTATTAATGCTTGTATTCCTGTAGCCTTACTTTCATTAATAGTTGACTCAAGAGCTAGACAATTTTTGTTTTTACGATTAGCAAATATAACATACCAAAACTCACGCAAATCCCAACCACTTACTAATATTCTTTTATATTGAATACTTTTTAAGATACTTCTTAATCTTTTGATATTCGCTGAAGAGTTTCGCTGTTGTAAATTACCTGAGAATAAAACTTGATACTCAAAAGATACGTTATCTAAACCAACAAAGTCGTTTGCTCTTTTTTCATTTGTATTCGAGGCTAAGAAAACAACAAAGATATTTAGCTTCTTAGCTAACTGATTATACAAGTTAACCTTATAAAAAGCTGGAATGTGAGTGATTATGACATAATCATACATGATATCTTCTTGCCTCTAATTAAATCTATATCTAACTATATGATATAACAATACTAGCTTTTAGTAACCCCTAAAGTAGCTTCGTAGCTTAACTAACAAAGAAATAATGTAACTCTTGATTACAGGCAGATACGAAAGATTGTAAGATTTATTTATTTGAAATTTTTCTTTGAGAATCTTATTCAAGTTTTGTGATGATATACCATCAAGATCATACTTAGAAACAGTCATATCTAGATATTTAGATTTTTTACCAAGCTTAAAGTACTGCATTGTAAAATCTTGATCTGCACATATCTTGTATTTAAGATTGTATTTTATTGCTTTATCTAACCTATAAAAAGTAGATTGATGGCACAACATCATTCCTAGCGCCATATCTCTCAAATTTAGTTGAGATTTGTATTTTAGAATTTTATGACCAATATCAGTATTTCCATAAATGACAGCAGTATCTTGAGAAAATTTGTTCTCAAATACCTTCTGTAAAACATCATTAGAATAAAAGCTATCTCCTGCATTCATAAAGTTTAACCATTGCCCTTTAGCTAGTGCAATACCTTTGTTCATAGCATCGTAAATACCTTGATCTGGCTCACTGATATACTTAGTAATTTTATCTTGATATTTTTTAATAATATCAAGCGTACCATCAGTAGAGCCACCATCAACTATAATGTACTCAATATTTGAATATGCCTGATTTAATACACTTAAAATAGTCTCTTCTATAAGCTCTTTGGCATTATATACAACTGTTATAACTGTAACTAAAGAATAACTTGCTTTTTGAATTTGGGAGTTTGACAAGGATAGCTCCTAAGATATATTAGTGACTTTTCTTACCTAGTTTTTCACTAAGCTTGTACCCTATATGTCTAAATATTCTAACATACTCATTATGTCTTCTAATCATATTATCTGAAGTATATTTGACATAAAATTTATATATAAAAATATGCCACAGATCAAAAATATTCTTTCTTGGCTTGCCGCCAACAATATCATAAAACTCATTCATATAACCGCTTAGATCATGGCTTTTGTTAGTTTCATGATGTCTAAAGCCCGAAACATTACTATTACATATATGTAAATTTGCATGTTTTGCAAACTCGTGCCACATAAAAAAGTCACCGGCTAGTTTATACTCAGCAAACTTTTTCATATCCATTTTATCTTGTAATGCTTTTGTCCAGAAAGTTGACTCTTGTTGTATCGATGGCAAACTCGTACCATGGATACCCTTTATTATTCTCTTTCTTGATGGTACTAGAGGCAGCATAGAGTTTTCAATAATACCATCCTTGTTGTACCAAGTATTTTTAGCATTTATCCACTGTGCTTTTTCGCCGTGTTTTTTCATCTCAGCAGCTATCGCTTTAAAGGCATTTGGTAGATAAAAATCATCCGAATTTATATAAGCAACTATATCACCAGTTACTATCGATAATCCCTTTGATAAAGCATCATACATGCCATCATCTTTCTCACATATGAACTTGATATCCAGACTATTACAAAATATGTCTAATTCGCCTTTGTTATGTTTATCGACATACTTTTGAATAATATCACAAGTGCTATCTTTTGATTTACCATCCACAAGAATATATTCAATATCAAAATCACCTCTTTGATTTATTACACTCAAGATAGTTTCTTCAATATATTTCTCAGAATTATATGATACTGTTACTATAGAAAATTTCATTTTTTCCCTTCTAAAACCAATAAAGTTAAATTATTTTTATTTGAAAATTTTTGCTCTTATATTTTTAATTACAGGATATATCTTAACAACTTTCATTAGTTTTACAATAAAAGATCTAAGACTATTATCATTTACTTGTTCTTCTAAAAAATCTATATATTCACTACAATTTTTTATTGTTTCATTGTCTTGCTTTTTAAATTTTGCAAAGCTTTCTACTACAACTCTTAAATCTTTTTCCGAGAATTCATTCAAAACCTCTGACACAAAACAAGATGTACAAGTATCTAGGCTTTCACTAAAAGTATTTGCAAATGAATAAAGAAACTTATCTTTATATTCATCACCAAAAATATAACTAAAATCAATACATCCATGTAGAAACATAATAAGCTGTGCTTGCTCATTTGCACCACTCCATATACCGCCATCATTCATTCTATAAACCGACATAATTCTATCTATATATTTTATGGACCCAAATTTTGAAAACACTAACAACATATAAACATCATTACGTTTAACAGATGAATATTTAGCAAGATACTCGTCAATTTGATCTTTATGTTTAGAATCATACCTAAAGACTAAAGATGTAGTATGTAAATATGCAGAATCTATAAAATCTTCAAATATATAACTATCTTTTTTATTATTAGAGTTTACAAATAATCTATCTGTTAACTCTCCATTGATTAGAAATCTAGTATTATGACCACAACCCATAAATTCTATGTTCTGCTCTAGAAAATCAACTTGTTGTTGTAATTTAGTAGAGTCTGTCCAATAATCATCACCTTCACATAAAGCTATATATTTACCTTTAACTTCAGGCAAAATAAAATCTCTGATAGGTAATGCACCTTCTGAATACTTGTTTTTTTCTTGATAAATTAATCTGATAATATTTGGATATTGCTTAGCATAACGTCTTAAAATCTCTGTAGTTCTGTCAGTTGAACAATCATCACTTATTATTATCTCAAATGGAAAACTAGTTTCCTGCAATAAAAAACTTTTTAAAGCTTCTTCAATATATTTTTCTTGATTATATGCTGTACAACATATACTTACCATCGGTTGATTTTTTTGCCATTGTGCTACTATTTGTTTTTCACTTTTTATTTTTGACATTACTAATTTAACAGACTCATACATCCCTATAAACTATTATTATAGTCACAAACAAATTCATAATAAATGACTCTTTGATGTATTAGTCTATGAATTTATTTTAGTCTATTATTTTTTTACTGAGCTTATCTTTTAAATAACTTTCACCAAACTCAATATTAAGATTATTTCTCTCAATAAAATTGTAAAGTTCTCCAAGATCCAAAATATATTTATCTTGTCTCTGCACAATTGTAATATTAGCCTTCTTATTCATAAGGCTTTCAAATATCTCTACAATATCTAAAACTTTATATCTATATGGGTTTGCAATATCAATAGTAGAACATAATTCACCATTTATTAAATATGAATCTACAAATTTCTTAACATCATCAACTTCAATAACATATCTATATGCATCTGAATAAACATTAAATTCTTGGTTATTTTTAATAGAATGATAGATATAGTTTATTATAGTATTATGCGACTTTAAACTACCAAAAAGTTGAGGAAGTCTAAAGATAAAGTACTTATTTGAGAGCTTTTTTATAAGATACTCCATCTGTATCTTATGTTCATAGTATGCACTTTTAGGATAGTCATTAGCAGATAATGCACAACTACTAAAATAAACTATCTTCTTATTTGAATTATTTTTCAAGACCTCTTCTAAAAGATTTCTTTCTCTGTCAAATTCATTTTTGTCTGTACAATTAGAGTTCGAAACTCCACTAGCAAAAATAACAACATCATCATTAAATTGATAACTTTGAAAAGCATTTGCCAATTGCCCACCACCAACTACCACGATGTACTATCCTTATAAACAGTCACATATTTATAACCATTTTTCTCGACTATATTTGGTATTATTCTCTCTAATGCATGCATATAACTACCATCACGAGGTAAAGGTTCCTCTTGTAGAATCATATCCTCATTAAGAGAGAAAATATCTCTAATAGCATCTACTCTTGCCCAAAACATATTACCTAAAGGAAATAAAGGTGTTTCACAAATTTTTTCCAATCCAATAGCAGTACACAACTCATCAACATAAAATTTGTTTTCTCCAATATCTATATAAGTTCTATCCTCAGGAAAAACTAGGCCTATTTTTTCATCATTAAATAAATTAAGTATAGAATTAGATATTTGTTCATTATCACCTATTAAATTATTTAGCAGATAGGCTCTCCATTTATCTCCTAAATTATCATGGGCACTAACTGTTTTTTTACTATGGAAATGACCCACAATTTCATATCCTCTATTAAGTAACTGATCTTTTAAACCAAATATCATTGGTGCAATATCTCTACCAATATTATCTACTGCTACAATCTCAACATTAGCAGCTCCAGAACTACTAAACTTCTCTTTAATAAACTCTGAATTATTACTGTCTATAATAGTAATATATAAGTCATATCCTTTTGGAAGCAACTTAAAATACTCATTAAATTCATCAGCAAGATCTATATAAAATAAATGGAGATGTATTGCAAATTTATGAGATATATTTTTTTCACTATTTATAGGTAATCTATAACATTCATGAGTCGTATAAATTCCTTTATTAAGTGCATCATACAAAGGAACTCCAGTTTCACTATCACTATTTTCTATGATCCACTTAAGGTTTGAAAAGCCTGGACAAGGATTAGATGTCAGTCTATGTAAACCTTTTCTATGTGCTAATGTATAAAAATAAGTTGAAGCAGATTTTAGCTCAGATAATCCTATAAATTTATTATCAAAAAATTCAGACTCTTCTAACTTATTTGATATTTTTAGATTCTCTGTATTATATTCACAACACTCATCTATTTTTTCTAATAAAAAATTAATATATTTATCAAAATCTAAATACTCTTTAACTAATTTAGCATTTATATTTGTTTTATTTGTAATTTTTGTTAAATAATTTGCGATCTCGTAACCTAATTGGTATGTATCTAGATAATCTACAATTATAGACTCCGCATTATATTTCTCTAAAAACTCAACCGTACCTGAGGCATCCCTAAAACAAGCGATTGGCAAATTAGCTTCTAATGCATCAATAGCAATATTTGGAAATGGATCCATTCTTGATGTCAAACAATATATATCTGCTATTGAAAAAATTGCATCTAGACTTTGTTGATGCTCAAGAAAAATAAAGTCATTACTTAAATCAAATATTTTTATTTCTCGTTGCAACCAATATGAATATGCATAATCAGATTCTCTTAGACCATCACCAACCCAAACAAATTTACACTTACCCTTATAGTTTTGTTTAGTATATCTAGCTATGGAGATAAATAAATCTATACCTTTTCTAATATCTATAGATCCTGCCCCTACAATGATTTTATATTCATCTTTATTACGAATACCTATCTTTTGTAAAATTTGGTTTACACTATCTGAATCTCCATAAGTTTTTGGTATAAATGGAAGTTTACCTTGTGGATAAATCGAGATATTCTTAGGGATATTTGATATTATCTCGACATCTTTCAAATAATCTGTTAGAGAATCTTGAACAATTTTTGCTGGTAAAATAACGCTATCTGCCGCTATGACATTATCGCGCATTATGCCAGATGTAACTCTATATCCAGTGAATTCATGTATTAATGATAATGTAGGAATTCGTAAATCTCTTGCTACACTTAAAACTGAGTGAGTAACTACAGAATTACATATGACTACTTTTAAATGATATTTATTATTCAAATAGTCAAATATTCGTGGTACTATCAAATCGGTATTAGTATTAGTAGCATCAACAAGTAAAAAACAATCATCTAAAAATGCATCATGAATTGTTGCTTTTTCCATCACATAATTAATTAAATTATATTTACCACTTAGATTTTTACCTATATTTAATCCAAGTAATGGGGCTCCCGTTGCAGAAGACTGATGAGATACTAATACTATAGTTTCTCTACTATCTATATAACTCTTTCCTCCCTTGAAAAGACTATTCTTAATAATTTCTTGTTCACTACGAGGCTTTATCTTACGATAGACTTTACTAATTATTTCTCTTCGCATACTACCTATTGGAAATAACACGGACAGGATCACTTTAATCTTTTTCATCTTTTTACTGCTTATTTTTGATTTTAAATACTTTTTTATAAATATTTAGAAAGACTCTAACAGGCATCATAATTTTCCAAGTCCATGAATGATAAGTTCTATTCAATTCATTTTCTAAATTTTTATTAGACATAATTAAGTTTTTATTTTTATCAAACAGATAATCAACAAGCCAATTTTTATGACTTTCCGCAAAGTGGATTTTATTTTCAGCTTTCCACATTTTATAAAAAAACAAACTATCATTATCATTTAAATCGTAATTTGTAAAATATTCAAAAATTACACTATCTGATTTTAGTGCATTATCTAATCTAATACCTACATTTTCAAAACTATGATTTTTAATAAATTCTTCTTCTAACTCATTAGATGTATTTAATTTATATATTTTACTTTGTTTATAGTCTTTATAAAAACTTTGGATTTCTCTCAGTAATTCATCATCACTATCAAACCAAAGTTTTTCAAGAGGTGTAAAACCTCTTATAGGAATACTTAATCCACTTACAATTTTATTTTTTAACCAAGCATCAAGAGGAGCTGTCCCTCCAGATAAAGGCCAACTTGTTAAGAATAGATCAGCTTTCTCAACAATGTTTAAATATTCATTGTAAGGTACTGTTTCTATAAGTTCGATATTAGAATACTTATTTAGATTCTGCCAGTATTTTTGACTTTTTTTAGCACCAACAACCTTAAGTCTAAACTTGGTATTTGTATTATGAAGTTCTTCGACAAACTTAGGAAAATTAAATTCTGCAAACGGTTTATACTTATAATCTGCTCCACTACTAACAAATAATAGATTTTTTCCCTTTTTTTTATTTTCTATAAATAAATTTTCAAATTTGATAGGGATACCCATAAAAAAGCTTTTCGTTCCTTTATTTGATCTATACTCTTTATTTATTTTATAGCCAAAAAGACTTATCTCTGCAATCAGATCAACAGACTCAAAACCAAATGAAAAAACGTGATCTGCATGATTTACAAAAACTATTTTAATATTATTTCTAAGTTTTTTCTTCAGGATATCAACAGCAACAGCTGAAACTATATCATCAGGATGAATATGTAAATATATAGTTCTATAGCTCTGTGCAATTAATATTATATCTTCGATATTTGCATCTTTTGAAGGAAAATTATAAACACTACAAGAGTCCCAGACAGATAGTTTTTCTTTATAAGAAAACTCTGTGCGAGATATAAGCACATCACCTACACATCTAATTCTAAGTATATTCTCTAAAAGTCTAGTATGTCCACCATATGGATAACATTCTGTTATTATATGTAATTCATCTTTGACTTGTTTATCTATAGATATTATTTTTGAATATTTATCATATAAGTCATTTACAAACAATTTTTCCCAATAATCATCCTCAAAAAGTTTTATATTATTCATCCAGCAAAGATTTCCATAAATCCTGGCTAAAAATAACCTTTGATCTTCTATATCTACTATAGTGACTTGTCGTTTAATATTATCAAGCAATTCTATAAGTTTTTGTTCTATATCATTCATAGATTAAAACCTATTTAGAACTTCAACTACAGTTAATATATTTTTTTTGGATAAATGGCGCCCTATAGGTAGACTCAAAACTTGACTATGAATCTGCTCTGATATTGGATAATTATCATTACTCCATTCTTTATAAGCTTCTTGATGATGTGGAGCTGTAGGGTAATGAATAACTGTTTGAATATTATTATCTAGTAGATATTTTTGTAATTTATTTCTATTCGCTGTTCTAACTACAAATACATGCCATACATGATTATCTAATTTCCTAAGCTTTGGTAGAATAATACTTTCATTTTTAATATTAGAGAGATAATATTCTGCAATTTCTCTACGACAATCTATTTCTTCATTTAAATATTTAAGTTTAATACTAAGCATAGCAGCTTGTATTTCATCTAGACGGCTATTAATACCTTTATAAAGATTTTTATATTTCTCATGACTTCCATAATTTGCCAAAGCAGATATAGTATCTGCTAGAATCTTATCATTAGTAGTTATAGCACCAGCATCGCCTAATGCCCCTAAGTTTTTACCAGGGTAAAAGCTAAAGCCACTAGCATCGCCTAGGTTGCCTGATTTCTTATCTGCAAAATATGCACCATGTGATTGAGCAGAGTCTTCTATTACTTTGAGATTATATTTCTTAGCTATAGCATTTATTTTGTCCATCTGGCAAGTTTGACCATATAGATGTACTGGCATTATAGCTACTGTCTTAGCTGTGATAGCTGATTCAATTTTATCTGTATCTAATAGATAATCATCTAAATTAGGCTCTACTAACACAGGCACCATATCATTAGCAGATATAGCCAAAATGCTCGCAATATAGGTATTTGCTGGTACCATAATTTCATCACCAGACTTGAAGACACCTAGTTCTTTATACGCTCTGATAATAAGAATCAAGGCATCTAAACCATTAGCAACTCCTATAGCATACTCAGTACCACAATATTTAGCAAATTCTTGCTCAAATTTTTCACATTCACTACCACGAATATACCAACCACTATCAATAACTCTAGCACAAGCATCTTTTAATTCTTGCTGATATAGGTTATTTATTTTTTGTAAATCAAGAAATTTGATCATCTTTCAAACCCTTATCTCATAAAAATCATGCACAACTGCTCTTGCACCAAAACCTTCTTTTTGAGCAATAAGCCCTTCATTTAAATATTTCCCATTATCTTCATTTGAAATTCCAAAATCAAAATATTTTTTATTTTGATATTTATTAGAAATAAGATAGTCTAATACAAAATCTAATGCACCTACTTTTCTACCTTGTTCAGAGCTAGCAAGATATTGAGTATGTACTATATCTGAATTTTCAAATATAACTGTCCCCGCTAAAATCTTTTCATCATCTTTTACTACAAATAATTTTATATTATTTGGAAATAATTGTGCTAATCTTTTAATCTCATCCTCATTATGCACAGGTGTAGCATTATGCTGATGTTTCAATGCATCTCTAAGAATGCTCCAGTAAGAATTATAGTCAGATGATTCTTCAATGATAAGTCCATTTTTAAAAGCTTTTTTTATAGCTCTCTTTCTTTGCTCTTGGTACTTAATCTTATTATCCAATAAGATTGTCGTTGTCACATCTCTCCTAATAAGACTAGCCTCATTAACATAAAGAGCATAACGATCTTCTTCCGCTGGCAAACTGCTATATATATATGGAATACATTTGTATATAATTTTTTTAATGTTTTGTTTTAAAAGATATCCTTTTAAAACATCAAAAAGTTCTAACATACTTTTTGTTTTTATATTTGTATCTATTAAAAAACCTCCAAATGTTAAGCCTTGATGAGAATACAAAACATCACCCTCAATATTTGCTGGAAGTAGTCCTAATATTTTTCCTTTTTCATCATAAAACATTAAAGAAAAATCTTTAAATCTATCAGAATGATAATCCATATAATCCCTGTAAAACATAAAATGGCTATTTTTTGCATTAGTTACAAATAGATCCCAGTCTTGCTTTTTATCTACGGTATATTTAATTAATTGCATTTACTTCTCTACTAATCTTGCATAACCAAAACCATCAAGCCCCATATTATTACCATTATAAAACATATACGTTCCATAATTAGTTTTTATAACTGATGGATAACTTAAATGAATAGAATCCCAACCCAATTCGGATAGTTCAATACCTTTTTTAGTATCATCTCTCAACCAAGAGGATCCATCTGTCGATTCTGCTTGACCAGCGATATATCTACCATCAGTTGTTCCATATGTAAAATTCATTATATATTTATCTTTATACTTATATACTCTTGGTCTGCCAATTCTATATTCTTTATTCTGACTATTATTCTCAATACATTTAATTCCTTGATTAGGAAAATCAACACCATTATCAGACTCAATATAGTTTATATCATACTGTGGATAATCGACTCCATTTATATTCTCCCAACCACTACCTGTTGCATACCAAATTTTAAATTTTTTATCCTCATATATCACAGAATGTATAGCCCTAATATAAAAAGCTTCTTGAGCTCTATCAAGTATAGGAGTTTGCTGATATCTTATAAAAAATTCTCCATTATCATTACTAATTGCTAAGCCTGAATATGCTAAAAATTTAACTTTCTCAACTTTTTGAAATCCCACATAGTACATATAAATTCTATTATCGACATTAATTAAATCACCAAGAATCATCCCATTATCATCAAACATACCTCGTTGCCCAACATCAAGCACTGGTTTATTAGAAATCTGTATTATATTTGATGGATTCTTTGCTTTAACATCAACGAAACCTATTCTCCCTACTCCTTTAGCATCTCTAAAACTTACATATATTCTAATAACCTCGTCATTTAATAGATATGCTGTAGGTGTTAATGCTGAATTATCCCTCCAACTGTTGTCTTTAGGTGGCGTATAAATCAACCCTTTTTTTTCCCATTTCATAATAATTTTTCATTCCTTAATTCTAAATAACCTATGACTATCCACTTTAGATAACTCTGTTTGTTTATCTTGATAAAATGCCTTTTCAGGAGTATCTTTCTGTATAAGGGTTCTAGCCCCGATGAAATTATCTCTTGCAATCTTAGTATTATTCTCAATAGTACAATTTACTCCAAGAAAACTGCTATCACCTATTTCACAAAAACCTGAAATAACGCAATGAGAGGATATGAAACAATTATTTTTTATAATAGTATTATGACCAATATGATTACCACTCCAAATAGTTACATTATCACCTACTTTAACAAATGGTTGTAATGTATTATTCTCAAATATAAAACAATTTTGACCAATTTCAACATTTCTCCATACGAAAGATCTAGAACTTATATAACTTGCACAGATGTATCCTTTTCTTTTAGCTTCATCATAAATTTTAGTTCTACTTCTATTTAATTTACTAGAACTAATAGCCACATAGACTTCAAACTCTTTAGGAGAATATACTTGTTCTAATACTTCAAAAGGAACTACAGGCAAATTATATATGGTTTTTTCAGAAATATATTGTTGATTAACACTAAATGCAACAACCTCATATTCAGAATCATAATGAAAATATTCATATGCTATTAAAGCTGTTTCACCTACTCCAACTATAACAAGTTTTTTAGTCTTTTTCATGAACAACCTCTTTTAAAAATTTATCATAGCTCCTAATATAATCATTTTCATCATATAACTCACTTGCTAAAACCATAAGCACGCAATCAGGAGAAAAATCAAACATTTCTCTCCATATCAAGCCTGATATCATTAGACCTTGATTGGGAGAATCCAATATAATGTTTTCTTTTTCTATTCCATTATCAATTAAAATTTTGCAATTTCCTGATACACATATCAAAACTTGTTCCAAATTCCAATGTGCATGATAACCTCTACGCACATTTTCCTTTGTTCCATAAATGTAATACACTCTTTTTATATCAAATGGGATGTTTTTATTTTGTTCTAGAGATATAAGACACCCTCTTTCATCACCTTTAGCTTCAAAGTTTAATATCTTTATCGACATAATTAATTCTCAACTCTATTTAAAAAATATTCACCTTTAGTGTAAAAATTCGATGAAAAACCCTTATCTTGAGCTTCAAAAACAACTTTTACAGGCTCATATGCCATTATAACATCTAAAGATTGATGAGTTAGATTGCTTATGCTTGGAAATTCACAACCAACATTTAAAACATAGTTACCCGCCTTTAATGGAACATTTACTTTAATTGTTGTAATAATAACTTCTCCCTCACTAACACTCGGAAAAGTTACAAAATCTTGTGAGTTTATACAACTTATTTGCTGGATCCCATCTAAACTTGCCAAAGATGTACCTATTACAAAAGTAGATAGATTAGTATTAAATTTAGTGGCAATTTGTATATAATAATCATTCGTTGCAACTAATTGATTCGTAGGCTTAAAATCCTGATCTAAAATCACAGCATTTAGAATCGTAGCTCTACCATCTCCAAATCTTTGAGATAAGCTCATATCTAGATTCTTTGGTTCAAGGGATACAACGACAGGAATATCTTCACTAGACAATTCATCATAAGTTTTACTATCTTCAATCTTAGTATCAATCTCTTTTAGATCATCATTCATCTGTATACTTTGCATTTCGACATATTTACCAACTACCCTAGCTGAATCTCCATAATCCACTAGTTGTCCATTTTGGAGAAAAACAGCCTTGTTACACAAAGTCTTGACAGAGTGAGCATCATGACTAACAAATAAAACGGTAACTCCTCTTTCCATCAGACTAATCATACGAGCCATACATTTTGCTTGAAAAACCATATCTCCAACTGCCAAAGCCTCATCTACAATCAATATATCTGGCTCAACATTTATCGCTACAGCAAAAGCAAGACGTGCAAACATACCACTAGAGTATCCTTTAACGGGTTGGTTTATAAACTCTCCTATATCAGCAAATCTTAGTATAGCATCAACTCTTGTATGCATTGCTTCTTTGTCATACCCCATCAGAAGACCTTGGAGATATATATTCTCTAACCCTGTATACTCTGGATTAAAACCTGCCCCTAGTTCAAGTAATGCTGATACTCTACCATTTACAGTCACAGATCCAAAACTTGGAGTAAGAACTCCTGTTATTATTTTAAGTAGAGTTGATTTGCCACTACCATTTTTACCAACAATACCCACAGCATCACCCTTATTGATTTCAAAACATACCTCATTTAAGGCATAAAAATCTTTATGATACTTCTTACCAAAGATATTGAGTGACTCCTTTAACCTATCTACAGGCTTATCATATAGCTTATATATCTTCGTTAAATTCTCTACCTTGATCGCTACTTCTTTATTCATCACAAAACATCCGCAAAATGTGGTCTTAATCTCTTAAATACTACCGAGCCTATCAATAAAAATATCATCACAATCACTAAGTTATAAATACTAAGTAACGGCTTCTCCCAAAATCCAACATGATATATAAAACTATCCCTATATCCTTGTATTATGTAATACACCGGATTTAGCTTAATCAAATACTGATATTTCTCTGGCACCATACCTATATTCCAAAATATCGGTGTCAACCAAAATCCTAACTGAATTATCACTCCTATTAGCTGACCTAAGTCTCTCAAAAACACTACTACAGCACTCGTTATCCATGATATGCCCAAAACTAAAATCACTGTAAAACCAAAATAATAAAATACCTGCAACCAATATATAGAAGGTGTATAACCATAAATAAAAAATAATAATACTATCACTCCAACAAAAAACAAATGTATTAGTGATGATGATGTAACCTGCACTATCGGCAGTAATGAAACTCTAAAAACTACTTTTTTGACTAAAAAACTATTTGAAAGTATCGCATTTGTAGAGTTCTGTAGCGCCTCTGAAAAGAAAAACCATGGAATCATCCCTGTTATTAGCCACAAAATAAACGGCACACCATCAGATGCTGCTGCTCTGAAGCCTACTGTAAATACAAACCATAACACCGCTATCGTAACCAAAGGCTGGATAAAAGCCCATAGCATACCTAGATGATTACCCATATATCGTGATTTAAAATCATCCTTAGCTAAATTTAGCAGCAATCGACGACTAGCATATATATCTGCCAAAAAATTTATAAATAACATCAGTATACCTTACAAATAAAACTCAATAGTTTCTTTAAACATTTTCTCAAAATCTTGAGATGGTTTCCAACCTAGCTGGTTCTGAATCTTACTATTGTCTATAGCATATCTCCAGTCATGTCCTTTCCTATCTTCTACAAAAGATATTAGTCTATTATGTGGAGCATGCTCAGGCTTATACTCATCCATTAGCCTACATATAGTATTTATAAGTGTCAGATTATCAACCTCATTAATACCTCCTATATTATAAACTTCTCCTATCACACCCTTTTCAACTACTGTTTGTATAGCATCACAATGATCTACCACATACAGCCAATCACGAATATTTGAACCATCTCCATATACCGGAATAGGCTTTTGGTTGATACAGCTATTAATTACAACTGGTATCAACTTCTCAGGATGTTGATATGGTCCGTAGTTATTTGAGCAGTTTGAAATCGTAACTGGCAATTTATAAGTATGATGATATGCCCTAGCAATATGATCAGACCCTGCCTTAGATGCTGAATATGGAGAGTTAGGCTCATATGCCTTTGTCTCTGTGAATGCCGGATCATCTTTTGATAATGTACCATACACCTCATCTGTAGATACATGATGGAACTTACAATTAGTTTCATCTAATCCTAACTCATCTAACCAATATCTTTTAGCACAATTTAAAAGTGTAAATGTACCTATTACATTCGTCTCTAAAAATACCTTAGGATTAGCAATTGAATTATCTACATGAGATTCTGCTGCAAAATGAACTATAGTTTCAATATTATGATTCTTAAGAGTCTCATATACTAACGCTTCATCACAAATATCTCCTTTGATAAAAGTATGATTATGTTCATTTTCTAGATCTTTTAAATTATCTAAACTACCTGCATAAGTAAGTTTGTCATAAGATACTATTTTCACATCGTTATATCTCGATAACATCATACGTACATAGTTACTACCTATAAAACCAGCTGCGCCTGTTACTAATATGTTTCTAGGTTTATAGTTCATTTATATATTCCTTTATAGTTTAAATAGTATTTTGATATTTTAAAATCTTATAGCGTAATTGTAGCTTGTTATTGATTATTAGTTAATAGTAAATTGATTTTATGAATGAGTTTTGTTCATATGGGGTGTCAAGTGGCCATAATGACAAATCTCTTGTCATACCGTGACTTGATCACGGTATCCACTTTATGATATTGGATTTAGTATACATGGATTACACTATCAAGTGACATAGTAACAGAAGGAAACTGTTTATATAAAATTACTATAAGCCCATCCATTCTGGATTTGTTAACTAGATTGCACTCTCAATGCTCATACACTCTTTTTATATGATTTGATGTGATACCAATTTATAAAATAGTATTCTTACTACTCATAATTCAACATTCAAAATTTATCATTTAAAATTCTGTATATACAGTCTTGTAAAGAATTCTTCCAATATGGTATTGATAAACCAAAGTCCTGCTTTATCTTCTTCTTATTAAGCAAACTATAATGTGGCCGCTTTGCAGGTGTTGGATAATCAACTGTCTCAATAGGGTTAACTTGACACTCTATTTTTGCAATACTCATTATCTCTTTTGCAAAGTCATACCAGCTTGTTACACCCTCATTAGAATAATTATAAATTTCAACCACCTCATTGTCATTCTCGTGCTTGACACGCGAATCTACTTGACTAAGTATATCTAAAATAGCTTTTGCTAAGTCTTTAGCATAAGTAGGAGTACCTACTTGATCATATATAACACCCAAAGTATCTTTTTCTCTACCCAAACGAAGCATTGTTTTAACAAAATTATTACCATAAGATGAATAAACCCATGATGTTCTGATAATTATCGAGTCTTTAGGATTTATTCTCTGTATAACCTCTTCACCTGCTAGCTTAGTAGCCCCATAGATACTTTGAGGATTTGTCTTATCACTCTCAATATATGGTCTAAAACTCTCACCATTAAAGACATAGTCCGTAGATATATGGATAAGTTTGATACTGCACTTTTTAGCAAGCTCTGCAATAGTTGCAACAGCTAGATGGTTTATCTTATCAGCCATTTCAATATCTGACTCAGCTTTATCAACAGCTGTATATGCAGCACAATTGATAATAGCCTCAATATCATGCTCGACTACAAATCTCTCAACAGCTTGATGATCTGTAATATCTAGTGACTTACTATCCATGAAGATAAATGTATAATTTTGAATTTCTAATTTTGAATTAGACACTAGCTCTTTTAATTCAGAGCCTAATTGACCATTACTACCTGTTACTAATACTTTCATACAAACCTATTTAGTTACTAGTTACCACATCAACATATGCAAAACACACATATATTCAAACAACAAATTACCCGCGTTGCTTAATCACTAATTTATCATTAATAATAGCTCTTGCCATAATCAAATAAATCAACTGTCTCATTTAATTTCGGTTGAACCTTATCCTTTGCTGATAATTTAAGCTTATCAGAAGGTACTTGCCAATTTATAGCGATACTCTCATCATCAAAAGCGATACCTCTATCACACTCCGGAGAGTAATAACTATCAACCTTGTATGAGAAAATAGTATCATTTTCCAATACTACAAAACCATGAGCAAATCCTCTTGGTACAAGTAACTGACGCTTATTATCAGCACTTAACTCTACTGCGACATGCTGCCCAAATGTTGGACTACCTTTACGAATATCTACAGCAACATCTAGCACTCTGCCTTGAATAACTCTCACAAGTTTTGTTTGGGCATGTGGTGGAAGCTGATAATGTAAACCTCTAAGCACCCCATAAGAACTCTTTGACTCGTTATCTTGACAGAAATTAATCTTGTAACCTAAGAAGTCAAATAACTTATCTTCACGAAAAGTCTCTACAAAATAGCCTCGCTCATCACCATGAACCTTAGGTTCACAAATAACAACGCCCTCAATATTCGCACGAATAAATTTCATCGTGGTACTGCTCGCTCTTTTGCTCTTTTTATCAAATACTGTCCATACTGATTTTTCTTGAGCGGTTGTGCCAATTTAAGAAGTTGCTCTTTTGTGATATATCCCATCTCATAAGCAATCTCTTCAAGACAAGCTACTTTTAAACCTTGCCTATCTTCTATAGTTTGAATAAAGTTACTCGCAGCTAGCATACTTTCATGTGTGCCAGTATCTAGCCATGCATACCCTCTACCCATAGTTTTAACTTTAAGGCGTGCTTCATCAAGATACATCTGGTTAAGTGTAGATATTTCCAACTCTCCTCTTTCAGATGGTTGTACTTGCTTAGCTTTAGCAACCACATCGCTAGGATAGAAGTATAAGCCCACTACCGCATAGTTTGATTTTGGCTTCTTTGGTTTTTCCTCGATACTGACCACATTTCCATCTGCATCAAAGTCAGCAACACCATATCTCTCTGGATCATCAACATAATAGCCAAAAATACTAGCACAATTTTCTTTTTCTACATTCTGGATACTTTTAGCAAACATCTTTGGTAGACCATGACCATAAAAAATATTATCACCAAGAACAAGACAAGCTGAATCCCCTGCCAAAAATTCCTCAGCCAATATAAAAGCTTGAGCAAGCCCATCTGGGCTAGGCTGTATGATATACTCAAGATTGATGCCAAGATCGGTGCCATCTCCCAAAAGATTCTTAAAACTAGGTTGATCTTGTTCTGTTGTGATTATAAGTATATCTTTCAGACCAGCCAACATGAGCACAGAAAGTGGGTAGTAGATAAGTGGCTTATCGTATATTGGTGTAAGCTGTTTACTTACACCTTTTGTAATTGGGTACAATCGTGTACCACTACCACCAGCTAATATTATTCCTTTCATAACAAAACACCAAAAGAAAAATGAATAGATATATACGAGATAGTATACGAATAGCAATCTAAAATTTCAATCTAAGTACTTGGTATACTGAAAATATTGTAGGAAAAAAGGTTATAGATAAAATTAAGATTAAAAGTTATGACTTAGAAAGATACCAGTCGTAAACTTTTCTAATACCATCTTCAAGCTCTACTCTATGCTTCCAACCAAGAGAATGTAGTTTAGATGGATCAGTAAGCTTGACCATAGTACCATCTGGCTTATCCACATTAAACTTAAGCTCACCTTTGAAGCTAATTACACCCATGATAAGCTGTGCAAGCTCTTTGATAGAGATATCAACCCCAGTACCGATATTAATATGAGTATTTCTTATCTCTTTAGCGTCCTTAGAATAGGTATCCTTGAAGTCTCTATTTTCTAATAAAAACACACAGGCATCAGCCATATCTTCAGAGTATAAAAATTCTCTTCTTGGCTTACCTGTTCCCCATATCTCAATGGCAGTGTTGAATTTTGAATTTTCAATGCTTAATTGTATACCGTACTTCTCTAAGATAGCTAAAATTTCTTCTTGTGATGAGTTGTGATCCACACCTTCAATAGGACTAGTTTTTATATCAGCTCTAATAGCATCCCAGTCATTGTTTTCAAGACATTTACCTAAGTGAGCCTTTCTAATTAGAGCTGGTAAAACATGAGATTTCTCAAGATCGAAATTATCATTAGGCCCGTATAGATTTGTTGGCATCACAGATATAAAGTTTGTGCCATACTGCAAATTATAGCTCTCACACATCTTGATACCAGCTATCTTAGCGATAGCATATGGCTCATTAGTATACTCTAGAGGACTAGTAAGTAAACAGTTTTCAAACATTGGTTGCGGAGCTTCTTTAGGATAGATACATGTACTACCCAAAAATAGAAGCTTCTTCACACCATTTACATAACTTTGATGGATAACATTATTTTGAATCTGAATATTATCGTAGATAAATTCTGCTCGATAAGTATTGTTCGCAATAATTCCACCAACTTTAGCAGCTGCTAAAATTACATATTCAGGCTTTTCAGTCTTGAAAAAATCCTCAACAGCCTTTTGATTAGTTAAATCAAGCTCTGCATGAGTCCTCATGACAAGATTAGTATAACCCTTAGATTGCAGATTTTTAACAATAGCTGAGCCAACTAAACCTCTGTGACCAGCCACATAAATCTTAGCAGATTTATCTAATGTTGAATTTTGAATTTTGAATTTTGAATTATTTTCCATCTATTTTCCACCCAAGTTCGTGAGAAATTTAAATTTTGTTTTGACAGGTTTTTATTATGCTTGTTAATTTCATCAATATCATCGACAATTGACTAAACATACTTATCATCTTTGTCCAAATAATCTGTTTTAATAAGAAGGTTTATCCAATACTTGGTTTCTCTTGCTTCTTTGCTAGCTATACACATTCTGGCAATAAAGTCAGCTTTTGATTGACCAGCTTGAGCCTCATTAATATTAGCACCTATTGACGTGCCAGAACGAACTAGTTGTTTAGATAAAACATACCCTTTCTTATTCTCACATAGATATTTATAAAGTTTAACAACTCTAATCGAGAAGTTAAACGATTTATCAAGTATAAGATTATCATTCATGGATTTTACTTAGAATTTAAAATTTAGCATTTAGAATTTATAAAAATTACTCGAAGTAACTATTTATTCTATAGCCACCTTCTTTTAGGTAAACATCTTTCGTCATTAATTTAAGATCGCTTTGCATCATATCATCAACAAGATCTTTTAGGTCATACTCTCTGTTCCAGCCAAGCTTTTGTTCCGCTTTTGTAGGATCACCTAATAATAGATCTACTTCTGTAGGTCTGAAATATCTAGGATCTACACAAACTACTACTTGACCTTCTGTGATATGAGATAGGTCAACACCTACTTTTTCAGCTCTAGCTAAATCTACAGAATAAACCACACCAATCTCATCAACACCTTCATTTTCAAATCTTAAATGTATACCTGCATAAGCAAATGATAATTTAACAAAATCTCTAACTGTAGTAGTCTGACCAGTAGCAATTACCCAGTCTTCTGGCTGATCAGCTTGCAGAATCATCCACATCATTCTTACGTAGTCTTTCGCATGACCCCAGTCTCTTTTAGCATCTAAATTACCTAGATACAGCTTATCTTGAAGGTTAAGTGCTATCTTAGATGCCGCTCTTGTAATCTTCCTAGTCACGAAAGTCTCTCCACGCACTGGAGACTCATGGTTAAACAAAATACCATTACAAGCAAACATACCATAAGCTTCTCTATAGTTAACTGTAATCCAAAATGCATACATCTTAGCTACCGCATAAGGTGATCTTGGATAAAACGGTGTAGTCTCACTTTGCGGAATTGCTTGAACCTTACCATAAAGCTCAGACGTACTTGCTTGATAGATCTTAGTCCTCTTCTCTAAACCAAGAAGTCTAACAGCTTCTAAGATTCTCAAAGTACCAGTACCATCAGCATTAGCAACATATTCTGGAGTCTCAAAAGATACATGCACATGACTCATCGCAGCTAAGTTATAGATCTCATCTGGTTGAGTATCAGCAATGATTCTCGTTAGATTCATAGAATCAGTCATATCACCATAGTGTAGAATTAAATTTCTATTCTCAACATGAGGATCTTGGTATAAGTGGTCGATTCTATCAGTATTAAAAAGCGAACTTCTTCTTTTGATACCATGAACAACATAGCCTTTTTTTAATAAAAACTCAGCCAAATATGAACCATCTTGACCAGTAATACCTGTAATTAATGCTACTTTTTTCATTTGCAATCCTTATATTTACTTTATTAAATTAAATTCTATTAAAATCATCTTCTAATCTAACGATATCATCTTCACCGGTGTACTCACCGACTTGTGCCTCTATCAGTACTACTGGAATCTTACCATTATTTGCTAACCTATGCACCTCACCCATACGAATATACACAGATTCATTAGGTCTAACAATAAACTCCTGATCTCCCTTAGTCACTGTAGCAGTACCTGAGACAACTATCCAATGTTCGCTACGGTGATAATGCTTTTGTAAAGATAACCTCTTACATGGTTTAACCTCTATCTTCTTGATTTTATAACCAGGAGTATCCTCTAGCACAGTATATGTACCCCAAGGTCTATGTGCTGTTAAATGGATGTTTTTAAGATCGTCACTTAGAAGCTCAACAACCTCTTTAACTCGTTGAGAGCTACCTTTTTTAGCAATCAACAGAGCATCGCCACTATCGACAACTATCAGATCTTCCACCCCAATAGTAGCAACCTTTTTAGGACCTTTTTCACTATGGATCAGGTTATTTTTACTATCAATACTAATATGATTACTATTTATCGTGTTATTGTTGTCATCTTTAGGTAATTGATCAAATAGCGAGTCAAAGCTGCCCACATCATTCCAAACAATATCAGCAACAACCATCTTTATTTTGTTGGATTTCTCCATCACAGCGTAGTCTATCGACTTTGCTGGAATACTCATCATATCATCATACTTAATAGCATCTGAATTATCTAGGTCGCTATTATTATATGCTTGAACACACGCATCATATATTTCTGGAGAATATTTTTTTAGCTCTTCTAAGAAAACTCCTGCCTGAAACATAAACATCCCCGAGTTCCAGTAATATGAGCCATCTGCCAAAAACTTCTCTGCTGTAGCAGCATTTGGCTTCTCATGGAAACTCTCTACATCAAAATTACCAGCTGACTTGATATAGCCAAATCCGGTATTAGCAAAAGTTGGTGTAATACCAAATGTAACAAGAGAACCTTCTTTAGCTAATTTCTTAGCTTGAACTAAAATACCTCTATACTCATCATCAACATTAATAACATGATCTGATGGAGTTACAAATACTATTTCTTGCGGATCTAATTTCATACATGCCAGAGCAATTGCAGGAGCTGTATCTCTACCAACAGGCTCTTCTAGAAATATACTTTTATCTAGAATACCTAGCTCATCTAACTGATCTTTTGCTAAAAATAATTGCCCCTCATTTGAGACCACCATTGTTGAATCACACAAACTAGAATTTCTCTCAACAGTTAATTGAAACAGTGATTTATCACTAAACATCTTCACAAACTGTTTTGGTAGTAGTTTCCTACTAATAGGCCAAAGCCTAGTACCACTACCACCACAAAGTATTAGGTTTATCACTACCACTCCTCTAATGTCGCTTTAGACAACGAAACCATACATCCTGAAATTATATTACTTTTAAAAGCATTTTTCTACAAACCAAAACAGTCTAAATATGCTACTTCTTGTATACCATACTACCAAAAACTTTATTCAAAAACCCTATCTTGATTGCCAGTAATTTAATTAATGGGTTAAAAATGGCTGTTAAATATGTTTTTTTACCCATTTTTTGTCGATACTCTTTGATAAATTCAGATGTACAGAAATACTTATCATCTTGAGGCAAGAATGTCCCTGCATAATTATTGCTTATAATATCTTTCAATTGACTAGTAAGGTTATCAATATGTATCACACTTCTCTGATTTGCTATTTTAGGGAAGATAAAAGCATACTTGGCAAGTTTAACAAGCTTAGGATAGTTACCTTTTGAGCCATCACCATACACCATCGGTGGTCTGACTATCGCAACACTAAAATCTTCTGATACTAAAGTTTTTAGCTTAAGCTCTGCTTGAAGCTTACTATCTCCATAAAAATCATCCGGTCGCGGCTGAGTATCTTTTGTGATGATTTTTTGCTGCCCAATTAGTGAACTATCACCGTATACAATTATACTACTCATAAACACAAACTGTTTGACACCTGAGTTTTTAGCTATCTTAGCTAACTCATAAGTTAATTCAGTATTTACAGCATAGTATTTATCTTTTAAAGAAGGATCTTTTGAAGTATGTGCAATGCCAGCAACATGCAATATAGCATCATATTTACTAAAGCCTAATGTTTGCCATGATTCATCTTTTAGTGATATTTTTTCGATTATAAAATCATCTCCGCAATTCTTCTCAAAAGAATTACCAATATAACTATTTAAACCAGTTATCAAAACTTTTTTCATTATTTCTTATTATCTTTTTTGTTATCTAGTGAACCAGTACCACCTTCAACTACGCCTTTACTAGCAAATACTGAAAAGACTGTCAAAAATATGCATTTAATATCAAACCATGTACTTTTGTATTTGACATAATCACCATCAAGTTTGGCTTTTTGAGCAATCGGCAACTCATCACGACCATTGATTTGTGCCCACCCAGTCAATCCAACAGGCACATCATTGGCACCATACTTCTCTCGCTCAGCGATCAAATCGTCTTGATTCCATAATGCAGGTCTCGGTCCAACGATACTCATTTCACCTTTTAGGATATTTATAATCTGAGGCAACTCATCTAAAGAGGTCTTTCTCAAAAAAGCTCCAACCTTTGTAATACATTTAGACGGATCTTGTAATAAGTGTGTCGGCATATCTTTAGGTGTATCTATATACATTGTTCTAAATTTGTATATATAAAAGAACTTCTTACCCTTACCATAACGCTTCTGCTTAAAGAGTATCGGACCTTTTGAGTCTTTTTTTATCATTAATACAACAATCAAAAATACTGGACTTAAAAGAACCAAACCCACGAAAGACAAAACAATATCCAAAAATCTTTTTAGAAACTTATACAACATAATTATCTACCCATTTAACTTATGATCAAACTCTGGAACAATCTTCTTCAACAATTCTAGCTGCTTATCTGGTTGTAATACAAACAATTCCTGAAGATTATTCTCTAACTCTTCAAAATCATAAAAAGTTCTTTTACCAATGAAAATATCTTTGTATTCAGTACTAATATCGTTTTCATCAATAAGTAGCTCTTCATACAGTTTCTCACCTGGACGGAGACCTATTATTTCGATATTGATATCATCTCTACCTGATAGTTTGATAAACTGCTTAGCAAGATCTAATATCTTAACAGGCTGACCCATATCTAACACAAAAACTTCGGAGTTTTTGGCAATAGCTCCAGCTTGTAATACTAACTCACACGCTTCCGGTATAAGCATAAAATATCTTGTAATCTCTGGGTGAGTGACAGTAACAGGACCACCGTTTCTGATTTGCTCTTCAAATTTTGGTATAACACTACCACTACTTCCTAGCACATTACCAAACCTAACAGCAGCAAGCTTGGTATTTTTTGGATCAACATTTTGTAAGTATAACTCACAAACCCTTTTGGTAGCCCCCATAACATTAGTTGGACGCACAGCTTTATCTGTAGATATTAGAATAAATGAGCCAACCCCTGAATCAATAGCTAAATCTATAGCATTTTTTGTGCCTAGAATATTATTTCTGATAGCTCGAGATATATTCTCCTCAACCAAAGGAACATGTTTATATGCCGCTGCATGAAAAACTATATTTGGCGAATATTTGCTAAAAACTTTAGCAAATGATTCTCGATCACATACTGAGCATAGGATACTTTTGATATTATATCCATGACATTCTTCTGTAATCTTATATAAATTAAACTCACTATGATCAAGTAGAACTATCTGTTTTGCCTCATACTTAATACATTGTCTAACAATCTCAGATCCTATACTACCACCAGCACCTGTGACTAGGATAACCTTATCTTTGATAAATTTTGAGATAGATTTTTGATCAAGGCTTTTAGAATCTCTTGATAGAAGATCATATACTGAAACAGGCTTTAGTTGCGACATAAAACTTTCGTCTTGAAGTACATCCTCAAGAGGAGGCATAATCCTAATCTGATTAAAGTTTGATTCTAGTTTTTTATAAATTTTCTTAACTATATGATTAGCGCTTTTAGGCAGTGCAACAACTAACAAGTCAAACCTTGAAGAACGTAGCTCTTTACGCAACTTCGAGCTTGATAAAACTCTCTTGCCATCAATACTTCTCTTTTGTAGCGCCTTATCATCATCAACAAAAAATTTGATACGATAACCTGTCGCTGATAACTCTTGAGCTATTTTTGTTCCAGCTGCGCCCGCCCCATAAATGACAGCTGTTTTCGTTTTCTCTATTTGACTTCTATTTGTAAGGTACCAATAAAAATATACACTCAAATTGATTAAAAACACATAAGATAAAAACTCAGAGAAAATAAGTGCAAATCTAACCTGACCATAAAAGGCAAAAGCAACGATAAAAAACACAGGAACATTGATAAAAACTTTACGCAAAAAGGTCTTCTGTGTCGACTTACGCCAACTAGCCATATAATCACGCAAAAGTAAAAAAGATGTCAAACATCTCAAAAAAATAAGCGTAAGTAAAAGATATGTATTAACATCTTGCTTAAAAATATAAGAAGTCCAGTTAACAGTCACAATAGTCAGAACTATAATCACTGCAAAATTAAGAACTCTCTTATCGTACAAATATTTCATAAAGCAAAAATAATACCTATAGTTTATTAATTATATCAAAGTATCCTAGCTATATCTCATTTATGTAAGCTAAAATTTTCTTATATGATACTGATTCGATGGTCTTAACATTCTGCAAATACCATGATATCCATAATTCCTGAATTAAGTTACTAACTCTTATACCAATCAACTCACTTTTAGCAATATGATTAGCTGTTATTTTTTTAGCCAATCTAGATCTTAGCTCATTAACTTCTATTTGATACCCTCGATCTCTTTGGAGATTTAATTTAGCTTTTTCTAGCCTATTTTCTAAGGCTTGAAGATAATATTTATACCTCTGTAAAAACTCTACTGGTTGATATATATAATCATCTGTAAAAAGCTCAGTAAGCTCATTCCTAACATCTGTAAAAAGTTCGATAAAATTAAGTGGTATTTTTTTAACATTTAGTTTTTTTTCAAGCTGCGACTTAAACTTTGTTATTTCTAAAAGCAATGCTTCAACTTTGGTCTTATTTGAAGCAAATTTCCGCATCCCCAAAGCATAGAATTTTTCAAAATCTACTTTGGCATATGGCAATTCGATATTATCAAAAAAACTCAAATCTATAGCCTTATCAATCACTTTATCTTTTGAGTCACTTAGTTTTAACGACATTGATAAGCTTGTTAGGTCATTACTTTTGATATTTTTTGATAACTGATTCTGTAAGCGTAGTTTAATTAACCTTTTCAAAGACTTTTGCATACATAGCTTGGCTTCATCGAATGTTGCCTTATAAGATAGCCTCACACCATCTTTATACTCCTCCAGACAATTATAGACTTTGGCCGTTATACCGTACTCTTTGATTTGACTAGTCATAGCAATATCTGAAAAATCCCAATCATAATAAACCGTCTCATCAACTTCTTGTTTTGGTTTAGCTACAAGGTTTTTAAGCTTTTGCTTTAATATATAAATATCCTTACCAACTGCTAGTGTTTTACCATGCTCATCAACAACTTTTACATTCAACACAAGATGCTTCTCCAGCTCATCACCCTGCCACACTGTCTCATCTACCACAAAACCTACTATTCGCGTAATATGTTTGGCAATAATAGACTTCAACGGAGAGTACCTATCCTTATCAAAATCTATTGATTCAAATATAGCTTGAGCATAAGTTGGCACTGGCACACAATTTTTACGAATATTTTTTGGCAAAGCACGTAATAAAGCGACAATCTTGTCATACAAAAAACCATACACCCCCCACTCTAAAACAGCAGGGTTTATATCATTGATAAAAACTATTGGTACAGTAACTGTTACACCATCCCTCTCATCCAATGGGTCAAAGTGATACTCTAATGGCAAATGCATATCTGCGATAGTTAAGACATCAGGAAACTTCTGTTGCGTAATTTCTTTAGCATCATGCTGCATTAGACTTTCTATATCAAAGATAAAGCCCTTTTGCTGCTCTTTTGTGACTGACTTTAACCATTTATCAAATGTTGCACCACTACAAACATCATCTGGGATAAAGCTATCATAATGTGCAAACATTATCTCTTCATCGACCAAAATATCTTTTCGGCGTGATTTGTTTTCGAGCTCTTCAACTTGATTTATAAGCTTGAGATTTTGCTGATAAAAATACGCTTTAGAATCAAAGTCACCATTAACGAGAGCTTCTCGAATGAATATCTCTCTAGCCTCTTGAGGATTTATCTTAGCGTATTGCACAGATCTTTTTGAAACTATCTCTAAGCCATAAAGCGTAATTCTTTCATTGACTACAACAGCTCTTCGCTTTTTGCTCCAAATAGGCTCATCATAGTGCTTTTTAATAAGATGCTCTGCTAAGCTCTCTAACCATTCCGGCTCTATTTTTGCAACATTCCGCGCGTATGTCTTGGTAGTTTCAACTATTTCCGATGAAAGTAACCATTTTGGCTTTACTTTAAACTGAGAAGACCCAGGGAATATAAAAAACTTAAGCCCCCTAGCTCCTAGATACTCAGCATTTTCATAATTAAATCCAATGTTACTCAAAAATCCACTGGCTATGGCTTTGTGTAGGTTTTCATAATCAAGCTTTTCATTTGACGATAATTTCCATTTAAACTGGTGAACAACTTCAACAATTTGTCGATAAATATCATTCCACTCATTAAATCTAACAGGTGAAATAAAATTCTTTTTAAAATATTCTTTTTTTTCTCTATTTGATAAACCTTTTAAATCAGAGTTTAGTCTATTTGCCAAATTTAAAATCGCTATAAAATCAGAAGATTTATCTTTATCAACATTGTGTTTTTCATCAGCTTTTTGCTGAAAATTCAGAGGTCTCTCACGCGGGTCCTGTACACTTAAAAAGCTAACAATCGAAACAATCTCTCTAAGAGTATTTTGTCTATGACCTTCTATAACTATTTTTGCCAACTTAGGATCTAATGGCATAATTGCCATTTTGATACCATCATCAGTAATTTTAGGTTTTGAATAATTAAGCTCTGATATTGCTTGTAGCTCAAATAAAAGCTTAAAACCATCTTTAACAAATCTTGAATCAGGCGAGTCTATAAATGGAAAATCTTGAATATTTCCTAATTTTAAAAACAACATTTGCAAAATAACAGATGCTAAATTAGTACGTAAAATCTCGGGATCGGTATATTCTTTACGATTATTAAAATCTTCCTCACTATATAGACGTATGCAAACACCAGCTGATAACCTACCACATCGACCGGCTCTTTGATTAGCACTTGCTTGAGAAATTTTCTCTATCGGTAGGCGCTGCACCTTGGTGCGATAGCTGTATCTACTTATTCGCGCTAAGCCTGAATCTATCACATATTTTATGCGCGGCACTGTCAGAGATGTTTCTGCAACATTAGTTGCTAAAATAACCCTACGTATAGATCCTTCTGGGTTGAATATTTTATTTTGATCTTTATTTGATAATCTCGAGAACAAAGGTAAAACCTCTGTAAATCTAAGATCTTGTTTGTTTAAATATGCTAATGTTTCATGGATATCTCTTTCTGTAGGCAAAAAGACTAAAACGTCTCCTCTGCCAAGCTCATCAAGAGCATACAATATTCTCTCTTGTAATGAAAACTCTTCAAAATCATCATCATTTTGATAACGGATTTCAACAGGGTATGTTCTACCACTAATTGTAATATCTTTAGCATTCTGAAAATAATCTATAAACTTCTGATGATCTATAGTTGCTGAGGTAATGATTACTTTTAAATCAGGTCTATATGATAGTATCTTTTTTATACAACCAAGTAGAAAGTCAATATTTAAACTTCTTTCATGAGCCTCATCAATAATAATAACCTCATATTGAGATAAAAACTTATCATTCTTGATTTCAGATAGTAGCACACCATCTGTCATTACTTTGATTAAAGTATTTTCAGAAGTTTGATCTGAAAAACGTATTTTAAAAGATACTTTTGATTGATCACCAATCTCAGTAGCGACTCTACTAGCAATAGATCTAGCCGCAAGTCTTCTTGGTTGAGTATGTCCAATTAATCCGCGTTTGCCTAGCCCTAAATCAAGACATATCTTAGGTAATTGTGTTGACTTACCAGAACCCGTCTCTCCTGCTACAACAATAACTTGATTATCTTGTATAAGCTTTTTTATATCATCAACTTTTTCAGCAACAGGAAGATCCGGATAAGTTATTTTAGGCAAAATCTTTTGGCTAGTCTGTTCAGCCAAAAGCTGTAAATCAGTCAGTAGCTGCTGTCTTGGTAACTTATTGTTATTAATGGCTGAAATAAACTTGCCACGAAGTTTGGTAGGTATCTGATTAAGACAATCATTAAATGAAGCTTTATTTGTATTCATGCTACTGCATTAGACGCTTTTTGACACCAGTAATTTTTAGAATCTTATTAATTAATCTCAGAAAAATCATCACGACTCTACTTACAAATACAAAAATAGCCAAAAATAGTAAAACTAATATATCTTTAAAAATATTCCAAAAAAGCTCTGATAACGATAATAGCGTTTTAAATTTCATAATTTTATGATAGAAATTGCATATTCTTAGTAAAGAATTATAGCATGAATAAGAAATAATTGACTTAATAAAGAGTTATAGCTTAGCTAAAATTGAGTTTAGAGTTTTGCTTGGTCTCATTACTTTTGCTAGCTTATCACTATCCATAAAGTAGTAACCACCAAGATCTACTTTTTTACCTTGGGCATCGTTAAGTTCTTTAACAATTTTATCTTCATTAGCTTTTAGCTCAGCATAAATTGGTTCAAATTTAGCTTTGATTTCAGCATTACCAGTTTGCTCAGCCAAAGCTTTGACCCAATAATAAGCCAAATAGAAATGACTTCCTCTAGTATCTAACTCACCTACCTTACGTTTTGGTGATTTATCATTATCCAAGAAATCTTGGTTTGCTTGAGATAATGCCTCTGCTAAGACTTTGATTTTAGCGTCTCTAGTTTTGATTGCTAGATCCTCTAATGAAGCACCTAACGCCAAAAACTCTCCTAAAGAATCCCATCTTAAGTGGTTTTCTTCAATAAGTTGTTCAACGTGCTTAGGTGCAGAACCACCAGCTCCAGTTTCAAATAATCCACCACCAGCTAAAAGAGGCACGATAGAAAGCATCTTAGCAGAAGTACCAAGTTCTAAGATAGGGAATAAATCTGTCAAGTAATCTCTCAAAACGTTACCAGTTACAGAAATCGTGTTTTTACCTTCTTTCATTCTCTTTAGAGAATACTTCGTAGCCTCTACTGGAGATAAAATTTGGATATCTAGACCAGTAGTATCATGTAAAGTCAGATATTCATTAACTTTAGCAATTAAGTTTCTATCATGCGCTCTTTTTGAATCTAACCAAAAAATCGCAGGATTTTGAGTAATTCTAGCTCTATTAACAGCTAGCTTAACCCAGTCTTTAACAGCGATATCTTTAGTTTGGCACGCTCTCCAAATATCGCCTTTCTCAACACTATGCTCAAATATCACATTACCTTCTGCATCAATAACTTCAACTTTACCATCTGCTTGAATCTCAAATGTCTTATCATGAGAACCATATTCTTCTGCTTTTTTTGCCATCAAACCAACGTTAGAAACATCGCCCATAGTAGTAACATCAAAAGCACCATTTTCTTTACAGAAATCAATAGTTGCGGCATATACACCTGCATAACATCTATCAGGAATCATAGCTTTCATATCTTGAAGCTTGCCATCTTTGTTCCACATTTGACCAGATGAGCGAATAGCTGCAGGCATAGAAGCATCTACAATAACATCACTTGGGACATTTAGGTTTGTAATACCTTTGTCAGAGTTAACCATCGCAATATCAGGCTGCTTAGCAAACACCTTTTCAATATCAGCATTGATTTTATCTTGGACATCTTGAGGTAGTTGCTTAATCTTTTCTACTGCATCACCCCAACCATTGCGAGGATTCACACCAAGCTCTTTAAATTCTTTAGCATACTTTTTGAAAACATCTTCAAAGAAAATCTCTACTGCATGACCGAATAATATTGGATCTGAAACTTTCATCATTGTAGCTTTTAAATGAAGTGATAGTAGTGTACCTTCTTTTTTAGCTTTAGCGATTTCAGTTTTGTAGAACTCTCTTAATGCTTTTATTGAAATCTTAGTAGCATCAATAATTTCTTTTTCTTCTAAAGCAAGATTATCTTTAAGTACTGTTTGAGTACCTTTAGTATCTGTATGAACTATCTTAACCTTAGTTGCTTTTGGCACAATATAAGATTTCTCATTAGCATAAAAATCATTATCTGCCATACTAGCAACATGAGATTTAGAATCTTTTGTCCATGCTCCCATAGAGTGTGGATGTTTTTCAGCGTACTTTTTAACTGCATCTGCAACTCTACGATCCGAGTTACCTTCTCTTAAGACAGGGTTTACCGCACTACCTAAAACTTTTGCATAGCGAGCCTTAATATCCTGTTCTTTATCATCTTTTGGCTCAAATGGATAATCAGGGATTTTATAACCTTTTGACTGAAGCTCCTTGATAGCAGATGTAAGTTGAGGGATTGATGCGCTAATATTTGGAAGTTTGATAATATTAGCATCGGGAGTTTTTGCTAATTCTCCAAGTATTGCCAAATCATCAGAGCATTTTTGCTCATCTGTAAGATAATCACTGAAGTTAGCTAATATACGTGCTGCTAATGATATATCTTTTGTTTCTAACTCGATATCTGCAACTTTAGTGAAGCTTTCAACTATTGGTAAAAATGAACCAGTAGCTAAAGCTGGTGCCTCATCTGTGAATGTATAAAATATTTTATGCATAAAAAAATCTCCTATTGATAGAATTTCACTCTTCAAATACTAACACAAAACTAGTGCGTATTTAATATTTCTTGTATTTTCTCATCAGACCTTGCCACTACAGCAAAATCATTATGTTCAATAATCGGTCGCTCTAGTAACTTGGGATTGCTAGCCACTATTTCTATGAGCTCATCGTTGGTGAATTCACCATCTTTAAAGTTCTCTTTCCAAATAGCTTCTTTTGTACGAATAATATCTATAACAGAAAGCTTCAATTTTGCTAATAACTCTTTGATCTCTTTTACTGACAAAGGATTGTCTAGATATAAATGAGTATCATAATTGATATTATTTTGATCCAAAACTTGCTTTGCTTGACGTGATTTTGAACATTTTGGATTATGATAAATTTTCATAATAATAGTGATTCAATTAACGTAATCATTATTATAAATTACATTGGTGTATAAATCATAAAAATAATCGATTAAGAATGATTATTATATAAATACGCTTAAATAACATATAATATTTAACTATAAATCATATTATTTTATAAGAAATATATCGGAGAGTGAGAATAGTATAAAAATAATAAAAGTAACTAAATTATAAAATATCAGGAGGTCTTTATGATAACTAAGCCATGGACAAAAAACTATCCCGACAAGGTTCCTCTGAATATAGATATCCCTAATATTACTCTAAAAGATATGCTTGAAAAAGCTACTAAAGATTTTAGCAATAAAAATGCCCTTAGCTGTCACGGTGAAAAACTAACTTTTGACGAGATTAACAATTATTCTGACAAATTCGCAGGATTCTTACAGAACAAATGGAAATTACAAAAAGGTGACCATATTGCTATTATGCTACCTAATTTATTACAGTTCCCAATTGTTATTTTTGCTTTGGTAAAACTTGGTTGTGCTTTTGTAAATATAAACCCACTCTATACAAGTAGAGAAGTCAAAGGAATCCTACAAGATTCAAAAGCTAAAGGAGTAATTGTACTATCTGGACTTGCGCATAATGTCGAAGCTATAGCTGATAAATGTGAAGATCTAAAATATAAAATGGTTACAGATATTGCCGATTTATATCCTACTCCAAAAAAACAAATAATCTCCTTTGTAGTCAAATATATCAAAGGTATGAAAGATAAATATTCAAAAGATAAGTTTGATACATTTACAGATGCTCTAAAATCTGACTACACTCCAAACTATACAAATATTGAATTAAAGCCAGATGATATAGCTGCACTTCAATACTCTAGTGGTACAACAGGCACACCTAAAGGCACAATACTTCTACATAGGAATATTGTAGCAAATATCTATCAAGTGAAAGCTTGGACAGAAGGGTTTGATATCGAGCTTAGTGAACAAATTGTCTTAACTGCCCTACCGATTTATCATATATTTAGCTTAACTGCTAATCTATTTCTTTTTTACTGTTCCGGAGCCTTTCAAATACTTATACCTAACCCTAAAGATATCAAAAGCTTAGTTGCTGAAATGAGAAAAAGTAATTTCTCAACTATATTTGCTGTAAATACTCTTTATATTGCTCTATTAAACAATAAAAAAATTAGACAAAGTAAGTTCCCTAATTTTAAGCTCTCAATAAGTGGTGGCATGTCAACATCCGAAGCTGTAGCTAGCGAGTGGAAAAAAATCACCGGTGTAAATATTAAAGAAGGATATGGTCTATCAGAAATGTCACCTGTTGTAACTGTAAACTCGCTACTTGAAGAAGATTTTAGTGGTAGTGTTGGATTTCCATTACCGAATACTGATATCAAAATTTATGATGATAAAGGTAATGAGTTACCACAAGGCGAAACAGGAGAGATATGGGTAACTGGTCCACAAAAATCGCCTGGATTCTGGAGTCTTCCAGAGATTAATAGAGAGCACTTCACTGATGATGGTTGGCTTAAGACTGGGGATATGGGCTATCTTGACGAACAAGGTCGTCTAGTAATATCAGGACGCATTAAACACATGATTATCGTCTCAGGCTTTAATGTTTTTCCTAAAGAAGTTGAATTAGTATTAACTGAAAAAGAAGAGATTGAAGATGCAGCGGTTATAAAAGGACACTCTAACGAAACAGGTGAAATGCCAGTTGCTTTTGTTGTACTAAAAAATGACAAAAAACTTACTGAAAAAGAAATTTTTAAATACTGTGAAACTAAATTAGCTCATTATAAATTACCTAGAAAAATAATTTTCATAGATGAGTTACCTAAAAATACTGTTGGAAAAATAGATGTAAATGCATTACAAAAAGAATATGCTGAAAAATATGAAAATAAATAACTAAACAGCTTTTTGCTTAAGGAGCTAAAGATGTTCAACAAAATTTATAATATTGCAAAAAAGGCTACTCCTAGTATTTCTCAAACTGAACAAACTGCCCTAAATGCTGGTGATAACTGGTTTGAACAAGATATATTTCAAGGGAAACCTGATTTTAATAAGCTACACAGTTTAAAAAAATTTGAGCTAACAGCCGAAGAGAAATCATTTTTAGATAATGAAACAACTGAACTTTGCAAGCTAATCGATGATTGGAAGATTAATTATCAAGACAAAGATCTAAGTATTGAAGCTTGGAAATACATGCGTGAAAAAGGCTTTTTAGGTTTAGTTATTAGCAAAGAATACGGTGGTAAAGGCTTTTCCGCAGCAGCTCACTCAGAAGTGGTTATGAAACTAGCAACCAAAAGTGTCACTGCAGCAATCACTGTGATGGTACCTAATTCACTTGGACCTGGTGAGCTTCTAGTTCACTATGGTACAGATGAGCAAAAAGATCACTATTTACCAAGATTAGCCTCTGGTCAAGAGATACCATGTTTTGCTTTAACAGGACCAACAGCTGGATCTGATGCGACTTCACTACCTGACTATGGTATTGTCTGCCATGAGGAGTTCAATGGCAAAAAAACTTTAGGTATCAAACTAAAAAATATCAACAAACGTTATATTACATTAGCTCCTATTGCCACTCTAGTTGGTTTAGCTTTTCAACTACAAGATCCTGATGGCTTACTCGGTGAAACAGGTAATGAAGGTATAACATGCGCCCTACTACCATATAATCACAAAGGTTTAGAAATTGGTAGACGTGGTTTTCCTCTAGGTCAAGCTTTTATGAATGGCTATATCAAAGCTAAAGATGTCTTTATCCCAATCGATTGGATAATCGGCGGACAAAAAATGGCTGGTGAAGGTTGGAGAATGTTAGTTGAGTGCTTATCTATAGGTAGAGCTATTTCATTACCAGCATGTGGCACAGCCAATACATTAATGTCGGCTGTAATGACAGCAGCTTATGCAAGTGTGCGTGAACAATTCAAAGTTCCAATTGCTCAATTTGAAGGAGTTCAAGAAAAACTAGCTGAAACTGCAGGGCTTGCCTATGTTGCCAATGCTACTCGTCAATTCACAGTTTCTGCTGTTGATAGTGGTTTGCGACCATCTGTATCATCTGCAATTGCTAAATATCATCTAACTGAGATGGGACGTACAACTATCAACAATGCTATGGATATCCACGGCGGTCGAGCAATCATTATGGGACCAAATAACTATCTAGCTATTCCATATATGGCAACACCTATTGGCATAACAGTTGAAGGTGCCAACATTATGACTCGAAATCTGATGATTTTTGGTCAAGGTGCGATGAAATGTCACCCATATATTCGTAACGAGATAGAAAGCTTAATGAATGATGATGAAGAAAGGTTTATAACCAATTTCAAGAGTCATTTCAAATATATGGCTCTAAATGGTTCACGTACACTTTGGTATGGTTTAAGTGGTGGTTTCACTGCTCCTAGCTATCCTTCTAAATTTAAGCGTTACTATCGTTATATCTCACATATGAGTACTGCTTATTCTTATGTCAATGATATTTCAATAACAGTTTTAGGTGCTGGTCTAAAACGTAAAGAAAGATTATCCGCTCGCTTGGGAGATATCATGAGTTATCTGTATATGGCTGTAGCTGTATTGAAATACTATAAGGACACAGGCGAACCTCAAAGTGATGATATCTATGTTGATTGGAGTATTCAACACTGTCTATACCAAGCTCAACAAGCGATGTTAGACTTATTTAGAAATTTCCCAAATAGAATATTTGCTACCAAGATGAAACTTTTTGTTTTTCCTTACGGTAAAAAATTCAGAAGACCATCTGACAAGCTTGAAGCACAAATTTGTAAATCATTAGTCAGCAATAGCGATACAAGACAATGGATGAAAGATAAGTGCTATATACCAAATGATGATAATGATCCAATTGGTAGAGTTGAGAATGCTTATCTTGCATCACTAACTACACAACCTATTAAGAAAAAAATTATTGATGCTATCAAAACTGCTAAGCTACCAAAAGCAAGCTGGCAAGACTCTATTGAAATAGCTTTAGAGAATAAAATAATCTCTCAACAAGAGGCAGATATTGCTAATGAGATGCTCACAAAGGTTAATAATATAATTCAAACAGATGAGTTTGACGATTATGCTTTAGGACCTAAAAATGCTCATCCAGAATGGCAAAAAAATAGCGAAAAATAATATGTACCAATGTCATTTCGTTTAAATAACGGAATCTAAAAACGATGTACAAACCAACATCGGGAGGAAAATATGACAGAGTTAGAGAAAAAGTTTGAAGAAATGTTGATAGCTGTTCGTGATGCAACTATTGATTTCAAACCTGATAATAGCCAAAAGCTAAAACTTTACGCTTTTTATAAACAAGTAAAAGAAGGTGATAATAATACTAAAAAACCTTCTGCACTGAAAATGGTTGAACGAGCTAAGTGGATGGCTTGGGATGCGATTAGAGGTATGTCAAAAGAAGATGCTATGCGTGGTTATCTTAAAGTTTTTGGCGAAGAATATCTCCCAGCTGGAGAAAGTAGCAATAGTTCAAGTAGCACTATAGCAAATAAGTTAGAACCTGTAGAAAATAAATCACAGCGTAAAGCTATTGATAAAATTGCAGTTCTTGGTGCTGGAACTATGGGAGCTCAAATTGCCGCTCATTTTGCAAATGCTAGATTCCCTGTTGTTTTATTTGATTTAAAATCTCAACAAGGTAGTGCTAATGCTATTATTGAAGATTCACTAGCGAAGCTCACCAAACTTAATCCTGCCCCTTTTGGTTCAAAAGATTCTATCAAATACATTACTCCTGCAAATTATGAAGATAATCTTGAGTTTTTAGCAGATTGTGACTTAATCATAGAAGCCGTAGCCGAACGTATAGATATCAAAGAGAGTCTTTACTCTAAAATCTCTGCTCACATCAAAGAAAATGCAATTTTAGCATCAAATACTTCTGGCTTGAGTATCACAAAACTAGCTGAAGTATTACCAGAGAATCTCAAAGTTAATTTCTGTGGTGTACACTTTTTTAACCCACCACGCTATATGCCTTTAGTTGAGCTAATCCCTCATGTTGATACCAATACTGAAATCTTGGATAAACTAGAAACATTCTTAGTTGAAAAACTTGGTAAAAGTATAATTCGCGCAAAAGATACACCAAATTTTATCGCTAATAGATTAGGTGTCTTTTCAATGCTAGTCACTTGCTACTATACAGAACAGATGAATATCCCTTTAGAAATTGTGGATGAACTAACTGGTAAAAAACTAGGGCGAGCAAAAAGTGCTACTTATAGAACTGCTGATTTGGTTGGATTAGATGTGTTATCTCATGTTGTTGAAACTATGAAAGATAATCTCGAAGATGGTTGGCAAAAACTATACAACACACCTAACTGGATTCAAAGTCTAATTAACTCAGGTTCACTTGGTCAAAAGACTAAAAAAGGCTTATATATCAAAGAGTCTGACGGTATCAAAGTACTTGATTTAGATACTAAAGAATATCGCCCTTCTGATAAAAAAGCTGATAAAGAAGTCTTAGATATACTAGCTGAGAGAGATTGGAACAAAAAACTGGAAGGTCTGCGTAATAGCGATAATCATCAAGCTCAATTCTTGTGGGCAACTTTTAGAGAAATGTTTCTGTATGCTGCTCATCTAGTTGGAGATATATCAAACTTCCCTAAAGATATGGATTTAGCAATTCGTTGGGGATTTGGTTGGAAACAAGGTATTTTCGAGATATGGCAACTTGCTGGTTGGCACAAAGTAGCTAATTGGTTAAAGGATGACATTTCAGCTGGTAAAGCATTATCAACAAATACTCTACCTAACTGGGTTGATACTCTTGATATCGGTGTTTATCAAAATAATAAAGAGTTTAGCTTTAGGGATAAAACTCTAATATCTCGTGATAACCTAGATGTTTATAAGCGTCAACTATTCGCTGATAATATAGTTGAACATACTAGTACTTTAGCAACACAAACACTGTATGAAAATGATGGTGTCAAACTATGGCAAATTAATGACTATAACAATATAGGAATACTCTCATTTAAGAGCAAAATGTGTGCTATTGGCGATGATGTTTTAGATGGTATATCTGAGTCTATCAACTATGCTGAAGAAAATCTTGATGGTCTTGTTATATGGCAAGAACAAGATGTATTTTCGGTAGGTGCCAACTTAGAAGAATTTGGTATCAAATTTGCAATGAATGGCGAAGCTGCTATCGAAGAGGTAATCCGTAAAGGTCATAGAATTATCAGCAAAAAATTACGCTATAGCAAAATACCTGTTGTCGCTGCTGTTAAGGGCTTTGCTTTTGGTGGTGGTTGTGAAACTATCTTACATAGTGATGCTGCTGTTGCTGCGTATGAAAGCTATATTGGTCTTGTTGAAGCCGCTGTAGGAATTATACCTGGTTGGGGTGGCTCAAAAGAAATGGCTGTTAGAGCATCTCAAGCTCAAGATCATTGGAAAGACTTTGAGCGTCGCTATAAGAACCTTGCTCTTGCTCAAGTTGCAAAAAGTGCTTATGAAGCCAAAGAAATGGGCTTTTTGCGTGATGATGACATAATCGTAATGAATACTAAAGAGATCCTACTTGTAGCAATTAAAAAAGCTCAACTTATGGCTCTAGCTGGTTATCAACCACCTCTGAAACAAAAAGTCCCTGTATTTGGTGAAACTGGTATCGCTACAATCAAAGCTTTATTAGTAAATATGCGTGATGGTAATCAAATATCTGAACATGATTATAAGATTGCAGTAAATTTAGCAGATACTATGTGTGGTGGTCTGATAGAAAAAGATACTGAAGTTTCGGAAGATTGGCTACTTGAAAGAGAGCTAATAAACTTCAAAGAACTTGCGATATCTGAGAAAACAGAAGCTAGAATGAAATATATGCTAGAAACTGGCAAACCACTAAGAAATTAAGGAGTAATTGACATGAGTGAAAACGTATATATAGTCGCTGCAAAACGCTCTGCTGTTACAAAAGGTAAAAAAGGTGGTTTTGCAAAAAAACGTCCTGATGAATTATTGGCGGATGTACTTAGAAAAACTGTCGCTGAAGCTAATATTAATCCTAACGATATAGAGGATATAGTTGTTGGTTGTGCGATGCCTGAAGCTGAACAAGGCTTAAATGTCGCAAGAATATCATCTCTTTTGGCAGGACTACCTAATAGTGTTCCTGCTTTTACAATCAATCGCTATTGTAGCTCTGGATTACAGTCAATTGCTATTGCAGCAAATGAAATTGCTCAAGGTAATATCGATGTTGCTATCGGTGCCGGTGTTGAAAGTATGAGTATGATTCCTTTTGGTGGTAACAAGATGTCTTTTAGTAAAGAAATCTTTGCTAAAGATGAAAATGTTGCCATAGCTTATGGTATGGGTATCACTGCTGAGATGGTTGCTAAAGATTGGAATGTATCACGACAAGATCAAGATGCTTTTGCTCTTGAGAGTCATCAAAAAGCAATCAAAGCTATTGAAAATGGTTATTTCAAAGATGAAATATTACCTATAGATGTTGATCACAACAAGCCAGATGAAGCTACTGGTGAGATTGTTAATCACAAACAAACTATAACTGAAGATGAAGGCGCTAGAAAAGATACTTCACTAGAAGCATTAGCTAAACTAAAACCTGCTTTTGCAAATGGTGGATCTGTAACTGCTGGTAATAGCTCACAGGTATCAGATGGTGCTGCAGCTGTGATTTTAGTTAGTGAAAAATACCTAAAAGAGCACAACCTAAAACCTTTAGGTAAGTTTCTAGGGTTTGCTGTAGCTGGTGTTGATCCACGCATTATGGGTATTGGCCCAATTAAAGCTATACCAAAAGTGCTCAAGCAAACTGGTTTAGATATCAATAATATTGACTGGATTGAGCTAAATGAAGCTTTTGCAGCTCAGTCACTAGCTGTGATTAATGATTTAAAACTTGATAAGAATAAAGTTAATCCTTGTGGTGGAGCTATTGCCTTAGGACATCCTCTTGGTGCAACTGGTACTATACTAACTGTCAAAGCGTTACATGGACTACAACGTACTGGTAAAAAATATGCTATGATTACGATGTGTATTGGTACTGGTATGGGTGCAGCTGGTATTATTGAAGCTTGTTAGCAGCTAATAATCCTAAACATTAATATAAGAATAACTAAATATCCAATAGGTTAAACTAAAATGATAAATTTAGATGATTATAAACCAATTGATTTTCCATGGAATTTCACTTGCTTTAGTGACATAGCCAAGAATCCTCTCGGTATAAAGTTACCTTTGTATCATATTGGCGAACATATGTATACAAAGTTCAAATGTCTACCAAATCATGTCGGTTGGGACAATGTTATTCATGGTGGTATTATCGCACTTATATGTGATGATATTCTTGGCAAACATGTTTTAAGTATTAGTAAGTCATTTTGTATGACCCGCAACTTAAATATCAAATACCTAAAACCAACCTATAGTAAAGTAGTACATATTTTCAAAACCACCGTAATTCGTAAAGGTCGTACTACCGTGTGGATAAAAGTTGATATCTTCAATGAAAAAGGTGATCTATGTGCTTATGCTGATGCAGACTTCGCACTCTTAGAAGAGCATCATGCAAAACAAAAAGATATTGCAAGCTATAAGCTTGATGATTTAGTGGCACATCTTAAATAAGCTCTTTATTTGTCATTTCTGGCAAAAATTTATACACAATAAATATAAATGCAACTATGCAAGCGCCCATAAAATATAATACAGGAGCATAACCATAATTATGAGTAAGATCTAAGAATCTCGAGATAAACATACTTTCTATTAAGGCTTTTGAAACAAGAGCTACAGATATCCCTATACCACGTATATGTACAGGTAAAACTTCTGATAATACCAACCATATACACACTCCAGGACCTACAGCTCCTCCGAATACAACTATAATCAACATCAAAAGACCTAAGTTATTATAACCAGCTGTTATACAAAAGATCATTGTAAATATAGATACAAATGAAATTAATAACCCACCAATGATAAGCTTTCTTCGACCAATAACATCGACAAGGAATAAGCCAAATATAGTAGCTATAAGATTAACTAATGTCATTGCTGTACCATAATAAGTAGCATCACAACTACTACAGCTACTGAGCTGACCAAACATAGTAGGACCATAACTTATAAAGACATTGATACCAACAAAACCATTTAAAACCGCCATTAAACTAATCAGTATTACAGATAAATAGTATTTTTGTTTGATAACAATTTTAATAAACTCAACGAAACCTGTTTTATTTTTTTCGGTTAATGAATGCTGAACTTTGAGAGCTAATTGCTCACTAATAGTTAGTGCCTGTTCATTTCTGCCCTTTAAAATTAACCAAGATGGTGAAAATGGTGCTATTAAGCTAATGATGAAAAGTAAAATTGAAAAAGGAATAGCGCAAGCAAATATCAGTCTCCAACCAAAACTTGCGACAAATAAGCTTGCAAAAAAGTTAGCCAAAAAAATTCCAGAAACTAGTGATAGCTGAAATATAGCCATCGCCCTACCTCTAAACTTAGCTACACTAGTTTCAGAAATATAAACAGGAATTACCGTCAACAAGAACCCAATCGACACTCCCTGTAGAAGTCTTGATAGCATCAAAGTTGTATAAGTATTAGATATCATCATCAATATCATTGATACTGTAAATAGAAATGCCCCAAATGCCAAAATATTTTTTCTACTAAAGATATCCATTAATGGTCCTGATATTAGCTTTGATAGCAAAGCTCCAAAAAACACAATACCAGCTATCTCAGATAGTTGCGTAAGATTAAGAGATAGCTCATCTTTAATAACCGGTAATGTTCCTGATATCACTCCAATATCAAAGCCTGAGCATACGCCTGTTAAAACTATCAAAGCTATAACGATTTTTTGGTATTTAGTTACTAACATTAGACCCTCTTTATAAAATATATAATAAATACTTAACAACTAAGTAATAAACATATAACTATAAAGATATACTAAATAGAACTAAAGTTTTATAAGAAACTATAGGAAAAGGTAATTTATTTAAGAATTTGTTTTATATGTAATTATTTAATGATTAACTTTTTAGCGCTTTATAGATGATATCTTTGATTTCTAATCTTTGCTTTTTCAACTCTTCTAACTGCATATCTTCAAACATACCTGAACTTTCAAGATTATATATTTTCTTATCCAGATCTTCATATTTCTTCATTTGATTACTGATATGATGATTTTCTTTCATATTATGTAACTGTTCTCTTAATTCAGGAAACTCTTTAACTAATGGATGATGTTCTAACATTGTAGATACTCCTTATTTTTATTGATTAAACAACTAATATACTCCCATGGCAATAAATGCACATACAACAAGCATACTTAAGTTATATATATTTTCTCACATCTGATAAAGATTGTTCAAATTTAATTTGTCCATTCTCATAATAAGTCTCAAGAATTGAGTCGCTATGGTATTCTCCTATAGCATACTGATCATCTAGAACTATTGTTTGATAATTACCTTTAGCATCTTTAATCAAATCTAGACGTCCTTGTTTAGATTTCTTTGTAGGATCTGTGATAGGCTCTTTTTTAACTCCAATTAAAGAGTCCCCACGTTTGATTGCCGAGCATTTAATAGCAAACTTGAAGCTATCTCTATTTATAGATGACTCATGATTTCCTTGTAGCAATGCTCCACCCATACCAAAAGCTATATTTTCAGCAGAAAATCCATTTTTTTTCATCGCCGATAATATGCTCTTTGCTAAACTAAGACTCACTCCATCACCTTGTATCAATGCTACCTTTTGTAGAACCTTATATCCCTTAGCATTTACATTACTACCATAAGCTTTTTCTAATTCACTAAGAGCATATAAGATATTATCTATAGCATTTCCCGAGTCGGGTCTAATTACCAAGTTTGCTTTTTTAGCTTTGACCTTGTCTTTTAAATCAATCCAAGTTTGTATTGCTTGTTTAAAATCCCAACTATCCGAAACACAGGCATATAAAATACTGTTATCTCCAAATTGCTCAATCATATTCTCAAAGGCTTGTCGCTCACACTCAGAACCAATACCCCAACTAGTCATTGTTGAGTGCTCACTTGCAGGAATCGAATAACCTGCAATATTTTCATGATAATACTCTTTGCAAACTTGTAGTGATGCTAAGGTATCTGTTCCTAGAAAATTAGTCAGATGTGCAGCTCCACCAATTCCTGCTGACTCTTCCGATGAAACACCTCTATAGCCAAAATCATGAAGCATAAATTCTAGCTTATCGAGATTATCTGCTGTTTCTAAAAGATACTCTTTGATTAGTTTTTTGATATTAAAACTGATAGTCGCAACTGTTGTTGGATACCACACTTTTAAAAGTAGTGTCTCTAGAAACCCAGGCAACCAAAATAACTCTGAATCAGTACTTTCTATAGTCATCAGTACATTATGTAAGGGTACTAGAGTACCTTCTCTAACAGCACGAATCCTAACTGGCAAATAACCATTATATTTTTTTAGGATTTTCTCAAAGCCTTCACGATAAAATACCAAACCATGAGCTTTTAGAATTTCTTCAGCTTCATCTATCATTTCTAGTGTAATTGGCTGAGATAAGTATTTCTTGATGTGATACTGTAAGCCAAAAAATCTAGTATGCGTTCCTAAATCACTATTTACAGTACCACGACTTTCTAAATAAAAATGAAGATAATTGGCATCCTTAGGATACTGATAAGGATGTGAGTGTTTATAACTATCAGTCATTAATATCAGGTTGTTTCTATGCATCAGATATATATAAAGAGAAACTTGTAAGATAATGTTATCAAAAGTTTTACGGATAAACTATTTTTGAGTTAGATTTTTTATATTGCCTTCAACTAATCTTATTAGTTTTGACATATATTTAAGCGAGACTTCTGTTTTATCAATCAGAGGATTGTATTCTGCCACTTCAAAACATACCAAACTATTAAAATTAATTTTCTCAATAGTTTTGTAAAAAACTTGTGGGTCAATACCATTTTCAACAGGAGTTCCTACAGCATCAAGGTTAGTAGGATCTAAACCATCTAAGTCAAAACTAATCCCCACATTACCCTCTGTAACCTTCTCAAGACGTTCAAACTCTTGTAAAAATAACTCTTCAAAGTTCCTATCAGTTAAATCGGTTTGATAATAAACTTTAACACCCAATTTTTCCAAAAACTCTCTTTCTGGCTTTTCATAAGAGCGAATCCCAAAAAAGACAATATTCTCAGGCTTTAACTTAGGATTATCATTTAGTACCTTTGTTAATTCCTCATGACCATATCCTAAAAGATGTGCTACAGGCATACCATGTATATTACCAGTCTCAGAAGTGTCAGGTCTATGACTATCCATATGCGCATCAATCCAAATCAAACCAAGCTCTTTTTTCTGATCTTTAAGATAGTCATAAACTCCACTCCATGTACCTATTGCACATGAATGATCTCCTCCAAGAGTCAAAGGAAACTTACCTTCTTTAAGAATCTCAGATACCGTCTGAGCCACCTTAGTAAAATATTTACCCATAGTAGGTACTTCAGCTCTTCCACCAATATAATTGATTATTTGAGCATCTATACGTCTATCTCTTAACTCATTCAACAAAGCGTATGGTGCTCTTCCGCAACCAATTTCTCTGCCAGCATTACCAATAGCTATTCCTACTGCTTCTACTTTTTTCATTTTATCACTCCAATATTATAATACTGAAAATAAATTCTTAGGATCTTTGATTGGTGGCACCATATCCATTTGGCTACCAATATCATATTTCTCAGCTAAATCTAAAGTCAATCGAAGTGCTGAGAAATCTTCGATTGCAAAACCTACTGAATCATAGATCGTAATTTCTTTATCATTTTCACGACCTTTTTTCTTACCAGTTAAAATTTCCCATACTTCAGCATGTAAAACCTGTTCAACTTCTTGTGGTGATAAATTCTGGATTTCTCCCTCAATCATTGATTGTTCTTTGTATTCAACAACTACTTTACCTCTAAAAAGAATATCCATATCAAGCTCAGTCTTACCAGGACAATCCCCACCTAAACCACTTATATGTACACCTTCTTTAACCCAATCATTTTCAATTACAATTGCATGAAGTTTACAAGCCGTACATACAACAATTATATCTGCACCTTCACAAGCATCTTTAGCACTATCACAAGCGATAAATTCAAGATCAACATCTTTCATATTATTAGCATATTTTTTCATTGCTTCTGGATCTGTATCAAAATATCTAACTGTTTGAATAGGTCTAATTAGCTTATGAGCTAGAGTTTGAAATTCACTTTGAGCACCTGTGCCTATTAGCGCCATAGTCTTACTATCTTTGCGCGCTAAGTAGTCTGTTGCTAACACAGTCGCAGCCGCAGTTCTTAAAGCTGTAAGAACAGTCATTTCAGATATAAGTAGTGGATAACCATGTTTAATCTCATTTAACTGCCCTGTAGCTACAACTGTCTGCTTACCATCAAATGGATTTGCAGGATGCCCATTTACACATTTATATGTAAATAACTTATTATCAGCAGTTGGCATAAGTTCTAAAACACCTCCTGGAACATGAGCTGCATATCTTGGTGATTTATCAAACTCTTGCCATCTTATAAAGTCCTGTTTTGTATATTCAACTAGGTCTTTAATGAAATTATCAAAACCGTGCTTTTGCACTATTTTTGCCATATCTTGAACTGATAAGATTCTCATATCTTCTCCAATTTACTATTAAATAGTTTTATTTTTTAAATAATTTAACCTTCTAAATATATTCATAAGAATATGATTAATCAATAGAAACTTATGTAATTATTTATTTCTAGACAGAATATATCACTATAACTAAAAAATACTTTTAAATATATTCGAAAAATTTATTTACAATGAATATTATAAAATTTCATTTAATAATATCCTCTGATAACAGCCCTCTTTAGTTAACCATACCAAAGTTATTTTTTGAGGCATAATAGTTACAATCGTCTTTTTATTATTAATTTTGAGCGTATATTCACCTTGATCTAAATCCTTAGAAAATAAATCAACATTTTTGGGCAAAAGATTCCAGCTTCTGAGATCTGCTTGGGTTGTCGCCATGTTATACACCGAAGTTCCGATTGCCGCCAAAGCTCCATAATCACCAGATGATCTAATAGCTGCCACAGAAATAGCTGTTTTTGTAACCAGACGTAAAACCTCTCTAGTTACAATCGCAGGATATTGATCTGATAAAGATTTAGCTGCCATTGCAGTTGTATCAACCAGTAATGCTGTTTTACCTTTATCAATAGTTTTATTATCCTTTAAAATCTCTACATCTGCATTAGGCTCTAACTTATAAGAGCCATAGTATGGTAACGAAATTTTTTGAACCCCAGTTTGTTGGAAAAATATCGCAATTGGTATATCGAACTTTTTAATAGGCTCAACCCAGCCACTCTCATATATTACAACAAGTTTACCTTGCCCTTGTGGATAGATATTATGACCAGTGTCAAAAGCGTTCTTGATTTGGTTATAGTCTTCTTTAACATATGGATTATTCGGAACGACTCTTAGAGCATTACTCATTGATAAGTTAGCATTATTTAGATCGGTATCGTATGACTGATATATCAAAGCCTCTAGATAATACCCAAAAGCATTTTCATAAGAGTTTTTTACCTTGTCAGCTATACTTACTAACTGTCTATATTGTTTTGAACCAGATATATTTGATGAAACCTGTCTAGAATCAACATGATTAAACTCTTCATACCTAGTTTTATTTGTCTGAGCTGCTAAATCTTTTGCTTCATAAGTGGCATATTGCGCATATGATAAGTTACGGATACTAACAGCAGCATTTTCTAAATCGTGCTGTTTTAGGTAGTTTAGTGCTTGATAAGCATATAAAAAAGTAATTTCATAATCAGATATATAGTAATATCTCTCTTTATCACTTAAAAGAGTAGCTTGAGTATTTTTAAGTATATTCCTAACTCTTATTTTTGCTTCTGCTTCTGACTTAGCAACATAATCTGCTGCTTTGGTATATTTAACTTGTGATAATTCAGTTTTACCAAGTAACTGATCAAAACGCCCAGTTTCTAAGAAACCAATAGAAGCATTAATACCATCATTATCAAAAGCTTCATCAAACTTTGTTTCGATAGGTTTATATTTACAAGTCTCAATAGCATTTTTAGCAGCTCCGACCTTATTAGGATGACTACCACTGAATGTCGCACAACTAGATATAACAAAACACGTAATAAACAATAAAGAGATTTTTATTTTCATATTATTTGGATAAATATGCGCGTAAACCAGCTTGTATTTTAGATAAGCTACCATCAATTACAATACCTACAGAATACTTAGGCATCACATCTGTAATTCGTACTTTTGCCAAGACTTTACTATCTAAAACAATATGCTGTCCTGTTGCTGGGTCAACACTAGTGCCTCCTTCTTGACGAATTTCATAGGTACTACCTTTAACAACACCATTACCACCTTGGTTAAAATATATCTCTCCATCGTCTATTTTTAATACTTGAAGAGGATATATGGCTCCAACAATCTGTTCAGATATTGTTTGACCGATTTGCTCAGCTACATAGTCCAATATCTGTGAATGATCACCATTATCATAGTTAGCATACTCATTAGCAATATTTGCTGGTACTTGCAATCTAACTACATTCGACCATTTAACCTCCATTGTAGCTAGCTCAATCATACGATAAGCCACACTCGCTGAGACATTCAGTGTTGTAAAATCTTCTCCATAATATGAACTCTTCTTCTTACTAATGTTTAAACCTAAAATATCGCCAGTTAGTATAAAATCAGCGCCTATTCTTTGATTTAGTTTATCTTTTTCACTAGAGTCATTAGAGTTTATTATACGTCGAATTTCTTCTTCATAAGCTTTCTCATCTTTAGCATCCCTATTAGAAACCCTAAACTTACGTGTTTGTGTAATCTGAGCTATGATAATTTGATTTAATCGATTTTGAAGTTGCTTTTCACTATAAATACTTTCATTAGTTACTCCTTTCGTATCAAAAGGTAATATCGCTACTGTAAACATTTTAAGATTATTTCGCTCATCTACACCTTTGTACTTAACTGTACTTCCAGAGTTAGTACCTAAAGTTTTATTTAATGAGTTATTTAACAAGTTAGCTGAACTACCAGATACAATATTTGTAGAAGAATCTGCAGCAACAGCAACATTACCAATTATAGAAATCAAAAATAGAGAAAAAAAAATTAATATCTTTTGCATCATTCTATCCTAGAACTGGTTTAAATATTTATTATCATCACTTTGTCTAATAATTACTTTACCATTTAAGGAAGTCTCTCCACTTTCTGTACTTTTAGCATTTTGTTTACGATATTCATCATAGTTAAAATTTTTGATCTTATTTGCCGTAGCTACTTGCTTAGGATCCCATTTTAATACAACACCATATACAGTATTTTCTGTACTTGGTAGCTTATAACGCCATCTCTTAACAGTTTTAAGACCAATAATATCTAGGTTTGCTTTTGTTTTGTAATATGTAGATAGTGTCTTTTCAATATCAGTTGCATCTATTCTACGTGTTTGTTGCGTTTTAGTATTTTTAGCAAGAGTGCTAGAGATATCCTCAGACATAGTCAAAGCTTCTTTTGTCGACATTTGTCCAGCTATCAGTGTAACTAAATTTGCTCTTGCCATAATCTCAGCTTGCTTATAACCATAATCACCAGCCGAAACTCCTTGAAGCTTTGGACCTGTGTACGAGCCTTGACCATATGACAAGATATATGGTTTATTATCTTCTCCAAAACCAACACGGATACCATAATCACCCATCATATCTTCACCTGACTTATCCTTATATAAGTCAGAAGGAGATTGTCCACCTTTACCAACAATTACAGGCTCATTACCATGCTTGATATCCTCAAACATTCCTTTAATTTTATCTGAATAAATAACCACTACACCGATAGCAGCATTACCATTTTTTTCCACCACAAAAGTCTTGATTGGCAGTAAACCTGATAGATTACCAAATCCTGTAGTTAAGCTTTTGACTGTCATTTGCTGACTTAAAAGAGCTTTTCTCTTCTCATCTGGTGTAGCAAAATCATCTGGATTTAAACCTTGATCTTTTAATTGCTTATCTAGCTTTGCTTCTTCTAATGCTTGTTGCTTAGCATCAATCGCTGCTTGAGTACCCTCTTTTGGCTTATCAGAATCTGTATTAATGTCATTTACACTAGAACCTTGTGTACTATCTATGCTTAGACTCTTATCAACTTTTGTATTAGCTGATATAAACGATATATATTCTGCCTGTGCTTTTATTAGAGCTTTCTCAAATGCTAACTGAGCACTATCGACATAATTTGAATTTGTCTGATTGACAGAAGCTGTACCTATAGCAGAACCAACATAATCATATTTATCTCTGAGATTATTCTGATCGATATAACTCTCCATTACATCACTTAAGATTTCTTCTGCGGATCTCTTATCTTCTGCAGTTGTCGCAACTGCTTTTGAATCTGATGAGATAGCACTATTAAGATTAGATACATCTGAGCCCATATCAACAGATTGCGACTGCTCAGCTGTAGATTTAGTATCTACAGTTGTTTCTGCAGCAACCAAAGGACTTACTAATAATGATGAAACAATTAATGAACTTAATATTTTCTTTTTCATAGTATTTTATCTCCTATGTTTTAAGAAATTTCAGAACTATTCTGAAATAACCATTTTGAAATCTAATTACCAGCCAAATGTTGATTTAGTCTGTGATTTACGAATCTGCTTATCATCTTGCCATACAACAAGACCTGTTTTTAGATCCATCATCTTCAATGTTGTCAAGAAGAATTTAGATCTCTTATCTCCATCAACATTAGTATTATCAATATCTTGAATAGAGCCATAAACCATATACCTAGCACCAATATGCTGACCGATTTTAGTAGCTGTACTTTGATCAACCATACCACTATTAGCTTGATATCCAAGCTGCTCACGTACATTTTTGATTTGAGACATATCAGTAACTTGGAATAATCCAGATTTGATAATCTGTGTCTGTACTGTATTTGATAACATTGTCGTATTGATATGCTCTCTTGTTTCATTACGAATATTACTAAAGAATAATGTTGGTGTATCCATAGCAGTAATTCTCTTAACTGCTCGTGAATTCAGCATATCCTCGGTCATCTTGTTCGTGATAGCTTGCAAATCAGTAGAGCTAAAATTAATAGATGTTGTATCTACACCATTTGGATCCTCATAAGCAACAGTTGTTTTACTACATGAGCCCAACAAAATTAAGCTAGCTGATAAAGTTACAAATAAAAGCTTTTTCTTCATTATTTTTATGAACAGAATAATTTGTCTATATAGCGATTATAACAAAAATAATTAAGAATGTTATTGATTATAAATAGTAAAGATCATCTAAGAGGTTTAGACATAATATATACACAAACTGAGCCTATTTGCTTTATAGTATATTCAGCAAAATTATTCTTTATATATTTTTCTATCGATTCATAAGTATCGTTTTTATTATCGAATACTCCTTTGGCATTAAATTTATTAGCCACCTTAATCGCAAGTTTTGAGCTATAGTCATTGATAATAGTCGATCCAAAAGCCACTCCATCTTTACTCAACATTTTAGCAATATTTTCGAATACTTTTTCTTTATTGCCGTTATCAGGTAAACAGTGAATCAAATAGTTACAAGATATAGATTCATACTTTGCATAAAATTCTTCTGCAACATCTTTTAGTATATCAACTTGATAAGTTGATACTTCTTTATCTTTCAGTACATTCTTCACATACTCTAAACAATTTGGATTTAGATCCATTAATGCTACTTTAGATAATCTATCTTTAACATTTTTTAGATAATATCCTGAGCCTACTCCTATATCTAAATGATTATGCGATACATTATCTTTGTATAACTGCAATAGCTGAGATGTTTTACATTTCCACAAAAAAGTATTATTAAAAAATAAAACAACGAAGTTATAAAGTTTAAGAACTAATTTGGAGTAAACCTTTTGGCCATCGTGTGTACTTTTATTCAATTTTATAACCTCACCCTACCAAAACATATTTGAACGCATTGGTTTGATTGCAAAAATAGCTATCAATATAACATAAACATACCATGGCACATCCAATAGAACTGGTATCAATACAGCTAACATACAAGCAAAGAAAAACATACTAAAGAATAACAACACTTGATACGATGGTTTATTTGTCTTTAGATATTTATGGGCTTTTTCAATATATGATCCTTCAAATGACAAAAGATGAATCACTATTGGAAAAACCGCAGTCAAAAACATTAGTAAATAAAAAACCCAGCTAACCAAAGCTAATGTTGAATAGCTCGAAATTATTAATAAGCCAACGAGAAAGTACACTATTTTGACCAACGCAATATCAACTAATGTGAAACGCTGTAATTTTTCTGATAAGAACTCTTCTTCATACATAATGCACTCCTTAGTTTTTAGTGGCAATTACATAGTAATTTTAACTTATTGAGCATACTTTGGAAACAAAAGATATTAAGCAAGATTATTATTTAGAAGCATCATCACTAGTAAAATTCAAAATCCCGTACTATATTTTGATAGTATTCAGTTGATCAGCTGGCACCTCCTTCTCCACTGTTTCGACTTTTCCATTACTATCTTCTGTCTTTTTGACAATCTTAGCAGTTTTACCATCTGAGTTAATCGTTATAGAACTAAATTCTTTATACACATCTGGTTTTTTAGTTACTTTTGATGTTTTAGATTGTGTTTGCATTTGAGCTATATTTTGATCTATGTTAGCTATCATCTTATTAAAATGCTCATCTAACATTTGCTGTTGTTTTTGAAAATCTGCCATCATTTTTTCTATAGGATCATCACTAGATGCTTGTGTATCATTTTTTGGTGATTTTTGCTTAACCCAACCAACTGTCCCATCTTTTTGATCAACTATTTCAATCCACTCCCCTTTTGAGAAAATTGCTTTATATTGATGATTTTGATCATCAATCGTCATAATTTTTTTGGATTGCTCATCTGGTTTTGCATACATCTGATAACTCTCAGCATATACTCCCGACACAATTATTAAACCAAATACTGTTGCTAGAATTTTCTTCATTTCAACCTCCAATTTTTTGATGTAGCTATTTTATACACAAACGATCTAAAATTATAAATAAGTTTTATAGCTGTTTTTTCAAGTTACAGAGCTATAAATCGGCTATAATTATATTATATAAATTAAATATATATAGACTCCATGACTGATAAACCAAAAGTTTTAGTTGCTGACGATGATAAAAAAATTGCTCAGTTTATAAAAACCAAATTTGAAGAAAATGGTATTGAAACAACATTAGCTCACGATGGCAAAGAAGCACTATTTCTAATCAATACCAATAATTATGATGTTGTTGTTATAGATTGGATGATGCCGTATTTAGACGGAATATCTTTGCTAAAAATTTTACGTAAACAAAATGTAACAACTCCTGTGATCATTCTAAGTGCACTTGACAGCACTGAGAATAAAATTCAAGGTCTTACATCAGGGAGCGACGATTATTTAACTAAGCCGTTTTCGATAGATGAGTTAATGGTTCGTGTTAATATTCTCTACAAAAGAACCAAGCAAATCGCTGAAGCTCAATCCCACAAATTAACATGTGGAGATATCATCCTCGATGAACTTGCCCATGAGGTTCGTCGCAATGATGAGTTAATATTATTACAACAAAGAGAATACAAAGTTTTACATCTGCTTCTTAAGCACAAAAATGAAGTAGTCAGTAAAACAATGATACTTAAAGAAGTATGGGACTATGACTTTGATCCTCAGACAAATGTAGTTGAAGTACATATCTCTCGCTTACGCAATAAGCTCACTGAGAATGGCCTACCTGATCCTATAAAAACTATACGGGGCTTTGGATATGTCATCCAAGAATAAATTCAACGATACCATTCAACGTAGGTATATAATTAGCTCAAGCTTTAAAATGGCAGTGCTTTTTACAATACTTTTAGGTTTAAGTATAGCATCTTGGATTTATATAATTTTCTCAGCGCTTGGTAATAGAGTTACTGAGCATATAATCCCTCTAAGCATTGGTATTTTCTGTACAGCAAGCGTTGTCATCATTAGTTATTTGATCAGTGTTTTTGTTGTTAAGAAAATCAATTTTATAGCTAGCTCCGCTGCTTCGATTGTTAACACTCGTGACTTTAGTCAAAGAATCAAATCCGATACAAGCTGGGATGATCTTAGTAATTTGGCAAATATACTCAACATCCTGCTAGCTAATATTGATGAACTTTTAGTAGATATCAAAAACGTTTCAAATAATATTGCTCACGATCTAAAGACTCCTCTAACTCGTTTAAAAAACAAGCTTGAAAGCCTTGAGCAAACTTGCCCAAATGATGACACAGCTGAGGCATTGGCAGAGTGTAATCAATTACTTGATATCTTTAATAGTATCCTAAGACTTAATCGTCTTGAACATGGTCGTGAAAACTTACTTAAAAAAAATTCTGATGTAAAAAAAATTATCGATGATGCTATTGAACTTTATGAACCAATGTTTGAACAAAAGAATATCAAATTATATATCTCTGTTATTTCAAAAAATTTAAATATCGATAAAAATCTTATTTTCCAAAGTATTACAAATATCCTAGACAACAGCTATAAATACTCAAAAGATGATACAGAAATAACGATTTCGACAAAAATCCAGAACTCAAAATATATCATCACATTTACCGACCAAGGGATTGGTGTAAATGAAGAAAATATTGATAAGATTTTTGAAAGATTCTTTCGTGAAGAAAAAAGCCGTAGCCAAATAGGTAATGGCTTAGGACTTTCCCTAGTAAGAAAAATCATCCAACTCCATAATGGCAATATCACTGCTACTAACAACAATCCTCATGGCTTAATTATAGAAATTTCGTTACCATTACATTAACAAATTTTAACTATGCTTTTTAAAATTTAAAAATTACTCTTGTAACTAAAATTCTTATAATCAATTTAAAATATGGAAAAAATAGCAGTAATAGGAAGTGGAATATCTGGACTTACCGTCAGTTATCTTCTCAAAGAAAAATATGACATTACTCTGTACGAAAAAAATAATTATTACGGTGGTCATGCTCGTACATTAGAAGTTAATAGCACTCCTGTAGATACTGGTTTTATTGTCTTTAACTACCATACGTATTATCACTTATCGAGATTGTTCAAACATTTAGATGTTCCAGTAGCTGAGAGCAATATGTCTTTTGGTGTATCTATCAAAAACGGTAAGTTTGAGTATGGATCTAGCAGTATCAAAAGTTTATTTGCTCAATGGTCAAATATTTTCAGACCAAGTTACTATAAAATGATAAAAGATATTATAAAATTTAATAAGATCTCAAGACAGCATATTGAAAACAACACTCTTGATGAAAATATAAGCCTTGCTGAATATCTAGAATCTATAAATATTGGTAACTGCTTCAAAGATTATTATCTACTAGCAATGGGAGCATGTATTTGGAGCACTCCATTAGAGAAGATGTATGACTTCCCTGCCCTTAGTTTTATTCGCTTTTTTGATAATCATGGGCTACTTACAACTACCAAACCAGTCCAATGGTACACAGTCAAAGGCGGTAGCAAAGTATATGTTGACAAAATCATAACTCAACTAAAATCTGCTAATGTTAAATTTGCACCCCAAGCTACCAATTTAACTAGAACCCATAAAACTTTGATAACTGATATCAACAATAACACCATAGAATATGATAAGGTTATTTTTGCATGCCATTCCAATGAAGTTCTCGAATTATTAGATGATGCTGGCAGTGATGAAAAAAAACTTATATCCGCCATAAAATATCAACCAAACTCTGTAATATTACATACAGATGCTAGTATTATGCCAAAACGCAAAGCTGCGTGGTCAAGCTGGAATTATCTAAGTGCTGAGACTAAAGATAAACGTGATGTGGTTTCACTTAGCTACTGGATGAATAATCTTCAACCCTTAGATACTGATATAGATTATTTTGTTACAGTTAATCCGGATCAAAAACCTGATCCACAAAAAATCATCAACGAACATACTTTTGATCATCCTGTTTTTGATAAAAAAGCCATTCAAGCTCAAAAAGACTTTTATAAAATCCAAGGACTTAACAACACATACTATTGTGGAGCTTATCTACGCTATGGTTTCCATGAAGATGGTATACTTAGTGCAGTAAATGTTGCGAATAAATTAGGAATCAAAACTCCATGGTAAAAAACTTTATCTTAAGCTCAAAAGTTTTTCATAAGAGGCATCATCCAAAGCAAAATTCTTTTAGATATAAATCATATTATATTATTTTGGATATGCTTAATCTTAAGCAAAGTAAGACTAGTTTTTTTAGTATCAATAAACCTAATTTGTATTCTTTCTATGATAAAGATCACGGCCTAAAAGATAGTTCAAGTAGTCTAAAATGGGCAACTAATTTATTAGACCAGCACAACCTTAAATATGATGAAATCAAATTGATGACTATGCCTAGAGTTCTAGGATACCTATTTAACCCCGTTAGCTTTTGGCTTTGCTATAGTGAAAAAAAACTTATAGCTGTGATAGCAGAAGTCAACAACACATTCAAAGAAACTCATAGCTATATTTGCCACGACACTGGCAACGAAATTACAGATAAAACATGGTTCAAAGCAGAAAAAATATTTCATGTATCGCCATTTTACCCAAGACAAGGCTTTTATAAATTTAACTTCGCACTTAATTTTGATAATAATGCAAAAAATCAAATTATCATCAATTACTATGATAATAATCAGCTCCAACTTGGCACAGCAATTAATGGTCAAATCAAACTCTTATCAAGTACAAACTTAGTCAAAGAATTTTTTAGATCTCCACTTCTAACCTTTAAAGTTATTTATCTGATTCACTGGCAAGCTCTAAAAATCGTATTTAAACGTATAAAATATATCCCAAAACCTGAGCAGAAAGATATTCGAGTTAGTGTAGCTAATATTATAAGTCCAAACAGTTAGACTGCCGACAATATTTTACCCATATCAGAAATATAAAGCTTACTTATAAATTTATTAACAAAATTTAATATTCCAGCAATATTACCTCAATATTTATTTGCTAATATTTACGTATAGAATAATTAACCTTTGCCTTTTGAAATGTTTGAAAAAACCGTTAGAAAAAATTTATTAGAATCACTTAACAAATTAGAATGTGGTGAGCTATATTTAACAACTCCAGAAAACGAAACTATTTATACAAAAGGCGAAAAACAAGGTCCAACAGCCGATCTAAAACTAAAAGATTGGCGCACAGTAGTAAATTTACAATTAAAATCAGACATTGGATTTGCTGCTGATTATAGAGATGGTTACTGGGAAACATCAGATCTTAAATCTCTGATTCTACTAGGCTTAGTTAATGAAGAAGCATTTGGTCAATACATGAAGCCAAATTTTCTTTTTAAATTATTACAAAAACTTGGCTACCTTACTAAACGTAATAGCATTAAACAGAGTAAGAAAAACATCTACGATCATTACGACTTGGGTAATGACTTTTATAGTTTGTGGTTAGACAAAACCATGACTTACTCATCTGCGATGTACAAAAATCAAACTGAAACATTAGAACAGGCGCAAATCAATAAATACAAAAACATAATTGATAAATTTGATAAAAAAAATGGCTCAATAATTGAAGTTGGCTGTGGATGGGGAGGATTTGCTGAAACAGCCCTAAATAGTGGTGACTACACACTCAAAGGCATCACACTATCGACAGAACAACATGACTATGCTACGAAGCGACTAGCTGGGAAAAAAGCTGATATAGTTATTGAAGATTACCGTATCCAAACTGGCAAATATGACTATATTGTTTCAATCGAGATGATCGAAGCAGTGGGTAGAGAATATTGGAACACATATTTTTCTAAGCTTAAATCACTGCTCAAAGAAGATGGTAAGATTGTTATTCAAGCCATTGTCATTGATGATGCGCTTTTTGCGGATTATGCTAAAGGTACTGATATGATTAGAACCTTTATTTTTCCCGGTGGCTTCTTACCATCTATGGGACAAATTAATCTGGAACTGGATAAGGTTGGGCTTAAATGTGTAGGTACTGAATCTTTTGCAAAAGATTATGCTAAAACACTTGATGAATGGGACAGGAATTTCGTAAATGTAGAGCCTGAGTTAATAAAACTAGGTTTTGACAAGCGTTTTCAGAGAATGTGGCGTTTCTACTTAAATTCTTGTAGTGCTGCATTTACTCATGGGCGTATTGATGTTGTACAGTTGGAGATTGTCCATGCTTAAAAGACTACTAATAGCTATCATTATTAGTTTTCCTTTGTTCACTTACGCTGAAGAGTTAACTTTACAACAAATAAAATCACATCAAGTCCAACAAGTTGGTAAAATTCATTTCACTAAATGGTTTTTTGATGTTTATGATGCCGAGCTTTACACTCAAAATGGACATTTTAGTTGGGATAAACCTTTTCTACTAAAAATTCATTACCTTAGAAGTATGGATGGGAAAACTATCTCTAAGCATACTGTTAAAGAAATATCATACCAACATCCGCAACAAGTTAAGGCAAATTATAAAGAGTATAGAAATACCTTTGATCAGTTAATTCCCGATGTCCAAAACGGTACAAACCTTTACGGTTATATGGATGAATATGGTAAAGGTTATATCTATTCAGACAATGGTTTGATTGGCCAAATACCAGACAAAGAACTTTCAAAATATTTTTTTGAAATATGGCTTGGCGATAACTCGTCATATCAAAAATTATCAAAACAATTGAGGGGCTTATGAAAAAATTAATATCTAGAATAGGAGTAATTATTATGGCATTAGGATTATTTGGATGCTCAGCTGATATATCAAGCTACAAAGAAGAGGGTCCAAAACTTGACCTGCAACAATATTTACAAGGCAAAATTGTTGGTACAGGGATTGTTCAAGACTATAAAGGAAAAGTCACTAAGCAATTTGACTTCTCTGGAACTGCTAGTTGGAATAGTGATGTCGGCACATTTGACGAGCATATGGTTTACTATGACGGCCAAAAAGATCATCGTATTTGGACAATCAAGAAAATTTCTGATAACTACTATGAAGGCACAACAGGCGACGTAATTGGTACTGCTAAAATCTATGTTGAAGGCAACGCTATGAACTGGCAGTATCAAATGAATATCCCAGTTGGCGACAAAAAATACAAAATTAGCTTTGATGATTGGATGTACTTAATGAACGATGGTGTACTTATAAACAAAAATACATTCAAAAAATTTGGACTAACAGTTGGTTCATTAACGCTATTTATGCATAAAGAAAAATCTGGAGAATAACTATGCAAAAATTTGCAGGTAAAACTATATGGTTAATTGGCGCAACAGATGGTATTGGTAATGCATTACTTAAGAAACTTGATAATTCAATACAAGCTAATTTTATAATATCAGCTCGTTCACTAGACAAACTACAAAGCATATCTGCAAGTCTAAAAAATACTGCTCATACTGTTGATCTTGATGTAGCAGATTTTGAGAGCTTCAAAAAAGGAAGTGATATAGCTCTTAGCTATAATCCTGATTATATTATATATTTGCCCGCATTCTATGAACCTTCATTAATTGCTGACATTGCCATTTCAAATCTTAATAAAACTATCCAAACTAACCTAACTGCTGTTTTTTACCTAATAAGATTTACGCTACCTTATCTCAAAAAAAATCCTAAATGTCAGCTAGCTATTACAGCTAGTGTCGCTGGCTATATCGGTTTACCTAGATCACAACCTTATGCTGCTACTAAGGCTGGTGTTATAAATTTAGTGGAGAGCCTAAAAGCAGAAAATACTGAGCTTGATATCCGTCTAATAAATCCAAGCTTTGTTAAAACTAAACTTACTGACAAGAATAATTTTAAAATGCCAGCTCTACTTCAACCTGAAGAAGCTGCCCTTAGCATTATCAAAGGTTTAGAGTCAAATAAATTTGAGGTTCACTTTACAAAAAAATTCACTATAATTCTAAAACTTATTGCCGCTTTACCTTACAAGCTTTACTTTAAAATTGCTAAAAAGATGATTTAGAACCGGAGAAACCATGGAAACTCAATCAAATAAAGTCACTATAATAGCCTTTGCTATTATGCATATTGCTTGCTTAGCGATATTTTTTGTAAATTATAATATCACTGCACTAGTTGTATTTCTTGTTACATTCTCCGCTCGGACATTCGCTTTAACAGCTGGATACCATCGTTACTTTGCTCACAAAGCTTTTCAGACTTCTAGAGTATTTCAATTTATTTTAGCATTAGTTGGAACTTGGGCATCTCAAAAAGGGCCGCTTTGGTGGTCAGGTCATCATAGATATCATCATATCCATTCTGATAAAGACACCGATTTACACTCTCCTAAGAATGGGATCTTCCAATCACATGTTGGCTGGGTTTTTGAATCTAGAAGTGATCATGTTGATCCTAAGTTTACCAAAGACTGGGTAGAATATCCTGAACTAGTATGGTTAGATAAATATGCTCATGTTTCATTTGCATTATATCTGATAGGTCTCTTTGCTAGCGGTAGCGTAATTAATCACTTCTACCCTAACCTACAAACATCAGGTTTAGCATTTGTATTTTGGGGTGGTATTTTAAGCACAGTATTGTTATATCACACTACATTTAGTGTTAATTCAATCTGTCATATTTTTGGTAAAAAAGATTATGAAACTTCAGATAATAGTCGCAATAATTGGTTTATAGCATTAGTTACGTTTGGTGAAGGTTGGCATAATAATCATCATAAATTTGCATACTCTGTTAGAAATAATGTCAAAGCATGGCAAATTGATATTACATATATGATTCTTTGTGTTTTGAAGAAATTCAAAATAGTATGGGGATTTAAAGAGCCTAAAAAAACGGCTTAGATAAATATTTCCGAACAAATTTATTCGGTTACTTTTACTTTTGTTTTACTTTTTCTTTTACGTCTTGATTTATTCTTTTTAGCCTTTTTAGCTGGTTTTTTAGCCTTTTTACCAAATGACTTATTTGAGCTACCCTCAACAAAAGGTTTACGCGGATCATATAACTCAAAGTCTATATGAATTCTATCAAGATCTGCTCTTACGACTCTTACAGTTATATCTTGACCTATCTTATAAACTTTATGAGTTCTCTTACCAATTAATATATCTTTTGCTTCATCATAAATATAATAATCCCCTGGAATCGCCGAAACATGTATCAATCCTTCTATATACATATCCTTTAACTCAGCAAATAGACCCAAACCATTTACATGCTTGATTTGAGCCTCTAGAACATGACCAATATAATCTTGCATGAAATAACATTTCAACCAGTTCTCAACTTGTTTTGATGCACCATCAGCATTTCGCTCTTGATCAGAAGCATTCTCACAAATATTTGCTAATTCAGAAGGTTTATAATCAGCTCCACCATGCTCATATTCACCAATAATTGATTTGATTATTCTGTGTACCACTAAATCTGGATATCTACGAATTGGTGATGTGAAATGTGTATACTCACTATATGCTAACCCAAAGTGTCCATCATTATTTATACTGTACACTGCTTGATTCATACTACGTAAAGTCATCATCTGGATATCATCATAGTCAGGACGATCTTTTATACTATCTAGCATTTCTGCTAAAGCTTTTGGTGTAACTTTGCCATTTTTACCATAAGCAAGATGTATACCATGCTTGGCAAGATACTTCTTGAGAGTTTCCATCCTATCTTCTTTAGGCTCACTATGAACTCTAAATGGCGATGTTTTTTTATGCTTAATAGTAAATTTAGCCGCAGCAACGTTTGCTACAAGCATACATTCTTCTATAAGCCTGTGCGCATCATTACGATGTCTTGGCACTATTGATTCAATATGATTATGATCATTTAATATTATTTGTGTTTCAACTGTATCAAAGTCTATAGCACCTCGCTCTTGCCTAGCTTGATGAAGTACTTTATATAACTCATACAAATCAAAGATATTAGGCACCAATTCAGGAGTTTTTTCAACTATTGTGTTTTGTTTCTTCTCTATAAGCTTTGCGACTTCTGTATAAGTTAAACGCGCCTTTGAGTTTATGACAGCAGAATAGAACTTATATCTAGATAGCTTACCCTCTTTACTAATATTCATCTCACAAACTAAAGAATATCTATCTTCATTAGGCTTCAACGAACACAATCCATTTGATAACTTCTCTGGTAGCATTGGAATAACATACCCAGGGAAATAAACAGAAGTCGAACGACGCTTAGCATCTAAATCTAAACTAGAATCTTTCTCAACGTAGTTTGATACATCTGCAATTGCAACATATAACTTCCAGCTACCACTTTTAGTCTTATACGCATAGACAGCATCATCAAAATCTTTGGCATCTTCACCATCAATAGTTACAAAGTTCTCATTACGTAAATCAACTCTATTACCAACAATTACATCATCAGAAATATCATCTAAATAGCGTAAAGTTTTTTTACTCCACTGCTCAATTAAATCATATTTCTGCGTTGCCATCATCATTGCTTCTTTAACAGGAGATACTGCTTCGACCTCTTGTTTAAATTTAGCAACAGCTACACTATTTATACTAGGATAAACAATAATCTCAGCTTCGATTAAAGAGTTATGTTCTATTTTTTGCTTTGGAGGTAATAGCACTATATCACTTGTCATGCTCTTACTTACCGGCTTAATAAAATCGCAATCAAAGCTCTTGTAGTAATATCCTGTGATAGTTTTTTGTGCTCTTGAAACTATTGTTTGAATCTCTGCATCTATACGACCACGTTTATTAAGTCCTAGTACCTTTGCAGTTACTTCATCACCAACCATTACCATTTTTGCTTGATGAGAGACTATACCCACCTTAGTATTTAAAGTATGACTAAATAGCTCTAAGCGAGAATCTCTATCAGCTGTCACTTTAGATGTGATATATATCGGTGCTATTTCAGGCAGACTATAGTATGATCTATCTTTTTCTAACTGGACATCTCTAACCATTGCACCCAAACGATTTACAAGACCATCAAAAAGATTTTTTTTAAATATCTCTAAAGCATTTGCTATGTTTTCTATACTAACAGGAATATTAGTATCTCTTATATAATTTAGGATTACTTCTCTACTTGGAATCGGATTCTCGTACTTTTGTGCTTCAAGATCCTTATTAGGATCATTATGTATATTATATTTACTCACTTATGAATATATCCTGGTCAAAAAATTTTTTACTTATTAACTTACCTTTATCAAACTCTGCTATAGCAACAAACTTCTCATCATCGTATATCCTGACCGTTCCATCAAGATGAGATTTGTCAGCAAAAAGTCCTCTTTTGTATAAATCATCTTTTTCTTCTTCTACTAAAGAGTATATTGGTTTATCAATAAATACACTCTCTACACTAGCTATACTAACAAGTTTTTGTTCAAAACTTAAATCTTTTAAGTTATCTAAATCAAGAGCTGTTTCAATTCTAAAAGGCCCACTTTGAGTTCTTTGCAGAGCGATCAAGTGTCCACCACAACCCAAAGCTTTACCAATATCTATTGCTAAGCTACGAATATATGTTCCCTTTGAACATTTAACTCTTATTTTTAATGAATCTGTATTGAACTCTAGTAGTTCTAATTCATATATATTGATATTACGCGGCTTTACCTCGATAGTCTTACCCTCTCTTGCTAGCTTATAAAGAGGTTGTCCATTATGTTTAAGAGCTGAATACATTGGAGGTATTTGCACAATATCTCCACGAAATTTTGCTAAAACTGTTTCTAGATACTCCACCGACAACTCTGGAATATCAGCATTTTTTGCTATTATTTCGCCCTCAGCGTCTCCACTATCTGTTTCAACACCTAATTTAATAGTCGCAATATATTCCTTATCAGAGTCTAAAAGGTATTGTGCTATCTTAGTAGCTCTACCAAAACATATAGGCAAAACACCTGTTGCCATAGGATCTAATGTTCCTGTATGACCGGCTTTTTGAGCATTAAATATATACTTTAATTGTTGCAAAACTTTATTTGAACTAAGACCTTGAGTCTTATTTATGACAACCACACCATTGAGATTTAATCTATTTTTTTTCATGTAAGCCTTGTTGTGATAGTATTTGTATCATCTTCTCAGCAGCTTTCTGCTCTGCTTTTTTTCGTGATGTACCTTTTGCACGCACTTTAATATTTAAATCATTAGATAATGCTTTCACTGTAAACTCTTGTTCATGATCTTTACCATCGATAGTTTCAATACTATACTCAGGAAGACTTAGACCATTTTGCAATAGAATTTCTTGTAATTTAGACTTACTATCCTTGACTTTTACATCATCTAAATTAAGAGTTGATATAACTGGTTTGTACCAATTTACTATAACCTTTTTAACAGTAGCAAAATCACTATCTAAATAAATTGCTCCTATAATAGCCTCAAACACATCTTCTAATATTTTCTCTCGCTTATGTCCACCTTGTTCACTAGCACCTAAGATAATATATTCATCTAATTTAAAATTTAGAGCTAAATTTGCTAAAGTTACTCCTTTAACTAGCTTAGATCTGATTTGTGAAAGCTTACCTTCTGCCAAATCAGGAAACTCCATATACAATACTTCAGCTATTACAAAGCCTAAAATAGAATCTCCTAAGAACTCTAATCTTTCATAGTTTTTCTTTGTTTTACTACGATGAGTCAGTGCTCTGACTAATAGAGTATAATTTTTGAAGCTATAACCAAGAATTTTATATAATCGAGAATATTCGGGAACCATTTACTTAAAAGACCTTACCTATTTCACTCCAGCGAACTTTCTTATCAACTTTATCCCAACTCATCCATACAATCTTGGCTTTACCAACAAGATCTTTCTCTGGAACAAAACCCCAATAACGACTATCTTCGCTATTATCTCTATTATCACCCATTACAAAATAATGTCCCGCGGGGACTTTAAGATCTCCAAAATCAGTACCTTTCACAGATTCAATCCAATCAACTTGATGTTTAACACCGTCAAGATCTTCGGTACAAATTGTATCACCACTCCCATTAGCTAATGACTGATTATAATAATTGACAGCATCAATATCACAATTTGTGTACTCAAGTTTTTTACCATTAATCGTCAGCATTTTATTTTTATAGGAGATAACATCTCCAGGGATCCCAATAACTCTCTTGACAAAATCCACACTCGGATTAACCGGGAAATGAAATACTAAAATGTCGCCTCTTTTAGGTTCACCTGTTTTTATTAGAGTTTCATTAGTAAAAGGTGCTCGAATACCATAGGCAGCCTTATTAACAAATATAAAATCTCCAACAGGTAATGTTGGCGTCATAGAAGCTGTGGGAATAAGGAAGTTTCCTATAAGAAATGTTCTAAGCAAAAAAACTACCAAAAATACACTAAACAAAGATCTAGCTTGATCTGCTATTAAAGGAGCTTTAAGGCCATTATCTTTGTAAAACTGTCGTTTTTGCTTCTTAGATAGACCTTTTAATCCCTCAGCATAAGGTTTTAATCTTGGTCTTTGAAAAAATATCAAATCAATTAAATAGATTAAACCACTTGCAACAGTTAAAAACAAAAGCCAAAAAGTAAAACCTAAACTTAGGATATAATTCAATAGTTCCATGAAATTACTTAACTACTTTATCCTTTTGAACAAAGTAACCAACACCTCTGATTGTTTGTATAAAGTTTGGAATATTGATTTTCTTTCTTAAATTATGCATGTGTACTTCTAGAGTATTAGTATCCATTTCTTTATCAGTAGAGTACACTTCTTCCAAAAGCTGTGTTTTTGGTACAACACGACCTGCATTTTGTACTAGAATAGCTAAAAGCGCTAGCTCTTTTTTTGATACTGGAATAATAACACCATCTTTAGTTACTGTCTCAGAACTAGGATTAAAGCTGTAATCGCCAAACTTAATTTCTTCTTTAGTACTTTTGCCGGATCTTGTATCTATCCTGCGAGATATCGCTTTAATTCTTGCCACTAACTCTTTAAGTTCAAAAGGTTTAGTAAGATAATCATCAGCACCCAAGTCTAAGCCTTTAATTCTATCTTCTAAACCATCTCGAGCTGTTAAAAGAATAATTGGTACTTTAATACCTTTATTTCTAACATTTCTAAGAACTTCAAGACCAGTTTTAATTGGCATACCTATATCAAGTACAACTATGTCATATAAACCAGACTCTATGAAAGTTTGTGCTGCTTCTCCATCAGAAACCAAGTTAACAATAAGACCTTCTTTCTGCAATGCTTCTAGCAAGCCTTCGCCTAAATTAAGATCATCTTCAGCCAATAATAGCCTCATAAACTCACCTATACTGTTATAAAACTTATAAAAAAATATTTATCAAACCAAGTATATAGCATAAGATACATAAAATAAATATTTATTTTAAATTATAAAGTACACAAAATATCAACCAAAATAGAGGTCACTAATTAAGAGATCTCCGAACTAAATTCTTGAGCCAACTGCCCTGCTCTAGTGATATTTGCTTGTATAGCATCATCTATAATTGCACCAAGATCAAACTTCTCAAAAGTATACAACGCTTCAAAAGTTATACCTTTTTTAGATGTTACATTTTTTCTTAAAGTAGCCATATCCTCGTCACCCTTCAAAGCCATCTGCGCAGCACCAAGACACGTTTGAGCAACAAGCTTTTCAGCTTGTTGTTTATCCAACCCTCTTTTGACAGCAGCATTGACCATATGCTCCATAAATTGAAAATAATATGCTGGACCAGAACTTGCTATAGCTGCAATAACATCAATCTCATCTTCTTTTTCAACTACAGCGACCTCTCCCATTGTCTTAATAATATTAATAACTTCTGACTTATTTTCATCACTAATATTTTTATTAAAAAATATTCCAGTGGCACCGTAGCCTAAGCTACTAGGCGTATTAGGAATAGTCCTTGCGAAAGAAATATTCTTAGCAAACATTCTCTCATAATCATTAGTTTTGATGCCTGCTGCTACCGTAACTATTGTCTGATCATCTCTAGTATGATCTCTAATATCCCTAATTAGACTAATCATACCTTGTGGCTTTACAGCTAAAATAATAATATCAGCTATAGCAATTGACTCTAGTAAAGAGTCCGAAAACCGTATCCCATATCGACTAACTAAATTTTCTCTTTTATCTTCATTTCTATCAAAAACAATAATATCCTGACCATCATAGCCATGATTAACCATTCCTGCGATCATTGCAGCAGCCATATTACCACCACCAATAAAACATACTTTCATAAATAATATCTCTATATTTTTACTCTATAGTTATATAACTATAACATTTGAAATAATTATTGCTAATATATAGACAAATACAAAACTTAAAAAAACACACAAATGAAAGAAATAGTCTTAGCTTCAAGTAATAAAGGAAAAATCAACGAATTTATTGAGATATTTAAGCAAAAAAATATCAAAATCATACCTCAAACAAAATTCAATATTAGTGATGCTAAAGAAACAGGTCTTAGTTTCATTGAAAATGCCATCATCAAAGCAAGGCACTGCTCAAAAAATACAGGGCTACCAGCAATAGCTGATGACTCTGGACTTGAAGTATTTTCATTAGCAGGTGACCCTGGTATTTACTCTGCAAGATACGCAGGCAAGCATGGCGATGATGATGCAAATATACAAAAGCTGCTTACTAATCTAAAAAATAAAGATAATCGTACTGCACGCTTTGTCTGTGCTTTAGCTTACGTTAGGAATGAAAAAGATCCTACCCCAGTACTAGAATATGGCTTCTTAGATGGTGAAATCACCCATATTCGCTCTGGTGAGTATGGCTTTGGGTACGATCCTGTATTTTTCTTACCTAAATTACAAAAAACCTTAGCAGAATTATCAAATGATGAAAAAAATAAAATTAGTCATAGAGCTATAGCACTTAGTAAAATTATTAATCAACTATAGAGGGCTTGTGTTTTTTTTATCTCTTATGATATAAATTTTTGTCTTATATGCTAAAATAAAACAATTAAACTGATAATCATTACTAGATAAGTAAGCTTTTAGGTAGAAGTGTGGAACATTTAAAAAGAATACTGTACGTTTCTCTTGCACATATATATTCAAGTTTATTTATTATATATGTACCTTTCATATACCTTAAAAAGCTGAAAAGAAGTCTCAAAAATAGTAGCTACAGGCAAAGATGGGGTGAAAGATTTGCTCAGACGAAACTTCGTTTGAAAGATTGCATTTGGATTCATTCTGTATCTGTTGGTGAAACTGTATCAGCAGAACCGTTAGTAAGAGAATTATTAAAAAACTTTCCTAATGAAAATTTTGTCATAACAACCACAACACCTACAGGTAGCGATGTTGTCAAAAACCTCTACAGCAAACATGAAAATGTACATCACATGTATATCCCTTATGACACAATACCATTTGTAAATAGTTTCTTTGTAAAGGTTAACCCTAAAGCTTTTGTAATCATTGAAACTGAGATATGGCCAAATATACTAAATAAATGTTTTGCTGAAAATATTCCTGTAATAATAACAAATGCGCGCTTATCAAGAAGATCAATGAGAAACTACACCAAAATACCTTTTGGTAAAGACTTTCTCTTCAAAAATATCGCTCAAATAAACGCCCAAACAGAAAAAGATGCAAAAAGATTCTGTTCATTAGGCGTTGATAAAGAAAAAATCACAGTAACTGGTAACTTAAAATACAACCTTATAACTCCTGAAAATCTTGAAGATAAGATGCTAAATATTAAGCAAAGTATAAATGGTAGACCAGTATGGATCGCAGGTAGCACTCATCAAGGTGAAGAAGAGATAATACTTGCAGCTCACAAAAAAATATTAATTACTCACCCAGATTGCCTATTGATAATAGTACCAAGACATAAGGAACGTTTCCAAAAAGTCGAAAAACTCATTATTAATGAAGGACTCTCTTATCAAAAAAGGTCTTCTTGTATTGACGAGATTTCTAATCATATTCAGGTATATTTAGGCGATACAATGGGAGAGTTACTTCATTTATACTATATTTCTACTATTACATTTGTTGGTGGTACACTAATAGATAACGGTGGTCACAATCTATTAGAACCTGCAGCTCTCGCAAAACCTATTATAAGTGGCACAAGCCTTTATAACTTTAGTCAGATTTCAAAAGAACTAATACGTAATAGAGCACTGATAAGAGTAAGAAATCATACAGAACTTGCTGAAAATGTAATTAAACTACTAGATAATAAAGAATACCTAGAGCAAATGTCTGAAGGCTCTCTAAAAACATTTGAAGCCCACAGTGATGTTCTAGAAAAACAATATAATAACATAGTGAAATTCTTATGAGCACTAACACCTCATTAGAAAGCTTTAATATTTTTTCAGAAAAAGCGTTTTCAGAGATACAATCTCCCTCTAAAAAGCTCAAAGAAGCAATGAAATACAGTTTTTTTAGTGGTGGAAAAAGGATACGTGCTCAATTTGTGTATGCCCTAGGTGAGGCATTCAACATAGACCTTCAAAACTGCCATAAGATTGCTTTTGCTATAGAGTGCATACACACTTACTCTCTAATACATGATGATCTTCCAGCGATGGATAATGATGTCTTACGAAGAGGCAAACCTACTTGTCATATAAAATTCAATGAAGCTACAGCAATACTAGCAGGAGATGCCTTACAATCGTTGGGATTTGAGATTATCAATACTTTAGACATAAATGATATCTATAAACTGAAAAAGGTTAATATTGTATTTGCAAAGTGCTGTGGCTTAGAAGGTATGGTTGGAGGACAGCAATTAGATATAGATGGTGAAAATCAAAATCTAAAATTACAAGATTTAGAAATACTTCACATAAACAAAACTGCAAAAATGTTTAGAGCGAGTATCGTCCTACCTTATATCGTCTCAAAATATAATAATGATGAGTTCGAAGCTATCTTAACAAAAGTTTCTGATTTAATTGGTTTATGCTTCCAGATTAAAGACGATATTTTAGATGTTACAAGATCAACTCAGGAGCTTGGTAAAACTAGCGGTAAAGATATTAATGCAAATAAATCTACTTATGTATCACTAATGGGACTTGATGGTGCAAACAAATACTTATTTGATAAAAAAAATGAGATTAGAAAATTACTATCTGAGTTAAACAAAAAGAATCTTTCTACGCAAAATTTAGAAAAACTTATTGATTTAGTTATTAATAGAAACTATTAACTATTTTTGTTACAATTTTGTAATTATTTATTTTATAACAAATTTTAAAACTAACAATACTATGCAAATTATTCAAAAAATTTATGCTTGGTTAGTACACCTATTTACTTCATTAGGAGCTGTATTTGGTATACTCGCTATTATTTTCTCTATAGAAGCTGCCAAAGCTAGTGTAACCAACCAAATAGATCTTCATCACTATTATATTAAACTTTCCATGTTTAGTATAATTATGGCTATCTTTATTGACTCTATTGATGGTAGCCTTGCTAGACTAGTAGATATCAAAAAATTAGCTCCTCTAGATGGTGCATTACTTGATAATATTATAGATTTCACAACATACTCTATTGTTCCCTGTATTTGGATATATGTCTCTGGCATAGTCTCACAAGAATGGTTAATCCCTGTAGTCGTAATGATAACAATTTCATCATCATATCAGTTTTGTCAAACTAACGCTAAAACTGATGATCATTTTTTTGTTGGCTTTCCTAGTTACTGGAATGTAATGGCAATGTATATGTTATGCTTCCAATCGCCCCAATGGATAAATGAAATCGTAATAATTCTACTTTCTATATTTTCATTCATACCAATAAAATATATCTATCTATCAAGAACAGAGCATATAAGTAAAAGTAAATTTATCAAAACATTTACTTTTATATTTACAATGCTTGCATCTATTTCTACATTTTTAGCTGTTTTAATGTATCCAATCAAAACACCAACGCCTTTCATATCGATAATATTAATTTTCTCTATCTTTTACATACTATTTAGTCTTAAGCTCAACATAAAACCTGTAAAAAATTAATCTATTTAGCGAATATTCATCCCATATGGTAATATATTATCTATGGTGAATATTATTTAATTTTTATATGAAAGTTTTAAGCCAAGAGGAGCGTCAAAAGCTCTTTGTCGAGAATATATTTCCATACAAACATAAGATTCCTCGCAAGGTATATGAAAAACAAAAACATCATTTGCAAATAGAATTATTAAAATTTCAAAAATGGGTTAAAGAAAATAACAAAAAAGTTCTAATTATTTTCGAAGGAAGAGATGCGGCTGGAAAAGGTGGTACAATAAAAAGAGTTATGGAGCACTTAAATCCACGTGGCGCTAAAGTGATAGCGTTAGAAAAACCTTCCGAAAGAGAAAGAAACCAATGGTACTTTCAAAGATATATTGAACACCTTCCATCAGGGGGAGATATAATACTTTTTGATAGATCTTGGTACAACAGAGCTGGTGTAGAACGAGTTATGGGCTTCTGTACTGAGAGAGAATATTTCTTATTCCTAGAACAAGCCCCTCAGCTTGAAAAAATGCTAGTCGATAGCGGTACAATAATTATTAAGTTTTGGTTCTCTGTAAGCCAACAAGAACAAAAAGATAGATTTGCAGCTAGAGAGAATCACCCCTTAAAACAGTGGAAGCTTAGCCCTATTGATAAAGCATCTCTAGATAAGTGGGATGATTACACTGAGGCTAAAGAAAGAATGTTTATATATACAGATAAACCTTATGCACCATGGGTAATAGTTAAATCGGACGATAAGAAACGAGCAAGGATAAATGCTATCAGATATATATTGAACAGCATAGATTATGATAACAAAGATCCTGAAGTAGCTATTGCTCCTGATCCTCTTATAGTCGGAACCTCATCGAAAATCTATAAATAATCATAACTTAAGTAAAATATCTGTTGACTAAATACCATATTTGAAATATAATTCTGTCTATAGTTTTGGGCCTATAGCTCAGTTGGTTAGAGCGCCGGACTCATAATCCGTAGGTCGTAGGTTCGAGTCCTACTGGGCCCACCAAATAAATAATTCTAATTTATATACTTCCAATAAAAATTGTTTCAAATACTTCAAATTTAAACATCTTATCACGAATAAACTTAATTCAAAAAATATTTTATAAGATTAGAAACAAGCAAGAAATCAGTTGATTTACAATTAGGGAATAAAATAAAACTTTTAGTCTAGTGATTATAGTATAGCTGCTAAATAATTTTGTTTATCTTTTTTTGTAAGTCGAACCTTATGCTCATTCATCAAAGTACCATTGAAGGACTTTGCTAAAGCCTTAAGTATATCAAGCATAAGCTCATAACATGTTTTAACATCATAGCCTATGTCAGCTAGCTTTCTATAATTCATTACCGCTATTACTCCCCTAATTTCTCCTTCATTAGCAGCTGAGAACTCTTGCCCTTCACTATCAGGTAATATGCTAAAAATTACATCTTTATAATTTATTTTCTGAAAAACATTTTCATCTGTAAATTTAATACCATAGTATTTTAAAAAAGTTGCCAAATCTTTAACTTGTATAGATTGCACACCCTCAAAATAAATAAGTAAAAAACCATCTCTTAACAATGGATATTCACGTTGAACATCTTCAACATACGCCTTACCCGATGGATTTTTTGCTTGACTCACAAGCTCTTGACTATTTGCATATTCAATATTTGCCAAAATATCTTTCTGCCTAACTCTCAAACTTTTACGAAATAAATCTATTATAATTAAGACTACTAAAATTAAAACTAAAGCTAATATCAATGTCATTTATTTAGTACCTGCGGTGTTTTTTATACTCATGTATTATATATTTAAAGATTATAAAAATTAAGATTTTTCTATAATTGAATCCAATACTTCTATGATCTTTTCCTCTGTATCAACAACCATATGCTCATGGATTTTTTTAAACTCTTGAACTATATAATTATTTCTTTGCTTATCATCAAATAACCTTTTTAATTCATAAAAAAGATTATCTACCGTACAATCTTCTTGGATTAGCTCTTTTATTATTTCACTCTTATGCAAAATATTTGGAAAAGCCCAGTAACTATGTCCTCGTATAAGAATTCTACCAATGAATGCAGAAAGTTTAGATAGCTTGTAACCAACAACCATGGGTAATTTACACAACATAGCCTCCAAAGTTGCCGTACCTGAAGCTAATAAACTTAAATCTGAAGCTTTCAATACATCGTGAGAATTTGTTTCAAGAACCTCAATTCCCAAACTCCTAATTTGTGAGTTATATTGATCAAATATTGGCTTAAGAGATGGTTTGGCTAATGGCATAATAGCCTTGAACTTATATCCGGACTCCTGTAGCTTTTCTATAGCATCTAAAAATAATGGCAATAATCTAGTTACTTCGGTAGTTCTACTTCCTGGCAATACTGACAATATTGGTAGTTCTACATTTTCAAGACCTAAACGCTTTTTATATTTTGACCTATCAATCTCTAAGGATATATTTTTGGCAAGTGGATGGCCTACATATATTGCCTCAAAATTGTGTCTATTTTTATAGTACTCAACTTCAAAAGGCAAAATTGCTAGAATCTTATCTGTTGCTTTTCTGATTTTTTTAATACGATACTCTCGCCATACCCATATTTTAGGACTTACATAATGTATAGTCTTAATACCACTTGCTCTTAATTTTTTTTCTACCGTAAGATTAAAATCTGGTGCATCGATACCAATAAATATGTCTGGCTTGTTATGTTTAAAATACTTAATTATTTTTCTACGTATATTTAATATACTAAGACCTTTTGAAAGAATTTCAAGAAAACCTATTAACGATAAAGCATCCATCGGATACAGACTTTTAAAACCCTGAGCCTCCATCTTCGGACCACCAATGCCTTCAATTTCAGCATTTGGATATTTTTTCTTTAGCGCTTCAACAAGAGTTGCACCCAACTGATCCCCTGAAAGTTCTCCAGCTACAATGCCAATTCTCATTATCTCAGTATACCTCTGCGTGAAGTACTTATTACATCAACGAATGGTTCTAGCACAGGCTCTTCATGTGCCATATCCTTGATAACTTCAAAAGCTTCTTTAATCATTAAGCCTTTGCGGTACAATACCCTATAAACCTCTTTAATTTTCTTCAACTCTTCTGGCGTAAACCCTCTTCGTTTAAGACCTTCTGTGTTAATACCACATGGAGTAGCACCTGCTGTTACTGCTGTAACCATTAAATATGGAGGCACATCCTTACCAACAAGAGCAGCATGAGCTATAAATGCATGCTTACCAACCCTACAAAACTGATGAATACCAACATTTGAACTCAAAATAGCAAAATCATCAATATGAACATGACCAGCAAGACCCACACCATTAACCAGACTGACATTATTTCCAACCTTACAATCATGACCTATGTGTACATAACACATAATAAGGTTATTATTGCCAACTGTTGTAATGCCTGTCTCTTTTGATGTACCACCATGTATAGTGACACACTCTCTAATAATATTATTATCGCCGATAACAACTTGAGAAAAGTCACCTTTCCTGTAAGTATAATCAATAGGGTCATCACCAATTGATGCATACTGGAAAATTCGGTTATTTTTACCTATTACTGTATTGTCACCAATAGTAACATGGCTCTTAAGCTCTGTACCATCATCTATAACAGCATTTTCTCCAATAACACAGAATGGTCCTATTATAGCACTTTCGGCTATTTTGGCGCTTTCATGTACTACTGCCAAACTATGTATCACAATTAATAATCCTTATATGCTGCCATTAATTCAGCTGAACAAACTATTTGTCCATCAACTTTAGCTACAGACTCAGCTGTACAGATAATATTCTTCTGCTTAACCATACGTGATTCAATAACTAGAACATCACCTGGAACAACTGGTCTTTTTACTCTTACCTTATCAATACCTGCTAGCATAAATGTTCTTCTTCCACCACCAGCTTTGGCAACAACATGAGCAAATAAAGTCTCGGCCATCAACTCACCAAGTATAGCTGTTGCTTGAGCCATAGCCTCAACAATTAGTACACCAGGCATCACTGGAAACTCTGGAAAATGTCCATTAAAAAAGTCTTCATTAATAGTTACATTTTTATGAGCTACGATCGTTCTATCTTCAATACTCCAATCAACAATCTTGTCTAAAAGAGCAAAAGGATACCTATGAGGTAAAATCTTTCTAATCCCCATTACATCTATATGCTTATTTTTTTCATCAAACTGGCTCATGCAATAATCCTTACTTATTTAATTTATCTTCTAGTTGTTTTACTTTTTTTATCAAACTGTCAATCTTAGATAGCTTAGCTACAAATCGTCCCCATTGAATTCTTGGCTTAGCTTCAAACGCAGCATAATACATCCCAGGCTCAGTAATGGACTTACCTATATTAGATGCTCCACCAATAATTGTGTTATCACAAATATTTATATGACCAGTTATCGCGGACTGCCCTCCTATCAAGCAATTATTTCCTATAGTTGTACTTCCTGCGACCGCCGTCACACCTGCTAAGGCAGTATTACGACCAATAATTACATTATGAGCTATCTGCACTAAATTATCAATACGCGCGCCTTTTTTAATAATAGTATCATCTATAGCCCCTCTATCGACAGTCGTTCCAGAACCGATTTCAACATCATCCTCAATTATAACTCTTCCTAGTTGAGGAATTTTAGTCCAACTACCATCATCATCTCTGGCATTTCCGAACCCATCACAACCAATAACAGCATTTTGATGTATTATACAATTAGCTCCAATTTGAACATCATGAGCAATAGATACATTACTCTTTATAAGAGTATCATTGCCTACTCTGGTACCTTCATCGATGGTTGCACACGAGCCAACAAATACATTATCACCAATAATAACATTTTCACCTACAACAGCATTTGCACCTATAGTTACATTCTCACCAATAACTGCACTTGAGGCTATTACAGCCTTACTATGTATTTTACCATCTGGCTGAGGAGACTTATCAAAAAGCTCCATAACTTTGGCTAAAGCCATATATGGATTAGACAGTACTACCGCATTAGTATTGCAAAAGTCTAATGCCTCCTCTGTGATCAAAACCGCAGAAGCTTTAGTTTCGGATAATGCTTTTAAATATTTAGGATTTGTACAAAAAGAAATATCTCCAACACTGGCTTTTTCTAGAGTAGCTATCCTACTTATCTCAATACTTTTGTCACCCTTGACTTCACCATCTAATTTTGAGGCTAAAAAATCTAAAGAATACATATCAAAACTCCCTGAAATAATTAAGAGTTCTTATTCATAATTTCAATTACTTGATTTGATATATCATCAACATTATTTACATAAGCTAGCGCTTGGGTTGTCATAACAATATTATAACCCTTTTGTTTAGCGATTGTAGCAACAGCATTGTCGAATGAAGCTTGGAATTTTTTAGATAACTTATCTTTAGCTGTATACTCTTTTTGTTGAAGAACTTGAGCTTTTTGGGCAAAATTTTGCTGCTCTTGTTGAATTTGCTGTTGCTTCTTCTCTAGTTCAGCTTTTGTCATAGTAGCTGAATTCTCTTGAAGAGCTCTCATTTGTTGCATAATATCATTTTGCTCCTGCTTAAGTTTCGCAGCTTCCGGTTTCAAGTCATTTTCCATTTTCTTTACACTAACCGATCCTAAATCAGAATCATTAAAGATCTCTACAGGATTAACTACAGCTATTTTAGTATCTGCATAAACTCCTGTCACAGTAGTAGCCAAAACACACAATGATAAAACAATTTTCTTCATCTTTAAGAACTCCCTCAAATTTTCTTATACATACTAGTAGATTCTAACATAATATTATAAAACTTGTTAAACCGTTTTGGTATTAGATTTCGTTAAATAATTATTTGAGCAGATAGACTATTTTAGAAATTTTGACCTAATGAGAACTGGAACACCTGAGTAACGTCACCAGGCTGAACATTAAATGGCTGCGCTATAGAAACTGCTAAAGGACCCATTGGTGATGCCCATCTAAATTCAACCCCTACAGAATATTTTAGGTTAGTAAACGAAGGTGTAGTCTCTTGTTTTGGTTGAGGAGCTACAACCCCTTTCAAATCATAAGTAGTGTAAGTGTTACCGATATCGACAAATGCACCTATTCTCATTTTAGAACTATCTTTTATGAATGGTACAGGAAATAACAAGTCATAGTTATTATAGATATTAAGGTTACCACCAATTGAGTTACCTACTTGACCATTTTGTAAATTTATATCACGAGGACCCAAAGAACCTTGCAAGAAGCCTCGGACACTTCCCCAACCACCTCCGTAGAAGTTTTCATAAAAAGGTAAATTATCAGTACCGCCATACCCACCACCATACTGCACACCACCCCTGATAGTTAGAGCTGACATATCAGTATTTGGTATTGCAATATTATATTTACCACCAACCTCAATTTTATAAGCTTCAATATTACTAATAACTGGTATATTAACTGAACCATTAATATCAAATGAACCACCATCGGTTGCAAACATATATCTATTAGAATTATCAAAACTCCAACCAGCAGTCAAAGCAGGCTCATTAAAGTTATTTCTTCCACCTTGTTGCTGTATAAACCATTGCACAATAGATGAGTCAAAGCCTTGTGACTGATTAATAGTATTATTTGCGAATGTTATACCAGCTGAAACATTACTAAATGTCGATATTGGCACACCATACATTAGCCTTGCACCGATTGTATCTAATCGATACGCAGCAACCGCATTCGTTTTTGCAAAGTTTGATCTATTAATATAAGCTGAAATACTCTGACTGATTCCAGAGGTAGTAAAATAAGGATCAATATAGCTTATATCTAACTGTTGGAATGGAATAGATAACTGTGCATTAATGTTAAAGGTATTACCGGTACCAAAAACGTTAGGCATATTAAGCCTACCACCAATCATAAAACCATATAAATCCGAGAAACCTAAACTTCCGCTAATTGAATTTGCATTCCTCTCTTTGATATTGTAGTTAACATCTACCAAATCATCAGAGCCTTCTACAGGTACAAGCTCCATATCAGCACCTGCAACATATGGTAACTGATCTAATCTTCTTTGGGATTTATCTATTGCTTCTTTATTATATTGACTCTGTTCATAGTACTGTAACTGCCTACGAAATACGTAATCATTAGTTACATTATTACCAAAAAAGTTAACCCTATTTACATATACTTTTTTACCCGCATCTACGACAAACTTAAAAGATACTATACGTTTTTTCTTATCAATTGTAGGAATGGGGTTAACTGTAGCAAACGCATAACCTTTACTACCTAGTAGTGTTTTTATACCTTCAACAGTATCAACAAGCTTACTTTTAGAAAAAACTTCTCCTTGCTTGATCTTTATCAAAGACTCTAACTCAGACTTAGGCAAGATAAACTTACCTGTTAAAGTCACAGTTCCTACCTTGTACACTTCACCCTCAGCAACATCAAGGGTAATGTATGAGTGCTCACGGTCTTTTGACATTGATGCTTGTTTAGAAGTAACCTTAAAATCCAAATATCCTCTATCAAGATAATAATTAGTTACTCCCTGGACAGATTGATTCATACCTTCTGGAGAATAACTATCAAACGCAGACAAAAAGCCCCATAGGTTCCATATAGATGGAACTTGGAAAGCCATATTACTGCCCAGATCAGAATCATCGAAATTCTTATTACCAACAAAATTTATAGAGTCTATAGTTGCAGGCTTACCCTCTTTAAAAGTGATGTTAATATCTATTCTATTATTAGGAAGTTTTCTAATGTTTTCGTTAACTTCAGCACCATATAACCCCATCATAGAATATTGATTTAATAAAGATTGTTTAAGCAAAAACATTGTATTAGGGTTGTATACATTACCGACATATATGCCAGCATCAGTAAAGACTTTTTCTAAATCTTCTTTTTTGAGTTTTTTATTACCAGTAAAGTTAAAGCCAGCAATAATAGGCCTTTCTTTGACATTAATAAAAAGATTACTACCTTTACGATACAGGTCAACACTGTTGAAAAAACCAGTACCATAAAGATTGTTAATAATTTGGTTTGTATCTTCCGGAGTAATATAGCTACCTTTTTTATAACCAATTCGGCTTTTAACTACATCACTCTGTAAACCTTCTAATCCTTTTATGGAGACATTGTCCAATATAAAACTGTCATTATCTGCCCAGCTATTTAATGCAATACCCATAAGAAGAGAGGCTAATACAAACTTCTTTCTCAAAAAAAACACTCAATTTACCCCAAAATAGAATCCACATATTCTCGAGTTTTTTTATCTATTTCAAAAACTTCTTCTATACTTGCTGGATTCTCAAAAATTAACTCTTTTGTTACTTTTTTATTTACTTCTATAATATCTAAATACTTAATTTTTTCATTTAAGAATGCTGCTACTAAAACTTCGTTTGCAGCGTTAAAAACTATATTCGCTGCATAATTTTTATTACTTAAATTATCAAAAATTATTTTTAAAGCTTCAAATCTTTCAAAACATGCTTCTCTAAAAGTAAGCTCATATTTTGTAAAATCTAATTTATCAACACTTACTGATCCTCTATTTGGATAGTACATTGAATTAGCTATTGGAGTCCTCATATCAGGCACACCCAACTGGGCTATGTAGCTACCATCCACATACTTAACCATAGAGTGAATTACACTTTGCGGATGAATCAGAACGCCTATTTTATCAGCTGAAACAGAAAAAAGCCAATATGCTTCGATAACTTCTAGTGCTTTATTTACCATTGTTGATGAATCAACCGATATTTTTCGCCCCATTTGCCAGTTAGGATGAGCACATGCTTGAGCAGGTGTGATATCTATCAACTCACTCAACTCTTTATCTCTAAAAGGTCCTCCGGATGCTGTCAAAACTATTTCATCTATTTCTTTTGTATATTTCTTACTAGAGTTATCAATACATTGAAATATAGCGTTATGCTCACTATCTACAGGTATAAGCTGAGCATTATTTTTCTCAACTTCTTCAATTAAAAGATGTCCTGCTGTTACAAGAGACTCTTTATTCGCAAGCAAAATTTTCTTGCCTGCTCTAGCTGCAGCAAAAGTAGACTTAAGACCTGCTATACCAACTATAGCAGACATTACCATATCCACTTCTGAAGCACTAGAAACTTCTTCTAAGGCATTTTCGCCAACTAAAACAGTAACATCTGATACTAAAGTTTGTAACTGTTGTTTTTTGACCGAATCCGGAACCACAGCAAATTTAGGTGAAAACTCTTTACATAATTTCGCTAATTTTTCTACATTACTAAAAGCTGATAAGGCATAGACCTCAAAGTCATTACTCTCTCTAATTACAGCTAGTGTACTATCTCCAATTGAACCTGTAGCTCCTAATATAGTTATCGTTTTCTTTAGCATATAACTTATTCACTCTGCTCTGTCGCTTCAGAAGACTCTAACTCCTGATCATCATGAGTTTCTTCATCTTCTTGCTTAACTACTTTTAAGCTAATAAGTTTTTCATTATTTCTTAAATTAATAAGTCTAACTCCCTGAGCAGAACGTCCACATTCTCTAACTTGGTCGGATGATGTTCTAACTAATGTTCCATTATCCGTAATCATCACGATGTCTTCATCGTTATCGACAAGAACCGCAACAACAACTTTACCATTTCTTTCAGAGGTTGATATAGCAATTACACCTTGACTAGCTCGTTTAGTTTTACGATACTCTGATACTGCAGTACGCTTACCATAACCATTTTCAGTCGCAGCTAAAACTACTCCTTCATCTGGATTTGTCACAATTACAGAGACTATTTTTTGATTATCGTGTAAACGCATGCCTGTAACACCAGCTGCTGAACGCCCCATAGCTCTTACATCTGACTCATCAAAGCGAATAGCTTTACCAGCATCTGAGAACATCATAATCTGCTTATTACCATCAGTAAGAGCTACATATGATAACTCATCGCCATCATTTAAACCTATAGCTATCTTACCTGTAGAACGAGGTCTAGCAAACTCTGATAAATCAACTTTTTTAACCCTACCAAGCTTAGTTGACATAAACACATACCAGCCTTCCGTAAACTCAGAAATTGGCATTAAAGCGGTTATTCTTTCATTCTTATCAAGTGGTAAAATATTATTAATAGGTCGACCTTTAGAAATTCTACTTGCCACAGGGAAATCGTATACTTTCGACCAATACACTCGACCCAAACTAGAGAAACAAAGCATTGTGTCATGAGTTGAAGCAAGCATTAGTTTAAAGATACTATCTTCTTCTTTAGTCTTAGTTGCAGACTTACCAACACCACCTCGTTTTTGAGCATTATACATGCTAAGTGGCTGAGTTTTGACATAACCATCCATTGATAGAGTTACAACCATATCTTCTTCTGTAATTAGATCCTCTCTTGTAAGATCTAATCTTGACACAATAATCTCAGATTTTCTCTCATCTCCATAATTATCTCTAATCTCAACAAGCTCTTCTTTTACAACACGAATTAGCTCACTTACATCACTTAAGATACCTATTAGATATTTAATTCTTTCAATAAGTTCTTTAAATTCATTAGTAATTTTATCTTGTTCTAACCCTGTTAATCTATGCAATCTTAAAGCAAGTATTGCCTCAGCCTGCTCTTCTGTAAGATTATAAGAACTATCTGCTTGAATACCATAATGAGATGCTAAAGTTTCTTTACGGTACATTTTAACATCTACACCTTCTAACATACTCTTAACCATAGAGCCATTCCATGATCTAGCAAGCATTGATTCTTTTGCCTCAGCGGGTGAAGGAGATGCTTTAATCAAATCAATCATCTCATCGATATTAGCAAGCGAAAGCAATAAGCCCTCTAATATATGTGCACGCTCCTTTGATTTTCTTAACTCAAAAATTGTTCTACGAGTTACAACTTCTTTTCTGTGTTTAATGAACTGCTCTAGTATTTCTTTAAGATTCAGTAACTTAGGCCTATTATCACTAAGAGCAACCATATTTATACCAAAACTACACTGAAGCTGAGTTTGCGCATAAAGAGTATTTAAAACGACTTCTGGAGACTCATCTCTCTTAAGATCGATTACGACACGAATACCATCTTTATCAGACTCATCTCTAAGCTCAGATATACCTGTTACTTTCTTATCTTTTACAAGCTCTGCGATTTTTTCAACAAGCTTAGCTTTATTTACTTGATATGGTATTTCTGTAATCACAATCTGAGACTTGCCAGAAGCTTCATCTTCATGAATATCAGCTTTGGCACGCATAATCACACGGCCGCGACCAGTTTTGTAAGCCTCTAAAATACCATCTGTACCATTTATATAAGATCCTGTAGGAAAATCAGGAGCTGGAATATATTGAATTAAGTCTTCTATCGTAAGTTGTGAGTTATCAATAAGGGCCATAGTCCCATTGATAACTTCTGTCATATTATGTGGTGGAATATTTGTCGCCATACCAACAGCAATACCTGAAGAGCCATTTATCAAAAGATTTGGAACCCTAGTTGGCAATACATCTGGGACAAGTTCAGTATTGTCATAGTTTGGTGAAAAATCTACAGTTTCTTTGTCAATATCTATCAAAAGCTCATGAGTTAGCTTTTGCATTCTAATCTCTGTATAACGCATCGCAGCTGGAGAGTCACCATCAACTGAACCAAAGTTACCCTGACCATCAACTAGTGTATAACGTAATGAAAATGGCTGTGCCATCCTAACAATAGTATCATACACTGCCGTGTCACCATGAGGATGATATTTACCGATAACATCACCGACGACCCTCGCAGACTTTTTGTATGGTCTATTATAATAGTTAGATAACTCATTCATCGCAAAAAGTACTCGACGATGCACAGGCTTCAAACCATCCCTCACATCCGGCAAGGCACGACCAATAATTACACTCATTGCATAATCAAGGTAAGATTGCTTTAGTTCTTTTTCTATATTTATAGATGATGATTCTTTAGTAGGTATAGACATTACTTATCGCTTATAACAAAGATAAAACATATAGCAAACATTTTAACATAACCAATACCAAAAAGCACTCTTTAGAGCCCTACTCAAGATCCAGGTATCTAATAAATCCTAATAAAGAAAAGCTTGCATTAAATAATGCTTATCATTTTTTGATAAGGGCTATTAATATCTAACAAATAGATGACCCCATTTTTAATATAAAATAGTAGCACAAAATTCTTAATATTAATCTATCCCACTCTTAACGAGGAATCTCATATGAAGAAAAAATTACTACTTAGTGCTTTAACTCTGAGTGCTATAACACCAACCCTAACATTCGCACATGGTGCACTTGCATACCCCGAGAGTAGACAAATGTACTGCACAGGCTCATCCCATTGGGAACCTAAAGACCCAGTTTGTAAAGCAATTTTAGAACAAGATAAAGCAAAAGCTTGGACAGACTGGTCAGGAAACGCACAAGGTGATGCAAATGGTCGAGTTACTGACCCTTCAAAAGAATCTTACCTTATTAACAAACATAAAGCCGCTATTTCATCCAAAAGTGGTGTTTGTGGAGGTGGAAACAGTTCTCCATATGATGTTTTAGATGACACAAGTATTGATTGGTCTAGTCATGCCACAACAATAAATATTAAAGATCAAAAGGATTTTGTATACGAAGTAACCGCACCACACAAAACAAACTTCGATGTTGATTCTGGCTTGGGGTACTTAGATCTTTATATAACAAATAATAATTGGAAACCTAGTTCAAAAGTAACTAAAGATGACCTAGTTCACTTATGCATGTATCAACCAGATAGTTCAGGGGTATCTCCTATGCAAACAGGTACAGATACATTGACAGGTGCCGATAACAAAAACGAAAAATTTAAATGCAAAATTCCTGACACTGTTTCTAATGGCGAACATGTAATATTTGCCATTTGGCAAAGAAGTGACTCAGCAGAAGCATTTTATAGCTGTAGTGATGTAGACATAATAAATGCCACACCAGCTGAAATCACATGGAATAAGTCTAAAGAAATGCTTAGCTATGTTGTGAAGCCAAATGACACTATCGAGTTTAGTGCTACAGAAGGTAACCGAGATATAGGCAAATCAGTAATAATCACTGACAAAAACCAAAATGACTGGCAGTATGAACTTGCTCAAAAAATAAATAGCTCTTCAGATGCTATTCAAGCAGGATTGCTTAACAAAACTACAAATAAAGTTGAGCCACAACATAACAACTTTAACAATGCTATCTACATTAATTCAGCTGTTGGCAATGTAAGTAACATTAACTTTAAACATATTGAGGCTCCACAACCAGAGCCAGAACACTATGAATACAAACCTGTAAATAGAACCAATCATGCTAGCAATTCTTTGTATGATATCAGCTCTCTAAAAGCCGGTGATAAGATAGTATTTAGGTTATTCAACAACAAACTAAACTTGCTTACAAATACTTCTAGTGGTAACACAGATATTGACAAAATAGCACTAAGAATTACCGATAAAAACATTAGGAAATGGAAATTTGCACTGGCTAATAAGTTCAACAAGAACTCCAGTGTAAAAGATAAGATCATAATCGGTGTATTAAATAATGATGAAGTCAAACCAGTAAATAAACCTACTGCGAACAATGCTGTATATATTTTAGATTCTAAAAAAGAAAGTGGTGATAACTATTCTTGGACCATTGATATTAGAAGCAGTGAAGATCCACAACCAGAGCCAGAACCAACACCATCAGATAACTATACTTACCCTGAAGGCATTGGTTCATACGAGTTAGGCACGATAGTAATATCTGATAATAAAGAATTTAAATGTAAAGTTCCTAGCTGGTGTAACATTGAAGCTTATAAACCCTTAGGAATATACTCTAGCGCAGCATGGGAGGATATGAGTGAACAGCCCGAGCCTGGACCAACTCCTGAAGGAACATGGAATAAAAATGATGTATATACAGAACAAGACAAACCTGTAACACTTGAAGGCATAACATATAAGGCAAATTATTGGACTCAAGGAGATGATCCGCGCAAAAATAATTGTCAATACGGCTGTCCTTGGACTAAGGTATAACTTCAACACTCTATAATTAAGAAATATTTATATCATGATAAAAAAATACGCATTATTAATAAGTATAGCTATACTCTCCATCACAGCAAGCTATGCTCTACCACAGCACGCTCCAGATGAAGAAGTTTGTGATATGCATGCCTTCACACAGTATAATAAACACCTAGCTTTTCATAACTTTCATGATTTATCGAGTCAAATTTCAAAGTTACCAGCTATTGGTAAATTAAACTCTGAAGATACAATAATACAATTCTGTGATTTTCAATCGACCAATTGCTTAAAAAATTATAAAATTTTATCTCAAGTTCATAATAGCAATCAAGATGTTACAATTTATATACTAACCAATAACCAAGATAAAACAATAATATCTGAGACTTTAGCTAAGAATGGATTTGATAAAAATTATATAAGTATGTACCTACAAAATTTGGAAAATATTAACTCCACATATGACAATTTAACAAAAGAGTTGAAAATAGACCATATTCCATCAGTGTACATAATGAAGACCAACGCAACAAAACTCGATCAAATTTATTTCTCAGAGCATGAACAAGTACCAGAGTATATAATTGAAAGAGCGCTTAACTATCTATCAACAAACAAGGATAATTAAATATGAAAAAAATTATTTTAAGCATAACTACGATTTTAGCGATTGTATCTTTTGGCTTTAGTAATACACAAAATACAAAAAATCAATGCAATATAGAGTCTTGTGAACTAAGTATAACTCATGCAGAAGTAAAAGAAACCAATAGCAACAATACTGCTATAAAAATGCATATCAAAAATAGCGGTGATAAAACTGTTGATATAATTGCTGCGTATTCACCTGTAGATAGACAAACACAGCTTCATCATTTTGTGACAATTGGTAATAAACGTGTAATGAAACAAATCAAAACTATTGAAATATACCCTCACAATAGTGTCGATCTTTCATATCAAGAACTACATGTTATGCTGATTGGGCTGAAACAAAAAATCACAAAAGGTCAAAAAATACCTGTAATGTTAATTTTAGAAGATGGCAGTACACTATCAACAACTGCAATAGTTGATTAACTTTTAGAGTAATTTTCTCCTACAATCTCCAATCTATAATATCAAGATCTTTTGAAGTTAAATATTGATTAGCTTTCACGAAGTGATCACACCCCTCAAATCCTCTATATACAGATAATGGTGATGGGTGTGATGATTCCAAAACTAAATGCTTGGCAGTATCTATAAGATTTTTTTTCTTACGGGCATGAGAGCCCCATAGCATAAACACAACATTTGTTTTATTATCAGATATCTTTTGAATTACAGTGTCTGTAAAAGTCTCCCATCCAATATCTTTGTGTGAATTAGCCTTATGAGCTTCTACAGTAAGAGTTGTATTTAGAAGAAACACACCCTGTTTCGCCCAGTCAACAAGACAACCATGACTCGGGATTTCAAATCCCAATATACTACGCGCTAATTCTTTATAAATATTACGCAATGATGGTGGTATATCAACGCCTTGTTGTACCGAGAAAGCAAGACCATGTGCTTGATTATAGTTATGATAAGGATCTTGCCCCAAAATTACTACCTTTAGATTATCGAGCCGAGTATACTTAAAAGCATTAAATATATTCTCTTTTGTAGGAAAAATAGTTTTACCAACCAATGCCTCATTAGCTAAGAACTCTAATATTTTCTTAAAATAAGGCTTCTGCTTTTCTTCTGCTAAGATATCTGACCAATTCATTACTTCCTCCTAGAGTAAACTTGTATTTCCTCTATCTAATAAAACAAATTTTACAAACAATATAAATAAGTAGCTATCAATAACCTAATTGTTGCAAAAACATAATATGGTGTATTTATTACTTACATTTTCACTTATAGTCTGAATCAATTTGATAAGCTCATTGGATATATTATCAAAGCATTAAGCAGATATCTAACAAAAGCACCTATGACTTTATAACCCTATTAAGCTTAGGCACTAAAATCAGCATCAACATAGCACAAATTAATACCACGACACCTATTATCATAAAATTATAGGATAAATATCTAAACTCTGTAAAACTGTTCTTGCGCTATCATTGCTATCTGCACTCTTAGACCAGCTAGACAAAAATATATCGAACTTGCAGTTGCAAACGCCAAACCCGCATAAGAAAGAGCAAGCACAATAGCACCAACAATAATAGTCTTACGAGGGCCAAGTAACCTATCTCCGATAAATCCACCAATAATTAATAAACCATAAGCAAAAGCTCCATATGATGTAAAAAAATTGTAGATTTCTCTTCAGAAAAGCCTAATCCATCCGATAAAAAAGCTACCAAGATCGCAAAAACACCACCATAACCAAAGCGCTCCCAAAATTCTATAATCCAAACAACCCAAAATAGTGCTGATAACTTTTCTTTATTTATATTTGTCATATTTACTTTTGATAACCATATATTACTAATGAAAATATACTAATAACATTTCAGTTACAATCTAGCGAATGAGATGGAAAAGTGAATGTTTTTTAGAAAAATTAGTATATTTAACCGATAGCCTTTACTGTAAAATATATAAACAAATTTTTATAAATAGTTGACTAAAGCATACCTCCCACATATGATCTAAGATCAACTCGACCTCAAAGGTAAAAAATATAATGTCAGATTTTTTAAAATTGTATGGTGAAAGACATACTGGGACAAATTATTTTAGTAAATTAGTGGATATAAATTTAAGTATTATTCAATTATCAGGAGTAGTAGATAATAGTAAACTTGAGATGCTAAAAAATGATATTAAGTCGCAAGATATAGAATCAATCAGAGACTTATACTTTGAACTTACTCTTCGAGAAAACTTAGGATGGAAACATTCTAGACCACCTATTTCCTTAATAGATGACCTTCCTAAGAATCACAAAATAGTTTTTGTAACACTAAGCAAAAATCCATATTCATGGTTACTTTCACTATATAGCAAACCTTATCATCAATATTATGAGAAAAAACTATCATTTGAAGAATTTTTATGCAGCCCTTGGAATACAGTCGGAAGAGATGATACGCTATCACCGATTAATGATCTTAACAACCCTGTTCAACTTTGGAACATTAAAAATCATTCATATATGAGACTAGATAAAAGTTTAAGTATCCATCTCAATTATGAGGACTTGTTAAACAATCCAGCTAAAATCTTAGATAATATTAGTAACAAGTTTAATATTCAAAAAAAAGAAAACCATTTTATAAATATTGAAGTGTCAACCAAAGATAAAAATAAAGATTACTTATTCTATAAAGACTATTACATAAATGAAAAATGGAAAACTTTGCTAAGCAAAAAAGCCATATCCATAATTAATGATCATATAGATAAAGACTTAATGAATATTTATGGATATGAAATTATTAAAATTTAAACCTTGAAAAGACTATTCTTATAAAAATTATAGTTAGTAGATAATAATATACTTAACTATTCATGCTAATTAAAATCAATTTCAATAGATAGAATGAGCTTTTATTAAATTTATTCAAAGCTTATTTTTCACATATGCTTTATAAATAAATCATCTACTTTAATATACAAAAAGGCTTTAAATTATTTTTTCTTTTTTTTGAGGAGGAAGATCTGTCGCAGTACCTTCAAACACTTCTGTAGCCATCATCAAGCTCTCAGATAAAGTTGGATGAGGATGAACCGTAAGAGCGATATCTTCAGCATCACATCCCATCTCGATTGCTAGGGCAGCTTCTGAGATAAGCTCACCAGCATTAGTACCAACGATAGAAGCACCGATAATCTTATGATTCTCATCAAATAGAACCTTCGTCATACCTTCTGATCTATCGATACTTAGAGATCTACCACTAGCAGCCCATGGGAATACACCCTTCTCATACTTGATACCTTTTGCTTTTGCAGAAGTCTCTGTCTCACCAACCCAAGCAACTTCAGGATCAGTATAAGCAACTGAAGGAATCACTAACGGATCAAAACTATGGTTCAGACCAGAAATAACTTCAGCAGCTGTTCTTCCCTCTGGTACAGCTTTGTGAGCAAGCATAGGCTGACCAACGATATCTCCAATTGCGAAGATATGTGGTACATTTGTACGAAGTTGTTTATCTACAGGAATAAAGCCTCTTTCATCAACTTTAACACCTGCTTTTTCTGCATCAATTAGCTTACCATTTGGCTTACGACCGATAGCCATAAGTACTCTATCGAATCTCTCATTCTTAGCAGGATGATCGCCTTCCATAGTTACATAAATACCATCTTCTTTAGCTTCCATTGCTATTACACCTGTTTTTAAGCGAACATCATAACGACTATTTACTTTTTGGTATGCTTTGACTAAATCTTTGTCAACACCATTCATAAGCTGATCAGCAAATTCAACAACAGTAATCTTAGTACCTAATTCAGAATATACCTGAGCCATCTCAAGACCAATGATACCACCACCTACTACTAGCATAGTCTCTGGAATTTCCTTCATCTCTAGAGCACCAGTAGAGTCGATGATTCTGTCATCCTTAGGTACAAATGGTAAATTAATTACACTTGATCCTGCTGCAATAATACAATTATCAAAGGCAATCTTAGTAACTTTACCATCAGCAGCTTCTACAGCAAGCTCTTTATCAGAAGTAAATTTACCATAACCTTGTACGATTTTTACTTTTCTCATCTGAGCCATGCCTTTTAGACCGCCAGTAAGCTTACCAATCACACCATCTTTATACTTTAAAAGGTTTTCTCTGTTGATCTTAAGACCACCCATCTCGATGATACCTAGAGATTCTAGATGACGCGCTTCATTGATAACCTTAGCAATATGAAGCATAGCCTTAGATGGAATACAACCAACATTCAGACATACACCACCAATTTCAGCATATCTCTCAACCAATACCACTTCTAATCCTAAGTCAGCTGCTCTAAAAGCTGCACTATAGCCCCCAGGACCACTACCTAAAACTACAACTTGTGTTTTAATATCACTCATTTTAAAACTCCGTGTTTACATTATGATTTCACGTAAATCAGATAAAATCTGACAATATCTAGTTAAGAACTTAGCAGCTAATGCACCATCAATTACTCTATGATCTGCTGACATAGACAGAGGTAGCATTGTTCTAGGTTCAAATTCTTTACCATTCCACACCGGCTTAACAGCAGTCTTAGATACACCCATAATCGCTACTTCTGGCATATTAATAATTGGTGTAAATGCTGTAGTCCCAAGCACACCTATACTAGAGATAGTAAATGTAGCCCCAGTCATATCTTTGGCACCTAATTTACCATCACGCGCTTTACCAGCTAATTCCATAATATCTTTTGATATTTCAATAATACCTTTTTTGTCAGCATCCTTGATAACTGGAACCATTAGACCAGCTGGAGTATCAGCAGCAAAGCCAATATTGTAGTATTTCTTCAATATCAAGTTTTCACCATCATTTGATAGCGAACTATTCATTCTCGGGAACTCTTGAAGTGCTACAGCAGCAGCTTTGACCAAGAATGATAATGGCGTAATCTTAACTCCAGTTTTCTCAGAAAATGCTTTTTTAGACTTTCTAAACTCTTCAAGATCAGTAACATCTGCATCATCATAGAAAGTAACATGTGGAATTTTAACCCAGTTTCTATGTAAATTCTTTGCACTAATTTTGTTGATACGAGTCAATGGTTGAGTTTCAATCTCACCAAACTTAGCGAAGTCTACCACTGGATCATCTAGAAGATCTAAACCACTACCACTAGCAGCAACTTTACCAGTCTGAACTTGTGTTACAGCGTGCTTGATGTAGTTATAACAATCTTCTTTTGTTACACGTCCTTTACGCCCTGTAGCTTTGACCTTACTCAAATCAACATTTAAAACTCTAGCTAGCTTTCTAACAGCAGGTGAAGCATGAGCTTTTGAATTATCTACAGCATATTCATTAACATTAGTTTGAGTCGCTAAAGCAGGTACTGCTGGTTGAGACTCTTGCTTAGGAGCTTCTTGCTTTGCTGGCTGACTAGGTGCCGCTACAGGAGCTGTGCCCTTTGTCTTGACCTTAAGAATTAAGCTACCTTGCGAAACTTTATCACCAACCTTTGTGATAATCTCAACAACTTCACCAGCTACTGGAGACGGAACCTCCATACTAGCCTTATCAGTTTCTAACGTAATCAAAGAATCTTCTTCAGCAATCTCATCACCAACAGCCACTGATACTTCGATAACATCAACACTATCATAATCACCAATATCTGGAACTTTGACATCCACAACTTCTTCAGTAGCTGACTGCGCAGGTGCAACTTGCTGTGCTGGCGCTTGTGTAGCTGCTGAAGCACTTGCTCCAGTCTCAACTTTTAATATCAAGCTACCTTGCGAAACCTTATCACCAACTTTTGTGATAATCTCAACAACTTTTCCAGCAACAGGAGATGGTACTTCCATACTAGCTTTATCTGTTTCTAATGTAATCAAAGAATCTTCTTCAGCAATCTCATCACCAACAGCTACAGACACTTCGATAACATCAACACTATCATAGTCACCAATATCTGGAACTTCTACATCAACTATTGCTGTAGCTTGCTGTTGTTGCACCGGAGCAGCTTCTTGCTTAGGTTCAACTGCTGTTGCATCACCTGCAACCTCAACTTCCATAATAGCAGAACCTTGTGAAACTTTGTCGCCAACTTTTACAGTCAACTTAACAATCTTACCAGCTATAGGAGATGGAACCTCCATACTAGCCTTGTCTGTTTCTAATGTAATCAAAGAGTCTTCTTCAGCGATAACATCACCTTCAGCAACATTAACTTCGATCACATCTACACTATCATAATCCCCGATATCAGGAACTTTAACTATCTCTATAGACATTAATATCTCCTCACCGATTAGCAATATAGCGGAGCTACACGCTCTGGGTCTATATTATATTTCTTAATCGCATCTTTAACTTCGCTAGCCTTGACTTTACCATCTAAGTGTAAAGCATATAATGATGCTACAACTACGTGATATCTATCAATCTCAAAGAAACTTCTTAGAGCTTCACGAGTATCAGATCTACCAAAACCATCAGTACCTAAGTTAACATAAGTATGCGGTATAAACTCTCTTAGTTGATCTGTATATAACTTAATGTAATCAGTAGAAGCAATCACAGGGCCTTGCTCATTCTTCAAGCATTTTTCAATGTAGCTTTCTTTTCTCTCAGCATCTGGATGAAGCATATTTTCTCTTGCTACTTTTTTAGCTTCTCTATGAAGCTCATTAGCAGAAGTCATACTCCAAACATTTGAAGTAATACCATACTCATCTTTTAGCATCTTAGCAGCAGCCTCAACTTCTCTTAGTATAGAACCTGAACCTAATAACTGCACATGCTTGTCAGCTGGCTTGGTATCTTCTAACTTATACAACCCTTTGATAATACCTTCTTCACAACCAGCTGGCATAGCTCTGTGAGAATAATTCTCATTCATTACAGTGATATAGTAATATACATGCTCACCTTTAACATACATTCTATTCATACCTTCGCCAAGAATTACAGCTAACTCATAAGCATAAGTAGGATCATAAGAAATACAGTTAGGAATTAGACCAGCTTGGATATGGCTATGACCATCTTCGTGCTGTAGACCTTCACCATTTAGAGTTGTACGACCAGAAGTACCACCGATCACAAAACCTTTTGCCATAGAATCACCAGCTGCCCATGCAAGATCTCCAAATCTTTGGAAACCAAACATAGAGTAGTAAATCATGAAAGGAATCATTGGTACTTTATGCACGCTGTATGAAGTAGCTGCTGCTATCCATGAACAGAATCCACCTTGCTCGTTGATACCCTCTTGTAGGATCTGACCATCTTTAGCTTCTTTATAGAACATTACTTGCTCTTTATCTTCAGGTACATACTGCTGACCTTTAGGGTTATAAATACCCAACTGTCTGAATAGACCTTCCATACCAAAAGTACGTGATTCATCAACTGTGATTGGTACGATATGTTTACCTAATTTCTTATCTTTTGCTAAGTGAGATAGTATTCTTACAAAAGCTGTAGTAGTAGAGAACTCTCTATCACCACTATCTTCTAATAAGTTTTTTGCAAACTCTTGATAAGTTGGAATAGCTAATGGCTCTTTATTCTCTAATCTTGCTGGAATATAACCACCTAAAGCTGCTCTTTTCGCATGAAGATATTTCATCTCAACAGAATCTTCTGGTAGTGAAACTAGCTTGTAGTTCTCAATATCATCTTTTGTTGCAGGAACATTAAATCTATTTTTGATATGCTCAAGAGCATCTGTATCAAGTTTTTTGACGTTGTGTGCAATATTTTTAGATTCACCCCACTCACCTAAACCATAACCTTTAACAGTCATAGGTAGGATAAGTGTTGGCTTACCATTTGCTTGCTCAATAGCCTTCTTATATGCAGCATAAATCTTGATAGGATCATGACCACCACGTCGTAACGCTTGAATATCTTCATCTGTCATATCTTTAGCTAATGCTTCAAGATCTTCATCGCCACTAAATACCACTCTACGACACTCTGCACCACCATGAGCTTTGATTGTATGGAATTGACCATCATTTAGTTCACTCAATCTTTGTGCAAGCTTTTTACCGCCTTTTTGATCTTGTAGCAATCTATCCCAGTCACTACTCCATAGTACCTTGATAACATTCCAGCCAGCACCAGCAAATACATCTGCTAGTTCTTCGACAATATTACCATTACCATTTACAAGGCCATCTAATCTCTGTAAGTTACAATTAACTACAAATATTAGATTATCTAAGCCTTCACGCCCTGCTCTAGTAATAGAACCAATTGATTCTGGCTCATCCATCTCACCATCACCACAGAACGCCCATACACGACGATCAGAAGTCTTAGCTAGACCTCTAGCCTCAAGATACTTCATAAATCTAGCTTGATAAATCGCCTGCAAAGGACCTAGACCCATAGATACCGTTGGAAACTGCCAATACGTAGGTTGTAAATATGGATGTGGATATGAAGATACAGCGTTTTCTTTGTCAAAAGCTTGTCTTCTAAAGTTCTCTAGTTGCTGCTTAGTAATTCTACCTTCTAGATACGAACGAGCGTACACGATTGGAGAAAGGTGTCCTTGATAGAAAATCAAATCACCAGCATGATTTTCATTTGGAGCCTTCCAAAAATGGTTAAAACCAACCTCATATAGAGTCATAGCACCAGCACCAGTACCGATATGACCACCGATAGAACCTTCTCTTTTGTTAGCTGATGCTACTATTACTGCTGAATTCCATCTATTTATAGCTTCGATTCTTTGCTCAATTTCCATATCACCAGGATAACTTGGCTGTTCAGAAACATCTATAGAGTTTATATATCTTTTTATTTTTGCTGTTGAGTAAGCACTTTCTATACCAAGTTCAGCACCCTTACTAAGCAACTGTTCAAATAAAAACTTAGCTCTATCAGCACCTTCTCTTTTAATGACATCTTCAAAAGCCTCAAGCCACTCTTGGGTTTCTAAAACATCAATATCTTTAGTGAAATCCGACATCCTTTATCCTCCGAATTAATCGAATATTAACGAAATTAAAACTTAACCACTCGATTATAAGTTAATCTATAAATAACATCAACTATATAACTCTACACTGTACTAATTAAAGAATACTATATCACTATGTAAAAATACGATATCAATACCTTACCTACTATCATTTTCTTACATTGCAATACCCAAGTTGAAATCACATACATGGACTTAACTAACCTCATCGACATGTACTATCGTAATTTCTTATAAATCAATCATGATAATTCAATATTTCAGCATACTAGATTAGTTTATTTTTAACAAGGTTTGTTTATTTTTGATAATTGATAGTTGCTATATAAAGATATAAATTTACCACCATAATATTTTTTAATTTTCATTTGTAACATTTAGGAATAAAATATCATGAAGAAAAATATTCTAAGTATCTCATTGTTAGTAATGGGAATCGTTGACTCATCAACGATGGCATATGCTGATGATCAAAAAACTTCTCCTATCGTGTATATCAAAGATCTTCCTAGTTCAAAACTAATTGCAATAAATAGCAATGGCGAAACTTTGATAGCTGATAAATTAGCTAAGACATGGAGAAACTTTGGAAGTGATAATACCGATAAATCTCAAAATGAGATCCAATCATTATATCAGCCTGCCGGTTTAGACTATACTAAGAGCTCAGTACTCAAAATATTGCAAACAAATGGCTACACTTCTACATTCAATATTGATCAAGAAGCATATGTATATGACCAAGCTAATGCCAATGAAGCATATTGGTATAAAAAGAATGGTGGCACGCCTGCGCTTAGCGTGTCATCGCCTTTCTACAAAAGTAGTAGTGATATAGCAGACTATGTAAACTTCTATGGAACGCTTGATGGTCAACTTTATGTTAGATACTTGATGAAACCTAAGAACTCTAACTCTTACTTCTATGGTTTAGATCCTATTACAGTTGGTAATTTTGGATCTCCTATTATCAAAATGATTTTTGATAATAACAATGAAGATCAAAAACCTCAGTTTGCAAAAGATGGTAATTTTGACTTCCCTAAATCACTTTATATGCTTTTGAAATCAGGAGCCATTGTCAAATTAGATATCCCTCAGAAAATAGATAGCAATGGCCTTAATTACTTCTCTGAATATGATCAAAGCAACCCTGGGGGTAAAGCAAAAGCGTTAACTAGAAAAACTGTGGCAGATGGAATATCCACATTAGAACCTCAAGATCTTGCAGTACTAGGATCTAATAAGAGCCCTATACAAGGAGTCGTAGAAGTTGCAAAAGGACAAGTTAGATTCTACGATGATAAATCTGGTTCAAATACTATAGTGAATCTTCCAGTCAAGGCAGATGAAACTGACTACTCTAATATTATCACAGAGAATGATGGTACTAATGATGTTGCAAGATACATCTTACAAGATATAACACAATCCAATGATATTTATCTGTATGATGTATCATCTTGTAGCACATATTCATTCGGCAGTATCTCTTCATGTCTATCAAAACCTCTAGATCATAAAGGTTTTAATGATAACTACTCTACTGCACTAGACTCAGTAATTACTAACCTATCAGGAGATAAATATATCGTAGTCGGCTTTGAGTCAGGAGCAGTTCGATACTACAATACAACTTCCAGTAACTGGAATACAATCCAAGATGATATTTATAGTTCGCCGGTAGTTAATATAACTAAAATTGACAACAACAGTATATATATCAGCTTAGAAAATGGGCTTGTAGAACAATACAATTTTGATACAAATAATATTGACATAATTAGACAGGCGGGTTCTACTCTAGTCTTCAATAGTTCAACCCCAACTATAGCTTATAATAGTATAAGTATTAAAAACTTCAGTGCAAAAACTGCTGATGGCAAAGATGCTGAGATTACATATAACTATGAACTATACAGCAACTCCAGCCCGTCCAAACCTGTCCAAACAGGTACGCAAACAGTTGCTTCAAATACAGGATTTGATATAGATTTTAATAATCTAAAATCTTCACATAGTTATAAATTTGTAATCACAGCGAGTGCAGATGGTTATAAAGATATTACAAAAACTATTAATACCATTAAAACTTCTGCAGAACATGCTTTAGACATTTATGGTATCAATGTAGATAATAGTTATACAAGTGCTAATGTTAACGTAGTGGCATATCCAAAAGATGTTGCGCCATCTGCTGTTGATATAGACTATGATTATACTATAACTAACAAAGATACTGGAGAAGTAGTAAAAAGTGGTACATCTGATACTAACAACTTTACAATTGATGGATTAGAAGCAAATACTAGCTATACTCTAGCTGTTACAGCTAAAGCTGATGGTTATGATGATGTGAGTAGTGAGAATATTACTCTCTCTACTAAAGATTATACTGTTAATTGGGTAAATAAAGGCTATGTAAAAGACCTGACTTCTAATTCTGCATTCGTTGGATTTAGTGGTACCCCAGATCCTAAGGATCCTAGAGGAAAATTTGAGAACCTAAGCTTTAAAGTATCGCTTTATGATGATACTAACAAAAAGTTAATTTTAGAAACTGATCAACTACAAAGACAGTTTAATGATCTATCTCCTAATACAAGATACTCTGTAACATTTAGTGTAACTGCAGATGGCTACGGTACAGACTCCTCTACATTTAGCTTTAATACTTTAGCATAATTACTACTTTACTTACCTTACGCAGAAGATTGTAAGTTTTAAAAAGATATTTAGAATACTGCTGATAGAAGAAAATATATTTTCTAAGAAATGGACAAGGATTTACTAGATATATACACAGACTATCTTATAAGCCAAACCAAGTATACAACAGCTACAAAATTATCAGATATATTTAGATCAAGAAGTATCACATGACAAAATAACAAGATTTTTAAGTAAATCAGATCTAACAAGCTTAGAATTTTGGAGATACATAAAGCCTTTAATTAGAAAACATAATAGCTAATACAATGTTCTTTGTTTGGATGATACGATTAGTGAAAAACCAAGCACAGATGAAAAAGATAAGAGGTATAAGAGAAGATAAAAAGTTACTAAAAACCAAATATTTCAAAACATGATAAATCGAGCAGTTATTAATCATGTTAAGTTTAAATATATTTTGGCAGATAGCTGGTTTTGCTCTAAAGATAATATGAATTTCATACATCACACATTATCGAAGAAATTCATACTTGGTATGAAGTCAGATAGAGTTATTGCCTTGACTGATTATGCTAGAAGAAGTAAGGATTTTATTAAGCTCTCTGATCTTGATATTGCTGATGGAGAATCTTTAAAGATATGGCTTAAAGATATGAATTTCCCAGTACTTTTAACAAAAAAGATTTTCATAAACGAGAACAGTACAAAAGGAATTTTATATCTTGTGTAACAAATGATTTAGAAATGGATTCTGATCAGTTATATCATGACTATCAAAAAAGATGGCAAATAGAGGTTTATTACAAATCAATTAAGCAAAATACTTCTTTATCAGCTTCACCAACTAAAGTTGAAAAAACTCAAAGAGATCATATTTTTTGCTCATTAGTAGCTTTTTGTAAACTAGAAATGCTAAAGATAAAAACTTCACTAAATCACTTCGCTCTCAAATATAAGCTCTTGGTTAGATCTAACGCTATTGCTCTTAAGGAACTATATGAAATTAGAAATCCTTAACTAACATGCGTAAGATGAGTACTTTACTATAAAAATAACACCATAACGCAACCTACTGCGATAATTTATCAACCTCCAATAGATTAATATCTGTAAGTTGCTTTAATTCTAGATCAAGATTATCAGATATGATAAATCTTTTTTTAAAAGGTTTCATTAAAAGATTAAGATTCCAATAAAAAGTAGGATTGCTTATAGAAGTTTTAAAAATACTCTCATCAAATATCAACATTATAGAGTCTAATTCTGCACTAGATATTTGATTATATAGCTCCTTAAAATTTTCAATAAACTTGTTATATATATAAATATTTTCTCTACTTATAAATAAATCTATAATTTGATTATGATGAAAGTCAGTAGCATACATAAATTCAGGAATATAAAAAGATTCCCTTAGTTGACTTAAATCATCATCAGCAGTTGCCAGTTTTAAGTATATATTCTTTGATGATAACTTAGGACACTTACCGCTAACAAATATACTATCCATCGTAAGCTGTTTTTTACTCCAGTGCTTTTCGCTTTTATTATAATTACAGCTTTGTAGTTCGAAATAGCTACTTTTCATTTCAGCTTCATCAAGCAATACAACATCCCTTCGATTAATATATGATAAAGATTGCACAACATTATTAATATTCCCAGGACCTGTAGTATCCCAAATTGATTCAAAGTATTTACTTTTCATATTGGATATCATACTTTCAAATATAAATTTGATAACATAGTGCTGGGGTTTCGCAACAATAAAACCATTTCTTATGACGCCAATATCTCTCTGTAAAAAATATACTTTAGATCCCTCACATATAAGAGCTGATATATCAGCACTAGACTTTAACCTTGCATCTGCATAAATTCCTCCATACTTTAGAATATATGCCAACCTAAAAAAGTCACTCTCCATAGCCGGAAGTGTACACTCTAAAAATAAAGCTTTAACTTCTTGACCATACTCTTTCTCTATAAATTCTATTGCTTGAGATTTATTAAAGACGATATGTCGATAGCTCGGATTATGATCTATCCATGATTGCATAATATCTTGCACTTCAGATGGAATATCACCATAACTCCAATACTGAGTAATTATTTTTGGTATAAAATCTTCTACGACTTTATAATCTTCGATAATCTTTTTTTTAAATTTAATAAATTCATCTTGATTGATTCTCACGAGGCCATTACCAGCCGCAACAAAGCTATTTCGAAACGGGCAGAGATTAGACTTTTTATTAAAAATTAAGTTAGACTCTTTATATTTTTCTCTAATTTGATCTACTATCTGCTGATTTAGTATTGTCTGAGAGTCTGATAATCCATTCGAACTACTGATTAATTTTGCTTTCAAATTCATTTTGGACTCAATCGATATACTCATACTATTTACATACATACATTTCTTAACTAAATCCAGACCAGCAATTCTAGGATTATAATTAGATCCTGCAATCTCTAGTCCTAGAATTTTCTTAAAGAAATCACTTACGATATCATTGGAATACAATATTTCAGAATCATAAACTAAAGGCGTAATCTTAGAATAAGGAAATATTAGTCTCAATCTATCATAGAACCAATTGTAGTCTAGAGTTGGATTCGATGTCACATTGTTAATAATAGTTCCCATGTCTTTTATATTTGTACAAATCTTACTTTTAATGGATTGATTAATCCTAGACTCTATGCTCTCAGCTTGCTCTCGAACATAAAAAACAATTTCACTTTCATTAAAATTATCAGCTATATCTTTTAATCTATTCCATAACAGTTCCATCTTATGTTGATCAAAGAATACTTCTTTATCAGATGAAAAGTTTTCATTAGATATAACAACTGTTTTTGTATTACTACTCCTAATTTCATCAAACAGTGTAGTTTTAAAAGAAAGATATTCTGACTCTTCAGAATTTGATAAAATATGTGCCATAGCATAATGTGCCATGGAGTAAAGTCCTGTTTTAGGATATAGGATCTCATTATCATCACAGTGTTTTAATAATGATTTCTGTATAGCGGTGGACCCTGTTTTATGCTGACCCATATGAATTATAAGCTTCTTATCAAATATATTCGTATTTAACTTATCATCTAAAATATCTATACTTTCTAATAAATATTTCGTGGTAATCGCTAGACAATCTCCAGAAAAGTACCCACCATGATTAGATGGCAGTATCCGCCATTTGTATGCTCCTCTAAAATGATCTACCCAAATACTATTAGGATCAATATCTGTATTATAAAAGGGATTAAATTGACTTTCTCTTCCAAACATCATAAGTGTATTACCCATATATTCTGTAGGCACATATTCTAGTGTAACTAAGCATGGGTCAACATTAATAACTCTATGAAAATGTATAGCTATAGATTCAGCAAAAATTCCTGATTGACAATTTCCAAATAAAATAAATGGCTTTGTTACATCTATAAGAGATACCAATTTAGAAAAATAAATTAAACAAAAATGTTCAATCATATTATAAGTGCTACCTATATCCTTAACATATTGATTCAAAGATCTCATTCCGAATATTGGTTGCTCAGCACTTAGCGTTGAAGCAAGATTATGAAATTCAGTCCAATTATTACAAATCCACAATATAGGTGGTTTGCTACCAGATTCATTACAAGCCAAAATCATATCTTTAGGAACTCCTAAATAATTTGACATACTTAGCACATCATCCTGCATTCGCCTTATAATTTCATAAACTTGTTTTTTTTCATGTTGTAGTAAAGTCATATATTTCATAGATATAGGCTTAACCCTCCATATTTCATATGCATACATATAGAATAATCCATCATTCTGAACCTTACCAAAAATTTTAGTAAATAACTCTCGACCTTTACCTGCCGTTATTTTCCTAACCTTTCTTAGACAAGCCTTTATAACCTTCTTTATATTACAAACTAATAACTGCCTCAATTTATTAGTTATATCTTGCCCTAACTGCGTAACCACACTGAAGCTTAG
>NZ_DS999314.1:0-1413 GCF_000156715.1 Francisella philomiragia subsp. philomiragia ATCC 25015 | reverse complement strand
CTGTCCATCTACCACCATTCCATTTATATTAACAATATTATGATCTTTGTTCTTCGATGATATTGATACTCCACTATCCTCTGATACTACTTGCCACAATCCCTCTTTAGCATCAAACTGTCCCAAGTAGTTAAAGCTAATAGCCGGCAAATCTTTGAATGTAATATCACTATCGCTACTAACTGCAAAACTACCAAAGCCTATCCCCTTATCCTTGATAGCTCTTAAGCTCTCTTTAACATACTTAATTGTAGTAACTAAATCTTTTTGATTCTCAAGCAACACTGGATACATCGTTGTAAACCAACCTACTGTATTTCCTATATCTTGCCCTTCAACTAAATGCTCTCTACCATGACCCTCTAATGTCACTCCTTGCTTATCTAAACCATTTATATCTTTCAATGATAATAATAATGCCGTAAGCAATAAATCATTAATCTCTGTATGATATGCCTTATTACTAACTTGTAGCAATGAAGTAGTTGATTCTCTATCTAAAATTGCTTGTGATATCGTTGGTGCTTGTCTAGTAACCTCATAGTTAGGTAGTTCTTTAACTATATTTTTCCAATAAGTTTCTTGTTCCTTATTACTGTCTGCATAACCTCTTACTATATCAGCATATTGTCTATAGCTTGTTGCTTTAGGTGTTAGTCCTTGATTGTTATATAAAGCCTTAAAGTCTTCAATCAATATCCTCCAACTTACAGCGTCTACTATTAAGTGATGTAATGCAAAATACAATCTTGCGCTATCATCTGCATAGCCCTCTAAATAACCAATTCTAAATAGTGCTCCTTTTTCTATATCAAAGTCACTTTGCCAAGATGTTAACTCTTTATGTAATTCCTCTTGTGTATAGTCATTAATATCTAAATACTTAATCTCAGGTATCTCAATACTCTCATTATAATATTGAGCATTTGAGTTAAGATCATACTTAACTCTTAATATATCATGATGTTCTACTAACTTAGATAATATAGATTCTAATCTATCTCTATCTAAACTCGGAACCTTAACCATAAATGACTGGTTCCAATGATTATACTCAGCAAATTCATTACTATGAATCTTATCAAAGAACCACTGTTGTATAGGCAATAAACCAATTTCTCCTGTTAATAAACCTTCTTCTTTAATAATAGCTATTTCACTATTAACAGTAGACTCAATATACTTAGCTAATTTAGATACATTGCGACTATCAAATATATCTCTTACACTACATTCATAACCACTCTTACGTAATTTAGTACTTAATTGAATACTTAGAATAGAATCTCCTCCTACCCTAAAGAAGTCTTCTGTTATACCAACTTTCTCTAAGCTAAGTACTTCTGCAAAGATATTACATAAACTTGTTTCAAGCTCTGTCGTCGGGGCTACATAACTATCTTCATTAACAAA
>NZ_DS999315.1 GCF_000156715.1 Francisella philomiragia subsp. philomiragia ATCC 25015 | reverse complement strand
ATTTAGGGGCTGTCCTAGATAACTAAGTTATGTTAGGATGGTTTTGATAAGAAAAAGTAGATTAAGTTCATACAAGCAAGACAAATTAATAGAGTTATTTATAGCAGGAAGTACAGCACGAACTGCATCAGAATTAGTATCAGTAAATAAAACCACAGCCAGCTATTATTTTCATAGATTAAGATTATTAATTTATGAAAATAGTGAGCATTTAGAAATGTTTACAGGAGAGATTGAAGTAGATGAAAGCTACTTTGGAGGATCTCGTAAAGGTAAACGAGGTAAAGGAGCTAGTAGTAAAGTTCCTGTCTTTAGTTTACTTAAACGTAATGGAAAGGTATACACAGTAATCATTCCAAATGCTAAAAGTAATACTCTATTACCAATAATTAGAGAAAAAGTTAAGCCTGATAGTATCGTTTACACTGATATTTTTAGGAGCTATAATGCCTTAGATGTTTCAGATTTTAAACATTATAGAATTAACCATAGTAAGCTGTTTGCAAAGAAGCATAATCATATAAACGGTATAGAGAACTTTTGGAATCAAGCTAAGAGACATTTGAGGAAATTTAACGGTATTCCTAGAGAACATTTTCACTTGTTTTTGAAGGAGTGTGAGTGGAGATTTAACCATAGTGATTCTAAAGAGCAACTAAAGCTAATTAGACACTGGGTTAGAGAGAGTTTAAAGTAAACTTATCTAGGAC
>NZ_DS999316.1:704001-859211 GCF_000156715.1 Francisella philomiragia subsp. philomiragia ATCC 25015 | reverse complement strand
TCTATGCCATTGACGGTAAATGGTAAATTAGATAGAAGAGCGTTACCAGATCCTGAGTTTGTTAATGAAGATGAGTTTGTAGCCCCGACGACAGAGCTTGAAATAACTTTGTGTGATATATTTGCAGAGGTACTTGGCTTAGAGAAGGTAGGAGTTACAGATGATTTCTTTAGGATAGGTGGTAATAGTATCTTAGCTATTAAGATAGTTTCGCAGCTTAATAAAAAAGTAGAAGCAAAAATAGATGTTAAAGATATATTTGATTTCCCAACTATTAGTAAATTAGTCAATAAAAAGTATGAGGATATTAAGGAAGAGCCTGTAAAAAGAGAAGGTGTTCCTGCAGATGAGTTTTGGGATAATAAACCCCAACCTATGAGTTATTATGAGATGGATAATGACTCTAAAAGACAGTTTTACACTATTCTGCAAAGTATGCAAAAAGATGTCGATGAAATGTCAGTTAGTATATTAGGAAACGCAAAAGGTTTATTATTAGCTGTCAATGAGAATGGAAGTAAATCACCAATATTTTGGGTATGTAATAACTGGACAGAGTTTTCAAATCTTGCAAAAGTAATAGATAAGGATCAACCTTTATATGGAATGAGATCTTTACATACACATGCAAAAACAGCTGAAAGCTACGAACAATTTCAAGAAAATTTAGTATTGGTGTATTTTGCTAGAATAGTTAAAATTCATGATCTATCAAAGCCATTTGTAATATTTGGTAATTGTCAATCTGGTATGTTTGCACATTCATTAGTGGTTCATTTCGATAGAGTTTTAGGTATTAAGCCGTATTTAGTTACATTGGAGTATTTTCCAAAGATATACAAAGGTAAGACTTTAATGATGTTTGGACAGAGCTTTTTAAATCCATTTATTAACTCAGATAAAGATCCAAGAGAGTTTTGGGATAGTCATTTTGAAAAGTATGCTTATAGAATACTCCCTACAGGTCATGGGACATTTTTTAGAGAACCTACTTTACCTTTGACAAGTAATTATATTCAAAATGCTATACATATTTTATATTCGGATAGTAGTTTAAATGAGATTTCTAAAAAGGTCAAATGAGACGGTTCAAAGATATAGCTAATCCGAATAACTTTTGAAACCATTTTTTGTGATTAATCCGTGATTTTTGAGAAAACTTGGTATTCATCCAACATGCAGATTAATGACTCTTTATTTAATATTTCAATAGGAGGATATACTTACGAGATACTATTAGCACATTTTCTTTCTACATTTAGCCTGTTGATGTAAGCTAAGCTTGATTCCTAAAACTGATATAAGAATACAGATTATCGATAAAAGTGCAAATATAGCTATTAACAAATGGTATCCTGAACTATCACCATTTCCAAAGAGATCTATAATATATCCAGATATGGGTTGCATAGCCATACCACCAAACATAGTCATTAAGTTTAAAAAGCTAAACGCTATAGCATAATTTTTCACTTCAACGACTCTCATCATTACAAATAGATATAAAGGTATTGATGGACTAATAGCTAAAATATCATCGACAAGTAAAGCAAAGATGTAGGAATTAAATGTGAAAATATAAGCAATAGATAACCAAGGAATACAAAGAAGAATGATATAATCAACAGTGCTTTGGGTGAGATTTTTAAGGATAAAAAACTAATTATAAATGGTAAAACAATCAGTGCAAACCAAAATGCTGCTATGATATCTATAGCTTGCTGCTGCTGAAGTGAATTATTTATCTCAAAGTAGGGCACAAGCCATAGCCCTGCTAATGAAGCTGTTGGAGAGTTTGCTATTAATCCCAATATACCTATAAACATTATATTTTTATTAAATAATGTCTTAGTAAATAAACTAAAATTAATTTTTTTACATTTTCAAATGACTCATCTGGTGCATTTTCTACCCAAGAAAATATTACAATAAAAAGAATTATTAGAGAAAATACAATTGATAATACTGTCGTATACTCCCAAGAAAACCTGTACTGAAGAAATAAACTGAAAATATCTTGTCCTACAAAACCTCCCAAGGAACCTAAAGCTAGTATAAGTGCATAACCAAAACCTTCATATTTATTAGGCCACCAGTGAGTCACTGCGTATGCAGCACCTATATAAGCAATAGCACATCCTGAGCCAGTCAAAAATCGCCCTATAAAAAGATTATAGAAATCGTTACTTAATATAATAATTATGTTACCAATAATAGTCACTACGATAAAAGATAACATTACTGTTTTAACTCTAAAAATGGTCAGTAAGAAACCTATAGGCAGTTGCATCAAAATATATCCCATTAGAAATGATGAGCCTAACAAACCTAAATAAAATGAATCCAAACTTAGTTGGCTTTTGAATTCTTTTAAGTTAATGCTAAATGATGTTTGCATTACAAAATCCAAAAAAAATAAAGTGGAAAATAACAAACAAGTAAATACATTTGTTACCGAGAACTCAAGCCTATGCTTATCCTCATACTTTAATAGTGGCATTACAACACCTCCTTGAGAGTAATATCCTCATCATAGATAAATATTATCGTGATTAGAGTCAATACAGTTAATAATTCTAAATTGTGCTTTTTCTTGGTGTACAGTATCAAAATTATTACTTGATGAGTTTTGATCTATCATGTCAATTTAGGACAGCTTACTTCTTTATTTTTTATTATATATTCATACTGACTTAGAGTCATATCATATCTTGGTATTTACCACTACAGTATGGAGACTCTTTATCAGAGTGTATAATAATTCTATCAGGAGAGCTAATTCTAAATAAAGCGATTTTTAGAGCACTACGTATTATTTTTTATATGACTACATTCTTTTTGTCTAAAGCGATATCAATTCTGTATGACTGACGATAGTTGGTAGGTTATTACTACAACCAACTCTTCTTAACCATATCCATAGCATTAGAACAATGTATTTCTATTGGATTCAATAACGCATGTAGTTACTCTATCGTTAGATATTAAGCTTATGATATGCTATCTTATATATGGCACGATAAATCAGAAGTTTATAATCGCTGTTACTGCCATGAGAACCTAAGGTTTCATCCTATTAACTCAAATAGTTTGATCTTAGATATAAGCTCTGCTAATGCCAATATACTTGCTGTGGGAATATTTCGAACTTTCTATATTTATATGGTAGATATCCATGGGTCTTTTGTTTCACCCATCTAGGTGGGAGTTAGTTATCTATAAAATTATTGTAAACAAAGAGTCTTTTACTAGAAAATTATTTTTCTATTTCCATATTTGGTATTTGTTTTTTGACAAAACTTTTGAATATATAGTTGACATAATAATTAATGAGAGTATCATATGTGGCTATTGACGATAATAGCAGTCTGGAACCACCTGATCCCATTCCGAACTCAGAAGTGAAACGGTCTCACGCCGATGATAGTCTGGCAATGCCCAGGTGAAAGTAGGTAATCGTCAAACCTTTTTTCAATTTTTTATTTTGATCTTGTCATTTAGAATATTTACTTTTTTTAAAGAAGTTTAAATATAGCTGGCTGAAGTTAGTCTTTAAGTTAGTTATGTATAGACTCGTTATATAGTTTTATGTGTCCTATTTGTGTGGGGGAGGATCAACATAAACCTTTCTAAATCAAAATCTAACTAAGCCAGCCATATTTAGAACAATAAATTAGTTATTATCGATGCTGTTATTATGTAAGCTATAGTTAGTCCACCTAAATATATTGGTAAAGCACAAAATTGAGATCTAAAATTTTTTCTCATATCTATTCACTTACATGTCTTTTTGTCAATGAGGCATATAATATAGCAATATAAATATTTCAACAATTAGTAAAAATTAACAAGGTTAATCAAAAATTGATACTAGGAAAAATTTTTTGATAAATTTGGCTATGGTTATTTGAAATGTTTTTAGTCCCTTAATATGTTATTATACATGGTAATTTTATTTGCAAAACAAAGCTTAAATGTTTAGAAGTCTTCCTCTTTTTATAGGGTTAAGATATATCCGTGCTAAGAAGCGTAATCGGTTTATATCTATTATTTCTGCTATATCTTTTTTGGGTATATCTTTGGGAGTTGCTGTATTAATTACAGTAATGTCTGTGATGAATGGTTTTGACCAACAAATCAAAAATAGAATTTTGATGATGGTTCCACCTTTGAAAGTATATCAGATGGGTGGGCAAGTTACTGACTGGCTAAAATTAGCAAAAGAAGTTGAGAAAAGTGCTCCAAGTGTTACAGCAGCAGCTCCTATCGTGGAGTCTCAAGGATTGTTAAGTGCAAATAATGGTGGTAGTACGACAGCTTTTGTACAGATACAAGGTATAGAGCCAAAATATCAAACTAAGGTGTTACCAATTGGCGATCACATTATAGAGGGTAAGTTATCATCACTAGATGATAATGAGGGCTATAATATTGTTTTAGGTAGTGCGCTAGCAAATAGTTTAGGTGTTAGCGTGGGAGATAAAGTTACTTTAATAGTTCCTAAAATAAGCTTAACACCAGCTGGAATGATTCCTAGGATTAAACAGTTTACGGTATCAGGTATATTCTCAGTAAGTTATCAATATGATGCTTATTATGCGATGATTAATATCAAAAATGCCCAAAAAGTATTTGAAACTGGTAATTCAGTATCATCTCTTCAATTAGGTCTAAAAAATATCTATGATGCACCACTTGTGAAAAATAAACTTAATGATGGTGCTATCGCTCCATATTATTTCACTCGCGATTGGACTGATGAAAATAAATCTTTCTTTGATGCTTTAAAAATGGAAAAGACAATGATGTTCTTTATCCTATTGCTAATAATTACGGTTGCTATATTTAATCTACTGTCATCTTTAGTGATGGTTGTGACTGATAAGCGAAGTGATATTGCAATCCTTAGAACGATGGGAATGTCATCAAGACAAATTATAACTGTGTTTATCTACCAAGGGTTTATAATTGGTTTGATTGGTACAGTTATAGGAGTTCTATTGGGAATTTTACTATCGACTTATGCCACAGAGATTGTTAATTTCATTCAGCATGTTACAGGGAGACAATTCTTGAGTGCTAGCGTGTATCTAATTAATTATATTCCATCGGAGCTTATGTGGTCTGATGTATTTAAGGTTACTTTAGTTTCTATGTTTTTAAGTTTCTTAGCTACACTTTATCCGGCTTGGAGTGCTTCTAAGGTTCAACCAGTGGAGGCGCTTAGATATGAGTAATATAGTTTTAAGTTGTAAGAATGTCTCAAAAAGCTACACAGAATTCAAGACAGATATAGCTATACTTAAAAGTGTAAACCTTGAAATTAATAAAGGAGAAAAGGTTGCTATACTGGGTCTATCAGGATCAGGTAAGACAACATTGCTAAATGTTTTGGGTGGACTAGATAAGTGTAGCTCAGGTGAGGTAATGCTTATGGGTGAGAGATTTGATAATCAATCTGTAAATAAGCGTGCAAAGATGCGAAATAAGCATTTAGGCTTTATCTATCAGTTACATCATTTATTGCCAGAGTTTACAGCTATTGAGAATGTAATGATTCCATTAGCTATTACCAAAAAATATACTAAAAAAGAGTCAATAAAGCTTGCTAATGAAATTCTAACAAAAGTTGGTTTAGAGCATCGTGCAGATCATAAACCTGCCGAGCTTTCTGGTGGTGAACGCCAGAGGGTTGCTATTGCTAGAGCATTGGTTACCAATCCTAACTGTATCTTAGCAGATGAACCTACAGGTAACTTAGATAGCCAAAGATCTGAAAGTATATTTGCTTTGATGCAACAGCTTAGTGATGATTTTGGAACTAGTTTTGTAATTGTCACGCATGATGAGAAACTAGCTAGTCGTATGAATAAAATCTATAGATTAGTTGATGGTGAATTAGAATTAGTTGAACATACCAACTAAATCATTATTTATTGATTTTCATTAGCAAAAAATATTTTTATCTGATTCACTTTTAGTATACTGCATAAGTATGTAGTCCATAAGTGGTAAAGCTAATGAAGACAATTGTATTTGTATATAAAGACACTTTAAAATCATATAAAGAAAAATTCTTGCTAAAGATTGAAAAAGATCTACAAAGTTATGAATATCATACTTTAACAGTAGATGATTTATCTGAGGTTGTAGAGATTCTTGAGGATAATTCAAGAATATGTTGTATCGTTCTTGATAGAACTAGTTTTAGTATTGAAGCATTCCACAATATTGCGCATCTTAACACTAAGTTACCAGTATTTGTGGTTTCTGATTATAACCAAAGTATCAAACTCAATCTGCGTGATTTTAACTTAAATATTAACTTCTTACAGTATGATGCTTTAGCTGGCGAGGATTCGGATTTTATTCATAGAACTATTACAAACTACTTCAATGATATTTTGCCACCTTTAACTTATGAGTTGTTTAAATATTCCAAATCTTTTAACTCATCTTTCTGCACACCAGGGCATCAGGGAGGGTATGGCTTTCAGCGTTCGGCAGTAGGTGCTTTATTCTATGACTTTTATGGTGAGAATGTTTTTAAGACTGACTTATCTATCTCAATGAAAGAGCTAGGAAGTTTATTAGATCATTCGGAAGCTCACAAAGATGCAGAAGAGTATATTGCAAAAGTTTTCCAAGCTGATAGATCGTTGATTGTGACCAATGGGACATCAACAGCAAATAAGATAGTCGGTATGTATAGTGTTGCTGATGGCGATACAATTCTTGTAGATAGAAATTGCCATAAATCAGTTACACATCTAATGATGATGGTAGATGTTAATCCAATATATCTAAAACCAACAAGAAATGCTTATGGCATAATTGGAGGTATACCTAAAAAAGAATTTCAGCGCCAAACTATTCAAGAAAAAATTGATAATAGTAGCATTGCAGATAAATGGCCTGAATATGCTGTTGTCACAAATTCAACTTATGATGGCATTCTATATAACACAGATACTATTCATTATGAACTAGATGTTAAAAAGTTACATTTTGATAGTGCTTGGATACCATACGCAATATTTCATCCAATCTATAAACATAAGTCTGCAATGCAGATTGAACCAAAGCCAGAGCATATAATTTTTGAGACACAATCTACTCATAAACTTCTGGCAGCTTTCAGCCAGTCATCAATGTTACACATAAAAGGTGATTATAACGATGAAGTTTTGAATGAAGCATATATGATGCATACTTCAACATCTCCTTTTTATCCAATAGTTGCTAGTGTTGAGACAGCAGCAGCGATGATGGAGGGCGAGCAGGGCTATAATCTTATTGACAAAACTATCAATCTGGCGATAGATTTTAGACGAGAGCTAGTTAAGCTTAGATCAGAAGCTGGTGATTGGTTCTTTGATGTTTGGCAACCTGATAATATCTCTAATAAAGAGGCTTGGCTACTAAGAAATGCTGATAAGTGGCATGGATTTAAAAATATAGATGGAGATTTTCTTTCACTAGATCCTATTAAGATAACAATCTTAACTCCTGGTATAAAAGATAATAATGTCCAAGATTGGGGGGTGCCAGCGGATATAGTGGCTAAGTTTTTAGATGAGCATGATATCGTGGTTGAGAAATCTGGGCCTTATTCATTGTTATTTATCTTTAGTTTAGGCACTACAAAGGCAAAATCAGTAAGGCTAATATCAGTACTTAATAAATTCAAACAAATGTATGATGAGAATACATTGGTTGAGAAGATGCTACCGACATTATATGCTCAAGACCCTAAGTTCTATGAAGATATGAGAATCCAAGAAGTTAGTGAAAGATTGCATCAGTATATGAAAGAAGCTAATCTTCCTAATCTTATGTACCATGCTTTTAATGTGTTACCTGAACAACAACTTAATCCTCATAGGGCTTTTCAGAAATTACTAAAAGGTAAAGTCAAAAAAGTCCCTTTAGCAGAGCTGTATGAGCAGACTTCAGCTGTGATGATATTACCATATCCACCAGGTATTCCAGTGATATTCCCAGGCGAAAAAGTAACAGAGGAATCTAAGGTAATATTAGATTTCTTATTGATGCTAGAAAAGATAGGCTCAATGTTGCCAGGATTTGATACAGATATACATGGTCCTGAGAGGGCAAAAGATGGCAAATTATATATCAAAGTAATTGATGATTAATATTAAATTTTTTTGAAAAAAAACGCTTATAATCAGCTAAAAAAAAATGTATAGTGTTGCTTATCGAGTCTAATTTTAGGTGAAAAAAATGCTTAAAACTCCTCTTTATGAATCGCACTTAGCAGCAAATGCTAAAATGGTAGACTTCTCTGGATGGTCAATGCCAATTAACTATGGTTCACAAATTCAAGAGCACAATAATGTTAGAGAGAACTGTGGTGTCTTTGATGTATCACATATGCTAGCTGTTGATATTCAAGGTAAAGATGCCGAGAAATTTTTGCGTCATATCTTGGCTAATGATGTTGCTAAGCTAGAAGCAGGCAAAGCACAGTATGGCTGTATGCTAAATCATGAGGCAGGTATCGTTGATGATCTTATTACATATAAGATTGACTCAGAGAATTTTAGAATAGTTGTCAATGCTGGCAATAGAGAGTCAGATGTGGCATGGTTTAGAGAAAACTCTCAAGACTTAGATGTTAAGATAACACCACAACAAAACCTAGCGATAGTTGCTGTACAAGGTCCAAAAGCTGTAGAGATTGTTAAGCATACTGTAACTACAGAGGTCGCAGAAGAAATAGCTAAGCTGAAGCCTTTTACATTTAAGTTTTTTAGTAATTGGATGTTTGCTCGTACTGGTTATACTGGCGAAGATGGTTTTGAAATAATGTTGCCAGCAGACCAAGTAGCAGATTTTTGGGATAATTTATTAGAAAATGGTGCCGAGCCAGCAGGCTTGGGTGCTCGGGATACTTTGCGCTTAGAGGCAGGGATGCACCTATATGGATCAGATATGAATACAACTACAACTCCTCTAGAGAGAGGGCTTGGTTGGAGTGTTGATTTATCTGATGAGAATAGAGATTTTATTGGTAAAAAAGCATATCTTGCAAAAAAATCACATGGTATAACTACTAAGTGGACAGGAGTTGTTCTAAAGTCAAAAGGCGTGCTTAGAGCTGGCCAAGAGATTGATTTTGATAATGGCGAAAAAGGATATATAACAAGTGGTAGTTTTTCACCTACTCTTAAAGTTGCAATAGCATTAGCTTATGTGCCTAAAGAAGGTGCTAATCCGATCGTTAATATACGCGGTAAAGAATTAGAAGTAGAATTAGTTAAAGCAAAGTTTGTCAAGAATGGGCAATCTTTGATTTAAAAAATAAATATTTTCACAACAATAATTAATCGTAGTCAATACGGAGGTATAAAAATGTCAAATATTCCTAATGAATTAAAATACACAAAATCTCATGAATGGGTGAAAGTAGATGGTGATGAGGTTACTGTAGGTATTACTGAACATGCGCAGTCTTTATTAGGTGATTTAGTATATGTTGAGTTACCAGAAATTGGAGAGGAATTTTCAGCTGGTGATGATACTTGTGTTGTTGAATCTGTGAAAGCAGCTTCAGATGTATATGCTCCTCTTGATGGTGAGGTTATTGATGTGAATGAATCTCTAAGTGATGATCCTTCTCAAGTAAACCATGCACCATATAGAGATGGATGGTTATTTAAACTTAAAATCTCTGATGAATCTCAACTTGCGGATCTATTATCTGCGGATGCTTATGCAAAAACTCTTGAAGACTAATTATAGACTTTCAGAGTTTCTATTTAGTCCTTTATAAAATTCTATATACGAAGACATGGAGGAAATATGTCTTTTATTCCACATAAACCTGAGCAGATAGAAAAAATGCTTGGTACTATAGGCGCAAGCTCTATAGATCAGTTATTTGATGAAATTCCAGCCCAGTTAAGAGCAGATACTCTTAAGATTAAAGATGGAATCAATGAGATTCAGTTAGCAAATCAGATGAGAAAAAGAGCTAATAAAAATCATCATAATACAAACTTTATAGGAGCTGGAGCATATAGTCACTATATACCATCTGCTATATGGGATATTGTAGCTCGAGGAGAGTTTTATACAGCATATACACCATATCAAGCAGAGGCCTCTCAAGGTGGCTTACAGGTTATATATGAGTTCCAAACTATGATGGCTGGCTTGACAGGTATGGATGCCTCAAATGCTTCTATGTATGATGGAGCAACTGCTTTGGCAGAGTCTGTACTTATGGCGATTCGCTCAAACAAAAAAGCTAAATCCCAAAAGATTTTGATTGCTGAAGCTTTGCACCCGACTTATTTGAGAGTATTAGAAACTATAACAAAGCATCAAGGTATAGAGTTTGATATTGTTAATCTTGATTCTAAAAATGGTAAGACAGATATTACTAAGTTAGAAGATTTTGCGAATACTGATTATGCAGCTGTAGTTATCCAAAGTCCTAATTTCTTAGGTCAACTTGCAGATGTTGATGGGATTACAAATTGGGCACATAAGCATGACGCTTTAGTAATTGCTGTGACTAATCCTATGTCACTTGCGATATTGAAATCACCTGCGGAATGGGGTGAAAATGGTGCTGATATAGTATGTGGTGAGGGTCAACCTATGGGTGTGCCTTTAGCTTCTGGAGGACCATATTTTGGTTTTATGACTTGCAAGATGGCTCATGTACGTCAAATGCCAGGTCGTATAGTTGGTAGAACAGTTGACTTAGATGGTAATGAAGGTTTTTGCTTAACTCTACAAGCTAGAGAGCAGCATATCCGTCGTGCAAAAGCTACTTCAAATATCTGTACTAACCAAGGTTTGATGGTTACAGCTGCGACTATTTATATGAGCTTATTAGGTGCAGAAGGTTTAGAAAGAGTAGCAAGTGTATCTCATGAGAATACCACTAAGCTAGCAAATGAATTATCTAAACTAGATGGAGTAAATGCTAGATTTAATAATGTATTCTTTAATGAAGTGGTGATCGATTTACCTGTAAATGCCGAAATCTTTGTCACAGAAATGGAAAAAGAAGGTATAGATGCAGGTTATTTCTTAGGCGAGTATCATAGTGATTTAGCTAACTCTATTATGGTTTGTGCTACAGAGATTCATACATCTGAAGATATCAAAGAGTATATAGAAGCTACTAAAAAAGTTTTAGCTAGGATAGGAGGTTAATTTAAATGGTTATTTTTGAAAAAACTAGAGGTAAAAACTCACCATCTGTAATGCCTAGCAAAAAAGGAGATGTTTCAAATATCCCTACAAATATGCTTCGTTCTAAAAAACCAATACTTCCAGAGCAAGCTGAGCTAGATGTTGTTAGACACTATACACAACTATCACGCAAAAATTTTTGTATAGATACAAATTTCTATCCGCTAGGTTCTTGTACTATGAAATACAATCCGCGAGCTGCGCATAAGTATGCTTCATTAGCTGGATTTTTAGAAAGACATCCTTATGCAAGCGCTCAAAGTGTACAAGGTACTCTTGAATGTCTATATGATTTACAAGACTTAATCAAAGAGCTAACTGGTATGACAGGTGTATCATTAGCTCCTATGGCTGGTGCTCAAGGTGAGTTTGCAGGTGTAGCTATGATCAAAGCATATCATCACAAGCGTGGTGATTTTGAGCGTGATGAAATCATCGTGCCAGATGCTGCTCATGGTACTAACCCAGCTACTGCAAAAGTTTGTGGTCTAAAAGTTATTGAGATACCTACCAAGAAGGATGGTGATATTGATATCGAGGCTCTAGATAAGGTACTTGGTCCAAAGACAGCTGGAATTATGCTAACTAATCCATCAACTGTTGGTGTATTTGAAAGAAATATCGCAGTTATCGCGAAGAAAGTCCATGAAGCTGGTGGTTTATTGTACTATGATGGTGCCAACTTAAATGCAATCATGGGTAAAGCACGCCCTGGTGATATGGGCTTTGATGTTTTACATATGAATCTTCATAAGACTTTTGCTACTCCTCATGGTGGTGGCGGTCCAGGTGCTGGCCCAGTTGCTGTTAATGATAAGCTAAAAGAGTTTTTACCAGTGCCAATGGTTGGTAAAAAAGATGATAAATTTGTATGGCTAGAAGAAAAAGATGTACCAAATACTATCGGTAGATTATCAGCATTTAATGGTAATATCGGTGTATTAATTAGAGCATATATTTATGGTGCTATGCTAGGCGGTAATGGTCTAACAGAAGCTTCTGAAATAGCTACTCTAAATGCTAACTATATGATGGCTCGCTTAAAACAAGAAGGCTTCACGATAGCATATCCTGAGAGAAGAGCTTCTCATGAGTTCATCGTAACTTTGAAGCCTGAGTTCCAAAATTATGGTGTGACAGCCACTGATTTTGCTAAGTGCTTGATAGATAGAGGGGTGCATGCTCCTACAATGTACTTTCCGCTATTGGTACCAGAGTGTCTATTAATAGAACCTACTGAAACTGAAAATATTGATAGTATGGAGAAGTTTATCCAAGCAATGGTTGAAATCAGAGATATTGCTAAGAAAGATCCTCAGTATCTAAAAGGTGCTCCTTATAATCTACCAGCGCGTCGTCTTGATGATGTCAAAGCAGCTAAAGAGCTAGATATCGTTTGGCAGCCTAAATAATTCTTCTTTATAATCCTTTTAGATTTATCAAAAAAATATATACATGTCTACAAATCTTAATCTAGTCAAAATTATATTTGTAATAAATATAATTTTTATAACTTTATCTTTTTATTTTCAGAGCGAGTTATCTAGTAATCTTGCAGTACTATGTGCAGCTATATCACTTATGACAAGTGTGATTTTTGATAAGAAGATTTTCAATTCAAATCTATTTTTATTTTTATCAACCTTGCCAATTTATTTGATAATACCTCTTTATCAAAATCCAATGTTTGCAACATTATTAATCACACTATTAATATCTGCACTAGTATACAAAAAGCAGGTTTTTGAGCTGTTTAATTTTGGGGAAATAAAAGATATTAAAATCTGGTTAGCAGTAGCGCTTGTATCTGTAGTAACTTCAATAAGCTTGATAGTTTGGGGGATATTAACAAGTGAGCTAACTGGAGTTGGAGAGGCAACTTCTCAAGAGCTTGCGAAGCTTAGTACTATTGTAATTTTAATGCTAATACCTGTTGGAGCATTATTGAATGCAATTGTTGAAGAGGTTATTTTTAGAGGAATTATCCAAACTGAATTGACTAAAGTTTTTAATATTTCAGTAGCAATATTTTTACAAGCATTTTTATTTGCCGGATTTCATTATGCGGGAGGGTTCCCTAATGGGTTAATAGGTTTTGCGATGACCTTTGTATATGCTTGTGCTCTAGGTTTGATGAGATATAAAGTAAAAGGAGTACTTGCACCTATCATTACTCATACATTTGCTGATATGACAATTTTAATATTTTTGTGGGTGTATTTTTAGAGCTAAAGTTTTTATATTCACTAGTGTATAATTTTTGTTATATTCTAATCCATAGTAACTATTAGATGCGTAACATTTTCTTAAAAATATCTAGTATTCTTTTATTGACCTCTTTATCTATAAATTATTCTTTTGGATATGCTCATACCAAACTAATGCTCGAGAATAACTGTAGTACAGATGCTGTATTTACTATCAAAGATAAAAATAACAAATCAACTTTTACAAAGACACTAAAACCACATCAATACTATATGACTAAAGAGCTATCAAATGATAATTTTATGGATTCAACAACATCGTATTATGATATTGGCTTCAAATCTAAAGATTCGTCAGGTTCTGTAGAATACGAGTTATCAAATGGCTTTTTTTATTTTGGTCAAAAAGGTGCCAATCGAGCTTTATTTAAAGATCCAAAAGGTAATATAGAAATAAATCATCAATTCCGCAATGAGGGTTATGAATACTATTGGACTAATTATTCAGTGAACCTTAAAACATTGATAAATGGTAGTTTAATAACACCAACTTTTACAGTTTCTGCATGTCATCAAGAGCTAGATATATTTGATAGTCTATTATTTGGTGTCAAAAGAATAATGATATTTGGCGATAGCTTAAGTGATAAGGGTAATTTGTATAAATATTCATTACAACTCTTACCAAAATCGACACCATATTATAGAGGGATGTTTTCTAATGGTGAGGTATGGTCAGAACAGTTTGCAAATAGGCTTTATTTAAATAATATTCCTGTGAGTAATTATGCAGTAGGTGGTAGTTCGGTTATAGTGTTTCCAGAGTGGGCTGATAATAGCACTCCGTATGTCTTAGATGATCAAGTAGGCTTATATCTAAATCTAGAAGCTAATGATGATATAAAAGATAATTTGGCAATATTCTTTGTCGGAGGTAATGATTACCTAACTACTAATCCAGAGATGACGGATATTGATGGAGCAGTCAAACAAGTGACAGATGGTATCATCAATGCTATTGAAAAAGTATCTGCAAAACAGACAATTGTTGTTGGATTACCTGATCTAAGTATCACAGGAGAGTCTAAATCACTAAGTAATGAGAAAGTTCTCAAAAAAATATACAAACAGCATAACAAAATTTTAAGAGAGTATGCGGATAAGCATAAAATGAAGTTTATAGATATTGCTACAGTATTTGATGAAATGGTAAATAATACTAAGAGCTTTAATAAAAAATATAATGCAACTATAAGCTTGGATCATATCAAAGATTCTTGTTGGTTGGGAGGATATTTTTCATCTGAGAAGTCTAGTATTGATAGTGCATATAATAGCCTAGAGGCTAACGCCAAAACAGACTCTAAAGTCAAAATGAATGATCTATTAGATCAGCCATCAATGCAAAGTGTTATAGATGCAGGGTATGCTGGTAGTATGTGTGATAATCCCCAAGATTATGCGTTTTGGGATCATGTTCATCCAACCTATCAAGTGCATAGGGCATTATATAATTATATATTATCAGAGTTGGCTGTTAGACCTGTCACAAGAGATAAGTGATAGTAATTTTTCAAAATTTTGTTAAATAATCATTTGACAAAGATAATTCTAAGTAATATGCTGAAAGATATGGACTTAATTCCATATGAATTATAAGCATAGTCTTATAAACGTGTTGATTTGATAACTCAGCTTGCGGACACGAAAAATAATCTGCTAAAAGGTGTTTTGGATTATTCCATCTTTCCCTCTCAGATTTCTCCCAAGCTAAAGAGTTTTATAAATAGGAGAAAACTATGAGTAAATATTCTTTAGAAACATTAGCCGTACATCGCTCTATACCAGAAAAGAGTGGATCAGTACAAACACCTATACATCAAACTTCTAGTTTTGTATTTGAAAGTACAGAGCATGCTGCAAATCTTTTTGCATTAAAAGAGTTTGGTAGTATATATTCACGATTAACTAACCCAACAGTAGATGAGTATGCTTCTAGGCTAGCTAATCTTCATGGAGCTGCTGGCGGATTTGCCTGCTCATCAGGACATGCAGCACAACTTTTGATTTTCTTAAATCTACTTCAAAGTGGTGATCATATAGTTGCTTCTAAATATTTGTATGGTGGTTCAGTAACACAATTGACACATACATTTCCAAGGCAATTTGGGTGGCAGTCAACTCTAGTTGATATAAATAAATTAGATGAGGTCAAAAATGCTATCCAAGAGAACACCAAGGCACTATTTATAGAGTCTCAATCTAATCCTTCTGGAGTTATTGCTGATATCAAAGCACTTGCAAAAATTGCTCATGAAGCTGGTATTCCGTTGATAGTTGATAATACTGTTGCAACACCTTACTTATTAAACCCATTAGAACATGGCGCAGATATTGTCTCTTATTCTTTGACAAAATATTTAAGTGGTAATGGTTCTATAGTAGGTGGTGCAGTTGTCGATGGAGGAACTTTTGATTGGTCAGCGAATGATAAATTTCCTTTATTAGCAAAACCTGATAGATCCTATAATAATATTTCATTTCATGAAACTTTTGGCAAGTTGGCTTTTACCGTTAGGGGGCTTGCAGTTGGTTTGCGAGATATAGGTGCTACTCTTAGTCCACATACTGCTTTTTTGGCTATACAAGGTCTAGAAACATTGGGAGCAAGGTTAGACAAGCATATCAAAAATGCTGAAAAAGTAGCAAAATTTTTAAATGCTCATCCAAAGATTAAAAAAGTTAATTATGCTGGTCTTGTTAACTCTCCATATAATCTTTTGGCTAATAAATATTTTCCAAAAGGTGTCGCTGGATTGCTAACCATAGAGTTAAATGAAGGATTTGATGCTGGTAAGAATTTGGTCGAGCAAACAAAGCTATTCACACACTGTGCTAATATCGGGGATGCTAGAAGCTTGATTATACATCCAGCATCAACGACACATTCGCAGTTAACAGAGCAAGAGCGTATACAATCAGGAGTATCTGATGGTTTGGTAAGATTATCAATAGGCTTAGAAGATGCTAATGATCTAATAGAGGATTTAAAGCAGGCTTTGGATTATTCGGAGGTGCAGTATGACGATCAATGCAAAAAAGTCATTTGAGTTTTTTAGAGACTTACAGCTTAATTATCAAACTGAAATTAGTATCAAGAATAGCTCTAGTATCAAAAGATTAAAAGTTGCTATTGTAAATTTGATGCCAACTGTCAAAGAAACTGAAAAGCACTGGGCAGATGTACTTTCTCATAATAATTCTACAATTGTTGAGTTAGTGTTTTTTCATTCATTAGTACGTCCTAGTACTAGAGTTAGCGAGAGTTACTTACAAGAAAATTATGCTAATTGGCAGGATTATGATTTTGCTGATTTAGATGGAATTATTATCACAGGGGCTCCTGTTGAGTTATTAGAGTTTGAGAGCGTTGATTTCTATCCAGAAGTTTGTGAGATAATTTCAAAAAGTCTTGAGTATAAATTATCTGTGATGTTAGTTTGCTGGGCTGCTCAGGCCGGTCTAAATTATCTATATGGTATAAACAAACAATGTCTAGAAAAGAAGTTATTTGGTGTATATGGGCATAAGCCTATTAAGCACGATCATCCACTGCTAAAAGGTATAGATGGTGAACTTAAAGCTTGTATATCTCGACAAACAAAAATTACAGATCAGAAAGTATTGGAGCATACAGATGTTATCCTAGCATCTGCAATAGATGGCTTAGATTGTTTAGCAGATAAAAAGTATGATATTACTTATATGTTTAATCACCTAGAATATACTCAGGATACCCTAGAAGCAGAGTATTTAAGGGATAAAGCAACTACCGATAATATAGATAAGCCATATAACTACTATGACAGCCAAAATAATATTAATTATTCATGGCAAAATGATAGAAAGACTTTTTATTCTAATTGGTTGGATATTATTAAAGATATTAAATAGCAGAATTATAAATTCCAAGCTTTTATTATATCTTCTTCAGTGATTTTCTTTTGATTGAGATTTTCAAAGTAGATCATATATTGTTTAATCAGCTGGTTAATATACATATCCTCGCCAGAGATATAGAAAATATCGTTTTTATTACAATACTCGAGTAGATAATTTTTCTTATTATCTTTTTCAGGCATAGCGTGACAAAATACTATTTTTGCATTTTTAACTAAGTCTATAAATTGGGTATTTTGCTCTAGTTCTGGTGATGATGATATTGGTGTGGCATCTACTACTAGGTCATACGGACCTTCAAAATGAGGAATGTTTTCTATACCTAGTTCTTTTCTTTTTTGAGCTACTTTTTCGGCACTTCTACCGACTATAGTTACTTTGATACCTAAGTCTTGTAGAACTTTAAAAGCAACTCCAGATACGCCACCATTACCGTATATTACTGCGGTTTTGATAGTTTTGTTTGATGCTTTGATACCTTTTTTAAGAGCTGTTTGTAAACCATGACAGTCTGTATTGTAACCATAAAGTTTGCCATCTTTATTGATAATTGTATTTACAGCTAAAGTCTCTTTAGCTAAAGGCTCTATGTAATCTAAAAATGGTATTACTTTTGATTTTAGACCATTGTGAGCCGTTACTGTACCACCATTGACAAAGGGTGCTCTAATAGCATCAGTATATGTCTTGGCAGTTATATCACCAGAAAATGTAAAATAACAAAGATTTAAGCCTAGCTTCTGTATAGCAGTATTATGTCTTGATATAGATGAGTTACTACCAGAAGTAGAAAATAAAAACTTAGTCTCAGTATTAAGAGGAGCTTTAAAATTATTAGACATCTTATTTCCTTAGCTATGAATAATTAACATTGAGTATGCTCTAAGAGGAGGTAGCTTGCCTTTAGTTGTTTTTTCTATAGTCTCCGTACCAGCTCTTTCATGATTTGCGACAACATGCCACTCATTAGTTTCGGTAATAGGGACAATATCATTGATATCGTAATTTTCTATAGCTGTCGCATTATACACTACAACTATATTTTTCCACATATCGCCGTTAGCATTATCCTTAAGATGAGATACGATAACTCCAGAATGAAGATCATGGTATGCTGCTGAAACAATTAGATGTTTACTAATATCTTCAGGAGAGGTCATTCTAAAAGCAGGGTGTTCTTTTCTTATCTTTATAAGTCCTTTCACATAATCAAAAAAAGGCTTGTATTGTAATTTGTCTTGCCAGTGGAAAGCATTGATATCATCATTACTTTTATAACTGTTATGATCGCCTTGTTTTGTTCTAAGAAATTCACAACCCCCATGTAAGAATGGTACACCTTGAGATGTCAATACTATGCCAAGAGCTAAACTATTCTGGCGAACTCTACGACTGTCAAAGATATTTTCTTGGATGTTTTGTCTATAGTTACCAGCTTGTATATTTCTATTCAAACTCTTCTCTATTTGATCCCAAAGTGTATAGTTATCATGAGCATCAACATAGTTGATAGTTTCTTTAGGGTTAGCAGTTAGATCATGTATGGATCCTTTTAATCCTTCCATAACCTTGCCAATATTAGCGGGATTATGAGCATCACCATTAACATAGCCATTACCTGGACTATTATTACCTCGAATAGCATCTCTGAAGGCATCATTAAATACAGAGAAATCTTGGTTTCTTTGTGTGCCTCTGTAGGTACCATTTCTAAGAGGTGAATCACCAGCTTTCCATGGCTCACCATAGACTATAATACCTGGATCTATTTGTTTTACTTCTTCAGTAATTTCTTTGATAGTATCCAAATCGATTAGTTCCATTAAGTCAAATCTTAGTCCATTGACTTTATAGTTTTTAACCCAATGCAAAACAGAATCTTTAATAAACTTACGTACCATTGGTTTTTCGGTATCAAGCTCATTACCGCATCCGGAACCATTAGTAAAATGGCCTAAGCTATCTGTTCTGAAATAGTATTTTGGAACGATACTGTCAAAGTTCGATGTATCAGTCATATGGTTATAAACCATGTCCATGATTACACCAATACCTTTGTTATGGAATCCGGCAATCATCTCTCTAGCACCTTTGATTCTTTGAGTTGGATCAAAAGGGTTGATAGAGTAGCTTCCATCAGGAGCGTTATAGTTTTGTGGATCATATCCCCAATTTCTATTATCTTTGATATTAGCATTTGACTCATCAACTGATGAGAAATCAAATATTGGTAATAGATGCACATGGGTTACTCCAAGTTCATGAAGACTATCTATACCTGTTGAAACAGATAGCTCACCATCTGGACTGGTTATCTCAGATCCTTCATATACTGTACCTAAGAATTTGCCACGAATATTATCTGGGATATTACTGTCAGGGCTGATTGTAAAATCTCTAACATGTAGTTCGTATATAATAGTGTCTTGAGGATTCTTAGGTGTATGGAAGTAGCTGTTTTTCCAGCTTTCAGGAGCAAGATCTTCGGAGTTAAGATCGAGTATAAAGCCTTTTCTACCATTAGCACCAAGTCCAACCGCATAAGGATCGATAGCATAAGTTATTTTTGTATACTTATTACCACGATAGTCTATATCATCAAAATAAAATCTATACAGATAGAACTTATTCTCACAGAATTCTCTAGCAATACTTACACTATGAGTACCATACTCTGGCTCAGGTATTAGATTAAATGCATCATCTGGCATCTCATGCTTATCATTATCATCTTCATGATATATCAAAAGCTCAACGTGTTTTGCTGTCGGAGCCCATATTCTAAAAGATACAATATCATTAGAAAATGTCACACCCATATCATTATTTGGGTAATAATATTTATCCAAGAAGTTTCCGATACATACTTTAGTTGGCATAAAGGTATTATTTGCACGTATTTCTATCAAATCACTAGGATTTAAATCTGTAGGCAAATTAGTAAATATAACTTTTTTAGATTTATATTTGATAATACTTACCGCATGGGTTACTTTTTTTGAGTTGATCCATAGTTCAAATATAGTGCCGACAAGAGGCGTATCAGATAGGTATGCCTCAATTTTATTAGGTTCATCTAATACTGCATAATTTATTCTAGCGTTAGTTCGATTAATAACATCATTTAGTGATGTATAGATATCATAATCACCATAAACTATATAAAAATTATCATGCTCTTCATTTGTTTTGAATGAGCCTGTTTGTTCAGCCCAATCATTTTGCCAATACATATTCCATGTTCTTTTGCGAGCAATAATATTCTTATTTACACAATCAGCATATAAGCCAAAATCACTTTTTTTGGATAATGATTTAGGTCGTGTTTTGCCTTTTTCATCATATGTCCATAATTCCCAACTAAAGTCCTGTCCTAAGTATTGATCATCCTTTTTGACAAAATGAACGAGTTGACCTTCTCTAGGTTCTCTAGCTATTCTAAAAACTCTTTCCGCTCTATGATTAGGATTGTTTTTGCTACTGCAGAAAACTTTAACTTCACTAATATCAGTTATTGCTGGATCTATAATTAGTTGATTGTTTTTGATTTCAATAAGTTTTGATTTAGGTTCTACTCGCCATGTAACATCTACAATACTTCTCTTTTTTGTCAATGATTCTGTTATTGCAACTAGGTCTACTTTATAACCAGGTACTATATAGTCTTCAGATGCTTTTATTGAAAGAATCTGAGGATTTACACACCAATTGAAAGTTAATGGTTCAAAAGTACGATTGCTTGCTGATAGTCTTCTTTCATTACCTTCTAAATCAACTAATACAAAAGAGTATTGATTTGAACCATTGATAAGACTAGAGATTTTAAGTACATTTTTTGTTAGCCATAGACTACCATCGTCAGGATCTGCTTCCCAAACAAGTTTATATCTATCTTCTTTTTTCCAATGATTGAAATGTCCTATAACATATCCATATGAGAAGCCATGTGCATTGATTCTAAATCTAATACTATTTGTATCTGGATCTTGATCGAGTGTATATTCGGCATTGAATTTTTCGAAAATATTATTTTTTTCTATCCATATATTATTTGATGACTGCATATCTACAACTTTAAGTTAAATTAATATGTTTGTGAATAATTTGGTTAAGCCATTATAGCTTTATTTTTTGAGTTTGAGAACAAGAGTGGCCATTGGAGGGACTTTTATTGTAATCCTTTGGTCAAAACCATGCGATGATTCAGGAGTTGAAAATATTTCATCGGCAATAAGTTGACCAGAGCCACCAAATTCAAGATCATCAGAGTTAAATGCTTCAATATAAGATCCTGCATCAGGAACACCTATGTGGTAGTCGTAATATGTCACCGGAGTGAAGTTACAGACAAATATTAGCTTTTCTTTACCATCCTTGTTTGATCTAACAAAAGACAAAATACTTTGTTCAGAGTTGTTTGCATCAATCCACTGGAAGCCTTTATGATCATAGTCACATTCCCATAGTGCAGTTTCAGCTTTATAGAATTTATTTAGTTTCTTAAAGAAATTTAATGTCTCCCTGTGCGTATGATATTCATCAACAACTTGCCATTGTAGTTGTTCATACTCTCGCCATTCGATAAATTGACCAAATTCACTACCCATAAATATGAGTTTTTTACCGGGATGTCCAATCATAAATGACATATATAAGCGAAGTCCCGCATACTTATTCCACAGATCGCCCCACATTTTATTTATCAATGACTTCTTACCATGTACAACTTCATCATGAGATATAGACAAAATAAATTTCTCTGAATAGTGGTATACCATAGAGAAAGTAATTAAGTTGTGATGATATTTGCGATAGACAGGGTCTAATGAAATATAGCGTAGTGTATCGTTCATCCAACCCATGTTCCATTTGAAATCAAATCCTAACCCACCTTGTTCAACAGGTGTGGATATATTTGGCCAAGATGATGATTCTTCAGCAATTGTGATTACTCCTTTGCAAGTATGTTTTAAGACACCATTGAGCTCTCTTAAGAAAGCAATACCTTCTAAATTCTCATGTCCTCCATGAATGTTAGGTACCCACTGACCATCTTCTCTATCATAGTTTAGGTATAAGATATTCGATACTGCATCTACACGAAGTCCATCGATATGAAATTCATTGATCCAGTACATGGCATTTGATATTAAGAAACATTTGACCTCATTTCTACCTAGATCAAAATTATGCGTTCCCCAACCTTTATTTATAGCTTTTGTAGGCTCTTGGTATTCATAACATGCACTACCGTCAAAGTTGATTAAGCCATGTTGATCTTTACAGAAGTGTCCCGGTACCCAATCTAGGATTACACCAATATCATGAGTGTGAAGCTTATCAACCAGGTGCTTCAAACCTACTAAATCACCGTGACGACTATTAATTGAGTAAAAACCTGTTGGTTGATAACCCCACGAAGCATCTAGTGGATGCTCATGTAACGGCATAAACTCAACATGTGTGTATCCTATATCCTTGACATATTTGGGTAATACTTCAGCAATCTCTTCATAAGTCATAAACCTATCATCTTTAGTTTTCCATGATGCTAAGTGAAGTTCGTAGGTGTTCATTGGACTATTATAGTAGTCAGCAGTAGCACGCTTTTTTAACCATTTCTCATCGTGCCATTTGTAAGTGGTTTGCGTACTTATTACAGAGGCTGTGTTTGGTCTTAATTCTGAGAAAAAAGCATAAGGATCACTTTTATATACATAATGATTAGTATCTTTATTTGTGACTACAAACTTATATTTATCACCATCTTTTACATCTGCGATAAATACGCTCCATAGTCCAGCATCGGTGATGCGTTTCATGTAATTTTTATCTTCAACTTGCCAGTGGTTAAAATCACCAATGACACAAATACTTTTTGCATTTGGAGCCCATGTTGTAAATCTAATACCATCAATTCCATTTTCAGATGCTTTGTGAGCACCCATGAACTCATAAGCATATATGTGCTTACCTTCATGGAAGAAATGAATATCTTGCTCGCCAATAGTAGAGTGATTATTTTGTTTTGAATTTACGTTTTTCATAAAAGCTCCTAATCAAAAAGTATAGAATCCACATGGTTTCTAGCTTGGATGCTTGTGAGCACCAAAAATCTCTATAATTACAATCTTAATAGTTTATGAGAACTTAGTAAACTGAATAATTAATATAAAAAATAATTTTAGTAATAATACAGTTATTGGTTATTTTAAATTCATAGATATAGTGATAAGATGAATTGTATAGGCTGTTACCTAATCCTAAATTTGGTAAGAGATTGTTGCTTATTTTACTCATTAAACTAACTTAATAACTAAGGTAAAGAAATGGCTATTCAAACTGTATCTACTAAACCTTTCGAAAATCAAAAACCAGGGACATCTGGTCTGCGTAATAAAGTTACCGCTTTTCAGCGACCAGGATATTTAGAGAATTTTGTACAATCTATATTTAATTCTTTGGATGATATACAAGGCAAGACTCTAGTTGTTGGTGGCGATGGTAGGTACTATAATGATGTGGCGGTACAGATTATTGTTAGGATGGCTGCGGCTAATGGGTTTGGTAAAATTATAGTTGGTCAAAATGGTATCTTTTCTACGCCAGCTGTTAGTTGTGTTATCAGAAAGTATCAAGCTTTTGGCGGTATTGTTTTATCGGCTAGTCATAATCCAGGTGGTCCAAAAGGAGACTTTGGTATCAAATATAATGTTTCTAATGGTGGTCCAGCACCTGAGAAAATTACAGATAGAATTTTTTCAGAAACTAAAAAGATTGGCCAATACTTGATAAGTGACGCACCTAAAGATAGTGTTAATTTAAACAAGGTAGGCACATACAAAATTGAAAATACAACCGTTGAGGTTATTAATTCAGTGACTGATTATGCTGAGTTAATGCAACAAATATTTGATTTCGATAAAATTCGTGAACTATTTGCAAATGGCTTTAAGGTACGTTTTGACTCTATGAGTGCAGTATCTGGTCCTTATGCAAAGTATATTTTTGAGACTCTTTTGCAAGCTCCGGCTGGTACAGTTGTCAATGCTGAACCACTTGAAGATTTTGGCGGTTTTCATCCGGATCCAAATCCTGTAAATGCCGAAGACTTAGTCAAGCACATGCGTAGTGGTAAGTATGATTTCGGTGCAGCTTCAGATGGTGATGCTGATAGAAATATGATTGTAGGTAAACAAATAGATGTATCACCTTCAGATAGTCTAGCAATTATGGCTGCAAATGCGCATCTTATACCTGCATATTCAAAAGGAATTAAAGGTGTTGCTAGATCAATGCCTACATCAACAGCAGTTGACAGGGTGGCAGAGTCATTAGGTCTACCTTGTTTCGAGACTCCAACAGGATGGAAATTCTTTGGTAATTTATTAGATGCTCAGAAAATCACACTGTGTGGTGAAGAGAGTTATGGAACAGGTTCAGATCATATCCGTGAGAAAGATGGGGTTTGGGCAGTATTGTTCTGGTTGAATTTAGTTGCTGCGACAGGTAAGCAAATTGATCAGTTGGTCGAAGAACATTGGCAAAAATTTGGTCGTAACTTCTATTCAAGACATGATTATGAAGCTATAGATACTGTGATTGCTAACTCAATCATGAGTTCTTTAAGAGATAAATTATCTAGTCTTGCAGGAACTCAATTAAATGGTGAGAAAGTGGCTAAAGCAGATGATTTTAGTTATACAGATCCAATAGATGGTTCAGTTTCTAACCATCAGGGGATAAGAATTATTTTTGAAGATGGTTCTCGGATTGTGTTTAGGTTGTCAGGTACAGGAACACAGGGAGCTACTTTACGTATATATTTAGAGAAATATGAGTCGGATTCTTCTAAATTTAATATACCTACACAACAAGCTTTAGCTAGTCTGATAGATATTGCTGGAGATTTAACCAATATCAAATCTCTGACAGGAATGACTGAACCAACTGTAGTAACTTAATTTAAAAATGCATTAACACTAAGGAGTTAATTATCATGGATAATCATAATTCATCATCACATCAATTATATAAAAAAGCGATGGCACTTGTATTAGCTGGTGGGCGTGGCTCTCGTTTATATAATCTAACAGATACTAGAGCTAAGCCAGCTGTTTATTTTGGTGGTAAGTTTAGAATTGTAGACTTTGCTCTATCCAACTGCTTAAACTCTGGTATTAGAAGAATTGGTGTGGTTACACAGTACAAATCACACTCGTTACTTCGTCATATCCAACGTGGTTGGGGCTTCTTACGCGGTGAGTTAAATGAGTTTATAGACTTATTACCAGCTCAGCAAAGGGTTGATGAAGAGCATTGGTATCGTGGTACTGCAGATGCAGTATATCAAAATATTGATATTTTACGCTCTTATGGTCCTGAGTATGTCATAGTTCTAGCTGGTGATCATATATACAAAATGGACTACTCAGTTATGCTTAGGGATCATGCTCAAAGTGGTTATAAGTGTACTGTAGGATGTGTTGAGATTGCTGAAGAAGAAGCGTATGCATTTGGTATTATGGGTATTGATGAAGATCGTAAAATTACTAGTTTCATCGAAAAGCCTAAGAAAAATGCACCAACAATTCCTGGTACTACTGATAGATGTTATGCAAGTATGGGTATATATATATTCAATTCTGACTATTTGTATGATTTACTTGAAGAAGATATTGCAAACAAAGAGTCAAGCCATGACTTTGGTAAAGATATAATTCCAAGAGTTGTTAGTGAAAATCAAGCTTTAGCACATCCATTTAGTATGTCATGTGTACCTAGAGGTGAGGGTGTTGAACCATATTGGAGAGATGTCGGTACTATAGATGCATTCTGGGAAGCTAACCTTGATCTAGCAGCTAATATGCCTGAGTTGAATATCTATGATAAAGATTGGCCTGTGTGGACAGCTCAAGAGCAGCTTCCACCGGCTAAGTTTGTGCCAGATAGAAAGGGTAATCATGGTGTGATTACAAATACTTTGACATCTGGAGGATGTATAGTATTAGGGTCACAGATTTCTAAATCTCTGATGTTCTCAAAAGTTAGAGTTTCAGCAGGTTGTGAGATTGATCAGTGCGTGATAATGCCTGAGGTGGTAGTAGGTGAAAATTGCCGTCTGAAAAAAGTTGTGATTGATAAAGGTTGTGATATTCCAGCTGGTATGGTTATTGGTGAAGATCCTATAGAAGATGCTAAGAATTTCTACAGAACTGATAAGGGTGTTGTACTAGTAACTAAAAAAATGATAGATGAACTAAAAGAAAAATAAGAGAAGCTTATGCGCGTTTTACATGTATGTAGTGAATTATATCCAATTCTAAAAACAGGAGGTCTTGCAGATGTTACAGCTGCTTTGCCTCCTGCATTAGCCAGTTTTGGAGTTGATAGTAGGGTTTTGGTTCCAGGATTTCCGGCATTTATGAATGCTATTAAGGATAAGCAGCTTTTGATTAATATCCCTTCTCGTTTTGGTGCAGAAGAGATAAACATATTTTTAGCTAAGATTCCTAATACTAAAATCGACATATATGTAATAGATGCTCCTAGTTTATTCGCTCGTCCGGGTAATCCATACGCAGATAGTAGTAATCAAGCTTATGCAGATAATTATCTCAGATTCGCTTTATTGGGTTGGGTAGCAGCAAGAATTTCTGAAGGCTTGGATGCTAAGTGGAAGCCAGAAGTTGTTCATAGTCATGATTGGCATGCTGGATTAGTACCTGCTTATATCAAAGCAAGTGAACTAGCATCTGGCAAAAAAGCTGTAAAAACAGTGTTCACTGTGCATAATCTTGCTTATCAAGGTCTTTTCCCAATGAGTGTTTTTGCGGAGTTAGATTTACCAGGTATATTCTTGAGTATGAATGGTTTAGAGTTCTATGGTCAAGTATCTTTTATGAAGGCGGGTCTATATTTTGCTGATAAGATCACCACAGTAAGTCCTACATATGCTAAAGAGATTCAGTCTTATGAGCAGGGATGTGGATTAGAAGGGCTACTTGCAGATCGTCATAATGATCTATATGGAGTACTTAATGGTGTAGATCCTCAAGTATGGAATCCTAAAAAGGATACTCTTATAGAAGCTAACTATTCAGTTACTACAGCGAATGTTGGTAAAGCAAAATGTAAAACAGCTCTACAAGCAATGACTGGACTTGCGAAAAAAGAGGATGCAGTGGTTTTTGGAATTGTAACACGCTTAACTGAGCAAAAAGGCCTAAACCTTTTAATTGAAGCAATAGGTGAAATCACTAGTAGAGGCGGTCAAATTGTTTTGTTAGGAAGTGGTGATAAAGCTTTGGAAGAAGCATTTTTAGCTGCTGCTAAGAAATCTCCTAAATCAATCGCTGTACAAATCGGCTATGATGAAAACCAAGCACATCGTATAATTGCTGGTTCTGATGTGATATTGGTACCATCACGTTTCGAGCCTTGTGGATTGACACAATTATATGGTTTGACTTATGGAACTTTACCTCTAGTACACAAAGTTGGTGGCCTAGCAGATACGGTTACAGATTCTTCATTAGAGAATTTAGCTGATGGTACGGCTACAGGGTTTGTTTTTGATGAGTTTAGTGTGGAGTCTCTAACCTTAGCAATACGCCGAGCATTCGCATTATATAATCGTAAAGCAGACTGGAAGAAGGTTAGAAAAACTGCAATGCAACAAAAAGTAGATTGGAATGCAGCTGCTGATAAAATACATCAAATTTATTCTCAACTGGTCTGATAGGCTTTCAAAAAAGTTCAAAAAATCAATATTTTTTTACCAAAAAAAATACTTAAATGATATTATAATTTTTAATGTAATTATTTTTTATCAATAAATTATTATCAAAGGTTTCTAAAAAAATGGATAACAAAAATCAAATCAAGCTTTTTTTACAAGATGCTTTAGGATGTGATATAGCTAAAGCAAGTGATCAAGATTTATATTATGCACTATTATCTTATGTTAAAGAGCAAACAGAAAAACTACCAACGCCTGATTTTAAAAAGAAAATATATTATATATCTAGTGAATTTTTGATCGGTAGAATGTTAGCAAATAATCTTATAAATTTTGGAATTTATAATGATGTTAAAGAGCTATTTGAGGCTAATGGTAAAGATATAGCTTTGATCGAAGAGTGTGAGCCAGAACCATCTCTAGGTAATGGTGGTTTGGGTAGATTAGCAGCGTGCTTTTTAGATTCAATAGCATCATTAGCTATCCCTGCAACAGGTGTTAGTTTGAACTATCATTATGGTTTGTTTAAGCAAAAATTCAAAAAGAATCTACAAAAAGAAACACCTAATCCATGGATAGAGGATAAAGGCTGGCTTAATAAGAGAAAGGCTGCTTATAAGATTGATTTTAATGGTTTTAGTATACAATCTCAGATGTATGATATTGAGATGGTTGGTTATCAAAATAACTTTGTTAATAAATTATGCTTGTTTGATGCTGAGAGCGTTGACTCTAGTATCGTTAAAAAAGGTATATCTTTTGATAAAACAGCTATCGAAAAGAACGTTACGCTTTTCTTATATCCAGATGATAGCGATGAAGCAGGACATTTATTAAGAATTTTCCAACAGTATTTCATGGTAAGTAATGCTGTGCATTTAGTCTTTGCAGATATGGATGACAAAGGCTACTCAATTGAGAAGCTTCATGAGCATGCAACTATCCAGATTAATGATACTCATCCAACTTTGGTGATTCCTGAGCTTGTACGTCAGCTTATGACTAGAGGGCTATCTATAGATGCAGCTATCGAAATAGTTAAGAAAACAGTAGCGTATACTAACCATACTATCTTGGCTGAAGCGCTAGAAAAATGGCCTCTAAGATATCTTAAAAAAGTACTAACTCAAGAGTTAATCGATATTATTAGATATTTAGATGCTAAAGTTAAGCTAGAGCATATCGATGAGAAATTATCTATCATTGATGATAAAAGTATTGTGCATATGGCTCATATGAGTATTCATTATAGCTTTAGTGTAAATGGTGTAGCAGCACTTCATACAGAGATTCTTAAAAATGATGAATTGAAGCACTTTAACGATATTTATCCAAACAAATTCAATAATAAGACTAATGGTATAACATTCAGAAGATGGTTATTACAATCTAACCCTGAGTTAACAAAATACTTAGAAAGTGTTATCGGTGATAGTTTTAAAACTAAAGCTACTGATTTAGAAAAACTTCTAAAATTTGATAATGATGATACTTTAAAAGCTCTTGAAGATATCAAAAAGGTTAAAAAAGCACAATTTATTAAATTTGCTAAAGAGCATTATGGTGTGGAGCTTATCAAAGATGGAATATTTGACGTACAAATCAAGCGTATCCATGAATATAAGCGTCAACAAATGAATGCTTTGTATATAATCCATAGATATTTACAGATTAAGTCAGGTAAGCTTAAGCCTGCAAGAGCTGTTAACTTTATATTTGGTGGTAAGGCAGCTCCAGCTTATATTATAGCTAAGGATATTATTCATCTAATACTATGCTTACAAGAGCTTATCAATAATGATTCTGATGTGAATAAGTACATGAGAGTATTATTTGTTGAGAACTATAATGTAAGCGTTGCTGAGAAGTTAATCCCAGCTGCTGATATCTCTGAGCAAATCTCTCTAGCATCAAAAGAGGCTAGTGGTACAGGTAACATGAAGTTTATGCTAAATGGTGCTATTACATTAGGAACTATGGATGGTGCTAACGTAGAGATTGCTGAGCTAGTTGGACAAGATAATATATACACATTTGGTAAAGATAGTGACACTATTATCAATCTATATAAGACTAGTGGTTATATTTCTAAAGATTACTACAAGCAGCCTGCGATCAAGCCGATCGTAGATTTTATAGTTTCTAAAAAACTTGTTAAGCTTGGTAAGAAATCTAACTTAAAAGAGTTGTATAACGAGTTACTTAATAAAGACTGGTTTATGACTTTGATAGATCTTGTAGAGTATGCACAAGTTAAGGATCAAATGATCAAAGATTATGAGAACCGTAAAGAGTGGATGTCTATGGCTTTAGTAAATATTGCAAAAGCTGGGTTCTTCAGTTCAGATAGAACTATTGCTGACTATAACAGAGATATCTGGAAGATTTAGACTTGTATTACACTTGTGATACAAGGATGATTAGTGTTATAAATATATGTCATTCTACGACTTGATCGTAGAATCCAATAACTTACTTAGCTTATACCCAATGGATCCTATGGTGAAGTCATAGGATGACTGCGGTTGAGATTGTCACTCTTAGAATATTTTAGTACTATTTGGTTACCGCAATGTGCATTTTTTTATGATGTAGAGAGAGTATATGAAAAAATCTGGATTATTATTAGCTATCTCAAGTTTACCAAGTCAGTTTGGTATTGGTGATTTGGGTAAAAGTGCTTATGAATTTGTTGATATTATAAAACAAGCAAATACTAAGATTTGGCAGGTGCTGCCACTTACACCACTAGGTTTTGGCAACTCTCCATATCAGTCAAGCTCTTCTTTTGCAGGTGATGAAATCTATATTAGCTTAGAAAAACTAGCAGATTATGGTTTGCTTGAAGAATCATCTCTTAAAAGTCTGAATGTAAACTCTGATAAAGTTGAATATGAACTTGTTCGTAATTTCAAAGATAGTTATCTTGAAGAAGCATTTAGCAATTTTCAAAGTTCAAAAGATAAGTTTGAACAAGAATATAATAATTTTATAGCTCAAAACTCATGGGTTAAAAATTATGCTATTTTTAAAGCTTTTAGAAAGGCTAATAATAACCAAGCTTGGAATTTTTGGCCGCAAGAATATAAAAACTGGATCAAAGATAAAGCTATAGAACTTGATCAATTTCAAAACGAGATAGATTATCAAATATTTTTGCAGTTTATCTTTTATAAGCAGTGGTTTGAGCTAAGAGAATATGCTAATCAAAATAATATCGAAATTATGGGCGATTTGCCTATTTATCTTGGTTTTGACTCTGCCGATGTGTGGGAGCATCAAGATATATTTCTATTAGACGAGAATCTAAATCCTAGTTTCGTTGCAGGTGTTCCACCTGACTTTTTCTCAGAAACCGGCCAGCTATGGGGTAATCCTCTATATGATTGGGATAAGCTCAAAGAAACAAATTTTGATTTTTGGATAGAACGCCTGAAGGGTAACTTCAAATTATTTGATATTGTTAGGATTGATCATTTTAGAGCTTTTGATACATATTGGAAGATACCAGCAGGTGAAAAGACTGCTATAAATGGCGAGTGGGTTGAGGCTCCTGGTTATGATTTCTTTGATACAGTCTATAAGCGTATTCCAGATGCTAATATTATTGCTGAAGATTTAGGAGACTTAAGAGATGAAGTATTTGAGCTAAGAGATCATTATAAGCTAAAGGGTATGAAAGTGTTCCCTTTTCACTTTGATCTAAAAACAGCTAAGTTTGTTGAGGGTACAAATATCATTGCATACTCAGGTACTCACGATAATAATACTCTCAAAGGATGGTATTTTGATGAGCTAAATAGATATCAAAGAAAGCTGTTAAAGAAATATTTTAAAGCTAATGATAGAAATATTTTTAGAAAGATTATTAAGTATTTACTTAATTGTGATGCTGAATATGTAATATTGCCAGTACAAGATATTTTAGAATTAGGTAGTGAGGCTAGATTAAATACTCCTGGTACTGTAGGCGAACCTAATTGGCAATGGAAGTTGGTTGGTTTTGGAGGGTTATATTAATTTTTATTAGAATTGGTATAATTAGTGTATTAATAGTTGTTATATGAAAACAGGATTCTAAATGAGTTTAGAGTTGATAATTGGATTGTTAGCTAGTGCGATACTCGCTTATGTTATTCCCAAAATTAGTCCATATATTGATAAGCTAATTAGCTTAATCAGTTCTTTTTTCCTAAATCACGTTCCTAACATTATTCGCAATTATTTTAGGGCGAGAAGGTTGAAAAAGCATAATCACATTCGAAAAATACGCTATAACCAAGATGCTGTCATATTTCAAATAATCAAAGCTCACTCATACTTTATACTTTTGTGGTTGCTCATATCATTTTATGCTCTTTTAATGATTATTGGCCCATATATGCAATTCATAGAGGATTATCCAGTTCTTTCTTCTGTGTGCTTTCTTCCAATTTATATATTTGAAGTTTTTTGGCTGTTAGAAACTAAAAAAGCACAAAAATTAGTAAAAAATCGAGGTTACCTACGCGGCGTATAACAATGAGGTGGCTGTTGGACAAATTTTCCGTTGCGCTCAAAATCCAATATTGATCTTTTCTGCTAAATTTTCTAATACTTAAGATGATATAGTTATTCAAAGTCACATTTAATAGTGGAACAGCTCGACTTTTAATCGAATGGCTATGAATCGAATAACAATATTATATAAAAGCAAGCTATGGGCTGCTCGCATTCTTATCTAGAAAGAAATACTAATATCTTATAACCATTTTTCGCAACTCTAAGCATAAATATGTTAAAATTTATCTCAATTAATTAGGCTAATAACATATTTAAAATGCTTACATTTCAAGAAATTATTTTAAAACTACATCATTATTGGGCATCTAAAGGTTGTGCGATTATCCAGCCACTAGATATGGAAGTCGGTGCTGGTACATTTCATCCAGCTACAACTCTAAGAGCGATAGGTCCAGAGCCATGGACAGCTGCGTATGTACAGCCATCAAGAAGACCTACAGATGGTCGTTATGGTGAGAATCCTAACCGTACGCAACATTACTACCAATACCAAGTTGTGATGAAGCCATCGCCTGATGATATTCAAGAATTATATCTTGGTTCACTTAGAGAGCTAGGTATTGATCCATTAGAGAATGATATTCGCTTCGTTGAAGATAACTGGGAGTCGCCAACACTTGGCGCTTGGGGTCTTGGTTGGGAAGTATGGTCAAATGGTATGGAGATTACACAGTTTACATATTTTCAACAAGTAGGTGGACTTGAGTGTAAGCCTGTTATGGGCGAGATTACTTATGGTCTTGAGCGACTAGCTATGTACATTCAAAATGTTGATAGCATGTATGATATATTATGGGCTAATACGCAAAATGGTCCTTTATATTATCGGGATGTATTCTTACAAAATGAAATTGAGATGTCGACTTATAACTTTGAAGAAGCTAATGTTGAAGAGCTTTTCAAACAGTTTGATTTATTAGAGAAAGAAGGTTATAGACTAGTAGGAAAAAATCTACCAATACCAGCTTATGAGTTTGTATTGAAAGCTTCACATACTTTTAACTTATTAGATGCGCGTCATGCAATATCTGTTACAGAAAGACAAGGCTATATTCTAAGAGTTAGAAAATTAGCTCTAGAAGTAGCTAAAGAATATTATAGCGCTAGAGAAAAATTGGGTTTTCCAGCTTTTAAAAAAGATAATTGATTAAATGCTTTCGCTAACTTACGATGTAAGTTTTAGCGACATACTTTTTGCAATAGCAGAAAAAGTATGCAAAACTGCTTAGCACATGTTCGCGCTTTAATGTAAGTCATTGGTGCCTACAAAACTCGCAAGCTCAGACAGTTGTAGTCACTGGATCAATGACTTTGACATAAGCTTGCCACAAAGTGCTTTAATGTGGTGAAAATTAAAATGAAACGTATAAACCAAATATTAAAATTTCTAGATATTCAAACCTTATCTCAAAATAATTTTCAAATTGAATCGCTGTCTTTAGATAGTCGTAAATGTGACGCAAAATCAGCATTTATAGCTCTCAAAGGTCTATCAAATGATGGTAATAAATATATTGATAGTGTTTTAGCTAAGGGTACAAAACTTATTTTGAGTGATAAACTACCCCGTCAATCTTCGATTGCCACCTCTTCAGTAGCTGAAGGGGAATTACCTAATATTTTTTATGTTGAAAATTTAAAAGAGAAGCTATCGAATCTTGCTAAATGGTTTTATGATTATAAAAAACCTCAAAATATAATTGGTATAACAGGCACAAATGGTAAAACATCGATTTCTAGTTATATTGCACAATTGCAAAAATTAATTGGTCAAAAATCATTGTTACTAGGTACAAATGGCAATGGGATTTATCCAGATCTACAAGAGAGTACCCATACGACATTAGATATATTATCTTTATATCAAACTATTTCATATTATAAGAATTATCAAAATCTTGTTATGGAAGTATCTTCTCATTCATTGGATCAAAAGCGTACCGAAGGTTTAGATTTTGATATTGCAGTATTTAGTAATCTTAGTCATGATCATCTTGATTATCATAAGACTATGGATAATTATTTTGAGGCTAAGGCAAAATTGTTTCAGTTTAGAAGCCTTAAAAAAGCTGTAATAAATATAGATGATGAATATGGTCAGAAACTTTGGGAAAATACCAATAAATCGTCATTCCGTCAGGCTCCGACCACGGAATCTATAGATACTGACTTAAAGTATAGTATTGAGATTATAACAGTCAGCCTAAAGTCAAGAAGAGCAGATATTTATATAGAGTCTAAGAGTATAGAGAATATGCAAACAAGCTTTGATTTATATATTTCTCAAAAGTATATGGGTACTTATCAAACATCTTTAGTTGGCGAATTTAATCTAATGAATTTAGGTTTGAGCTTAGCGGCATTAGATGATAGCTCTACTAGAGAACAACTTCTAGAAAATATTTCTAAATTAAAACCTGTAAAAGGGCGTATGGAAGTAATTGCACTAGTAAATGGTGCAAAGATTATAATTGATTATGCGCATACTCCAGATGCTTTGGAAAAAGCTCTACAAACTCTAGTAAACTACCATCCAAATAATCTATGGTGTATCTTTGGCTGTGGTGGCAATAGAGATACTACCAAAAGACCTATCATGGCTCAAATAGCAGAGGAATATGCTAGTAAAATAGTCATCACAGAAGATAATAATCGTTTTGAAAGTATTGAAAGTATTTTTGATGATATCAAAAAAGGTTTTAGTCATCCTGATAAGCATACTTTTATTGATAGCAGAGAAGAAGCTATTAAATATACTATCGAAAACTCGAAAGCTAATGATGTTATTTTATTAGCAGGTAAAGGACATGAGTGCTATCTTGATAAAAATGGTATTAAAGAGTATTTTGATGAGCGAGATGTGATAAACAGGGGTAAGTTTTGTCAAATGATTTAAAGTGTAGAGATATAGTTTTCCCAATATCTTTAATTGAAAAAAATGGGAATAATTATTGTCAAAAAGATTTTTTAGGAACAGGATTTTTTATTGGGTCTAAAGGATATGACTTAACAGCACAGCATGTCGTTAATATTACTCTAGAATCTAATCAATTTATTATGGCAATGTTTGTTAATCCAGCTACAAATAAATGGAATGTAGTTAAGATAGATATTTGTGATAATCATCCAACAGAAGACATTACTTTACTATTTGTTGAAAATAGGCAGTATCAAGTATATACGAAAGTTTTATTTGAAAAACAATTTTCTGCATGCACATATAGTTTATTAGGTTATCCTAGTGCTAACCTATATGAGGATGTTGATTGTAAAGATGAGTGTGGTAGGGTTCTTGGACGACCAGACTTAATATATTCCTCTGGTCATATAAGGCGTAGAATCTCATTTAAACTACCAAGTATTAAAGGAAGTGGTTTTTATGAGTTAAGTCAGCCTGTAGGGCAAGGATGCTCAGGTAGTCCAATATTTAAGTCTATAGGTGGTGTTTGGCATATTATAGGAGTTTATGTTGCAGATAAAATAGAAAGTGTAACATATAAAGCATATGATGAAGACCTAAGCTGGAGTCTTCGTACGCTAGAGTTTCAAGGAGCTTTAGCTTATGCTGTGAGAATGGATAGTGTTGAAGATTGGAGGCCTCAACCTTTAAATATAACTTTAGATAGGTTTGATTAATCATATTCACTTACTGTTAATCATTTTAATGAGCGAGAAGTTATCGCTAAGTATAATTTTAAAGAAAAGATAAAATGACAAATTTAGAAAAGAAAATAAGTTTTATCCAAGAGATAGACAAGCTAAAAGGCGTATATCGTAGAGCATTGATAAAATGTGATAATAATCGTAGAGAGAATACAGCAGAACATAGTTGGCACGTAACTCTTATGGGCGTTATATTAGAAGAATATGCAATTGAAGAGCTTGATATGCTAAAAGTGCTTAAGATGCTATTGATCCATGATATTGTTGAGATATATGCAGGTGATACTTATGCTTTTGATAATCATGCAGTACTAGAGGAACAGAACGCCAAAGAACTAGAAGCTTTAGAGAAAATATTTTCATTGTTGCCAAAAGATGAGGCTAATGAGTATAAAGCTTTATGGCTTGAGTTTGAAAATAACCAAACAGCAGAAGCAAAATATTCAAAAGCTATCGAGCGAGCAGTCCCAGTTTTGCAAAATATTCAAAATAATGGTGGTAGTTGGGTAGCTTATGGCAAAGTGCCTAAAGAAAAAGTTATCAGTAGAAACTTAGGATTAAAAGACATTGCTCCGGAGTTATGGCAATATTTAAAAGGACAGATTGATTTAGCTGTAGAGAAAGGGTGGCTTGTTTAAGCAAATATTTGTAGTGACAGATCAATGATCTATCACTATGATAGTTTATTTAAAGCTATTTTCCCTTCACACTTCGACTTCGCTCTGTGACCGGAAGAGGAGTTTGATATGAGTCTTATGGAGAAAAAATGATCAAATCACTAAAACAATTAGCAACACAAGCTGGCTTAGAATACATCGGCGAAGATGTATCAATTCAAACAGTTAGCATTAATTCTAATGAGGTAAATCAAGATGCTTTATTTGTCGCGATTGTAGCTAATCGTGATGGCCATGAATTTATCCCGAGTGCCATTGCTAATGGAGCAAAAGCATTGTTGGTTTCAAAGAAACAAGATATAAATATCCCTCAAGTAGTTTGTAACAATACTATCAAAGGATTACGAGCTTTAGCAAAAGAGTATCGTAAGTCTCTAAAAATGCCAATTATTTCTTTAACTGGTAGTTGTGGTAAAACAACGGTTAAAGAAATGATTGTAACTCTACTTGGTGGTAAAAAAGTACATTTTACACAAGGTAATTTTAACAACTATCTTGGTGTGCCTATGACAGTTTTAGAAACTCCACAAGATGTCGATTTTGCTGTGATTGAAACTGGTACAAGCGTTGCAGGTGAGATAAAAGCTGCTGCTGAAATTATCCAGCCTAATGTTGCGATGATTACAAATGTTGGCGCTAGTCATTTAGAGAATCTTAAAACTCTAGATGGTGTAATGATTGAAAAAGGTGAGCTTCTTAAAGCTTTACCCAAAGACGGCGTTTGTATTGTAAATCTTGATGATGAAAGAATACCAGCTTATGCAGATAAATTAGATTGCAAGAAAATTACTTGCTCAATGAGTAATCAAGATGCAGATATCATCATCTTAGATTATCAGGTTACGCCAGAGTTATACGATGTTAAGATTAGAATTTTTAACAAAGAATATAGCTATCAGTTACCCAACATAGGTAAACATAATTTGTCTAATAGCATGCTTGCGATAGCAAGTGTGGTTGCTGCAGGACTAGAACCTAATGATTTCTTACAAAATACGCAAAATATCAAAAACTATAAAGGTAGATTCTCAACCGAAAAACTAAATGATAAGTTAACTCTTGTAGACGATACATATAATGCTAGTGCTGGTGCTGTCCAAGCTGCTATAGCAGATTTAGCTGAATTTGATGGTAAAAAAGTTATAGCAATTACTTCAATGAGAGAATTAGGTGATGAGGGCGAGAATTATCATCGTAAAATGGGGCAATGGCTCAATAAGGCTGGCTTGGATAATATATTTTTATTTGGCGAAAAAAATTTAATAAAGTTTGCTTTAGAAGAGTATGAAGGTTCAAATGTTAAATATTATGATGATAAAAAACAGTTAAATAATGATCTATTAAAAGTACTTGATGGGTATAAATCTCAAAATACTAAACTTACTGTCAAAGGAGCTAGAAGCTTTAAGATGGAAGAAGTTGTCAAATTTGTTAAGGAAAACTTATAAGGGACATTATGAAAAGACTTTTTGCCATATTAGTTTTTGTATTACTTGTAAGCGTATCTTTTGGTAAAGATATCATAAAGTATCCAGTAATGGAGTCAAGTGTACTTTGTGATTCTGTAAGACCATTTTGTGGCGATAACTGTAGTAATATGCCTTTTTATCCGACCTTATGTAAGCCTACTGAATATGGCTCAGCTTGGTCTGGTGGTGGAGCAACTAGTGCAACTAAACAACTGTATTGTGCAAAAGCTACTTATGCAAATTGTCACTACTCAGGCTCTCCAGAAGCAACAGGTATAAATCCAAACAATCAAGCTATGCCATGTAAAGTAAGCGAAGATGGAAAAACAGCTAATTGTAGATGTAAAATTTTCACAGGTCCTAATTATGTCAATATTGATGGAATTATGAACTTAGGCGTTTATTATGAGACAGTAGCAGTTTGTGGTAAAGATGGTTCAAAATGTAAAAACCTTTCTACTTGTCTACCGGATGGTAGTGGTGATTGTAAAGGAGTAGAAGCTCCAGTATGTAAATATATAGCTGATCAAAATACTCAAGATGATAATGTATCTTTTATCCCAGGTGCTGATTTAATTTCAACTTATGGTTTTGATATGAATAAGGACTATGATATCGCAAAACCAGGTGAAGGAGTTAAATGTCAAAATATTGATGTAGCAGGTTGTATGACTCAACCATGTAAATATGAAAAAGGTTCAAAAGAGTATGCGACTTGTAGTTGTCCTATTACAAATATGAAAACCATGATGCTAAGTCAAAAAGGTGTATCTTGTGATTTGCCAAAAGGTTACGTTTGGGAGTAGCCTAAAAGAATTGATAATTATCTTCTAAACTTTCTAATATTTTTTATCTTAGATTTTATTTTTAATAATATTTAAAACTCTTCTTAGTGGTTCTGCAGCTCCCCATAGTAGCTGATCTCCTACCGTGAAGCAATGAAATATATCATCAGCTAATAGAGATGATTTGATACGACCTATAGCGATATCAAGAGTTCCTGAAGTTGCTTGAGGTGTTAGATGCTTAAGAGTATCTTCTTTATTATTATCTACAACTTTAACCCACTCATTACCTTGAGATATTTTTTGCTTAATTTCTTCAATTGTTAATTTCTGTCTTAGTTTGACTGTCAAAGCTTGTGAGTGTGATCTTAGGCTAGGAACTCTAACACATACGCCATCAACAGGGATTGCTTTTTTAGTATCTAAAATTTTGTTTAGTTCTGTGGCTGCTTTGTACTCTTCTTTTGTTTGTCCACTTGGCATACCAACATCTATCCAAGGCAATAGATTATAAGCCAAAGTTTGTACAGTTTTTTGTTGAGGGATTTTTGAAGAGTCTTTAGATAGTTCTCTTAGAGTTTTTTCTCTTGTTAGGATATCTGCATTTATATCATCAGCTTTACTCAAAAGATCAGCTTGTTGGAGAAGTTCTTGCATTGCTGCAGCACCCGAACCTGATATCGCTTGGTAAGTACTAGAGTTAACCCATTCAACAAGATCTTCCTTGAGTAGTCCAGCGATTGCTAGAGACATTAAACTAACAGTACAATTACTACCAATAAAGTCTTTTTTACCACTATCAATAGCGTTGATTATTTGCCCATGATTTAACGGATCTAGTACTAGGGTACTTTCATTCTCTAGACGTAGTGTAGATGCAGCATCTATCCAAAAACCCTGCCAACCAGATGATCTTAACTTAGAGTGAATTTCTTTGGTATATTCACCACCTTGACAGCTTAGAAGTATATCCATTTTAGCTAATTCTTTGATACTGTAGGCATCTTGTAATACGCCATATTTCTCCATAAATCCTGAAGGTTGTTGTCCTGCTTGAGATGTTGAAAAAAATGTTGGTATGATGTCATCAAAATCATTCGATTCAACCATGCGAGACATCAAAACTGAGCCAACCATTCCACGCCAACCAATAAAACCAACTTTAAGCATAAAACCCTCATAATTATTAGTGATAAAATTTATGGCTCAAGTATAATACAAAAGTAATCAATTTGATATTTGTTAAGAGTAAGAGTGTAAAATATGATAGTACATAAATTTGGTGGTAGTAGTTTAGCATCAGCTGAGAAAATAAAAAATGTTTCGAATATAATTAGTTGTGTCGATGAAGCTGTGGTAGTTTCTGCATCAGCAAAAACAACTAGTAATTTACAAAAAGCTATAGATCAAGCGATTGAATCTCAAGATTATAGTGAAACACTTAATTTTATTTTTGAGCATCATAGTTCTATACTTGAGGAATTAGTTCCTTCAGATGATTTATTGCAACAATCAATCCTAGAAGATTTAAAAAATATCAAACATATTTTAAGTACTATTGCTATTACAGGGTTTTGTGCAGATAGTTTAAGATTTTTCATACTAGGGTTTGGAGAAATCTGGTCAGCTAAAATTCTTACACTATATTTGCAATCAAAAGGTAAAAAATCTTATTTCATAGACGCATCACAATGTTTGATTGTAAATGATCGTAGCTATCCTGTTACAGTTGACTGGCAAAAAAGTTTGGAGCTACTTGAGTCTATCAAAAATGATAATCCAGCAGATGTATACATCGTAACTGGCTTTATTGCTCAAAATAGGCTAGGCAAAAGAACTATATTAGGTTTGAATTGTAGTGATTACTCAGCGGCTATTTTTGCCAAGTTATTACAAGCAGATAAATTATATATTTGGACAGATGTGGCGGGTGTATATAGTGCTAATCCACAAGTAGTTCCAGAAGCAAAACCTCTAACTCAATTAACATATAAAGAAGCTCTTGAGCTTGCATATTTTGGTGCATCTGTAGTACATCCTTTAACTATCGCTCCTATGGCTCTAGAAAGAACACCAATCTATATTAAGAGTAGTTATTTCCCAAATGAGGTTGGTACTAAAATTAGTGCAGATAAAGATGAAAACCAAGGAATTATCAAAGGTCTAACAAGCGTCTCAGATGTTGCGATTGTACGTGTGCAAGGTGCTGGTATGATTGGTGTGTCAGGAATATCATTTAAAGTATTCGGAGCGTTAGAGAAGGCAGAAGTGTCGGTAATGATGATATCTCAGGCTAGTTCTGAGTACTCGATCTGTTTTGCTATAGATAGTGTCAATGCTGACAAAGCAACTGAAGCTCTTAGACAAGAGTTTGCAAATGAGATAAAGAGTAATCTTATCGAAGAAATAGTTGTTCATAAACATCATGCTTTGATTACAGCTGTTGGTGAGGGTATGAAGTCTAAGACTGGCTCGCTAGCAAAATTAGTAAATTCACTTAAATTAGCAAATATCAATATACATGCTATTGCTCAAGGGTCATCAGAAAGAAGTGTTACATTTGCTGTAAAAGCGGAAGATGAGATACGTGGCGTACAAGCTATGCATCGTCACTATAATTCTGAGAGTGATGATATCGCAATTGCTGTTATTGGAGCTGGAAATATTGGTAAGGCATTTATTAAACAAGTCAAAAAAACTTATGAAAAATGGTATGCAAAAGGCATTAATTTAGTATTAGTCGGAGCTACTAATTCAAAACAAATGCGTGTTTCTTATGAGAATTTACTATTTGAAAATATAGATAATCTACTTAATGAGAATACAGAGCAAGTTAATCTAGAGAGGTTGGCTGAATTTATGTCACATGCTTCAGCTACCAAAAAAATTGTTATTGATGCTACAGCAAGTGAAAATGTTTCGAAAAATTATAGCAATTTCTTAAAGAATGGAATAAGCGTAATTACTCCTAATAAATATGCAAATTCAGGAAACTATGAGTTCTATCAAGAGCTTAGAAAAGTCGCTAAGCAAAATGGTACTAGTTTCCTATATGAAACAAACGTTTGTGCTGGCCTTCCTCTTATAGTTACATTACAAAATATGGTTCAAAGTGGTGATCATGTTAGATCTATAAATGGTATTTTCTCAGGAACTTTAAGTTATTTGTTCACTCAGTTAAATAATGGTGTAATTTTCTCAGATGCAGTTAAAATGGCTTATGATGCTGGATATACAGAGCCAGATCCAAGACAAGATTTATCAGGTATGGATGTGGCGAGAAAGACTGTGATCTTAGCTAGAGAAATAGGTCTAAATATAGGCTTGAATGACTTGGTTATCGAAAATTTAGTACCGGAAGAGTTGCGTGAATGTAGTGTAGAAGAGTTTTTTGCAAAACTTCCAGCATTCAATGAGCAAATAATGCAACAGATTGCAGACAAAAAGAAAGATCTTGCTGGGGTGCATTATGTTGGATCTATCGTTAATGGTGTTGCAAATGTAGGTATCCAAGCTTATGATGAATCTAGTCCTTTTGCAAATGTGAAAGGTACTGATAATATCGTGATGATAAATACAGATAGATATACTCAACCTATGGTTATCCAAGGTGCTGGTGCTGGTGTTGAGGTAACAGCAGCGGGCGTATATGCAGATGTTATAACTGTGATAAGAGAAAAGTAGTCATGAAATTAGCTAATATTAAATCAGCTAAAGCATTTGCTCCAGCAACTAGTGCAAATTTTGCAGTTGGTTATGATTTGCTAGGTTTTGCTATCGATGGGGTAGGAGATACTGTAGAACTTATCAAAAGAGACGATACCGAGTTGGTTATCAAACAAATTAGTGGAGCTACTGGTGCAGATAAACTACCTTTTGACAGTGATAAAAATGTCGCTACAGCCGTAATCAAAAAGTTTTTGGCTGATAAAAATATCAAGATAGGTTTTGATGTTTATATACAAAAAGGTATAACACTAGGCTCTGGTATGGGTGGTTCAGCAGCTTCTTCTGTTGCTGCTCTAGTCGCGATGAATGCTTTTTTTGAAACACCGTATAGCTATGATGATTTGATTGACTATGCTATCTATGGTGAGAGTTTGATATCAGGATCATTTCATGGTGACAATGCAGTGCCATGTATGTTTGGTGGACTGGTATTATTACAAAGTTCAAAACCATGTAAAAAAATAGATTTACCAATTGTAGACTGTAATGTAGTTATAGTTTGTCCTAACCTGTCAATTGAGACAAAAAAGGCGCGCGAGCTTTTGAAAGAGCCTTATGATTTATCTACAATAGTTGAACATAGTGCATGCTTAGCAGCTACAATAAGTGCTTTATACACACAAGATATTGAATTGTTGAGTGAAAGTCTAAAAGATATATTGATTGAACCAAGAAGATCTAAGTTAATCATAGGATTTTATGATGTGCAAAAAGCAGCTTATGATACTGGCGCAATAGCTTGTGGTATATCAGGATCAGGACCAACAATGTTTGCACTTGTAAAAAAACAAGATGATGCGAATGTTGTTGCTAAAGCAATGCAGGATAAATTTAAAGAATTTAACCTTAAGTCAGATAGCTGGATAAGTGCTATGAGTGGCAAAGGTGCATACATATTAGAGAAAAAATAATAAAGGTAAGACATGAATTTTATTAGTACAAGAGATAAAAATATCAAAGTTTCATTAAGTGAGGCAATGCAATCTGGATTAGCTCCTGATGGAGGACTGTTTGTGCCTGAGAGATTTCCAACGGTTAATTGGCAGAATTTTGCTAAAGATATAACTTATGCTGAATTTGCTGCAAATACTTTGAGAGAGTTCTTTAAAGGAGATCAGCTTGAAGCTTCTTTAGATAAGATTTGTAATAATGCTTTTACATTTGATGTGCCAGTTAAGCGCTTGGATAAAACAACATCTGTTTTAGAGCTTTTTCATGGACCAACTTTATCTTTTAAGGATTTCGGTGCGAGATTTTTAGCCAACTGTTTAAGTTCTATAGATAGCGAGAAACCATTTACAATTTTAGTAGCAACTTCTGGCGATACAGGTTCTGCAGTAGCGGCAGCTTTTCACGGTAAGGGTAGTATTCGTGTTATAGTGATGTTCCCTAAGGGTAAGATATCTAAGAGACAAGAAAAACAAATAACTTGCTGGGGTGATAATATCCAAGCTGTTGAGGTTGAAGGAGTTTTTGATGATTGTCAAAGTTTAGTTAAAGAAGCTTTTAAGACACCTTGGTGGACAGAAAGAACCAAACTAAATACATCTAATAGTATTAATATTGGTAGATTACTACCACAATCTACTTACTATGCTTATACATCATGGCAGCATTATTTACAGACTGGAGAGAAAGCAAATTACATTGTTCCATCTGGTAATATTGGTAATATCACAGCAGCTTTTTGGGCTAAGCAAATGGGCTTCCCAATTGGTGAGATATCTATGAGCTTAAATGCTAATGATACAGTGATAGATTATTTAAATACTGGTGAATTTAACCCAAGAGCAAGTGTTGAAACATTGGCAAATGCGATGGATGTTGGTAACCCTAGTAATTTTGAAAGATTATTATACTTGCTAGGGAATTATGAAAATTTCAAAGCTAATGTTAAAGCTATATGTGTTTCTGATTTTGAAATCATAGAAGAAATTAAGCAGGTTTATCGTCAGTATAATGAAGTTGTTTGTCCACACACAGCAACAGGTTTTGTAGCAAAAAATCAGCTTGATGCTAATAAGGATTATATAATCGTAGCGACTGCACATCCTGCTAAATTTGAGAGCGTAATTGAGCCAATATTAGATATACAGGTTCCAGCTACGCCAGCGTTACAGAAGCTACTAGATAAAGAACAACATAAAGTAGCAATAAACAAATCTATGGATGAACTTTGTGAAGTTTATGCAAGAGCTTTTGATGCTTAAGAAAAAGTAGATCGTAAATTTCTTTAAGAATTTCTTGATTTAATCTGAGTAACTGCAATAAATCCTATTATCAAAATAACTCCAGCTATCCAATATAAATATGGTGCTAAATTACTATCTATAAGTAATCCACCACAGATAAGGATAATTAGTTGAGGTAATGAGAAAAACATATTTAACCATCCCATATATTCACCAAGCCTATCTTTAGGAGCTAGTTTAGCTATTAATGTATAACAAGATACTTGAGATAGAATAAATCCTGTAGCAACTGCGAATGTAATAATATACCAAAGATAACTCTCTGTAGTTAAAAAAGATCCACATATTAACGCAATAGCAAATACTAATAGTCCGATTTTAAATATATTTTCAACCTTTATTAGATTAATAATAGTTGTTGCTAGTATTCCAACAATGACAGAGCCTATCCCAAAAAACATTACTAATGATGCTGAAAAGTCTTTACTAAAACCTAAGTAGTGGTTCATATATCCCCCCATTAGAGGCATAAAAGCACCAAATCCAGTTAGCATGCAAAAAGTAGCTAAAAATAGTAGATTAATATTTCTATTGCTGAATATATCAAAGCTTAGTTTAAAAGCAGACGTTATCTGATTTTCAGGTCTTTCTTTAACTATAAAAGGTATTACAGCTATAGTAGGAACTATTAAGAGTAAGCATACAACAATACAGCTGAGAAAAGCACCACCCATGTTCCAGATCATTGCTCCAACTAGCCCAATAATTATTGTTCCTATTTGTGCTGTAGTCCTAGCTAGTAGTGTAGCAAAAGGAATTTGATCACGATCAACAACTTCTACAACCATTGTATAGTAAGGTCCTTGAAAGAAGTTTATGCTAGCATATGTCAAAAAAGCTATTACAAATAAACAAATATAATTAGGAGCAAAAGGCCATAACATTTGAAATATACATGTACTGACAAGTCCTACTAATAGCCAAGTTGTTCTTTTTCCAAGAAATGTGTTTGAGGACGTTTTATCAGAAACAATTCCTGATAGCGTCTGCATAAATAAACCAGTGAATGCAGCCATAGATAATAAGAAGCCAGCTAATAAAGAGGAGTCTGTGTGTTGGTATACTATCCATGATCCAATAGTTCCAGTTAATGACCAGTACATTCCAATTCCAATATCGGGTATTGAAATTAAAAAAGGATTCCAACGACGGATATTGTATTTCATGATAGATTCCTATTGGTAATGTTTAGAGTATAATTCATAAAACTCTGAGTATTTTAATATTTGAGTATCATATGCTTTAAGTTTAAGCCCTAAATATTCTATCTCATTTCCATTGTGATTTAAGATAATAGCAATTTTAGAATCCTTTTCACCTTTGATAACAATTTCAATATCACTCGGAGAACTATAGGTATCTAAATTATGTTTTTTAGCTAAATCTAAGACTAAATCATTCCAAAAATATTCATCATCAATACCGGTACCTATATAATAAATTTCTCCCTTGCCCACTTTATTTTTAACAGCAGCACTATAATTTTTAAATTCATCAATATAGTTGCACAATGATTTGCAAGGCTCTTTAACAGTAAGCATATCTCGCCATACAGTAGCAGTTAAATCTTTATCTTGATATTTGATTTTACAATCTGTCCCCATAGGAAGAGGCTCAAAATATTCTGCTTTTACACCAGCAAGTTCATGAATTGGATTCTCAACGCCAAAACGAATTTCATTATGATACTCTTTTAGACCTGCTCTAAATGTAGCTATAACTGTGCCACCATTCTCGATGAATGTTTTGATTCTAGCAATATTTTCATCAGTAATTAACATAGCTACTGGAAGTAATAAAACAGAGTAACTACTAAAATCATGACGAATATCTAATACATCAACACTAATATTTGCATCAAAAAAAGGTTTGTATAACCTAGCGTGTTCATGTTGGATATTAAAAGCGGTAGATTGTTGCTGAATACGCCAGCTATAGATATTATCCATTGAGTATAGCAATGCTACTTTTGATTGTGTTGGAGCTTGTATTGCCTTTTGATTTTGTTTTGCTAATCTAATAATATCTAACATCTCATTATAGCGATGATTATATTTATTATCATGGTCTAGTACACCATAACAAAATTGTTCAGCACCTTTTGTAGCAGTGCGCCATCTGAAGTATATTAGATTTTCGCAGCCTCTAGCCATAGCTTGGAATGACCAAAGTTTAGCATGCCCAGGTCGAGGTACAAATCCCATGATATTATGTGCTTGAGCACCTATCAGTTGTTCTGTGATCCAGTAATTTCTTCTTTGAAAACCTCTAGTTTGATCTAACTTCATAGCTGTCTTATATGCATCTACTGGGATTTGTTGACCGCCCCATACTGGATAGTTGTTTAAAGCAACGATATCTATTTGTTCTGCTAGATCTGTATGATCTTGTGCTTTAGAAAAGTAGTCTCCTGTAAAATTATGTAAAGTTTGTTGGTTTGGTACTATCTCTTTAATAACCTTGGCTTGTCTTGCTAAAAAGTTTGTTGTTGTTTGAGCTCTAAAGCGATTGAAGTATAACATCATACCAGGATTTGGAGCTGGAATTGTTGGACGAGGAATATTTATCTCATCAAAATTGTTGTAAGTTTGAGACCAAAAAACAGAACCAATAGCATCATTAAATGAATTGATATCATTATTAAACACTTCTTTTAGGTAGTTTCTAAATTCTAACTCACATTGGTTACAATAACACATATCACTAGTTTCATGACCAAGCTCATTATCAATGTGCCAAAGCAGTAAAGCCGGGTGTTTATGATATGCTTCAACCATTTTTTGAGTAATGCGCTCAGCATACTTATTATAAGTTGGCGAATTTAGGCAAGCTTGTCTTCTACCACCAAAATGTCTTTGTAAACCATTTTCATCAACAGAGAAAACTTTAGGATCTTTTTTATAGAGCCATGCTGGAACAGTTGCTGTAGGTGTGCCTAACATGACTTTTAATCCTAGTTTATGAGCTTTGTTTAGTATCATTTCAAAGAAACTAAAATCAAACTCATTTTCTCTAGGCTCCATGAGATGCCAAGCAAATTCAGCAATTCTAATACAATTTAACTCAGAATCTGCTATGCGATTTAAATCATCATCAATAAGAGAATAGTCCCACTGCTCTGGGTAATAGTCAACACCAAAAAACATAATTATAAAATATGAAAAATAAAGATAAAATTATTATATGTTTAAGTAGTATCTACTTCAATTAATTAGTTAGAAATTTTGTTTTTAAAAAAGGATTATTTAAATTGAAGTGACCTGCATAATCTCACCATTCTTTGAGATTTTTATATAATTACCATCTTTGAACCAGTCGCCAAGTACATATCTAGTATAGTTATCATTTAGGTGTATAGCCATTTTGTGCGTATGGCCATGAATGACAATATTACAGTTATTACGATATTTTTCGATACCTTTGGTTGTTACATCAACATTTGGATTTTTACGGTTTTTTACATAGCTTGCTTTGCGCACATTTCTTGCAGTATATTCTCTTATGAATAAAGGTAATCTTCTAAAAATAAATCTCAGAATAGGGTTATATGCTATCCATTTTCTATAAGTTTGATAACTCTTATCATCTGTACAAAATAGATCTCCATGCGAGAAAAGTATTTTTTGATTAGATATATCTATATAGTATGGATCTTTAATAAGAGTCACGCCACTTTGTTTAGCAAATTTTCTGCCAATCAAAAAATCTCGATTTCCATACATGAAAAATATTTCTAAACCTTGATCTGAAGCTTCTTTTAGCCAATTTGTGATTTTATGATAAAAGTCATCTCTATGGTTATCACCGATCCAATAATCAAAAAAGTCACCAAGAATAAAGAGCTTGTTTTGTGTAGATGTAATACTATCTAAAAACCTTTTAAAAAGATCGGCCATCTCAGCATGGTTAGCATTTAAATGAAGATCCGAAATTAGATAAATATCTTTGTTATGAGCCATATTTTTGACGGTATTGTTTAAATTTTTCGATTATTGTTTCATCAAGATTTTCTTTGACATACTCAAAAATACTTTCAAAGTTAGTTACTGCTAGAACAGGAATATTGAAATCTTGAGATATTTTCTTAGTTGCTGAAATATCGCTATCCTTAGCTTTTTCTTGTCGATCTATCGATAGTACAACACCAGCTATTTCAGCATTAATAGTTTTTAGCTTGTTGTATGATTCATAAAATGCTGTACCTGCAGTCATCACATCATCTATGAGCAATACTTTTTTATTAGTCATATCGGCACCAACAAATACACCACCTTCGCCATGATCTTTCGCTTCTTTACGGTCAAAAGCGTAAGGCATATCTATATTGTACTTCAGCGCTAGTACAGTAGAAATAGCTGCAACTAGAGGAATCCCTTTATATGCTGGACCAAAAAGGATATCGTACTTGACATCGCTTTTGATAATCAATTGAGCGTAATAATCGGCAAGTGTGGCAAGTTGATCACCTGTATTAAATAACCCTGCATTAAAGAAATATGGACTAATACGTCCTGATTTAAGCGTAAATTCGCCAAATTTAAGTACCTGATTCTTAAGGGCAAACTCTATAAACATATATCATGTCCTAACATATTCAAACTTGTTATAAATTATAGATAATAACTTTAGTAATACCAAGTAAATATAGTTTAAGATAGAAGATCTATTAATATATTTAAACTCAATAAACTGATATAATTTAACTACTTTATTAATTAGTTTCAAAAAATTTTTAATGTCAAAACATATTCATATTTTAGGTATCTGTGGTACTTTTATGGGCTCTTTAGCAGTATTAGCTAAACAAAAGGGATATAAAGTAACAGGTTCGGATCTTAATGTCTACCCACCAATGAGTACTTATCTTGAGTCTCAAGGCATAGAGATTTTACAGGGATTTGATTGTGATCAACTAGATACAAATCCTGATGAAATTATTATTGGTAATATCATGAAAAGAGGTATGCCAATGATAGAAAAAATTCTCGCAGAAAAGCTAAACTATTTCTCAGGACCACAATGGCTATATCAGAATATTCTTAAATATAAAAAAGTAATTGCAATAGCTGGTACACATGGTAAAACTACAACTACTACAATGACTATCAAAATACTAGAGCAGGCTGGCTTAAATCCGAGCTTTTTGGTTGGTGGTGTTAGTAGTGATTTTGGTGTTTCATCACGTTACACAGATTCTGAGTATTTTGTCATTGAAGCTGATGAATATGATACGGCTTTTTTTGATAAGCGTTCAAAATTGATACATTATGATCCAAGTATTTTTGTGATTAATAATATTGAGTTTGATCATGCTGATATTTTCAAAGATATTGACGCAATATTTTGGCAATTCCATCAGTTACTTAGAAAAATGCCATCAACAGCGAAGATTATTTATAATGACAAAGATGAGAATGTTCAAAAAATAATATCAATGGGATGTTGGTCAGAACTAGTCAGAGCGAATTCTAGTAATGGTATCAGTATAACCAAGCATACAGCAGATTATTCAAAGTTTGAGTTATGTGATATTAATGGTAATACTATCGAAATATCATGGAGCTTAATAGGCGAGCATAATGCGCTTAACGCAATGAGTGCCTATGCGGTAGCAAAACAACTAAATATATCTGATGAAGTGATAAATGCTGCTTTAGAAAGCTTTAAAGGAGTTAAAAGACGTTTGGAAGTATTATCTCATCAGGATAATGTTACTTTGTATGATGATTTTGCTCATCATCCAACTTCTATTAAGTTAACTTTAGAAGCTGTGCGTAACAAAGCTAAAGATGCTTATGTAATAGCTCTTATAGATCCACGTTCAAACACAATGCGCCAAGGCGATAATAAAGATAATTTGCCGATGTCAATTATCGAAGCTGATAGAGTATTGTTGTATAATCATAGTTTACTAAAATGGGATGCTAAAGAAGTTCTCAAAAATAGTAATAATGTTGATTTTATAGTTAGTGTTGATGATTTTGTTGATTGTGTAGATGAGTTATTAACTAAGTACCGAGATAGGAATATCCAGCTTGTGATGATGAGTAATGGCTCATTTGATGGGTTAAGAGAAAAGCTAGTCAAGCTTTTGGAGACTAAATGAGTAGTTTAATATATGGTATTCATGCTGTTGATAGTTTGGTAGAAGCTAATCAAGCAAAAGAAATATTGGTATTTAAGAAGTCAAATGCTAATCATAAGATTGAAAGTATTATCGCTAAAGCTGAGTCAAAAGGGTTAAAAGTTACTTTTATTGATAGTTTTAAGCAACTTCCAGGACGAGTCAGAAAAGATGCAAATCATCAAAATATCTTTGCGATAGAGATAAATGATTTTAAAACATACTCCGAGAATGATATTGAAAATTTAATTCCTCAGGATAAAAATGCTTTTATTTTGATATTAGATAATGTCCAAGATCCTCATAATTTTGGTGCGTGTATACGTAGTGCACATTCGGCAGGTATTGATTTTATAATTATCCCTAAAGATAATAGCGCACCAGTAAATGCAACGGTTAAAAAAGTTGCTTGCGGTGCTGCAGAGCATACAAAGATTGTAGTTGTTACTAACCTTGCTAGAGCAATCGAAAAACTCAAACAATTAGGAGTATGGGTTATTGGTTTAGCAGGTGAGGCGAATGACAGCTTATATTCGATGAATCTAGCAGACTCTGTAGCAATAGTTGCTGGTGCAGAAGGTAGTGGTATGCGTCAGCGCACAAAAGCTAGTTGTGATTTTCTTGCTAAATTACCAATGTTAGGTGAGGTTTCTAGCTTAAATGTTTCTGTTGCTACAGGTATAGCATTGTATGAAACAGTAAGACAAAGGACTCAACAGTAATAGTAAGAAGCATCTATCTTAGGTAGATTCGTTATATTTTAGAGCTAGTGCTGAGTAGTTAATTTATAAATTAAAGGTATATTTGTAATGCAATTTGCTTTTTTAAATAGTAATAAGTATGCAGCGATAAACGCTCTTAAAGCTACAATAGCTGTTGCGATTGCTTATACACTAGGTCTTCTGTTAGGAAATTTTTTTAACATAGAGCAAATGTATCTTTGGATGACAATTACAGTAGTTGTTGTAATGTCTACTCAGCCTAACTTAGGAGGGGCTCTAGATAAGGCGCTAATGAGGTTTTTGGGGACGGTCACTGGAGCCTTAGTGGCTTTAGTTATTATAGCTTCAGTCCAAAATCATATTTTACAAGTAGTGTTAATTCTACCATTTATTTTTTTAGCTGTTTATTTTGCAGGAGCTTCTAAGTATAGTTATGCTGGTACTTTGGCAGGAATAACTATCATAATTATTATTCTAAATAAACAGCCGGGTGTGCAGGTAGCTATTTATAGAGCTATTGAAATATCTCTAGGTATAGCAATCTCATTATTTGTAAATAGATTTATATTTCCGATTAGAGCAGAAACACGGCTTAAAGAAAGTTATGTTAAAACAATTTCAGAGATTCATGATTTTTTTGATATTTTGTTTATTGAGCGTAATCATTCACATAAAAAACTTAGAACTAGTATATTTCATGAGTTTGCAAAACACCTTACTCTTATTAAAGAATTGAAATATGAAAAGTCTGCAAAAAAAGTGCAAGAGTTTGAGAAAATGAGCTTATATATTCGTAGACTATATAGATACATGATTGTAATGTATGAGTATATAGAATTTTCTTTTGACCCTCAAACGATAGCAGATCTTGATAAAGAACCTGCTTTTATAGAGTTTAAGAAATATATCATGAAATCGCTAACAAATGTTTCAGACGATATCAAAAAACGCAAACGTATAAGTTATAAAGAATTGTTACGTTTTGAAAGACACATTTTACCTTTATTAAAAGATGTTAGAGTTTTGAATGATAAAGATGAGAGTTTCATTTTTTATATAAAGATGTTTCTTAATGCATTAAAAAGACTTTCGTTAGAGCATAACTATATTTTGCAGATTTCCAAACATTGATAAATTAAGCCTGTTACGGTAGTATATACGCTTGAATTTTCTTATTAAAAAGCTTTTATTTTCATTTGTTACGAGGTTATATAAGTTATGAACTTGCACTCTAAAAATATTTTGATTCCAATACTTATTACAACAATTATTATAGATATTATGGGGGCAGGGCTTGTTTTTCCAATAATGCCGTCATTATTCTTTGGTCAATCTTGTGTTACTTTTGGTGATCCTGGCGGTAATTTTCAAAATTGGTATTATTCCATAGCTTTGGCTTGTTGGCCATTAGGGTTATTGATAGGCTGTCCAATAATAGGGGAGTTATCTGATAAGTATGGGCGTAAAATAATATTGATTGTAGCTTTATCAACTACTTGTGTTGCTTATCTTTTATCAGCATATGCAATATATTCTCATGATTATTTATTATTTGTAGCAAGCAGGTTTATTTGCGGTTTAGCTGGTGGAGCTTTTGAGATTGCTCAAGCTGCTGTTATTGATATATCTACAGAAGAAGATAAGTCACGAAATTTAGGTTACATAACTATGGCCGCATCTTTAGGCTTTGTAGTAGGACCAATAGTCACTAGTTTTGTATCTGTAATGGAAGTAAGCCATACCATACCATTTGTATTTGCAGCTATTTTAGCTTTAGTAAATATTGCATTTATAGTTATCATTATGAAGAGAGATTTACCAAAAAATCCAGGTTTAGTTATCCAATTAGGTACGATTTATAGGACTATATCTTTTTTATTGTCAGATAAACGTGTTAGGTTAATCGGTGTAGTTTATCTTCTTGTACAGTGCGCATGGGGGTTTTATGCTCAAGGGGTGGCGTTGTTTTTAAATTTAACATATAGTTATAACATATCTATGACAGGTGCTTTTTATGCTGTTATGGGCTTAGCCACAGCATTAGCAAGCATTTTTATACAACCAAAGATTTTTGCAAAAGTATCAAATCAAGTAGCTTTTGTGAGAGCTGCTGTTATTTGTGGTGTTGGATTTATTTTAGTATCAATTATATTTAATGAAGCGGCACAGTGGGTTTTAACAATAGTTTTATCAGCATCTCAGCTTATATGCTATACAGCGCTTCTTTCAATGATCTCAGCAGCTGTGTCTGACAAAGAGCAAGGTAAAGCTATGGGAGCAGCTGGTGCTGGTTTTGGTTTGGCATGGTTTTTAAATGATATTATGATGGGACACTTATCCTCAATATCGCCAAGTTCACCTATTACATTTGCTGGCTTTATGTATTTTATTGCTGCTATTATCTTTGTCTTTTCTATCAAAATCTTGCGTGAAAGGGTACAATAATCAGCATTAATTAAATTTGATTATTTTTCTTAAATGCAGCTAATCTCTCTTAAAAATGTAAGTTTAAACTTCGGTACTCAAATAGTTCTTGATAAGGTTAATTTAGAAGTTACAAAAGGACAAAGAATTTGTCTAATTGGACGTAATGGTACGGGTAAATCATCATTATTGAAAATTATTGAAGGTAATGTTATTCCAGATGGCGGTGAGGTAATAGTACATAATAATGCTATTGTCGCTAGTATGATCCAAGAAGTTCCTAGTGATATCAAAGGAAGTATCGCAGAAGTTATATTACAAGGTTTAGGAGAGCTTGGTGAGCATCTGATAGCATATCAGCAGACTTTAATGTCAGATCCTGAATCTAATGAGCTTGAAAAATTACATAGCTACATTGATGAAAATCATGGTTGGTCATATTTAAACGATGTTGAAGTTTTGGCTTCTAAACTTAATCTGGACTCTCAAGCTTATTTTAAAGATCTATCTGGAGGGATGAAAAGAAGAGTTATTCTAGCAAGAGCTTTGATAAAAAAACCTGATTTACTTCTTTTAGATGAACCAACAAACCATTTGGATATTGACTCTATTAGTTGGCTTGAAGAATTTTTGTCGGGCTTTGCTGGAGCTATACTTTTTATCACTCATGATAGGAAGTTTCTAAACAATGTTGCTAAAAGTATTATAGAACTTGATAGGGGACATTTATATTCATTTGATGGTAACTATACAAAGTTTCTTGAAAAGAAAGAGCAAATCCTAGATGCTCAAGACAAAGCAAATAGTGAGTTTGATAAAAAGTTAGCTCAAGAAGAAGCTTGGATTCGTCAAGGTATCAAAGCTAGACGCACTAGAAATGAAGGGCGTGTTAGAGCACTAGAGCAAATGCGTCGTGACAGACAGCAACGTAGAGAAAATGTTGGCAAAGCTGATATCAAGGTTGCTGAAGCAGGCAAATCATCTAGAAAAGTTATTCAAGCTAATAATATTGGCTTTGAGTATGATGGTAAATTTCTATTTAAAGATTTCTCTACTGAAATTCAAAAGGGTGATAAGATTGCAATTATTGGTCAAAATGGGTGTGGTAAAACAACGCTACTAAACTCACTACTTGGGTTGGATAAACCTACACAAGGTAATGTAACGTTAGCAGATAATATTAAAATCGCTTATTTTGATCAATTAAGAGATCAATTAGATGAGTCACTTAGCATTATAGATAATGTCAAAGAGGGTTCAGATTTTATCAATATAGATGGTAAGGAAACCCACGTAATTACCTATTTACAAAAATTTTTGTTTACTCCAGAGAGGTTGCATTCTCCTATTACTCATTTGTCTGGGGGAGAAAAAAATAGATTATTGTTAGCCAAAATTTTATCTAAACCAAGTAATGTGATTATACTTGATGAACCTACTAATGATTTGGACATCGAAACTCTAGAAATTCTTGAAGAAATGCTGATAAATTATCAAGGTACTGTAATTATTGTCAGTCATGATAGAGAGTTTATAAATAATATTGCGACAAGTACTATAGTTTTTGAGAATGGCAACTTACAAGAGTATATTGGTGGCTATGATAGTTGGATAGCACAACGAAAACAGCCTGTGCAACCAGCCAAAGAAACAAATAAAGCTCCACAGACAAAAAACAAATTAACTTATGAGCAGAAAAAACAGCTACGTAATTTACCAAGTCAAATAGAAAAACTAGAAGCAAATATTACTTTGATTCAACAGCAAATGGGCGAATTGGATTTTTACCAAAAATCACAATCACAGCAAAATGAAATTCAACAAAAACTCAACTCTTTAAATGAAGATCTCGAGAAAAAATATGTACTTTGGGAAGAGCTTTTAGAATTAGAATAATCAAAATTTAATTATATATTTATGTTATTATAACGGCTATGTAAGTTTAAAGATTATTTATATTGTTAAATATGAGTAGCCAAGATATCAACTCTAGAGATCTCAGAGAAGAAAAAAAAGTTTTAGCAATTACATCATTAGCAGAGTTTGCTGAACGTTATGGATATTATATAATTCAATCACTATTAATATTTTATCTGATAGATAAATTTCAAATTTCACAAGACTTATCAGCATCTTTGGTTGGTACAACTCTTTCGATGGTATATATTTCAGCTATTTTAGGAGGCTTTATTGCTGAGAGATATTTGGGATATTACCGAGCTGGTCTACTAGGTTCACTTTTCATGCTTAGCGGATTCTTTATATTGGCATATTCAACTAGTCAAAGCATGTTATATTTGGGTTTGAGTTTTATTTCTGTAAGTACAGGTCTTATAAAGTCAAATATGTCTGCCTTTATTGGGAGATTTTATGACAAGTCTAGTTTGAATGATTCAAAAAGAGATTTTGGCTTTAATATTTTCTATATGGGTATTAATTTGGGAAGCTTCGGAGCACTATTCATAGCTAGTTGGCTAAAAGATAATTATGGCTATGGAGCACCATTTTATAGTAGTATGGCAGTTAGTGCATTCATGCTTTGTCTTTTACTAGTAGGCTTTAAGTTTTTAAATAAACATATTATAGAGTTTAAACTTACTTTATCAGTAACTCTGAAAGTAACTTTATTATTAATAGTATATATAATAGTTTTATTTTATATCTTTGAACAACCAATAATTGCTAATTTATCTATATTTGTTGCTGTGATAGCATCTAAAGTGATACTTGGTATATCAATGAAGAAATCTAGTTTCAAAAAAGTGTTTGTTGCAGGAATATTTTTCTTGTTGTCTATAATATATTGGGGTCTGTACTTCCAAATATTTATAAGCGTATTGCTGTTTACTCAGTATTCAGTGGATAATTCACTATTAAATCCGAGTCAGTTTTTAAGTGTAGAATCATTAAGTGTATTATTTTTTGCAGGAATTCTAGGCAAATTTTGGATTTATTTAGATAAGAAGCGAATGAAAGTGGAAGATATTGATAAATTTAATATTGCTTTTGTTTTATTAACGATCACATTTTTAGTAATACTAGTTTCAATACTTATATCTCCTGAGCATACTAAAGTCTCAGCATATGGTATCATTTTTGCTTATATAATATTGGGTGTTTCTGAGCTATCTTTATCGGCTATTGGCTTATCAATGATTACAAAAATAGCGCCTAAAGGTTTTGTTGCTTTGTATATGGGCATATGGTTGCTTACATTGGGTGTAGGAGGTAAATTAGGAGGTTTTCTTGCTAGTTTCTTCTATATTTCAGATAGTGATTTAGGTTTATCTAAAGCTAATATGAGCGATGGTTTAGATACATTTATTGTTATAGCGATATTAACAAGTATAATAATTTTACTGCTGAGAAGGTTTGTGAATAAAAATGTATAGAATATACAAAGAATACCAGCTATTTAGCTTCCCAAGTATTTCTAAGAGTGACAGTTCTGTTAAATACTAAATTTTCATTAGTGCAGTCTTTTAAATCAGATATAAAGTAACCAATTCTATTAAATTGAAAGTGTTGTTCAGGGGTTATATTTTCTAGAGATTTCTCTACTTTAGCATTTTTAATAATCTGTAAAGAGTCTGGGTTTAGTACATCTTCAACATCATCAAAGCTTGCAGGGTTCTCGTGATTAAATAGTCTGTCATATACTCTTACTTCAGCGTCAATACAGTTATTAGCATCAACCCAGTGTATGATACCATTAGGTTTTATACCATCATTAGGTTTCTTACCGCCTAATGTTTCAGGTAAATAAGAACATATTAGTTCTATAATTTCACCATCATTATTAGTAATAACTTCTTTACACTCAATTACATAAGCATTTAAAAGCCTTACTCTCCCACTAGGACTGAGTTTTTTCATATCTTTTTCTAAGTCAAAGACGAAGTCATCTCTTTCAATGTAAATATCAGAAGATATTGTTATATCTCGGCGACCAAACTCAGAGTCTTGGGGATGGTTTGGTACATTTAATTCATGTACGGGCATATTATCTATAGTAACTTTGATAGGATCTAAAACAGCATTTTTTCTTAGGGCATTTTTGTTTAGATCATTTCTAATAGTCTCTTCTAAAACAGAGATATCAATGATTGAATCTTGTTTGGATATTCCTATCATGTCACAGAAGTTGCGAATAGACTCAGGAGTGTAGCCTCTACGTCTGAAACCTTTGATTGTTGGCATACGTGGATCATCCCAGCCACTTACGAGGTTATTATCGACTAGGTATTTCAATTTCCTCTTACTAGTTATAGTATAATTCAAATTTAGCCTTGAAAATTCAATTTGTTGAGGTTTTTGTTGAAATTCAGTTTCTTCGATAACCCAGTCATAGAAAGGTCTTTGATCTTGAAACTCTAATGTACATAGTGAGTGAGTAATAGTTTCTATAGCATCCTCTAATGGGTGTGCAAAGGCATACATTGGATATATGCACCATTTATTTCCAGTTTTTGGATGGTGTGAAAACTTTATTCTATATAAAGCCGGATCTCTGAGGTTAATATTGCCAGAAGCCATATCTATCTTAGCACGTAATGTTTTACTTCCTTCAGCAAACTCACCATTTTTCATTGCTTCAAAAAGCTTAAGATTTTCGTCTATACTACGTTCTCTATATGGGCTATCTCTACCGGGTTCTTTTAGTGTGCCGCGATATTCACGCACTTCTTCTGCTGATAAATCACAAACATATGCCTTACCTTTTTTTATGAGCAGTATTGCTAATTCATACATCTTATCAAAGTATTCTGAAGCAAAGTGAGGCTCATTTTCCCATCTAAAACCTAACCATTCGACATCTTCTCTTATTGCATTGATGTATTCGATATCTTCCTTGTCAGGGTTTGTATCATCAAAACGTAAGTTGCATTTACCACCAAACTCTTCAGCTATACCAAAATTTAGACATATTGATTTAGCATGTCCAATATGTAGATAACCATTTGGTTCTGGAGGGAAACGTGTTAGAACACTAGAGACTTTTTTTGTTCCAATATCTTTTTTGATTATATTTTTAATAAAATTAGTTTTATTTGCTTTAGTTTCACTACTCATTTTGTTGAAGAAATCATTTACTTAATATATTTAGATAATAGTTTACTTTATTACAAAAACAATAACATATTTTTTTGAAAAAAAAGTATATACTGGATATAATTTGCAGTTAAAATCTAAATGCTTCGCAACATAGGAACTTTCATTATGGATCCTTCAACCATAGACGATAACAAATATTTATATACAATCAAAGAAGTGCATCGAAATTTATCTCTAGAAGAGCTGGCTCAACATGCCAAGAGCAATACTGGTTTTGTTGGTTGCGAAGGAAAAACCTTAGTTGTTGATAGTGGTGATATCAAAGGAAGACTTCCTGATGATAAATATATCGTCGAGACTAAATATGCTAAGAAAAATATTTGGTGGCATGAAGATGGGTCAGATAATAAAAGATTAAAAAGAAAGCATTGGAAAGTAATTAAGCAAAAATTTCATCAGGATGCATCAACGAAAGATATTTTCGTAATCGATGGTTTTTATAATCATGATGAAAAGAATTCAATTGCAGTTCGCTTGATAACAACCCAGGCATCGGCAGCATATTTTTTTAAGTTGATATCAATTGCGCCTAATCAAAAACAGTCAGAAGAGTTTGAACCGCAGTGGGTGATTATGCACTCTCCAGAAACTGAGATTGATGACTATGTTGAAATAGGTCTAAACTCATCAAAAATAATAGCTACAAATCTAAAGCAGCGTGAAAGCCTATTAGTAGGGACATTATATTTGGCTGAGATTAATAAAGTATTGTTATCTGTTATGAGTTATTACCTATCATTGAATAACATAGGTGTTTTTTATTGTGCTGTTAGTGTTGATGATGAAGCTAATAGTTCTATGTTTTTTGGATTATCAGGCAGTGGTAAAACGACTTTGGCATTAGATAATAACAAAAGCTTAGTTGCTAATGAAGCTGTGGCTTGGACAGAGACACGAGGTGTGTATAGCTTAGAGTCTGGCTTAACTATCAAATCAGCAAGTTTTAAGAAAAATGATAGACGTATAAAAAAAGCACTTCAAGGCAATCTGTTAATTGAGAATCCTAACTTTGATGAAAATAAAAATATTATTTTTGGAGAAAAATCAAAATCACAAAGTAATACGTATGTAACTTTCCCGAGAGAAAATTTTGATAATATTGTAAATACAAATGATCCAAGTAAAATAATCTTTCTTGTAAAAGATGCTAAAGGGGTTTTACCTCGAGTAGCTAAACTGAGTAAAGGTCAAGCAATTTATTATTTCTTATCAGGTTATACATGTACATCTACAGGAATTGAAGCAGGCGTTACTGAGCCTAAACCAGAGTTTTCATGCTGTTATGCTCAACCATTTTTATTACTTAAACCAACTCGTTATGCTAGTATTCTGCGTCAACGTTTGAAGCATAGTGATGCTAAAATATATATGGTTAATGTTGGTTGGATTGATGGTGATTATAAAACTGGTAGACGAGTGCCTGTTGAAGAAACAAAGATGATTGTCAACTACCTGTTGACAGAGCCAGAAAATGTCAATTTCAAATTTGAACGTCAAAAATATTTTAACTTTAAAGCTTTGACTTCTATTTATGATAATGATGAGGTTATACATCTGAAAAATTTATGGGAAGATGAATCTGCATATAAAAAACAGTATAAGTCTTTAATTAAAAGTTTTATTAAAAATTACGAACAATTTGAAGAAGATGATTTCGCTGTTAAATATAAGAAATTTGAACCAAGTATATAGATACTAATTTTCTCTCTATAAAAAATATAATATATCCATTATAATAGCGCCAATACACTGAAATTTTTTATTATATGTTAATTTATCTTTTTAATTGGTTAAGTCATTACTATAAAGGTCTAGAGGTTTTTAGTAGTTATGTATCTGTAAGAATTATAATGATTTCTATAACCTCATTGTTAATAACTCTTTTTCTTGGTAGACCAATGATTAGATGGTTGCAGAAAATGCAGATTGGTCAAGTTGTAAGAGATGATGGACCACAAAGCCATTTTTCTAAGAGAAATACTCCAACTATGGGAGGGGTATTGATCCTTTCTTCAGTTATTATTTCTGCTTTGCTTTGGGGAAATTTATCTAGTATATATCTATGGATTTTAATTTTGGTAGTTATCTTCTTTGGAGCAATTGGCTTTTTTGATGACTATTTGAAGCTAGTTCTTAAGCATCCTAAGGGTTTAAGAGCTAAGCACAAATTTGCTTTACAGTCTATTTTTTCAATTATATTAGCTATAGTTCTGTTCTACCTTTTGTCTAAAAATGGTCAGATGAACCTTTCGATACCATTTACTAAAAATTTACATATTCCTATGGGAATTTTCCTGTTTGTAGTTTTGACATTTTTCATTATTAATGGAAGTAGTAATGCTGTTAATTTAACTGATGGGTTGGATGGTTTAGCGATAGTTCCTGTTGTCCTTGTTGCTGCGGGATTAGGTATTTATGCTTATATTGAAACAAATAGTATGTTAGCTAATTATCTATTATTTCCATATATAAATAATCAAGGTCTTGCTGAGGTGGCAGTTTTTTGTGCAGCTTTATGTGGATCAGGTTTGGCATTTTTATGGTTTAACTCTCATCCTGCAGAAGTTTTCATGGGAGATGTAGGCTCATTGACGTTAGGTGCTGTGCTAGGTGTGATTGCAGTAATGATCCGCCAAGAGCTAATCTTTTTTATTATGGGTTTATTATTTGTTGTAGAAGCTTTATCTGTGATGCTACAAGTAGGATCATACAAGCTTAGAAATGGCAAGAGAATTTTTAAAATGGCTCCTATTCACCATCATTTTGAATTAATGGGGTGGCCTGAGACAAAAGTTGTGATACGTTTTTGGATAGTCTCTTTAATACTTTTCTTAATCGGTTTAGTAGCTATTAAGGTTAGATAATGTTTAGTTTTTATTTTGATAATAAAAAAATTTCTAAGCTACTTATGGTTGGTTATGGCTCTACAGGCAAGTCTGTTTGTGATTTTTTAGCTAATTTTATTGATCTTTCAGTAGATATTTCGCAGAGTGATGATGATTTTATAAATTGTGATTTAGAGCAATATGATCTAATAACTGTAAGCCCAGGCATTCCTCTTAATAAGTCGCCGTATCGAGTTTTATCTAAATTTAAACAAAAAATAGTTAGTGATATTGATTTGTTTTATCAATCAATTAGAAACACTAAGGCAAAAATGATAGCCGTTACAGGATCAAATGGAAAAAGTACTATAGTAACGATGCTTGATTTTGTTTTAAGAAATCTGGGTTATAAGAGTATTCTTGTAGGTAATATTGGTACACCACCGTTAAATAAAATTGGCGAGAAATTTGATTATTGTGTTGTTGAAGTATCAAGCTTTCAAATAGATTTATTTAACAGTGTTGAGTTTGATTTAGGATGTGTAGTTAATGTATCTCCTGATCATTTAGATAGATATAAAAATTATGAAGAATATAAGCAGTCGAAGCTAAATTTAGCAAAATTTAGTAAAGATTTTTTCGTTTATGATGTACATAATACAGGCATTAAATATGCTGGGGAATATCAGATAGTAAGAGGTTCAATCTATAAAGATACAACTAAATTATTAGATATTACTGAAACAAATCTTTTTGGCGAACACAATCTAGAAAACATTATTGTTGTTTTGAATATCTTTGATAGATTCGGTATTGATATTTCTAAAGCTGTAGCTGCAATTAAAAAATTTAAAGGCTTGAAGCATCGTTGTGAAATTGTAAAAAACATAGCTGGTGTTACTTATATCAATGACTCAAAAGGTACGAATGTTGGGGCTACTATAGCTGCACTAAATAGTATAACTAGTTCAAAGAATATTATATTATTACTCGGTGGAGTTGCTAAAGGTGGTGATTTTAGTTTAATGAGTAAATCATTGGCTAAGTATGTTAAGTACGTTTATTTATATGGTCAAGATAAAGAATATATAGAGAATTACATCAAAGATCTGTGCCAGTATCAGATTTGTAATGATATGAAAGACGCATTTAGATTAGCTAGTCAAAAGGCTCAAGATAGTGAGATTGTATTATTATCACCAGCATGTGCAAGCTTTGATGAGTTCAGTGGTTATGCTGAGCGAGGTGAGGTATTTGAGAAACTTGTTGCTGAGTTAAAATAAAAATTGGGAAAGTAGAGTGCTATATAGATTAAAGCTTTTATTAAGTGGTCAAAATACAAAAAAAGAACGTGTAAGAGCGAAGTTGGAAATAGATATCTCTATAGTTTTTGTAATGCTAGGGCTACTTACTTTTGGCTGGGTTATGGTTACATCTGCGTCGATGATTGTTGCATTAGATGATTATAATAACCCATATTTTTATTCTATTAGACAGGGTTTTTTTGCAGTTATTGCAGTATTCCTTTTTTTATTGGCGTTGTTAGTACCGACTAAAAATTATGAGAAAAATTATAATGTTTTTTTCTTTGTAATGCTTATAGTGCTTGTGGCAGTATTAGTTCCAGGTGTCGGAAAAAGCGTAAATGGAGCTAGACGTTGGATACCTTTAATTATTATCAATATTCAAGTTGCAGAGTTAGCTAAACTTTTAGCAATTATCTTTTTTTCTGGATATATTGCTGAAAATCTACCCAAAATGGCTAATTTTAAAGAGGGTATTCTTACGCCTATTACACTATTAGGTTGTGTTGCAGTTTTATTGCTTATGCAACCTGATTTTGGTTCAACAGTTGTTATCTCAATATGTGTAATGGGGATGTTATTTGTATCTGGTAATAAGGTGCGTTGGTACGGTCTACTTATTGGTGCTATGCTCATTATGGCGACTATGCTTGTGATTATTTCACCATATCGTATGCACAGAATTACGGGATTCCTTCATCCATGGGAAAATGCTAATGGTTCTGGTTATCAGCTTGTTCAGGCTCTTATAGGTTTTGGTCGAGGAGGTTGGTTTGGTGATGGTTTAGGCAATGGAGTTCAGAAACAGTTTTTTTTGCCTGAGGCTCATACTGATTTTATCACTTCTGTAATTGCCGAAGAGATAGGTGTTGTTGGTCTGATGGTATTACTGGTTGTATATTTGTTTATAGTATTTAGAGCTATGAATATTGCAAAAGCAGCTTTTGAACTAAAAAGATATTATCAAGCATTTCTATCTTATGGGATAAGTTTTTGGATTGGCTTTCAGGTTTTTGTTAATATTGGCGTTAATACTGGATTGTTGCCAACAAAGGGTCTTACTTTACCACTTATAAGCTATGGTGGTAGTAGTTTGCTCATTATGTGTTTTACTCTTGGTATTCTAGTGAGGATTGACTTTGAAAATAAGCTTTTAGCAGATACCATTAATCCTAAATATATCTATAAAAAAGTAAAAAAATAGCTCTAACTATAAGAGAATATTGTTATTTTTTTGATCATCGAGTGCTTGGTCGGATTTGAAGTATTCATATTCTCTGAGACGTGATTTACCAATAGGATCATTTTTATCAATAGCTTTGGCTGGGTGGCACATTATTATTCCACCATCTTGTATATTTTTGTAGGCGTAATTTATAACTTTTTGGAAATCTTCTGCGCTACTTTCTAATGAATATACTCCAGCAAAACTTGTGTTATGCTTGAGATTGTTAGCTACTAGCATTTTATTGAGCTTTTTTGCACCGCTATAGTATATAACCTTAGATTTAAAGTCAGGTTTGGACATATTATAAGTTGAGCGAATATAAGTTTGTTTATTATACATATTGAATTCTTTATAGAGGCTTACTAGAGCTTTTCTAATAATTGGGAAATGATGCACGTGTTGATGACCATCAATAAAATCAGGCAAGTTTCCCCAGTTATCTATGAAGTATTTTATCTGATATTTCAATTCATTATAGACATCTTTATATTTTATAAATCTTAGTTGTGATTTTATAAGAAGTTTTGATACGGGTATAAAAGAGTCATTACTTACTAATGATTTAGCTTCTGTAAAAGGAGTTCCTTCCGTTAAATTTAAGTGAATACCTACATTGATAGAATTATTGTATATTCTCTTTAGCTCGGAGATACCTTGTTTAAATTCTGGCATATTAGTCATGCAACTAGTGGCATTTATAATATTTTTTTTCAAAAGTTCAACAATAGCATTATTTATGTTTTGACTCATACCGAAATCATCGGCACAAATTATAATTTTTTTAGACATATATACAACTTACTTTGTTTTAGAAAAATATTTTTTACTGCTACTCATTTTATACTGACATGGCTATAATAGCATTAGTTGAGGCTAATATTTTTATTTGATGACTAACGTTAGAAATATAAAAGATCCAAATATTTATGCAGTTATACCTGTATATAATGAAGAGGTTTTGATTGAGTCTTTTCTTAGAGCACTAGCTGATAAGCTTTTACAGATTACTCCTAATTATAAGATAGTGGTTATAAATGATGGAAGTTCAGATGGTTCTGTTGAAATAATTCAATCTTTAGTTGGGCAGATAAATATCAAATTTATAAGTTTTTCAAGGAATTTTGGACAAGAGGCAGCTATCACAGCAGGTTTAGAGGCATCTAAAAATGCAGATGCTGCGATTATTATGGACTGTGACTTCCAGCATCCTATAGAAGTTATTGACCAGTTTTATGAGAAATGGTGTGAGGGATTTTCTAATGTATATGGAGTTAGAAATCGTACAGATCAAAGTGCAACTAGAAGCTTTCTATCAGAAACCTTTTTTAAAGTTAGTAATGAGCTAATGGGGGTCAAGATTCCTGCAAACGCTGGATATTTTAGGTTATTAGATAAGCAGTGCATAAAAGCGTTTAATTCTTTACCAGAAAATGGAAGGTTTATTAGAGGGCTATTTGCATGGATAGGCTTTAAAGAATATCCTGTTCCTTTTGATGTTGCGGATAGGCAAGATGGTACAGCTAGCCGTTGGGGTTATCGTAAGCTTTTTAAGCTAGCATTTACAGGTATATTTTCATTTTCATCAGTACCATTAAGACTTATATCTATATTTGGTATATTGGTTTCTATAGTTGCTTTAGCTTATGGATTTTATATTTTTATGGGAAGCTTATTTTTTGGTGGTGATGTAAGTGGTTGGCCAACTATTGTTGTTAGTATAATGTTCTTTAGTGGCGTACAACTTATATCCTTAGGAGTTTTAGGGGAGTATATTAGTCGGATATTCGAAGAAGCAAAAAAGCGTCCACGTTATATTATTGATGAAGATGAGAGTAGAAATCTTTAGTTATATTGTAGGATTTTCTTATACTTATTTTTTAATTACACTGACAACTATATTTTTTCTATAAGTTGCTTCTATCTTAAAATCAATTTTAGGATATTTTTGTTGCAATTCGCTTAATTGATTCTCACGCATGAAAATTATCATATTATCATTTGTCTTTAGTAGTTTATCAAACTGTGTATAAGTTATTAGATATTCTGGCCATTTACCGTTATGAGAATCCTGGTATTGTTTTATGCCATAATGGAACTCTCTTGCCCAATTGTCAATTTCAGGCTTATAAGTTTTCCAGTTATAAACTATATAAATATTTTTATTTAACAATATTGGTAGATCTTCCTCGTAACCTTTTTGTTTAAGTTCATCCTCGAGTATAAAGTGTTTTGGTTGAGCCCTATTGTAATAGACAAAGGTGGTATCAGGACTAGAGTCATTGAGTATTTTTTCTACAAGTGGTTGAGATGTTCTTATATCATAAAAAGGTATTATGATTTGTCCGAGCACATTTAAGAGCATCATCACAGAAACTATAAAAATAATTGCTTGTTTGATATTATTTTTTAATGAGAGTCTAAAACTGTATGCTAAAGCCAAAGCTAGTATTACTACTAAAGCTATATAAACTAAAGGTGCTTGAGTATCTAAGATGCTTTGCTGAATTTGAGAAAATATTACAATGGCAATTGCTACAATAAAAAACAGAATGCTCGTAATTAAATGCATTTTTTTAAATGTAGATAAATTATCTTTAGTCTTTATGATTTTCTCAAACGATAAAGCCATCAAAAGTGATAACGGAGCGAATATCGGCATAATATAACTTACAATTTTAGAGCTTGGTATACTGAAAAAAATAAGAATAAGTATGCACCAAAGAGTTATCAAAAATCCTATATAATCAGATTTTCGATTTTGCCAAATGTTTTTAAATCCTTTAGGTAATCTATTGATGAGTAACATACTGAATGGTAAAAATACCGCCAAAAGAATTACAAAATAAAACCATGGGCCTATGGCATTATTGAAACCTTGTCCTACAAAACGATAAAACTGTTGAAAATAAAAAAAGAAATATAAAAAATCAGGGTTTTGTTTTTGTGCTAGTATTAACCATGGAGAAACGACTAGAGCAAATAATATTATGCCTGTTGGTACATATAGCTCTTTTAGTCTATGCCAATTATTAGTAATAAGCATCCATACGAAAACAGTCATACATGGAAAAACAATCGCGATTAGTCCTTTGGTAAGAAAAGCTAAAGCAGATACAAAGTATGCGATATACATAAGTATTCTTTTACTCTTTGTGCTTGACTGTTTTAAACTAACCAAACATAGGAAAAAAGCAATCCATAGAAGATTAGCAACAATCAGATCCATATTTGCATAGTGAGCTTCGAAAAAATAAAGTACATTCGTTGCTAGTATGAAACTTGCAAGAACTCCTGCAAATCGTGAATAGAAGTATCGTCCAAAAATATATATTGATACACAGCCGAGTATACCAAATATTGCTTGAGGTAATCTAATTGCCCAAGCATTGACTCCAAAAAAGTGCATTGAAGTTGCTTCAAGCCAATAATATAAGGGAGGTTTATCTAAGAAGGGTACACCATTGATTGTAGGGGTAACCCAGTTTCCAGATGTTAGCATCTCTCTTGCAATTTCTGGATAACGTCCTTCATCAGGGATGCTTAGATGACGTGATCCTAAAAATAAGAAAAAATAAATGATATATATAGTTAGTAATATTAAAATATCAAAAAAATATGTATTTCTTAAATTTCTCACTTTCAATGGATGGTATAAAGCTTAGATTATGTGCAAATTTAACCTTAAAAAAGATAAATCGCAAGTAGATATTAATGAACTTTAGCTGGATATTTTAAATTTCGTTAAACTGTTCTGGTTTATCTTCTTTGTTTTCAAATAAAAACTTCTGCATTTCTTCTTTAAGAAATTCTTTAGCTTTTGGTTCTATTAGATTTAAACGATATTCATTGATCAAAATTGTTTGATGAGCTAACCAAGCTTGCCATGCTTTATTAGAAATCTCTGAATGAATTTTTTTACCAAGTTCACCAGGTAGTGGTTGAAATGGTATAGCATCTAATTCTTCATTGTATTTTTTACATAAAACTTTTGTCATTATTCGCTCCTTTGAATATTTTAAATACACCTTTTTGGTTTTGGAAGTCCAGCTAATTTTGCAGCTTGTACTGCAGGTGAAACTGGGAATAGTATTTGTAGATATAAACTATTACCTATTTTCTCGCCATACTTTTCTCTTAAAGCTTTTACAAGTTCTCGAATCGCTGGAGATTTTTTGTTTTGTTGATAAAAATCGCGTAAAAAATTGATGACTAATATATGCTCATCTGTTAACGAGATTTTCTCATCATTAGCAACTTTATTACAAAAGCCAATATCCCAACTGTTAAAGTCTAATAAAAAGCCTTGCTTGTCTATGTTGTAGTTATCCACAAATATGGTAAAATTTGATACTAGTTTTTTATTACTGACAATTATAGCAAACAAGACTAATTGTTTTAATCCATAAAAAGGCATATTTGATGAAAGTTACATTATATACTACAAAATATTGTCCGTATTCTTTGAGAGCAAGAATTGCTCTGTTAGAAAAGAAAATGGCAATGGATGTTGTTGAAGCAGGAGATTTAGAGCCAAATGTTGTTAAAAAAATCTCTCCTAACGGTATTTTTCCTGTTCTTATGGAAAAGGACTATAGTATAAATAATAGAAAAGCATTATTAATATATATTGATGAGCGCTTTCCAGCGCCAAGTTTATTACCAAGTGTTGTTAATGATCGTATTAAAATACGTCTTTCTTTGGATAAGATTGATAATGAGTGGTATCCAGTACTTGATGAGATCAGAAAAAATAGAGAGAATAAAACCAAGCTAAAAGCAATTTTTAAAGATCTTAGAGAAAGCTTATTAGCTATGGAAAAAGCTTTTTCAGATTCTGATTATTTTATATCTTCAGGCTTCACTTTAGCTGATTGTTATATAGCTGCTTTAATTATTTGTTTAGAAGCAGAAGGCTTTGTAATTGATGAAGAGTATGGATCAATTTTCAATTATAAGAAACGCGTGTTTGCAAGAGATTCTGTTAAAAAAGCTAATTTAAAAGGTGGTGCTGGAGAGTCTTTGTTAAAGACTTTAAGAGCTCATCGATAGGATAAAATAACTATGTGGTATCAAGGTTTTATAGATTTTGTATTTTTTGCTTTGAGTACAGCCTTGGTTGTAATAGCTATTGTTTTTGTTGTAGGGAGCTTTTTCTCTTTACTTGCTAAAGCTAAACAAGAAGTTACAAAATTAGCAGCAGGAAAACTTGAAATAAATAAAATAGGCGATGAGTATAAATCTACTAAAGAGCAAATTTTAGAAACTTTGTTAGATAAAAAGGAATATAAAAAGTTTGTCAAAGAACAGAAAAAAATTGATAAACAAGAAAAACCTAGGCAAAGAAAGTTTATTATTAATTTTAAAGGAGATATTCACGCATCTCAAGTTGAAGATTTACGCAACGAAGTAACAGCAATTCTAGCTGTAGCTGTGGCAGACGATGAAGTGGTGGTTAGAATAGATAGTCCAGGTGGTGTTGTTAATGGTTATGGCTTTGCGGCAGCTCAGTTAGAGCGTATTAGACAAGCAGGAATAACCTTGACAGTTTGTATTGACCAAGTTGCTGCTAGTGGTGGCTATATGATGTCAGCGGTTGCTAATAAGATTATTGCTGCACCTTTTGCTATAGTAGGTTCAATTGGAGTTGTTGGTACAGTTCCGAATATCAGAGAGCTTCTTGAAAAAAATGGTATCAATGTTGAAATGCACACTTCAGGTGAGTTTAAGCGTACATTGACAACTGTTGGTGAGAATACAGAGGAAGGGCGTAAAAAGTTCAAGCAAGATTTAGAAAATATTCACGAGTTATTCAAAAAGCATATTTTGGCATATCGTCCAAATTTAGATATGCATAAAGTAGCTACTGGAGAATATTGGTTTGGTAAAGATGCTTTAGAGTTAGGTCTAGTTGATGAAATTAGAACTTATGATGATTATTTAATTGAGTTTCTTGATAATCATTATTCTGTTTATGAAGTTAGCTACGTTAGAAAAAAGGATAAAGGATTTATTAAATCTAAGCTTGCTATGATTAGAAAAACTATAACAAGTTTTTTGTATGCGCGTAAAATAATGTAGGTCAACAGTGTTATCTTTAGATATTCATCAGCAACTTCTTGATAGTTTTTTTGAGCAAAAAACAAAAAATATATTACATCATGCTCTTATTTTTAGGGTAAAAGATGCAGTATTATTAGATAGCTTTATGAATTCTTTGTGCCAGCTATTGTTGGGACAGAATGTTACTGACTATAAAGACTCTCCGTATGTAAGTGTTGCCGCTATAGAAAATGACGAAATCAAAGTTTCTGAAATCAAAAAGATAATTAAAAACTGTGAACTGACTGCGCATAATAATTTAGCTAAAATAATCATAATTGAAGAACTTGACTTGTTAAATGAATCTGCAGCTAATGCTTTACTAAAAACCTTAGAAGAACCGACAGCAGATACTTTCTTTTTGATGTTTACCAAAAACTATACAGATATTTTGCCGACGGTTAAAAGTAGATCTATAGTCTATGATATTAAATTTAGCCAAAAAGATAAATACAACTATTTAAAGTATACATTTGATATGTCTCAAGATGCTGTTGAGAAATCATTGCAAATGGCTCGTGATGATATAAATATTATAGCTAAGATTAAGCTTGAACAACATTTTTGGGTGCTTAGGAATAACTTGATGAAGGTTTTGGTTAATCAAACTAATCCTAATGTATTTTTAAAGGAGATTAATCCGTATTTTAAAGATGCATTATATTGGTTAACTAGTATAATAATAGATGTTTATAATTATAAGCTTAATGAGCAGGTAGAAGTTGCTAACTACGATAAATTAGCAGTTATAAAGTATCTTGCGACTAAATTTACAGATGATTACATATATAACCTTTATCATAAATCATTAGATGCAAAGAGTTATTTTTCAAACTTTAAGAATGTTGATAAAGAGTTAGTATTAGAAAATTTAATATTAGAAATTATAAAATAGGTAAAATAAAATGGATGTAAAACAACAACAAAATTTAAAAGCCCAAGCACATGCTTTAAAGCCAGTTGTGTTAATGGGTGAAAAAGGACTTACTGAGAATGTAATGTTAGAAATTGATCTAGCCTTAGCATCACACGAGTTGATCAAAGTAAAAGCAGGTCGTCTACCGAAACAAGAAAAGCAAGAAATTGCTGCAGAGATTGTTAAAGCTACAAAGTCCGAGCTTGTTCAGATAATCGGTAATATCTTAGTACTATACAGAAGAAATCCTAATATAAAGAAAAAGTAGGTTTAAATAAATATGAGTTTTCCAATATCACGTCCACGTAGACTTAGAGTTACTCAAGCCTTTCGAGATATGGTTGCTGAGATAAATTTGAACATAGATGATTTGATGTATCCAATATTTGTTGTGCATGGTAATGGTATCAAAAAAGAAATCTCAAGTATGCCAAATCAATATCATTGGTCAGTGGATATGCTTGATGAGCTTGTTGAGCAGGTTATAAAATTAGGTATAAAAAGTTTGATGATATTTGGTGTACCAAAAACCAAAGATCTTATATCATCAGAGAATTATGATCCAAACGGTATAACGCAACAAGCAATCAGAAAAATTAAACAACTTGCTCCAGAGCTTGTAGTAGCTACAGATGTGTGTATGTGTAGTTTTACACCTCATGGACACTGTGGTATTTTGGATGAGCATGATTATGTTGATAATGATCAAACATTAGAAATATTACAAAAAACAGCTATTTCTCATGCACAAGCTGGTGCAGATATTGTTGCACCAAGTGGAATGATGGATGGCATGATAATTGCAATGCGTCAAGCATTGGATGAGTCAGGATTTGAAACTGTGAGTATTATGTCATACTCAGTTAAGTATGCTTCAGCATATTATGGTCCATTTAGAAGTGCTTGTAGTTCATCTCTTAAGGGAGATCGTAAAACTTATCAAATGGATTATCGTAATAAAAAAGAGGCTATCCGTGAAGCTCTAGCAGATGTTGAACAAGGTGCAGACTTTATTATGGTTAAACCAGCATTGAGTTATTTAGATATTATTAATGAACTGAGTCATATAATAGAGTTGCCAATAGCAGCATATCATGTCAGTGGAGAATATGCGATGATTAAAGCTGCTGCTAATGCAGGTCTAGTTGATGAAAAAGCAATCACTATAGAAACATTGACATCGATGAAAAGAGCAGGTGCTAAAATAATTCTTACTTATACAGCTTTAGATGTTGCATCTTGGTTAAATTAAGAACTATCAAAAAATTTTAAAATAATATAGAATCGAAACTATAAGATTATTTTAGGTATCGTTACAGTGAAAAAAAAACTTAGTTTGATTTCAGTTGTATTTTTTTTATTAATTATCTCTTCATGCGCAATAATTTCACAAGATGAGTTTGTTTATTTGGGACATCCTAAGTCTTTGAGTGATTATCATATTTATTATGATAAGACAGAAAAGCTTTATCTATTTATTGATACGAAAGGGTGTTTTTATAAATCAGAAGAGTCTGGTACTTGTTTTGCGTTGGATGAAAGTGAGACAAAATACTTTCTTGACAATGTTCTTCCTAAAATGATAGCTGCTGAACATAAAGTTATAAAGCATAAACAGAAGTTTCTAAAATACTTGAAAGAAACAAACAAAAAAATTATTAGAAAAGCAGTTAAAATTAATTATGAAGTTAAACCTGTGAAGCAAATCGATATTGATAATCATAAGGAGTATCATTTAGTTAATCAGAAATATAATCTTGAAGCTAACTTAGTTGTTATAGAGAATAATGACGATATTTTAGTCTTGTATTCTGTTAGAATTCCTGAAGCTATGAAAAAACAAAAAACACCTAACAAACCATTTTTACTTGATCCTGAATATTTGCAAAAAATTATGAATAAAGATTTTATAACACGAGCAGAGAGCTATCATTCAAATAAAAAAGCAGCAAAAAAAGCGAAACAAGATGAGTTTGATAACTTTTTAAATAATGATGTAGATATATAAAAATGATAAATATTGCTTTATACGAGCCTGAGATTCCACCAAATACCGGTAATATAATCAGGTTGTGTGCAAATGTTGGCGCTAAGTTACATTTGATAGAACCATTAGGATTTAAATTAGAAGACAAGCAACTTAGAAGAGCAGGTCTTGATTATCATGAGTTTGCCGATCTTAAGATTTATAAAAATTTTGATGAGTTTTATCAGAAAAATAAACAAAATAAGATTTGGGCGTGTACAACTAAAGCGAAACAATATTATCATCAAGTAAATTTTAATTATGATGATATTTTACTTTTTGGACCTGAGACAAGAGGATTGCCGATCGACGTTTTAAAATTGCTTGAAAAAACACAGCTGAAAATTCCGATGCACAAAAATAGTCGTAGTCTTAATTTATCAAATTCAGTAGCAGTGATTTTGTATGGAGCGTTAAACAATATAGGCTTTGATAAATTAGGTCTCTTATAAAATTTATCCTTATCGAGTAAGCATTACTTACTTGCCTAATATAATTCTTGTTGAGTTATTTCAAAATTATGATTTAATTTCTGTAGATTAACTTCAGTCTACTGGCATTATGGCAAATATTAAAAAAATTATATTTATTTTATCAATTTGTTTTGTAACAGTTGCTATGGGAGTAGCTCTGCCTAATGTATATATTGTTGCTACAGGGGGTACGATCGCAGGGGTTGCTAAATCATCAACGGATTCTGTATATAAAGCTGGAAGTTTGTCTATTGATGATATTGTTGAGCAAGTACCAGCGATTAGTAGAATAGCAAATATAAAATCTGAACAGTTTTATAATATTGATAGTGTAGATATGACTATGGCAATGCGGATTAAGCTAGCTGAGCATATACAAAAATTATTAGATAATTCTAATGTTGATGCAGTGATAATTACTCATGGTACCGATAGCATGGTGCAAACAGCCTTCTTTTTAAATCAAGTTTTAGATGTTAAAAAACCAGTTGTCCTAGTAGGCGCAATGCGGGCATTTACAGCTTTAAGCAGTGATGCTCTTATGAATCTTTATGATGCGTTATTGGTTGCGGTTGATAAACAATCTTTAGATAAAGGTGTATTAGTAGTTATGAATGAAGAGATCTTAACTGCTAACGATGTTTCTAAAACTAATACAACGAATGTTGATGCTTTTAAAGCATTAAATTATGGGAAATTAGGTACTGTAACTCCTAGTAGTGTTAGCTATTATCAAACTCCTAAATATGTGGGAAATGTTGTATCTGTAGATGATCTAGAGAAAATAAAAGCATTGCCTCATGTTGAGGTTGTTTTTGAATCACCTGATGTGTCTTTAGAATTTTTAGATAGTCTTTTAGAAATTAAAGATTTAAAGGGTATTGTTCTTGCAGGACTTGGTGATGGTAATATTCCATCTAATCAGGCTGATTTTCTCAAGAAAGCAAGAGCTAAAGGTATAGTTGTTGTACGCTCAAGTTATGTAGGTTCTGGTCAGATTACACATAATTATAATAATCTGGATGATAAGTTTGATCTTGTATCGTCAGGAACTCTTTCACCAGAGAAAGCGAGAATATTTCTCCAGTTATGTTTGCTAAAAACAGACAACGTAAATCAGATCCAAAAATTATTTGATCGTTTTTAATAATTTAGATGATTACTGTTGATTAATAAGTTTCCTTTTAAATGGCGAAAGACCAAAAGATATAAATGAAACAATTACTATAGCAATTCCAATCATTAAGAAAAGGCTGGTATAGGTATTTAGAGATAGGGTGAGGGTTTCTGAAGATACTTGTTGTTTACTGATAGCAGTTAATTGAGCAACTAATCCACCTAAAATCGAAGCAAATGCCAAGAATACCCACCAAACTCCTATCATAAATCCATTAACCTTAGCTGGAGCAAGTCTGCTAAACATAGATAACCCAATAGCGGATATTAGTAGTTCTCCTAGTGCTTGAAGAGCATAACTACCAAATAGCCAGTATGATGAGATTACACCACTATGAGCTGTAAATTTAGAAATATACAGTAGTATGAAAGATAGGCCTATTACAAGTAACCCAGTAGAGAATTTGCTATATACATTTAAGCTAAACTTTGTGTTATTAGAGTGTACATAGTACATCGCTAAGATTGGACTTAAAACAAATATCCAGAAAGGATTAAGTGCTTGGAATGTCTCCGGTGCTATTATAAATCCTAAAATTGAATGATCTGTATTTTTGATAGTAAACAAGTTTATAGATGATGCCATCTGTATGTATGATATCTTATATACTATAGCCTCACACATTAGTATCAGCGCAAGCATCATCTTATAGAAGTATCCATCCTTTTTGTATAAAAATGCTAGATATATATAGATAAGTAGACAAGCAATAAAGCTCAAAATAACTATTAATTTTGCTAAGAATAAATATGCAAGTAGAGCCTTGACTATATATATCATAGCAATCACCCCTATTATTACCCAGAATAAATAACTTAATCTAAGCTTTTTGGCACCTGCGTGAGTAGAGATGTGTTTCATCGTAAAACCAAAGCCTACAAAAGTTGCTATAGCAAAGATCAAAGCTATAGAGATAACTACAAAACTTGCAGAGTAACCATAATGCTTTGCAATAGTTGGAATCGCTAAGCTACCAAGTAATGAGCCTAAATTTATAGCCATATAAAAAAGAGTGAAAGCATTACTGATTTGTCCGGAGTCACTTTTTTCATAACATTTTGATAGTAGGCTTGTAGGGTTTGATTTAAATAAGCCTGTACCGACACATATAAAAGAAAGTCCCCATAATGTTGACTCTTTATCTCCTATTGTCAATAGTGCATATCCACTTAGTAAGACAATAAGTCCTAGAACGATTGTTCTTTTTGCTCCTAGGATTGCATCGCCAATATAGCCACCTAATACTATAAACGCATATACCAGTGCTGCGAATGCAGCATAAGTTGCAATTGCCGAACTTTCGCTTAATTGAATGCTACCACGTTGTAGATAAACAACTAAAATAGCAACGAGAGCTTGATAGCCAAATCGCTCCCATATTTCTAACATAAAGATGGTATAAAAGGCCTTGGGCTGTTCAAAGATTTTTAACATAAGCTAGTTTCCAATTAATTTCTAACTGAGTCTTAAAGTAGAAATTAAAGTTAAATTTGGTAGGATTAAAGTAGTTATTTATCTCTACATTCTCTCAGGAATAGAAATTCCTAATAAATCTGTTGCTATAGTCATGGCTTTTACTGTTGCCATACATAGTGCGATTCTTGATTTTTTTAGTTGCTCATCGTTAAGATTCATAATGGGACAATTTACATAAAATCTGTTAAAGCTATTAGCAAGAGAGTATGCATATTCACAAATGTGATGAGGCTGAGAATTCTCATAAGCACGAGATACTGCAATTGGGAATTGTATCAATTGTAATTGTAGTTTTTCTTCGTGCTCATTATCTGCTTTTGTTATTCTGTATTCTTTAGCTAGAGAGTTGATGTCATAATTATCTCCGAAGACTTTTCTCAAAATAGCTTTTGCTCTAACTGTTGTATATAGTAGATATGGACCAGTTTTACCTTCGTACTGTGCAAACTTCTCTAAGTCAAAAATATAGTCATTAGCGTAGTTGTTAACCAAATCACCAAACTTAATAGTTGCCATAGCGATTTGATTAGTAATATTCTCATCATTCTCATCAGGCATTCTTTTATGAGCATAATTTTTTGCTTGAGATATTAGATCTGAAAGATGCATTACGCCACCTTCACGTGTTTTAAATGGACGACCATCTTTTCCATTGACGGTGCCAAATGCAACATGCTTAAGTTTACATTCTTCACTAACTACTTTTGTTCTCTTAGCAACACTAAACACTTGTTTAAAGTGAAGGGATTGTCTTTTATCCACCACATAAATTATTTCATCAGGGTTTAAATCTTTAGCACGCTGCCATAGTGTCGCAAGATCGGTCGTGCCATACATTACACCACCATCTTTTTTGATGACTATAAGTGGAGGAACACCTTCTTTATTGGTGTCAATGACCCATGCTCCTTCATCTTCATATATGAATTTATTTGTCTTAAAATATGCGATCATTTCGTCTACAAATTTATTTGCATCACTTTCGCCGAGCCATAAGTCAAAATGGACATCTAAACTATCAAAATCTTTTTTAATAGCTTCTATAGATATTCTCACAAAATGTTGCCATAGAGCTACATAACCCTTGCGACCTTGTTGAAGTTCAAAAGTTGCCTGTCTTGCTTTATCCATTTCGATGATATCAGATTTACATCTTTTTGAAGCTCTTGGATATATTTCAGCTAACTCTTGGACTGTTACAGGAGATTCTTTAGGGTATTCACCATTATAGTTTTCATCGAAGTACACGAGATCAGGGGATTCTAGTTTTATTTCTTCTATCAACATACCCATTTGAGTACCCCAGTCACCAAGATGCACATCTGATATTACATTATCATTGTAGAATCTATGTAATCTTTGGAGAGCATCGCCTAATAATGCTGATCTGATATGACCAACATGCATTGGTTTAGCAACGTTTGGACCACCAAAATCTAAAACTACTTTTTTTGGCTTTGTATTATCTTGTACACCAAATTTAGATGAATTAAGAAACTTATCAGTTGTAGCAGCTAGAAACTTATTAGATAAAGATATATTTATAAATCCAGGTTTTGCAACCTCAAGCTTATAGAAAATATCTTCATTCTCAATTTGTTCAATTATTTCTTGAGCTATTACTAGAGGTGCTTTTTTGGCAAATTTGGCTAGAGGCATCGCGCCATTGCATTGAAAGTGGCCGACACCTTCACGAGTAGATGTTACAACTTTAGCAAAACTTTGAGAGTATCCTAACTTTTCAAATGCTTGTGCAAATATGTCTGATAAATGGTTTTCTATATTCATTGAGATAATCCAGTTCTTTGTTTTAGAAGTTACCGTCTTTAAATTAAAAATGGAAAAAATTAGTAAATGTAGATATAATATCACGGTTATTTTTAAAAACTCAATAAAATTAAGGCTTTCAAAGGTCAAATATGTTAAAGGGGATTCACAGGTATTTACTAGTATGTTTAGGTACTGTAGCGTTTACAGTACAAGCTCATGCTGCGCGGATTATTAGTAAAAACCCTATCAAAGAAGATTGGAAATGTGAAATTGTAGATGGCCAGTGGAGCTGTAAAAGAGCAGAAAAGCCTAAGGATGTTTTTGATAAAGAGATTAGTGCTGCAGAAAGAGAGAAAGCTCTTGCTGATGATCTTGCATGGGTTAAAAAACCAGAAACTTTTGTGGGAGGTTATTACAGTAATGATCCACAGTTTACCCAAGCGCTATGTGCTTCAAAGAAGACTGATCTTAGTTATGAAAATTCAGAATTTGATAATGATGGTACATTAATTGCTTCTGGTAATGTTCAAGTTCTTCAATGTGATCAAGAATTGTACGGTAATAATGCCATAGTAAATTTGACGAGTGATAATAGTGCAATTAGATCAATGGTTATGACAGGTGATGTTATTGCTAAGCAACCATCTACAGGTATTGTAATTAGAACTAAAGAGCTAGATTCTGATATGACTAATGGCACTTATAGTACTGGCGAAGCTTATTTTAGAATGGCTCGTGAGATGCCTGATACCAGGATTTACGATAAAGAGAATTTTACTGGTTACTTGCGTGGCTATGCAAAAACTCTTAAGAAAGAAGAAGATGGTAATCTAATGCTTTCTGATGGTTATATCACATCAGGAGGACCATATGACAATGCTTGGAAGATAACTGGTAGTGATATTGATATCGATACCAATACTGAGATGGCGTACGTTAAAAACGGTTTCTTCAAGATAGATGATGTGCCTGTGATGTACATACCATATTTCTCCCATCCGATAAACGATAAGCGTAAATCAGGTTTCTTGTTCCCAGGATTTGTTCAAAATAGTAATTCTGGTATAGGAGTTTCTGTACCATACTACTTTAATTTAGCACCAAACTATGATTTTTTACTTAATAACGTTATTTGGTCAGAAAGAGGTATTATGGAAAATGGTACATTCCGTTATATGACTAAATATTTTGAAGGAGAGTTTGATGGCTCTATTGTTCCTTGGGACTTCAAAGAAGGTAGGATGAGAGGTGCATTTGATATAACTACTAGTGGTAGTTATGCACTTGGAGATGGGACTCTATCTACAAACCTTATCTATGAATATGTCAGTGATCAGAATTACTATAATGACTTCTCGGCAGGAAATGTTAATTTAGTTACTAAAACATTGCTTACTAGACAGTTTGATTTAAATTATGATAATGATTATATTGATTCTGGAATAACAGTTCTAGATTATGGAGTTGTTAATCCTTCTATTGATTTAGCAAACATACCTTATGCCAAGCTACCAGAAGTGAAATTTAATGTAACTTCTGATGGTTATACACCTGATTATGTAACTCTAAGTGCGAACACGCTCAATACATATTTCTATAAATCACCTTGGGCAATAAACCCTGCAGTATCGCCAACAGAAGGGACTAACGTAAGTGGCTTTAGATCTTATGAATCACCTAAAATTAAAGGTAATTTTAATAATGAGTGGGGTTATCTTAATCCTTCTTTAGAGTTGCCAATTCGTTATTATCAACTTGATAGAAAAGCAACTGATACAGTTAAATTTAATAATAGTACGGTTACAAGTGTTTTACCTATATTCAATATAGATGCAGCTGCATATTTTGATAGGGATTATACAACAGAAGGTGGTTCATATACGCAAACGATTAAGCCAAGATTATTCTATACTTATATCCCGTATCAGAATCAAACCGATATTCCAATATTTGATACGAGTATGCAGAATGAACAGTATATGCAGATGTTCCAAGTAAATAGATTTACAGGTTATGATAGAATTAATAATGCTAATCAGCTGACTTATGCCTTAGAAACATATACTACAAGCCAAGATGATGGGAGCACTTTGGCCTCTGCTAAAATTGGGCAGATGGCATATTTTGCAGATAGAAAAGTTAATCTATGTCAAGGTAATGCGAAATGTCCATATCCTGAGATGGAGGATCAGTATGCAAATGATATGTTCTCTCCTATTATGTCATCTTTTGAATTCCAAGTAATAAAGAATATTTATTTATCGGCACAAATTAATTATAGATTACAAACATCGAAATTTGACTATCAGGTTTACCAATTATCATACAAAGATGAAAATGAGAATATTTTTAATATTTCATATAACAGTATTGAAAATAACTGGAACTCTATTACACAAGAGCAAATCAATACTGGACAAACTCCACAACCTCAAGAGACTATAACTTTATCAACGTTATTAAATATCACGGATCACTGGGGTGTTACAGCACTATGGAACTATAATTTTAAGCAACAGCAAATATCAAACGTATTCGCAGGTCTTCAATATAATGCTAAGTCTTGGGCTGTTAGGGCTATGTGGCAAGCTAGCTCATATACTAATGAAGATCCAAATAACCCGCAGAAATTAGCTGACTTGACACAAACTTATTTATTGGAGTTTGAATTAAAAGGTCTTGGTGGAGTTGGAAATACTAGTGATTTATCTTCACGTTTACAACAGATAAATGGCTATAAAGAAGGTCAGTGGGGAGAGGGTATATAATGAAGAAGTTGCTGACTTCAGTTGTTATTACATTGCTGACAGTCTCTAGCGGTCTGTCAGATATATCCTCTAGCTTGTTTCAAAACTCGTTTGATTCGAGTATTAGTGCTCCATCAGACTCGTCAGAAATGTCTGAAGATAAAAGGCATCTTGTGAACAAGACAGTGGCAATTGTTAATAGTAAACCTATTACTTCTTTTGAGTTAGATCAAGAAGTTGCAAAATTTGAAGCTATGAATCCAAATTCAAGCTTTCACTCTGATTCACTACAAATTAGAAGAGAGGCTTTGCAAGACTTAATTGCTCAGAGTGTATTGTTACAGTTAGCTGAACGAAATAATATAATAATTTCCAATCAACAGCTTGATGCAGCAATAAAAGATATCGCAGCAAAAAACGGTGTTTCGGTTGAATCTTTAAAATTAAATGTTGAAGCTTCGGGCATGTCTTTTGAAAGTTATAAGAAAAGAATAAGAGAGCAGCTTATGGTTAGTCAGCTACAGCAACAAGCAATCTCTCAACAAGTGTATGTTTCACCAGAAGAAATTCAAAAGTATATTAAGAAGCATCAAGAGCAATTTGATAGAGAAATGGCTCCTATTAAGCTTTATACTCTAAAAAATCTTATTGTAGCCTTGCCGGATTCAAAAAAAGCTCGACAAAAGAAGATAGATTTATTTAAAAAGTTAGCAATTGCAGTTAACAAAGGATATATTGATTTTTCTGAAGTTGTTAAACAATTTTCTCAAGCTCCTAATGCTACTTATGGTGGTATTGTCAGTCAACAAGTAAAATTTGATTCAATACCCAGTATGTATAGGGACTATGTCAAAGATTTGAAAGAGCACCAAGTGTCAGAGCCTTTTATTGTAAATCATACGTTACAAATGATATATATTGATAACATTGATGAGAAAGCGCCGATGTTAAGTAAGAAAGTTACTAAATATTATGTTTATGCTATAGAAATAAAATTAGATGGTGGTATGACAGAGGAAGGTGCTAAAAGTTCTCTAGATCGTGCAAGGCTTGCTATTGAAAGTGGTCAAGATTTTACAAAGGTGGCTTTGAAATACAATCAGGACTATGATCATGCTAATGGTAAATTTAGATGGGTTTCTAGGTTGGATAGTCCACCAGCAATACCACCAGCAGCATTTGCAAAGCTAGAGACAATGAAAGAGGGAGAGGTTTCAGAGCCTTTTCAAGCAGACCCTAAGACTTGGATGATCATGAAATATACAAAAGTTAAAGAACATGACGCTGCAGAAGAGCTTAAAGAACAAAAAGCTTTAGAAGCTATTTTTTCTGAGAAAGCTCAAGAAGTCTATAAGACGTGGTTAACCTCAATGAAAGATGATGCATACATTGAGATATTAGAAGATGATTTAAAGACACCAGAACTTTATTAAAATGCAATATAAAACAAAAGCTAAAAAATCATTAGGTCAAAATTTTCTACAAGATGAAAATATAATAAGAAAGATAGTTCAATTAGCAAATATTAAAAAAGATGATATAGTGCTTGAAATAGGTCCTGGTCTGGGAGCATTGACACGCTATATACTTAAATGCTCTGATAATGTTAATGTTGTTGAATTTGATGCTAGTGTCATCGATACTTTGTTACAGAATTGTCAAAAATATGGCGAACCCAAAGTCTTTAATGAAGATTTTTTAAAGTTTGATTTGGATATTGTAAGAGCTGATTCGCAACAGAAGTTAAAGCTTGTTGGTAACTTACCTTATAATATTTCTTCACCAATACTATTTAAAGTAATTGAACAAAGTGACAAAATTATTGATGCTCATTTTATGTTACAGAAAGAAGTTGTTGAGAGAATCATATCTCAACCAAATTCGAAAACTTATGGTCGGTTATCGGTAATTTTACAATATCATTTTGATTGTAGTATGATACTGAATATTCCTCCAGAAGTTTTTTATCCTCAGCCCAAAGTTGACTCAGCAATTCTACGTCTTAAGCCTAAAGTTGATAAGTTGGTTGTTAATGATTATGTTTTTTTTGAAAATATTGTTAAACAAAGCTTTGCGCAACGCAGAAAAACTCTGCATAATAATCTTAAGGGTATATTAAAAGAATTTGATATAAATCCTAGTGCTCTGCCTGTAGATACTAAGCTTAGAGCAGAAAATTTAAGCGTGGAGGATTTTGTCAGTTTAGCAAACTTTTTTAAATAAGGTGAATACAAATGGCTACATATGTTATTGGTGACGTACAGGGCTGTTATGATGAGCTACAACTGTTGCTACAAGATATAAAGTTTGATAAGCATAAAGACAAACTTGTTTTTGCCGGAGATATTTTAAATAAAGGACCTAAGTCTCTTGAGATAGTTAATTTCATAATGTCTTTGGGAGAATCGGCGCAAGTTGTCTTAGGTAATCATGAGATATTATTTTTAGCAGTTAGTTACAATTATTTACCATCGAGTAGTAAGAATACATTTGACGATATTCTAAAAGCTAAGAATTTGAAAGAAGTTCAAGAGTGGTTGTGCAACCAATCTCTTCTAGTAAAAGTAAATAACACTTTTATAGTTCACGCAGGAATCCCACATATTTGGTCGCCTAAAAAAGCACTTAAAAGGGCTAATGAAGTAGAATTTGTATTAAAAAATCCAACTACAAGAAGACTTTTGTTAGCTAATCTTTTTAATAATGAAATGGAAAAGTGGAATAAAGAGTTAGAGGGTATTGATAGATGGTTATGTATCCTCAATTATTTCACTAGGATGAGAACAATAGATAAAAATGGAAGATTAAATCTTAAATTTAGCTCAACAATTGATCAAGTTCCAGAAAATTTTAAGCCATGGTTTAAACTTAAACATAAGAAATTTGAAAATAAATATAAGATAGTTTTTGGTCATTGGGCAGCTATCAAAGGGGAAACAAAAGATAGCGATGCTATAGCTTTGGATACGGGTTGTGTTTTTGGTGGTCGGCTAAGTTGTTATTGTGTAGAGACGCATAAGCGTTATAGTATTAAAGCCTTAAAAAGCTATAAGGATATTTAACATGCATATTTTAGTTATTAACGGTCCAAACCTTAATCTCTTGGGAAAGAGACAGCCTCATATCTATGGTAATAAGACTATTGATGATATCAATAATGACTTATATAGAACGGCACAAAATAATAAACTAGCCATTGATTTCTTTCAGAGTAATCATGAAGGAGAAATCGTTGACAAAATTCAACAAACAGAGGCAAAAATAATAATTATTAATCCTGCAGCATATACGCATACAAGTATTGCAATACGTGATGCTTTTTTGGCTATAGATAAGCCTTTTATTGAAATACATTTGTCGAATATATATAATAGAGAAGAGTTTAGGACTAAGTCGCTTCTATCGGATATCGCTTATGGGTGCATATTTGGGTTTGGGCCAAACGGATATACATTAGCGCTAATAGAAGCAATTAACTACATTAATATGAAAGGAGAGTAGAAATATGGATTTATTAAAAGCGATAGATAGAGTAGCAGAGATTCTTAACTCGAGCGATATCAAAGAAATTAGAGTTAAAGATGGTGGCTCAAGCATTTTTATGACAAAAAATAATACAGCTGCTACAGTTGTATCAGCAGCTCCTGCTGTGAGTAACGTAGCACCTGCGGCTCCAGTATTAGCTAACACTACAGCTTCTACATCAGCTCCTAAGCAAGTTGAAGTAGCTAATGAAGTTAGTGGTGAAGAAATTAAATCTCCTATGGTTGGTACATTCTATGGAGCGTCTTCACCAGATGCAGCCCCTTATGTTAAAGAAGGTCAAGAAGTTAAGAAAGGTGATATTCTTTGTATAATCGAAGCGATGAAGATTATGAATAAAATTGAAGCTGAGAAAGCTGGTAAGATCGTTAAAATAATTGCTAAAGATGGCGATCCTGTTCAATTCGATCAACCTTTATTTATTATTGAATAATAACGAATCAATAATTTAAGTAGAGACTTCATAAATCTAGTATAAACTTTTAAAGGTAATACAAAATGATTAAAAAAGTATTAATTGCCAATAGAGGTGAGATAGCTCTTAGAATATTAAGAGCATGTAGAGAGTTGGGGATTAAGACAGTAGCAGTGTATTCAACTGCTGATGCTAATCTTATGCATGTAAAGTTAGCTGATGAAGCCGTTTGTATTGGTCCAGCAGCGCCTAATCTAAGTTATCTTAATATCCAAGCTATTATAGCAGCTGCTGAAATAACATCTGCAGATGCAATTCATCCAGGTTACGGTTTCTTATCTGAAAATGCAAAATTTGCAAAAGCAGTTGAAGAGAGTGGTTTCATTTTTATCGGTCCACGTGCTGAAAATATTGAAGTCATGGGCGATAAAGTAGAAGCTATTAAGTATATGAAGAAAGCTGGTGTGCCCTGTGTACCTGGTTCAGGTGGTCCATTAGGAAGTGATGAAAAGAAAAATCTAGAAATCGCTGAGCAAATTGGATACCCTGTTATCATCAAAGCCGCTGGTGGTGGTGGTGGTCGTGGTATGAGCATCGTTAGAAAGAAAGAAGATTTAATTAGTGCTATCTCTCTTACTAAGAGTGAAGCAAGAATAGCTTTCAATAACGATATGGTATACATGGAGAAGTTTTTAGAGAATCCACGCCACATTGAGATCCAAGTTTTCGGAGATGGTCAAGGTAATGCTGTCTACTTATTTGAGAGAGATTGTTCAACTCAAAGAAGACATCAAAAAGTTATTGAAGAGGCTCCAGCTATCGGTTTAACTGATGAAGAGAGAAAGCGTATTGGTGAACAGTGTGTTAATGCTTGTAAAATACTTAAATATCGTGGTGCTGGTACTTTTGAATTCTTGTATGAAAATGGCGAATTCTATTTCATTGAGATGAATACTAGAATTCAGGTTGAGCATCCTGTTACAGAGTCGATCACATCTACAGATCTTATTAAAGAACAGATCAAAGTTGCATCTGGTCTAGGACTAAGTTGGAAACAAGAAGATATTGCTATAGTTGGTCATGCTATTGAGTGTAGAATCAATGCTGAAGATCCTGAGAGAATGATACCATCTCCAGGTAAGATAGATATGTATCATGCTCCAGCTGGTCCAAGAGTTCGTGTTGACTCTCATATATACTCTGGTTATACAGTGCCACCAAATTATGACTCAATGATTGCGAAAGTGATTGTGCGTGGACATGATAGAGAGACTGCATTACAGAAAATGCGTGCTGCACTTGAAGAAATGGTTATTAGTGGTATTAAAACTAATATTTCACTTCACCAAGAAATTCTTAATCATGAAGAGTTTATCAAGGGTGGAACTAACATACATTTCTTAGAAAAAATGTTAGAAAAGAAAAAACAGTCTAAGTAAATATCCTCCTTTCGTATATATCTTCATTTAAATTTTTAGTTTTTTCTTATATAATTCTCTTAGTATCTAAATATAATAAAATATTTGTAAATTATGCATAATTTTCAAACTTTTCTTAAAACTACAAGAGAAGCAAAAGAACTTCAACTAGAGACAGTTGCTGATGCGATAAACTTGTCAGTACAAACAATAAAGATAATTGAAGAAGCTGATAATGACTCGCTATTGCAAAACTCTAGTAGTGTACTCAAAAATCAGATTAGAAGATATTGTGAATATTTAGAAATTCCTGAGAAAAAGATAGTCTCTATGCTTAACAAAATTGATGTTTTATATTATAAGAAATCACGCTATGGTAAATTAAAGTTTTTTGATTATTTGAATAGGTTAGCAATTCTTATAATAGCAATAGCAATAATTATTTTAGTTGTCAAACATATTAAAGAAAATATGTACATAGCGAGCACAGAAGAAAGTCCTAAATCATCGATAATATATACACCAATTAACTATGATCTGAATGAAACTGATCAACAAGCTGTGGCTGATGATTCTGCTGCTTCTAGTAATGTATCTATTAATCAAAATAATGTGCCATCCTCAAATGATGAGATAAGCAGTGGCTCTGCTGTAGCAACCGAATCAAAAAAACATCCTCAAAGTAGTACTAATAATAGTATGGCAGCTCATCCACCAGCAACTGCAAATATGAATAATATTGTCATAGATGATGATATTGATAGTAGCAAATAAACCTACAATACTTTCTTATAATGAATGTTTTGAATAATGTTTTATTAAGAGTAGAAAATTATTCTACTTTGTATATTCTGTTTATAGATTTCCTATTATGCTTTGCTCTTAGTGTGGTTATTTCTGTACTTGGTAGCATTTTAGTTATCAAGTATAAAAATACAATCAGGTTTACATTTGTCAAATCGTTTAAGCTAACTTTATACCTGATAATTTGGGCTTACTTTATCAAGACCTGTGTTGATTTACCTGTAATAGTAAATTTTCCAAATTATAAAGAAGTTATAATCCAATATTCAGATAAAATTTTTGATTTTTGTATTTATCTGGCAATAATTATTAGTTTATTTAAATTTTTGTATAATAGTAAGAATATTTCTATTGAGAAGAAAAAAGCACAAAATAAAGATTCCTACAGTGACTTTAGAGATATAAATGCTATATATAAGGCTTTTGAGTTAGGGGCTGTTGCTATCTCTGTGATACTAATCTTAGCTGCATTTAATGTGCCGTTAACTGCTTTAGGAGCTTTTAGTGGAGTTGCTTTTGCTGGCTTAACTTTTTCCCAAAGTACGCTAATTACAAATTTCTTTGGTGGGTTATTTGTTATATTTAATCGCAAATATTCTGAAGGCGATGTTATTTCATCAGATATTAATTCATCGATTAAGTTTAGTGGGACTATTAAAAAAATTGGTACTCTTACAACACAGGTTGATAATTATGAAACAGCACCGATGCATATTCCAAATTCGGTTTTTTTGAGTACTTGTATAACAACGACTTCGCGTCGTACTCATAGACGTATAGTACAGTTTATAACTGTTGATTATAAATATATCGATAAGATACCAGTCATTAAGGAAAAAATTCTTGCTGTGCTTAAGTCTCATCCTAATATTGATCAGAATAAAACAGTATCAGTATCACTAGCTTCTAGTGGTAGTAATATTTCCGGTAGATCGGAGGGTAGCTTTGGAACTAATGGTATAAATTTACAAGTTTATGCTATGGTAAATAAGGTATTTTTTGTTGATTTTATAACCGCTCAAGATGAAGTGTTTTTGAACATTGCAAAAGAATTAAGAGATTTGAACGTGGAGTTTGCAATAAATCCAATTACTTTGCATAAGTAGTATTGTTGATTAAATTAATCTATAATGCTTAGATCTTGTATTTTATCAATATTTTCTAAACTCATAAGAAGTCTATCAAAACCTAATGCTACTCCTGAACATTCTGGTATATTTTCTATACAGTTTAGAAGTTTATAATCTATATCTAAATAGGCTTTATTCTGTTGCTTTCTTATTTCGAGATCAGTATTGAAGCGCTTGAGCTGTTCATCTTTATCAATTAGTTCATAGTATCCATTTGCTAGTTCAATACCATTACTAAATACTTCAAATCTTGCAGCTACTAGTTGTTGATTTTGATTATATATTTTTCTAGCAAGTGCCGATTGGTGGATTGTATAATCATAAATAAAATAAATGGTATCTTTTTGGTTAAGGTTTCTTTCAATTTTATAACTAAAAAGTATATCTAAACAATCTGCAATGGTTGGATTTGATAGTCCTTGAATATCTCCAACTGTTTCTTTGACTATATTTTGTAAATGTTCTAGAGAAATATTGTGAGGATTAATTTTATAATGCTTTTCAAATGCTTTATGATAACTTAAATATATGAAGTTTAAATTTGGTTTAAGCGCTAAGAATAAATTCTCCAGCTCTTGCATTAGTTGTAGATAGTCAACACCTACTCGATACCACTCTATCATTGTAAATTCATGCTTATGGAGTTGTCCACAAGGCTCATCACGAAATGCTTTACAAATTTGGTATATACTACCACTACCTGCAGCTAATAATCTTTTCATTGCATACTCTGGCGAACTTTGGAGATATCTTTTACCAGAAACTGTCTCAATATTAAAAACATCTATAAAAGGATCTGTTACACCAAACTCATATGCTAAGGGTGTATCCACTTCGAGAACTTCTAAGTTTTTGAAATAAGTACGAATTTTTTCTAAATATTTCGCACGTTTTTTTATATTTGCTAAGCTCATTTTATGACTCTTATTTTACTAATATTTGCTAGATCAAATTCATGAAGATTGTTATTGCCATCTAAAATTTTTAGCATTAGATTATCAGTAACACCTTTGGCAATACCTTGGAAATTCTTATTTGAATAGTTAAACGTGATCTTTTTGTTTAGCGTGTAATCATACTTTGAAAAAGTTTCTAGAGTATCTAAGTAAGATTTCTCAAAATTATTAATAACATATCTTACTAAATCGACTATAACTTTGGATGAGTCTATCTCATGATTATTAATTATGGATAGTGATGTCCACTGCCTATCAATATCTTCGTTAATATCTGTCATATTTATGTTTATACCGATACCAATAACAATATCAAAACTATCTTTTTTAATATTTTTAGTTTCAATAAGTATTCCTGCTAATTTATGATCTTCAAAATATACATCATTTGGTAATTTTATTTTTAGTTTTTCTTCTTGATCAACTGGAATATATTTCTTGATAGTTTCTAAAACTCCCAATGCTATTTTAAGACTTATAAAAGAGTCTTTTGCGATGCTAAAGTTACAGCTAAATGCTAATGTTGAGTAAATGTTATCACTGTTATCAGAGATCCATTTATCGCCACGACGTCCACGTCCTTTTGTTTGTTGATCTGCATAGCAAAAATGATATTTATGTGATAAGTCTCTTTCTAGTAAATAGTCATTAGTTGAGCCTATTGTAGAGAAATGTTCAACATATATATCGTCAATAACTTTATTGAGAGCTGTTTTAATATATTTATGATTTTTCATTTTTCGATAAGTTTAATATTGAGAGATAAGTTTGTCTGCCCGAGGAATTCTTCTTTTTGAAGTTCATAACAGGCTTTTATAGTATCGCCAATAGCTATTTGTTCAATTATTTTATTTTCTAAGGCATTAAACCATATCGCTTTGATTGAAGGAATATTTTTATAGCGTAAAATTAGTTGGGCATGATTTTTATCTTTACCAACTAAACGTAGATTCTCTATAGTAAAACTGTTGTAAAATAGTGGTTTTTCAAATTCTCTACCAAATGGTTCAAGAGATTCTATCTTTTCTAGAATTTGTAGTTTGAAATCATTTTCATCAAGTTCAAAATCATACTCTAAAATAGGCTCTAAAGATATACTATCATTTTTAATGAAATTGATAATTTCACTTTCAAATAAATCATAAAAAGTATTGAAATCAGATTTGTTTATTGTCAAGCCAGCAGCACCTTTATGACCACCATATTTTATCATCAAAGTAGGCGATTTAAGTGCTATAGTATCAAGTATCGTTTTAATGTTAATACTATCTACACTCCTAGCAGAACCTGATATTAAGTTAGGATCATTTTGTGTTTCAGAAAAAATAATCACAGGCTTACCAAACATTTCTTTGACTCTACTTGCTGTAATACCATGAATTCCAGAGTGGCCATCATCAAGTAATATACATAGTGAGTTGTTATCATTGTCTAATTGATGTGCTTTAGTTATCGCCTCATAAGTAAGCTTTTTTTGAATTTCTTTACGTTGGTTATTTTGCTTAGTTAGGTTTTCAAAGGTTTCTTCAATTTTAAGTTCATCATTTTCAAGTAAAAAGCTAACAGATCCTAGTGCATCAGAAACTCTTCCATCACTATTTAGCAAGGGAGCTATACTGAAACTAATATACTCACTTGATAGCTTCTCTTTATCTAAGAAGTCCCAACATAGACGATCGTTATTCTTAAGTTGCTCTATACCTAGTTTTGTAACAATACGGTTATTATGACTATTTGCCATACTAACACAATCCGCAACTGTACCAATTGCAACAAAATCAAGTAAATTACTTAATCCATAAGACTTAGATAATGATTTACCATTTTGCAGATATTTTCTACGAAGAGCTGTCATAAAAAGCCAAGCAACCATACAACCAGCTATAGCTTTGTCTGGATAATTACAATCATGTTGAGTAGGGTTTAGTACGGCGATAGCACTTTTAGGCGCTCCCTCAGGAGGAATACCATGGTGATCGGTTACGATAGTATCAATTCCATTTTGTTTAAGAACAGCAATCCTAGGCTCATCTGTTGAACCATTGTCAGCCGTTATAATAAGATTTGGTCTAATACTATCTGTTAATATTCTATTCATCAAAGATTCAGACAGACCATATCCTTCCTGCATTCTGTGACCTATATATGAACGAATCTTTTCTTGAGGGTAATTAAATATCTTTGTCAGTGCTTCATATAAAATTGCATGAGATGTTTGCCCATCACAGTCGTGGTCGGTTTCTAATCCAATGATTTCATTATTTTGTAACGCTTGAAAAAGTCTATCTACGGCTTTATCGATATCTTTGAAGAGAAAGGGGGACGATAGATCTTTTATAGAGCCTTTTAGTATAAGATCAATATTCTCAAAATTACTTACTCTAGAAGAGATAATCCGTGCTAAAAATAAGTCATAACCTTTTGATAATAGCGTAGATAATATATCTTGATTAGTTTGTTTTTGTCTTATTAACATAAATTTATATTAGAAAGATTTTTTTTACCATTGAGGTGGTTTCGACACATATTTACACCTGATATAAATAGTAATGCTAATGGTATTGCAAAGAATATACCCCACAATCCCCAAATACCCCCAAATATCAAGATAGATGATACTACCCCTACTGGGTGGATATTTAGAACTTCAGAGAAAAGAAGAGGTACTAATAAATTACCATCTAAAGCTTGAATAATAAAGAATACGATCAACATTGATACAAAAGTACCATTTAAACCAAACTGTAAAATACCAACCATGACGACTGGGATTGTAATAATTACCATGCCAACATAAGGTATAATTACGGATAAACCGACACCAACAGCTAGTAGTAATGCATAGTTTAGATTAAAGTATGCAAAACCCATATATGTTACGATAGACACTATAATCAGCTCAATAGCTTTGCCTCTAACATAATCAGCAAGTTTAGGTTTAAGATCATTCCAAACGAAATATAATGCACCATTTTGCTCTGGTAAAAATGATTTAAACCAGTTAATCATTCTTGCTTTATCTTTTAGAAAGTAAAATACCATAAGTGGTACTAAAAATAGATATATCAAAATAGAGAAAAGAACAGGAATTGTTGTCGCAGTATTTTGTAGAATAAATGATCCTATATTAGAGCTTATTTTTTGCCAGTCAATACTATCAAACCAAGTCACTATAGAGTTGATTCTAGCTTCGGTAAGTATTGTTGGATACTTTACAGATAGCTGTTCTAAGCTTTCTTTTAAACTAGATAGTGTATGCGAAGCTTGTTTAATAAAATCAATTAGCTGATTAACAATAATTGGTAATAATACAAATATTAGTGATAAAAGTAATATAAGGAATAGCATATATACAATATATACTAATATGATACGTTTTATCTTGGTGAATTTTTGTAATATATTAACAAGTGTGTCGAGTAAATAGGCAATAACAAGAGCTGCCAATATAGGTGCTATATAATTACCTAAAAATGTTAAAACCAAGTAGAAAAATAGCATTAAGCCAAAAAACACTATAGGCTCATTATTTTGATATCTATTGCGATACCAGTCTTTTATAGTTTGTAAAATCATTTATAATTAAATCATTATTAAATTGAAGATATTGTAACAGTTTTCAAAAAAATTGAATACACAAAGACATTAAAAGTATACCTGAGAAGAAGCTATTTTTTGATAGTTATAACAGCTGGGATAATTAGGGCTATTACAATTCCACCAACAAGCATCATATCAAAATTTAAAACCGACATATCCATACTGTCTATAGGAATAAATCCAACAATAATTGCAACTATACAACCAACACAGCCTAACAGAGCCATTAGTATAGTTCCAAGAGAGCCTTTACATATTTCATATTGACCTTCTTGAAGAGGATAGCTTATTTTAAGCTTAACAGCTGTTATAAACATAAATATGTATGCGATTACAGCTAATTGCGCAGTTAAGTCACTAAGATACCAGTATGCTTCATTGACTGATGGCATGAATATATATGAGAAACAAAATACCGTAAAGATAAGAGCTTGTGTTATAAGCATGGTATCAGGAGCGTCATTTTTGTTAGTTCTACCAAATATTTGTGGCAGGATATTATCATTACTAACAACCATAAATGCTCTGGATAATCCCATAATCCAAGCTGAAGTTGTTGTAAATGCACCAAATATTAATGTAATTGCAATAACATATGTCATCCAAGGCATATTGATTTGGTTAAAGAAGTAGTGAAATGAAACCATCAATCCTGTGACAATATCAACATCACCAATCTGTAGCTGACTACTAACTAAAATCACAGCTATATTTGATAAAATCAAAGAACCTAGTATTACAGAGCCTGAGATTAGTAAGGCTCTAGGAAAGTTCTTTTTGGCATTTTTGACATTAGCAGCATGAATTGCGCTCATCTCTAGACCAAATAGGCTAAACATAACTGTTATAAATAAAGCCCAGCTACTTATGTTATTACCTGATGGGATAAAATCACCAACAGTGGGTAAAATTATCTCAGAAGTGTGAGAAAACGACCAAATAATAGCTATTAATATAATAATAAACATAGGTAGAAGGGTACCTATAATAGCACCAAGAGTACTCACTGTGCTTGAAGTTTTGATACCAAATAAGTTGATAGCTGTAGCACTCCAAAACATAACCAAGCTCATTGATATCATATACCAAGGGTTAGATACTAACTCATTTGCATTTTGACCTATAGTCGGAGCTATTACATAAGCAATAATACCAGCGAAAAAACCACAAATAGAAGGAAACCATACAAGGTTATAAACCCATTGTATCCATATCACTAGGAAGCCCAATCTTTTACCAAAAGCTTTTTTGACCCAGATATAAATACCGCCAGTCTCTTGAGATGATCCTGTAGACATTTCAGCAGTAAGTAGAGCGCATGGAATTAAGAAGAAAATGCCCGCAAGAATATAAAAAGTAATAACTATCCAGCCAGCTTGAGCAGTGATTGATATGTTTCTTAAGCTATCAACTGCAATAATATTTATCATTATTAGTCTGATTAGACCAAACTTTTTACTACTAATAATTTGTTCCATTATTCTACTTTTCTATTTCTCCGATACCACGGTTTAGTATATACTTAAAGGAATTTTATAACAACTAGAGCGTGTGTTACTTTTATGAAACGAAAAGTTTTTGTTTTGGGCCTGCTAGTTAGCTTACTAAATGTAGCTTATTCTGAAGAAGATTCGTATATTTGTGATAACAAAATTCTCAAAAATCCAATTATAGCATCAGAGTCTAGAACTCAGTTGAATTTTACAAACTGGGCTGACTATATATCTCCGGATATAGTGCCTTGTTTTTCAGAGTTGTCTAATACTAGAGTTAAGTATATATATACATCTGATGATAATATGACAAGAGCGAAGATAATGACAGGCTCTTCTGGTTTTGATTTGATAGAGCAGGGTGCTTTGTATTTGAATAGTGAGATAGCATCGAATGCTCTTATTAAGTTAGATAAGTCAAAGTTACCAAATCTAGATTATCGTAATAAAGTTATTTATGACAAGGTATCTCAAATTAATGATCCGGGTAATAACTATGCTGTAGTATATAGTTATGGAACTACTGGACTAGCTTATAACAAGCAAGAAATAGAACAAAGATTAGGAAAGGATGTTGTTCCTAATAGTTGGAAATATGTATTTGATAAAAAGTATCTCAAACAGATAGCGCCATGTGGAGTTTCATTGCTTGATGAGCCTGAGCAGATATTCGGTAATTACTTTTTTTATCATGGTATTGATCCTAATACTAATAGTAAAGCTGAGTATGAGAAGGCAGCTCTAGATATTATCAAAAACGTACGTCCATATATTAAGTACTTTGATAGTAATAAGTATCAAAATGATTTCACAGCTGGTAATCTGTGTCTAGTAATGGGATACTCTGGTGATGTGGTTAGATCTGTCGAAAGAGCAAAAACTGTTAATCCTGATGTGACTTTAGCATATGTGATACCTAAAGAAGGTACTAATATTTGGTTTGATATGTTGATGATTCCAAAAGGAGCTAAAGATCTTGATAAAGCTTATGCTCTTATGAACTATATTATAGATCCGTATGTGGCAGCTCAAAATAGTAATTATTTATATCAGCCTAATGCAGTAACACAAAATGAAAAATATTTAGATGATATATTTAATGATACGAATATCAGACCTACTGATGAGATGATCAAAAAGATGTATGTTCTTAATATTCATGATGCAGAAATGCAGAGTTTTATCAGTAGAATGTGGATGAATGTTAAATATGGCATAGAATTTACACCTAAGTACTATAAGCCAAATTAAAACTAGTTTAAAGCCATTTTGGATTGAATACTTCTAAAAGAGGTGATTGGTTAGGATGTATTCTTAGTTTTTGATCTCAGATAATATTCGATGATAATTCTTAAATCTAACGGGATTGATGTTACCTTGATTAACTTGCTCAACAATTTGACAACCTTTAGATCCCTCTTCATGTGAGCAATTTCTGAATTGGCACATCCCTTTATATTTTTTGAAATCTAAGAAACCATCAAAAAGCTCTTCTTTTGTGATATGCCAAAGTCCAAATTCTCTAATGCCAGGAGAGTCAATTATACTAGTAGTATCATCTATCTCGTACAAAGTAGAGCATGTAGTAGTATGACGCCCTTTTTTGGTAGAATCTGATACAGCAGTTGTTGCAGTAATTTTTTCACCTAGTATTGTATTTAATGTTTCAGACTTGCCAACACCTGATTGACCTAAGAATATTGATGTTTTGTCTTTAAGCTCTTCAAGAAGCTTGTCAATTCCTATATTGTTTTGTGCAGATATATAAAAAACTTTATAGCCAATTTCTTGGTAAACACTTGCTAGGCTTTGAATATATTCTTTATCTTTTTCTGTCTGATTATCTATTTTGTTGATAACAATTATTGGTTCAATATTACTGTTATGTAGTGCAGCTAGATATCTATCAATATAGTGTTCAACTGGTGCCGGAGAGTGTGCAATAATTATTACAGCACTATCAATATTTGCGGCAATATTTTTATTTTTACGCTGATATTGATTCGGACGAGCGATTAAATTCTTTCTATCTAATAATTTAGTAATTACATAAGTGGAATTTGTATATTCTAATTCTACATTATCCCCTACAGTCAGTTCACCTTTCAAGTGGCTTCGTAATAGTGCCGAAACTTTCTCGCCATTTGTAAGTTTGACAGAAATGTTGCCACCGAAATTCGTTATGATTTTTCCTTGCAAGAATATAGACTTAATAACTTAATATTAAAATTAATTATAAGCCTTATTTATAAAAATGCTAATAATGTCTTGTATATATTTGAATAAAAATATTATCTTTGTTAGTATCGAGAGGTTAAGAAATAAAATTTATACTTAATCTTAAAGAAGAATTAAAGGAGAAGTAATGAAAAAAACTAAAATTTTAGCATTAATGGCTTTGGCAACGTTTGGTGCGACAAGTTTTTCTTATGCGGATGATACAGGAGGCGTTAACCTATCACCAGAAGGATACTGGGTACAATTTGATGAAGATCCTGATGCTGGTCGTGGTATGCCACAAGGTATTATTCATACTTATTTCGCAGATAATAATGATTATGGAAAGAAAGGAACTCTTCAAATGGAGATAGTAGTTCCTCTAATGTATGTCGATGCATCTGGTAAACCAACTAAGCCAAGAGCAACATGTAATAATTGCTCAAATGGCTCATATAATGGTTTTGATTACAAAGGTAAAAACACTCCGCTACAGGGAATAGTATTCGCAGGTAATATGCAGCCACAATCAGGTACAGGTGTTGCTGGTCAAAGTAGTGATGTATATAAAGATGGTGGTGTAATAAATCCAAATGATGGTAAAGTTTACGCATCTGAAGCACAAGTTCAAGATGCAGGTAGAACAATGTATGCTAAAGCTGCTTATATCGTGTGGGGTAAAGAACTAGGTAGCAAAGCTGCTCATTGGCAAAGAATCACAAAAGCTGATTACGAAAAAGTTAAAGCAGATTGTGGTGTAACCGCTGATGGACAATATGTAAATAAAGATGAGAAGGTTACTGCTACTTGTACTAACTATCCTGTTGAGCAATTTGGTGTTAAAAGTCCTGTCTAATTAGTTTGTATAATTCCAATTTTTCTTTATACTTTATCTTAAAAGTCATAACAAATTTTCTAGAATGATTAAAAAAATTACTTTCCTGCTTTTTGGTTTTTTTATAGCTATGAGTAGTTATGCAAATTTTGATAAATCAAATGTAAATGGTTATTGGTTACAAAGAGATGAAGCTACAAATACAAATGTTGGTGTAATTCATGCTTATACTAACGATCATGGTAGTTTAAATGCAAGAATGTTTGTACCATTAGCAAATGTTGATGATGGTAAGATTCACCCTCCGATTGTATATTGTAAAAACTGTGGCAAAGGTGATGCTTATGGACATAAATATGACTACTCTAGTGGTCATGATACATATCAAGGACTAGAGTTTGTCTGGGATATTAAAAAATCAGGCTCTGCTGATAAATCACATGGAAAAGGACCAGTTTATACTGAGGGATCTGTACTAAATCCACATGATGGTAAATTTTATCATGTCAAAGCTCAAACCATAGAAGATGGGGATAAAGTTTATGTTAGAGCTTTTTGGGGATTTTTAGGCAAAGATGAATATTGGCAAAGAATACCTAAATCCCAAGCTAATAAAATAAAATGGGAGTGCGGTTTAACAAAAGATAAAATCTATCCATATCAAGATAAGTCTGGCAAGATTGTAGATCAAGAGCTATGGAAGGAGTGTTCAACAAGAGATTTTGTAAAAGATCCTTTGTGATAAATTATCTATGTATTCTCAGCAAAATTATCGCCAAATAAGATTATTACCTGAAGATTTAGCCAATCAAATAGCTGCAGGAGAAGTTATAGAAAGACCTTCATCTGTTGTCAAAGAACTTATTGAAAACTCTATAGATGCAGGAGCAACTGCTATTACTATAGAAATTCAAGAGGGCGGTAAGTCATTAATCAGAATTAGAGATAATGGTAAAGGAATTGTTTATGATGATTTGCGACTAGCTCTAGCACCTCATGCAACAAGTAAGGTTTATACTCTTGAAGAATTAGAGTCTGTTGCTAGCATGGGCTTTCGTGGTGAGGCATTAGCAAGTATTGCATCTGTATCTAAGTTAAAGATTATATCTAAGCATCAAGACTATGATGATGCTTGGCAAATCAATAACGAAACTAGAGAGGTTACTCCTGCTGCACATGTGACAGGGACAACTATAGAGGTTAGTGAACTCTTTTACAATACACCAGCACGACGCAAATTTTTGAAAAAAGATAATACTGAGTTTTTACATATTTCTGATTTACTTAAGAAATATATGCTTTGCTATTTTAGTATAGCCTTTAGGCTTATTCATAATGGTAAAGAGGTCAAAGATCTACTTTCAGCAGAAGATGCGCAACTTAAATATAATCGTGTGTTAGATTTGTATAGTCGTGACTTTATTGAGAATGCTATCTATATAGATAAAGAGGTTGGAGATGCTCATTTATGGGGCTGGGTGGCTAGTCCTAGATTTAATAGAGCTAGAGCAGATATGCAGAGCTTCTATATAAATGGACGTATTATCAAAGACAAGATTGTTACTCATGCGATAAAAAATGCTTATAAAGATGTAATGTATGGTAATAGATATCCAGCATTTTTGCTTTATCTTGATATGGATTATAAAGAGGTGGATGTAAATGTTCATCCAGCTAAAAGTGAAGTGCGCTTTAGAAATCAGAAATTCATCTATGATTTTCTTTTTGGTACAGTCAATAAAGCTATAACTACAAGTGCAGATATAGAAATTGAGACTTCTAGCTATAGTGAAAGCAATATATATCAAGAATCTAAAGGTACTAATAATCCTCTTAATATTGGTAATATGAGTTTGGATATCAGTATTGAGGATGAAAAGGATGAAAGCTCAAGTACTAGTTTGTTAGATAAATATTTTAGTAATCAAACTAATCAAGAAAATGAAATTCATATATCACAAAAGCCAAAAGCTAGTGGTTTAGGACAAGCTATCTGTCAGATTCATGGTATATACATACTCTCTCAAGTTGAGGATGGTGTAGTACTTGTTGATATGCATGCAGCACATGAGAGAATACTCTATGAAGAAATGAAAAAAACTTGGCATGCAGATGCTGCTAAGTTTAAGCAAAATTTATTAATGCCCTTAACATGCCGATTATCAAGTAATATAGTCGCAACGATTGATGAGAATCTTGAAGTTTTTGAGAAGCTAGGCTTTGAAATATCAGTAGTAGCAGATGATGCTGTATTAGTACGTTCAACTCCAATATATGTCAAAGATAAAGATGTACAAAATTTAATATCAAATGTAGCTACAGAGCTTACATCTTCTGGTAAGACAAAGAGTGTTGAGTTTTATCTAAACCATATTTTGGCTACAGTATCTTGTCATGCTGCTGTACGAGCAAATGATAAGCTTAATATTCAGGAGATGAATCATCTACTAAGACAGATGGAAACTGTGGAAAACTCAGGTCAATGTAATCATGGCAGACCGACTTGGGTGAAGCTTAATTTTGCGCAGTTAGATAATTTCTTTTTGAGGGGGAGGTAGAAATTTTATCTAGTGGATAGAGAAAATAATTTAATTTTTGTATTATTTTAAGTACTAGCGATTTAATTGTTTAGTTACAGTTGAGACATTGGAAAGAATTTGATTTTCTTTTAGAGCCATTAATTATTATTTGCACAACATTAACAAATGCAATAGATAAAATGATTAGTTTATCTAATGATTTAGATGGGGGGACAGCTTTAGAGTATACAGAAAGTCTTGTGGGAACTGCGTTAGTTGCATGTCAGACTTATATGCTAGGAACAGTCGGAGATATAAGCGAGATAAAAGGAACTAAGCTTAATAAGATTGAGCTCTATAAATATGGTAAGTCCAAGTGTGAAGAATATACTATTGTAGAGTTAGTAAATGCTCTTGCTAATTTTTTTTAAACATAACGAAGAATGGGAGGCATGGTCAACTAATGAAACGGCGAAAACTCTTAGATCTTATGGTATTGATGGAAAAACTGAATTTCCATTATGTAAAGGAATAGAAAAGATTATTGGAGAATCCTTTGAGCTTAACGGTTTAGTAACAGTTTTAAAAGATTGGCGCTATTCATTGATAAATGATTTATCAGAAAATTAAAGTTTATACAATTATTATAATGATATTACTAGACTCTTCTTGCTTATAACTATTTCTAATATAGAATAACCTTAGATTATTTGTATCTATATTTTCTGTAATTAATTTAGTCGGAAGACTTTAAAAATCTTATCTTGATAGGTATTGTATGCTCAATTATTTTAAAGGTAGAAGTAGACTATTTAGTAATAGTTCTTTTAGCTATGCTTGTGTGATGACTTTATTTAATGCTACTGTGGTAGGTATCGCGTATATATCTATAAGTTGGCATTTGTTAACTCTAAAGAATAACCTTGAAGTTATAATGTTATTTATGCTTACTTGGTGGATTTTTGGAGTGATATTATCTCCAATTACAGGTTATTTTGCTGATCTTATACCTAGAAGAATAATTATAGTTCTAGTAAATATCTTTAGAGTTATATTACTTTCAGCATTTGTATTTTTGGGTAATTTAGATTCTTTAACTCTAGTATATTTGTTTACAAGTATATGGGGGATTATATTAGCATTTTTTATGCCGGCAATGATGATAATGTCACGAGAGCTATTTCCTAATGATGATGTTCTATTATATGCAAATAGTACGATGGATGGGCTATTTGAATTTGGTATGGTTATTGGAATGTCTTTAGGAGGGATCTTAGTAGCGTATTTCGATATGCATCAGATTATGATAATAATGCTTGCTGGAAGTATTTTTGCGACTTTGTGTAGTTTTATGATTGTGCCAAAGAGAATTGTAAAAAATCAAAAAGGGAATTTTTTAGATAATTGGAAGGAAGTTATTAACTACCTTAGCAAAAATATATCGTTATACTGGTGTTATTTGGCTCAAGTTAGCATGACTTGTATATATATGATTGCGCCAATCTTTATATCTCCATATGCGAAAAACATTCTTCATGCTTCATCTTTGGAATTTGGACTAATAGAGATAGCATTTTCGGTAGGTTTTATTATTGGGAATATTCTATTGCCATATATGATAGAAAAAATGTCGCCAAAATTAACTCTGGCTTTTTCTATGAGTGCATCAGCTATGATGTATTTATTGTTGGGATTAAACCAAAGTATAGCTTTTGCTATTTTGTATTATCTAGTAGCTGGTGTATTTATATCATCATGGGTGATAATTGTTACTATAGCACAAAAAAATACGCCGATAACTTTACAGGGTAAAATCCAAGGTGTTGCTTATGGTTTATCCGGTCTCGTTGTGATGTTTATATATACAATATTTTTTATGATTAACTATTTAGAACCATTACCTAGTAATAGATGGTTTTATCTATTGGCAGCTTTGGCATTATGTACATTATGGCCAATATTTAAAGGATTAAAATTTTTAGATAAAACTAAGTAATAGATATTGAATTAGTGATGAGTTGAAATTATTGATTTAGATTATCTAAGTACTTCTCAGCATCTAACGCAGCCATACAACCAGTACCTGCAGAAGTTACTGCTTGTTTGTAAACATGATCAGCTACATCACCAGCAGCAAACACGCCTTTGATATTTGTTTGGGTAGCATCGCCAGCTAGACCAGATTTTACCTTGATATAACCATTTTCCATTTCAAGCTGATCTTTGAAGATACCTGTGTTTGGAGTATGACCAATAGCAATAAATACTCCCATAACATCAATCTTAGATTCTTCGTTAGTTTTGACATTTTTAAGGCGTAAAGAATTAACGCCCATATCATCACCAAGAACCTCCTCTAATGTACTATCCCAGATAATGTTTACATTACCATTTTCTGCTTTTTCCATTAGTTTATCGATAAGGATTTTCTCAGATCTAAGAGAATCTCTACGATGAATTAGTGTTACAGATTTCGCAATATTTGATAAGAAAAGAGCTTCTTCAACAGCAGTGTTACCACCACCAACTACAGCGACATCTTTGTTTTTGTAAAAAAAGCCGTCACAAGTAGCACAAGCAGACACACCTTTGCCCATGAACTTTTCTTCTGATTCTAAACCTAAATATCTAGCAGTAGCACCAGTAGCTATAATTAGAGCATCACAAGTATACTCTTCAATCTCTCCAACTAATTTGAAAGGTCTAGTTTGTAGATCTACAGAGTTAATTGTGTCATATGTGATTTGTGTATCGAATCTCTCAGCTTGTTTCTGTAGTTTTTCCATAAGCTCAGGACCCATGATACCGTCAGCTTCACCTGGCCAGTTATCTACATCTGTAGTGGTTGTAAGCTGTCCACCGGGTTGCATACCTGTGATAATTACAGGGTTTAAGTTTGCACGAGCCGCATAGATCGCTGCAGTATATCCAGCAGGACCAGATCCTAGGATTATTAATTTATGATGATTTGCCATTTTTAAAAAGTTCTTCAAAATACGATTATGGCGAAATTATAGCATAGTGCTTGTTCAAGTGAAATTTTGAAATAACCTTCTTAAGAGGTTTATTTTGAAACTACTAATTGCTGATGTGGATTTATTTCTTTGACAATGTTTTTTATCTTAGTGAAATTATCAATATAAGCGAAGCTATCTAGAGCTTCTAGATCTACACCATTATGATAACCGTAACTTACCATTATAGTTTTTACATTTGCCTCTCTAGCACATAAATAATCATTCATAGAGTCGCCAACCATCAAACTCTCTTCAGCTTTAGCATTTAGCTTATCCATAGCAAACAGTAAGGGTTCAGCGTATGGTTTGTAGCTCGTTGTAGTATCTCCACCAACAATTACTTCAAAATAGTTAATTAAATCTAAATGAGTTAGGGATTGTATAGCATCTTCTTCATGTTTGTTTGTTACAACAGCCATTTTGATACCTTGTTGCTTTAAGAAATCTAAAGTTTCAATGACATTGGGATATACTCTACTATTCGTACTATTTAAGGTTTTGTATGTTTGACTGACAATTTTAACACCTGTATCAGCGATAGATTCAATATATTCTTTATTATCAAAATCTAATGCTAGAACTTTTCTAACGGTGGTAGGGTAACCTTTACCAATTATATTTGCTAAGACATCTTCAGATACCGGCTCAAGTCCAAAATGTTTACGCATGGTATTTGTTGCAACTGTTAGATCACCAACTGTATTTACAAGTGTGCCGTCTAAGTCAAAGAATATATTTTTTATCATACTTCTAGTTAACCAATTTAATTAGGGAGAATTATATCTAAGTTTAAGTAATGTTTCTAACTTTTGAGTTTTGAAAAACTATTTACTATAAATTCGCTCAGCATTCTTATTCTATATGGCTGAAACTGCTTTGAAGGATGTACTATACTTATCATGTTTTCAGGTTTATCATTTTTATTGAGTGTTACTCTATATTTTGGTAGAACCTGTACCAATGTTCCTGATTCTAAATCTTGCTTAACATCCCAATATGATTTTTCACTTATCCCATTTCCATTAATACACATTTGTCTACTTATGTAGCCATTATTAACTATGTAAGATGGTTTTATGTCAACTTCATATTTGTTATTTTCCTGATCAATTAAGTACAATTTTTTGATTGTGTTGGAGTTTATTTTTAGTGTTATGAAATCATAGTTATCTAACATATTTATATCATTGATGTTAGATATATTCATCTTCTGTAGATACTCGGGGCTGGCACATAGCATTCTATAGTTATCGACGAGCTTTTTTGCAATAAAGTTACTATCTGGTAGATTGCCATATCTAATTGCTATATCAAAAGGAAATTGATTGTAGGAAATTACATCATCAGTTAGATTTATATCGTATTGGATGTTGGGATTTTTTTCTTTGAACTCATCTAAAATTGGTAGGATTATCTGTTTACCTAAGTCAAAAGGAATCGTTATCTTAATAATGCCTTCCGCAGTATTCTCATTATTTTGAATATCTTCTTGTAAGTTTTCTAATTGTTCTAGCAACTTAATAGCAGTAATGTATAGCTTTTCTCCTGCTTTAGTAGGTTCTATTTTCCTTGTAGTTCTTATTAGAAGTTTAGTTTGGTAATACTCTTCAAGGGCATTGATTTTATTGCTAATACTAGCAGGAGATAAATAAAACTCTCGTCCAGCAGCAGATAAGTTACCGTAGTTAATAGCAGCTACGAATAATTTGAGTTCATATAACATTTTCATCTTTTAGATTTTCTAAAAAGTTATTTGATATTTTTGTATATTATCATTTAAAAAGTTAAAAGTATAATTGGTGGCAAGTAATAAAGATTTAAATTTATAAGGATAAGATTATGAAAAAAGGTTTAATTCCACTGATGTTGGGTGGTCTTGCGATAGGGATGACAGAATTTATCATGATGGGAATACTTCCTCAGGTAGCAGGGTATTTTAATGTGAGTATTCCAGAGGCAGGACACTTGATAAGTATATATGCATTAGGAGTTGTAGTTGGAGCACCATTATTAATATTTTTCTCATCAAGATATAGCCCTAAAAAGTTACTTATAGTGATAAGTATTATGCTGGTATTATTTAATGGTTTATCAATATTTGCGACAAATTATGAGTTCCTAATGGTTGCAAGATTTTTATCTGGTTTACCTCATGGTGCCTTTTTTGGCGTTGGTTCTGTAGTTGCTATGCGTATAGCTGATCCAGGTAAAGAATCACAAGCTATAGCTTTGATGTTTGCTGGATTAACTGTAGCTAATCTTCTGGGTATTCCTTTGACAACATCTTTAGCGCTGATGGTAGGATGGCAAATAGCATTTGTGATAGTTGCTTTGATAGGTATTATGACAGTTGTTACGGTGTTGTTGTTTATTCCAAATCTAGAGCTAGAAAAATCTAAGGACTCTACCAGTACATCAGATAAACATATATTATTAAAATCTAATAGCTGGTTAGCTTTAGGAGTAGTTTCTTTAGGTTTTGCTGGATTGTTTGCATGGTATAGTTATATATCTCCATTAATGATAAATGTAACAGAGCTTTCAAATACAACTATTCCGTATATATTATTCTTAGCTGGTTTAGGAATGTTTTTTGGGAATCTATATGGTGGTAAATTAACTGATAAAGTTGGAGCAATAAATGCTACAGTTGTTACCTTAGTTGGTCTTGTATTAGCGTTATTATTGATGTATCTAACAGCTAACTTTAAAATTTTTGCAATAGTTATAAGTTTTGGATTAGGATTCTTTGCATTTGCTCTAGTTCCAGCTGTCCAAACCTTAGTGATAGAAGTTTTCAAAGGGTCTGAAATGTTAGGTTCTACGCTAAGTATCGCAGGATTTAACATTGCTAATGCAATAGGTGCTTTTGCTGGAGGTCTACCAATCGCTTATGGTTTTTCATACTCAAGTAGTGTAATTGCAGGTATGATAGTTTCTATATTAGGAGTGTTAATGATATTTATGCTTAAATATAGGTTATCAATGGCTACTCAAAGTGCTTAGAATATAGTTTAAATCTAATTGTTAAGTTTTGATTTTATTGCAGTCATCTCATCAACTTGACTAACTTTAATTTCTAAAGCAGACGATGGAAAAGCAGTACATTTAGTATCTCGTAAAATTTTTTTAGAAGCAGAGCAGTGGATATTTGTTACTTTTGTAGTTTCGAGTATTTCTTTTAAATTATTTGAGTTAATTCCACCACCAGGCATTATTTGAATTTGGCTACCAAAATTTTCTTGTAGAGTTCTTATAATTTCTAAACCTTGTATTACATTTGGTTTAGCTCCAGATGTTAAAATTCTATCAAAACCTAGTTCAATAACTTCTTGAGTAGCTGTGTATATATCTGTTGTTAAATCAATTGCTCTATGAAAGGTTAGTTCTTTGCTAGCTTGTTTTGCTAGCTTGATAAATGGCTTTAGAAAATCTTTATCAATTTTATTTTCCTTAGTCAAAGCACCAATGACAATACCATCAACACCAAGCTCTAGCATCAGTTTACAATCAGTAAGCATAATTTGCTGGTCTATCTTATCGTAATAAAAATCACCAGCACGATGGCGAACCATAGCCTGTAATGAACCTATAAAATTCTCTTTGGCAAATTTGACTAAACTAGGCGAGGGTGTAAGTCCTTCTACTCCAAGAGCGGAGCATAGTTCTAATCTATCAGCGCCAGCTTTTTGGGTATTGAGTATTGATTGATAGTTATCTATACAGATTTCTAGGGTTGTCATCGATGAGCAGATTATCTAACTTTGATTTATCATATTATAACATTAGTTTTATGTTGGTTTCGCTACTAACCACTAATGAGTAACCTTTTATTAATCATAATTCATAGTCTTCAATTTGTTTTAGAGTTGGTATAATTGTTTGTAACAAAATTAATTTTATAGAGTTTTTATGAGTCAACTATTTATCGTTTATCTTGGCGGGAGCGCACCCAAAGCAAATATCGAGTTGCATGATGTACAGTTTGTAATTGGTAATACTATCGAAGATACCTATGAGCAACTTAGACAAAATTGGTTTGGCACGGTCAAAGGATTGCATTTGGATAGTTATAAAGCTCTCAAAGGCGCAGATGGTTATCAAATATCTATCCAAGATAGACCTCAAAACTTTAATAAAAAGTTATATTTTGTCAATCTTGGTGGCTATGATGAATCTAAGCTAAATGAGCTACATGAGTTTGCTTTATTTGTTGCTGCAGATAAAACAGAAGCAAAAGAAAAAGCAAAGCAAAGTCTACTAAAAAACTCTCTACATCAGCACAAAGATAATCTTATAGAAATTGATGATTGTTTAGAGCTCAGCTCTGTAGATGGTAAATATATCCATTTAGTTCTAAGTGATGAAGAATATGACTTAAAACCTGATTGGTTTGGGTATAGAGTTATAGGTTCTTAAAGTTAATATGGTTTTGAAATAGCTTGAGTAACACTAACATTTTCATGAATTTCTTTGAACGCAGTTGAAAATGCCTCTTTACTATTAACGTATTTATAGGTATTTTCTAAAAAATCTGCTTGATTAATACTAGCAGCATCAAATGATTTGGTTTTCCATTCTTGTCCAATTTGTATTATAGTGCTTTTGAATTTAATAAATTTAAAAATAGCTATCTCACCAGGATTGTTATTATAGGCTTTTATATTTTTATTTGATAAGGATCCACATAGCAAAATTGACATACTTGAAGATTCTGTCTTTGCAGTGTTTAGAATTTTAACATTTTTACCACATGACTTTACAAACCCAGATAGAACATAGTTAGCATATTGAGATACACTAAGCTTATTTTCTTTGTCATATAATCCTGATATGGTATATATTTCTTTCCAATCATCAAAACTCTGTCCCGTAGGTATTTGCTCATATAAAAAGCTAATCCCTTTTTGACTTCTATATACATCGCCGACTAGACCCGTGCTAAACCATGTTGGATATGGGTATATCAATGAAGTATCATAAATTTGCATTGTTTGAATAGAGTTTTTAACTTGATCCTTCGACATCCCCATATAATCTTTTTCTGCTGAGAATGAAATACTAAGCGATATTAATATAGTAAAAACTGATAAAAGTAATTTTGTCATTTACTAGAGCATTTTATTTGAATATATCTATTTTAAATAGATGTATTAAGAAAAGTAAATAACTACGATATTAATTCAGCCTGTTTTTTAACAGGTTCATTCATACCTTCAGTCCAAACCCAGTAGAAGACTGGTTCACTACCTTTAAAGCTTGCCACATAGTAATTGTCTTGACTATCAATAGCATGAATTGTTAGCTCATCTAAATATCCAGTTTTAAGATGGCGTAAATCTTTAGTAGCTTCTAACACAGCATCTTTTACAGACATTCCCATTTTCATATATAGAACTACAGATCTAGCTGTACTGCAACGAATAGCCATCTCACCAGTATGTGTACAAGCACAAGCTCCATATCTAGAGTCGGCATATGAGCCAGCACCAATAATTGGGCTATCACCTAACCTACCAGGATAGCGCCAAGCCCAACCAGAAGTACTTGTAGCAGATGAGATAGTATTGTTATGATCTTTTGATAGATACACAGTAGTATCAAAAACTTTCTCAGGATCAACAGCAAATTTACTTACACCTATAAGAGGGATATTTGGGAAGTTCTTTTTTTGTTCAGCTGAAAGATGTTTATTTAAATGTTTTTGCCATTGTTCTTTAATTTCAGGTGTTAAGTTATCAACTTTTAGAGCATCTATTTCATTAGCAAAACGATTCGCTCCTTCACCGACTAATAGTTCATGATCAAGTTTCTCCATTACTTGGTATGCTACCTCTACCGCATTAGCATATCCTTTTAGTGCTCCAACAGATCCTGTACGTAGATCATCTCCATCCATTACAGAAGCATCTAGTGTTACATTACCTAATATATCAGGCCATGATCCTCTACCTACAGTAGTTATTGTTGTATCATTCTCAACAAGTTTGATACCTTCAATTATAGATCTAAGTCCATTTTCTTTATTTTTTAGTCGTTTAAAAGCCTCTGGAACTCCACCACGACCTTCATCATTTGCAATTAAAATCATTTTCTATACCCTAAGTTTAGTGAGTTTTTTTAATATTGGGGTTAATGCCAATAATATAACAGTCATGATAGTTGCTGCAATAAAAAGTTTAAAATATCCTGAGGCAAAGCTACTTGCTGGGGTATTTTTACCAACTGCAATATGTGAACTAATTACTCCACCAAAGAATCCTGCATAAGCACTAATTGTCCACCATACTCCCATCATTGTTGATTTTAGATGCTCAGGAGCAAGGCGAGTGACTAAGGCTAATCCAACAGGTGAAATGCACAGCTCACCAAAAACAAGCATTAAGTAACACAGTAGTAGCCATATTACATTAGCATGTCCAGTTTGAGCTGCTATTGATCCAGCTATGCTTAAGAATAAGAAACATAATGCAAGAAATACTAAGCTAAATACAAATTTTAGCTCATCAGAAGGTTCTTTGTTACGTTGACTTAGTTTCTGCCATAAGACACCAAAAAAAGGGGTGATTATAACTAATAAAGTTAGTTGTGTTGCCATAACAGTAGTAACAGGCATATTAAAACCTAAGATATTAAGTTCAATATTATGCTTGATAAATATAGGAATACTAATAGAAGTTTGATTACTCAGTGACCAGTAAAAAAGCATAAATATTGATAATATTAAAAGAATAGCAATATTAGTCTTTTGATTACTTCCAAGAGATTTCCAAAGAGATATTAGATAAATCAACAGAACAATTCCAGATAATGAAATAATTATCATAGATTGAGTAGGGTGAGCTATTAAATAAGCAAAAATACATGCTGAAAAAATCACAAATAATATAATTGCTTGCCAAACATTTAATCCCAAGAAAAGTTTTCTTTGCATAACTTCATAGTTCGGCGCATCACAGCTTTTAGGGAGATGCTTTTTACCTGATTCAAAAAATATTAACCCGAGAGCCATTCCAAAAGCGGCTAAACTAAAACCATAATGCCAACCAATTTTCTCACCGACAAAACCAACTATAAAAGTTGCTAATACAGAACCAAAGTTTATACCTGTATAAAAGTAGGCAAAGCCACTATTTCGTAGAGACTCTCTATCATCATAGAGTCTACCAACCATTGTAGAGACATTTGACTTGAAAAAACCTGTGCCAGCAGAAATACAACCTAACCCTAAAAATAATGCAGTATCACTAGATCCAGATAGTGCCATAATTATATGACCAGTCATAATTGAGACACCACCAATCAGCACACAACGCCTGTAGCCAATAATTCTATCTGCTAAAATTCCACCAACAGCAGTAGTGATATATAGATATGTTACATAACTACCAAAAACTAGAGCAGCATTAGCATCTGTGAAATCTAATCGCTGAGTCATGTATAAAATTAAAATAGCTGATAATCCGTAAAAGCTGAAGCGTTCCCACATTTCTGCGAAAAATAAGAATTTGAGTCCTTGAGGATGTCTAAGATGTTCCATTTTTGATTTTATTAAAATATAGGGTAAATTCATTTTAACTAAACACTAAATATAAATCATTAATAAGCTATTGCTAAATGTACTTTTAATAGCTAAAAAGCCTTAGTCGCTATTGATATCTAATGTATATTGAATATAATTTCCGCTCTTATATAAATTAATAACCCAGGGTAAATAAGTATGTCATTCAAAGGTTCGTGTCTTTGTAATTCTGTTCAATTTGAAATTAATGGTAGTTTTGAAAATTTCTTTCTGTGTCATTGTGAGCATTGTCGTAAAGATACAGGTTCAGCTCATGCAGCTAATTTGTTTTCATCAAATGCAAAATTAAATTGGCAATCTGGTCAAGAATTAGTCAAAAAATATAAACTACCTGCATCACATCATACAAAAAGTTTTTGTGGTGAATGTGGTTCAGCATTACCTTTTGAGCAATCAGAATTTAATTTAGTAGTAGTGCCTGCTGGTAGTCTAGATGATAAAGTAGATATTAAGCCGACAGCTAATATATTTATGGCTAGTAAAGCTAATTGGGACGAAAATTTAGCATCAGCTCATAGTTTTGATGCTTTTCCAATGCCTTAAAGAGTAATATTACTTACTATTTTTCATAAGTTTTTCTATACCAACGAATGTAACATTAAATATTACAGGTCCAAGAAATATTCCGATAAAACCAAAAGCTTGGATTCCTCCTAGTATACCTATCAATGAGGCAGCGAAACTAAGTTGTACTTGTTTATTGATAATTTTGGGTTGCATAATATTGTCTGTGAAAATATTTAGAGCAAAACCAACTACTAGTATGATAATAGCTTTGGTAGCACCATATACTACAAATACACTGGCTCCGATGAGTATATAAACAATGCCAACCATAAATGGGATCATAGACGCGATAGCTACGGTAAATGCAAGTAAAATAGGTGTTGGCATACCTGTTAGTAAGAATGTTATAGCCATAACAGTACCAACAAGTGATGCGGTTAGAAAAATTGCTAAACTTACTCTACGAGTTGTAATAATCGCTGTAGATATGAAACTATCGCTATCATCAAAGTCCTTAAGTACTACTTTTTTTGCAAATTTTTCTAAAGTAGAGCTACTAACTAGGAATTGATATACCAGTAAAAGTGTAATTAAAAAATCTGTTATAAAGCTTATAGATGTTGAGCCTACGTATCTAACTTTAGGTAATATTTGACCTAAATTGGAGATTATGGTGTCACTATCATCGTTAATTGCCTTTATTAGTTTGTCCAAATGTTCTTGAAGGATACTTCCTATGTAAGGAATTTTGCCTATAGAATCACCAAGCGTAGCAAAAGTTTGTGAAAGTGTTTCTGGATGTTGTAAGTATGAAACAATCTCTGAAATAGCATAGTATAGAACAATTAATATGGGAATAAAAACACACAGAAGAATTCCCATAACTAATAGGAAACTACTTCTATGTTTACCAATATGTTGCTCTAAGTACTCTTGAAGTGGAGCAAGTATTATTGCCAAAAGTCCTGCAAAAAGTATAGAGTAAATAAAAGGGTATAAAACCCACATTACTAAAGCACCAATAATGCAAATAATAGATAGTTTCTTAATAGTTTGTAGTGACATTTTATTTATAGTTGTTGTAACAATTAGAATAAAGAATAGCAATATGTTTAAGTTTTATAAACTGCTCTATAAGCTTAATTCATAAAACTTACAACTATTTAAGTTGATTCTAAAGTGTAACAAGGTTGATTTATCAATGTTTAGAAGCATTTCGAGAGATTTTACCATTGCTCAATATTTCCTTGAGCATCTAAAAATTTTCCAGAATCTTTATGATGGAGATTTTCAATAAGATTAGTCATCGCTTGGATGCTATCACTAATTTCCATAGTAGCATTATCTCCACCCATCTTAGTTTTAACCCAACCAGGTCGAAGACTTATGGTAATTATCTCTGGGCACTCAGCAGCAAATGTTTTTGTTAACATATTTAGAGCTGCTTTTGATATGCGGTATGAATAGCCAAAACCAGCTTTTGTTTGCTCTATAGAGCCAGCTTGGCTACCCATATTAATAACTATTGGATTAGCAGATTTTAGCAGATTCTCTTTGAAATTATGAATAAGATAAAAAGCTCCTAAACAGTTCGTTTGAAAAGCATTATTTATCCAGTTTGGATTAGTTTCAGAAATACTAAATTTTTGATGGTTCTCAGGGTAAATACCGGCATTGTTTATTAATATATCAATAACAATACTTTTATACTTTTGAAACAATTGTTTTTGGTCTATAGGACTACTAACATCAAGTTTTTCTATAATAAGTTTTTGATATTTCTTAGAAAGTTCTTTTAGGTCATTTGCTTTAGCTGGATCACGGCAAGTTGCGATTACATTACAGTTTTTTGTTAAATAGTGTTCAACGAAACCTAGCCCAATTCCTCTATTCGCACCCGTAATTAAAATATTTTTTTGCATTATTTTAGTACTTATATATTTGGTTTTATATTATATGACAATTAGTTTTGGCATCACTAATTAAACTCTTCGCGGTACTTTTAGGTAGTTCAACAGCTCCTACTCCTGCACCTAAAATAGCTCCTAAAATAACAGCCCCACCTATTTGGAATGGTTGTATAAATGAGTTTTTACTTAAGCCACCACTATCAAACATCATTGGAGACATCATGGCTCCGCCAACCATTCCTCCTAATAAACCTACAGGTACCATTAGAATAGTTCCTACTCCTATACCTATTGCTGAGATAGGCATCATGAGGATAGTAGATAGTGTGCCACATTCTTTGTTTTGTTTATAACTTTCGCTTTTTAATGCTCCTGGTGCTACAGAATTTATATTTTTATTTTCTGATAAACAATATCCCATGCTGGTAGTTAGGAGTAATGTTGTAAGACTAAAAAATAAGATTACTTTTTTAAACATAATTTCACTAGTAAGTTAATAACTTATATTAAGTTATATTATCACTTTAAATTAGATTTTTTAAAATTATAAAATTGAAATATGAATAAAGAAAAAAATATTTAGAAAATAAAAATTACCAACCAGTAACTTCTTTAAGTTTAGAACCTAATTCAGCAGGTGATCTAGTATAAGCGATACCAGCAGCTTCAAATGCAGCAAATTTTTCTTCAGCTGTACCTTTACCACCAGAGATGATCGCACCAGCATGGCCCATACGCTTTCCTGGAGGAGCTGTAACACCAGCGATATATCCGATAACTGGCTTAGTCACATTATGTTTAATGTACTCAGCAGCTTCTTCTTCAGCTGTACCACCAATTTCACCGATTAAGATGATAGCTTCAGTTTGAGGATCATTCTCTAAAAGTTTAAGAGCTTCGATTTGGTTCATACCTGGGATTGGATCTCCACCTATACCGATACAAGTAGATTGACCAAAGCCTAACTTAGTAGTTTGAGCAACTGCTTCATAAGTTAGAGTACCAGAACGAGAAATGATACCAACTTTACCAGGTTGGTGAATATGACCAGGCATAATACCAATCTTACATTGACCTGGAGTGATCACACCAGGGCAGTTAGGACCAACAACTTGTACATCTTTACCTTTTAAATATTCTTTAACTACTAACATATCTAGAGTAGGAACACCTTCAGTAATGATTACAACTAACTTAACACCAGAATCGATAGCTTCGATAGCAGAATCTTTTACAAACGGAGCTGGTACATAGATTACAGATGCATCTGCACCAGTAGCTGCAACAGCTTCAGCCATTGTGTTAAAAACTGGTCTATTTAAGTGAGTAGTACCACCTTTACCAGGAGTTACACCACCTACGATATTTGTACCATAAGCAATAGCTTGCTCTGAGTGGAAAGTACCGTTTTTACCAGTAAAACCTTGTACTAAAACTTTTGTATTTTTATCAACTAATACGCTCATTATTTAATATCCTTTTAACTGTTTTAATTTATTAACCTAGTGATTTCACAACTTTATCAGCAGCATCAGCTAAACCATCAGCAGGTATTAGTGTCAAACCTGAATCAGCTAATATCTTAGCGCCTTTTTCTGCATTGTTACCTTCTAGACGAACAACTACTGGTACAGTTACGTTTACTTCTTTAACAGCTTCGATAATTGCTTCAGCGATCATATCACAACGTACAATACCACCGAAGATGTTAATTAAAACAGCTTTTACATTTTCATCATCTAGGATTAGTTTGAAAGCTTCGATTACTCTTTCTTTAGTAGCACCACCACCTACATCTAGGAAGTTAGCAGGCTTACCACCGTATAATTGGATAATATCCATAGTAGCCATTGCTAGACCAGCACCGTTTACCATACAACCGATGTTACCTTCAAGAGCTACATAGTTTAGCTCATGCTCAGAAGCTTTAAGTTCTTTAGCATTTTCTTGAGATTTGTCTCTAAGAGCTAATAATTTAGGGTGTCTGTAAAGAGCATTTGAATCAAGATTGATTTTACCATCAACACAAACGATTTCGCCGTTTTCTCTAACTGCAAGAGGGTTGATTTCAAATAATGCAAAATCACACTCAACAAATGCTTTGTAAGCACCTAGCATAGTTTTAACGAAATCATTAATTTGCTTACCTTCAAGACCAAGTTTGAAAGCCACTTCACGAGCTTGGAAAGGTTGAAGACCAACTAATGGATCTACTTCTACTTTAAGGATTTTCTCTGGGGTGTTGTGAGCTACTTCTTCAATATCTACACCACCTTCAGTTGAAGCCATGAATGTTACTTTACGGCTAGATCTATCAACTACCGCACCAAGATATAACTCACGAGTAACAGGGTATACATCTTCAAATACACCTACAGAATTAACTGGCTGACCTTCAGCATCAGTTTGGAAAGTAACAAGATTTGTACCGATTAGGCTCTCTGCTACTTCACGAGCTTCTTGAGATGATTTAACAACTTTTACACCACCAGCTTTACCACGACCACCAGCATGTACCTGAGCTTTAACCACAGCAAATTTACCACCAAGTTGGTCAAATGCTTGAGCAGCTTCATTTGGGTTATGAGCTACGATACCTTTTTGAACTTTTAGACCATAGCTTTCTAAAAGATCTTTAGCTTGATATTCATGTAAGTTCATTGATTTTCTTCCTTATTTGATCGTTTGACGAAAATTTTTGTTAAATAACATCTCAAATAATAACTCATTTACGCTATTTTTTCTAATAAAAAACAGAATTTAAACTTAAAGAATAGGATATATGAAAACTCTTTAGCTAAAGCATGTAATGGAGTACTCAATATCATTGATTTTATCGTCTATAAGTATTTTGTTTATGGCGGTGTTACATTTTACTTAAAGTAAATATAATTTACTAAAACTCTCGAGTGCTGAAAGATTAGTCCTAAAAAAGTCGTTAATAAAATGCAATTATAGTAATATTATTTGGTAAATTTAAAAATAAAATAAGGTGATTGGGAATGTTTGATTACATATTTAATAAAATTAAATCGACTATTTTTTCTAAACTCACGCCTGCACAATTGTTAATTACATCAGTGTTAGCGTTTGTGTTTGGTTTTATTCCAGGAGTCTCATACTCTCCATTACTCTTTGTAGCAGTAATAACATTAGTGATAATTCTTAGAATAAATATTGGTGTGTTTGTATTTATTGCGATTATTGCAAAAGCACTTTCATTTTTGCTTGAGATTGTTAGCTTCTCATTCGGACAATTTTTGCTAGATGGTTTTACACAACCTATTTTCAAGGCTATGGTTAATACTCCAGTCTTAGCTTATGCTGGATTTGATTATTATCTCGTCGCAGGAGGGTTTGTTCTAGCAATAATCTTAGGTGTTATATTTGGTCTTATTATCGCAAAGATATACAAAAAGATAATTGCAAAAATGTCATCTATTCAGTCAGGTACAGAACTATATAACAAAATCACTAAGAATTTTTTTGTTAAGGTAGCTAGCTGGATCTTCTTGGGCAAGAATATTGCAAAAGTTGACTGGGTTGAAATGCAAAATCGTAAGTTTAGACAGCCATTTAGATTAACAGGAATTGTTCTTGTAGCTTTAATTATTGCGGCTTTGATATATTCTCCTAAGCTCTTAGAAACATCAATGGTATCAAATATCATTAAGCAACAGTTGACTAAAGCAAATGGAGCAACAGTAGACTATCAATCTTTAAGCTTAGATTTCACAAAAGCAAGTCTTGATATTAAAGGTTTAGGCGTGGCAGATCCAAAAAATCTTGATAAGGATAGATTCTATGCTGAAAATGTGAGTGCAAGTCTAAATATTTCAAATTTACTTACTAGACAATTAACGCTAAAAAATGTTTTAGTTACTGGTGTATCTTTGGATAAACAAAGAGCTAAAAAAGCTAGCTTATATATCAATACTAAAGCAGTATCTAAAGATGAAACTAATCTAAATTCAGCAGCACTTAAGCAAAAAGCTATAGAAAGTATTGGTAAGGCAAGTCAAAATTTACAACAAGTAGATCTTCAAAAGTTAGAAGCTAATGCAAAGCAAACTAAAGAAGTTGCTGATGGTATTAAGCAAGCAGCAGAGTTCTTATCAAACTTTAGTTCTAGTAATGATGATGCAACTGGTACTAAACAGACAGAATCAATTACACCGAAGCAACAAGCTAAAGTATATGGTTATGCGAATGTAAAAAATGAGATGCTTCGTGATAAGTATCCTAGTTTTGTAATTCAAAATATTGATATAAAAGGTTATCAAAATGCAGGTACTACCTACGATGCTAATATAACTAACATATCAACAAACCCTGTCTTATTCGGTCAGCCAACAGCAATTAATGTTAAGTCTGTAAATAATAGTGATGTTGATGTTAGCGTAGTTGTTTCAAATGAGCTAAATGTTGATAATACTGTCAAATTTAATTTGCAAAATGTAGCTGGAAAAGCAATTAAGGGCTTAAATATTCAAGGGGTTAATATAGATGCTAATAGCTTGACAATATCTGGTCAAGGAACTTGGCAGTTTAGTGGAGTAAGAAATATAATGTTCAATATTCCTTTGCAGCTAAAATTTGATATTGTAAGTGTTAGCTTTAACCAGTTTACTCAGAAAATACCTAGCTTAACATTAAACGGTGTTATCACTGGTGATTTGAATAAACTCAACTTTAGTGTTAATGCATCTTCTTTGAAGAACTTATTGAGTGCTGATACTGTCAAAAATGTTGCAAATCAAGTAGCTAAGCAGGCAGGGTTAGATAAGAAAGCGCAACAAATTATTAACAACACCAAGATTAATGGTAAGTCTATTCAAGATTTAAATGCAAATGACATCAAAAAAATTAATAAAAAAGATGTTCAAAATATAGCTTCTCAGTTTGGAATCAAAATTAATTAAATCAAAGAATTCCACTAAGTAGCCTATATGTTTAAAAGAAGTGTTCAACTTACAAATAATTGTTCGCTAGGTTTTTGGACGAATTGGTTGAGATGACAAGCTATTTTTATTTGGTTATAGCTGTAGTATTTTTTATCAAAGGCCTTTGGCACTTAAAATATTGCTCTTAGGCTTCTCTTTATGGTACAAAATTTTTACTTTAGTGATTTTATTGCATTTTAAATATATAGACTTTCTTAGCTCATCTGCATAATAGATATACTTTCCATGCTCAAAGTGTGAGCTTATAAGTGTGTATGGAGTTCCTTCAATACTGGCAGGCAATTTTATTATTTGAGCATTTGTTTTAGAGCTTGAATTAGTAACATCTATATTTTTTTCTATAACAGGAGAATGATTATTTTCTGATATTATATCGACTGATGATGGGTGATTGTTGATTTGCATATCGATAGCATATGCATCTATATTGAGATAGCCAACACATGTTGAGCCCTTTGGAGCATTATAATGAGATAGTTCAAAATCAGGTAATTTATCAGAATTAGAAACTTCAAATATATCTTTATTCGTTGTTTTTACACTAATGTAGCTATCCGACTTAATATCAAAAGAGTAGTTGTCTGGTGGGATAATTATATCTTTATTTGATGTTTGATATGATCTGCTTAATACAGATAATCCTTTGTCAATACTTTTACGAGGAAAAGATATTGTTAGATTGTCATAACTTTGAATAACTTTGGCATCCCAAAAATATGGTAGGTTGGTACTACTTATAGTATTTTTGATTTTTACATTTGGGTCTGTTAGAGTTAGCTTTATTTTACTTTTGCTCAGATTTATTTGTTGTTGGGAATTAAAAGATATTTCATAGAGATTATTATTTTGTGTTTTGATATTTGAATAGCCATAGGAGAAGCATATAGTAGCTGTGAATAGAAGTTTTAGGAAATAATTCATTGAATAGTGTTCTTTACTGTTAAACTTGTATTTGTGATAATAGTATCATAAAAAGCTAGAGTGATGAATGTTGTAATAATTGGCTGTAAGGGGAGTACTTTGGGTAGGTTTATTATATCTATATTGAGTGTTTTGAGTTTAATGTTATCTAGTTGTGCTAATCAACAAGTTGAGACTAAACCAGCTACTTCTGTAGATGATGCAATATCAACAAAAAATGAAGATACTAGATCGTATGCAGAAGTTATAGCAATTCCTATGGTAATGAGTAGTCTATTAGATGATGAATCAACTCCTAGAGTTGGTCCTAAAAATGCTAAAAAAGCGGTAGTTATATTCTTTGACTATGCGTGTGGCAAGTGTGCACAAATATCAAAAGAAATGAATAAACTAATTAAGGAAAATCCAGATACAGAGTTTATCTTTAAGGCATATCCTTCATTGAAAAGAGATGCAAAAGTTGCAAATTATGCGACGTTAGTTGCTAATGAAGCGTATCTTCAAGGTGGATCAGAATTGTTTTTAGCATACAACAAAGCAGTTTTCTCACAGCGTGAGAGTAGTGGTCGTTTGACAAATGCAGATGTCGAGAATGCTGCTAAACGACTTGGAATCAAAGTCGATGATAATAATCTTAAGCAGAAGGCAGTTACTGAAGAACTTGAAACAAGAAAGCTTGGTAAATTAATAGGATTTCACGGGCCTCATGCATTTATAGTCCTTCCTACGGATTTGGCAAATATGAATGCGAAGCAGCTTGAGAGTAATACAGACAAAATATATGTGATTTCTGACAAGCAAACAAATTCTGTAACAGATGATTATCAAGAGGCTGCAAAATGGTCAGCATCAAAAATTCAAACACAGCTTAAAAATATGAAGTAGAGATGTAATATTACTCAAATACTTCTATAGCTTTCAGGAAAGTATCTACGTTAGCATCTTTTTTAGTTGCATTTTCACTTAAATAGCGACGGAAGACTTTAGCATTAGGCAAACCATTAAATAAGTTTAATGTGTGTTTTGTTATATTGTTAAGTTTCATGTTAGGATCACTATTTAGCTGGATTTTTATATATTCAGCCATTTCATAAGCTACTTCAAGTGGAGATATGTCATTGATCGGCTGATTATAGAATAAATTATCAAAATCCTTAAATAACATAGGATTATGATAAGCCTCGCGACCAATCATTACACTATCTACATACTTTAAGTGTTCTTGAGTATCTTCTATGGTTGTGACTCCACCATTGATACCCAATTCTAGATTTGGGAAATCTTTTTTAATATTATAAACAACATCATATTTTAGTTCAGGAATTGTTCTATTTTCTTTGGGAGATAGTCCACTAAGCCAACCTTTGCGAGCATGAATACAAAGATAATCAACACCAGCTTGTACTTGTTTATTGACGAAGTTATAAAGTTCTTCATAACTGTCATTATGATCGTAGCCAATACGACATTTTACAGAAATAGGTACATCTAAATTATCCTTCATAGCTTTGACACAATCTGCTACAAGTTCAGGCTCAGCCATTAGTGATAAGCCAAAATTACCTTTTTTTACTCTTTCACTAGGACAGCCTACATTTATGTTTATTTCATTGTAGCCAAGATTTTGTGCAAGTTTACCACATGTTATGAAATCTTCTGGGACACATCCCCCAAGCTGCAATGTAACAGGATTTTCTTCGGGATTATATTTTAATAAAAAATCTTTATTGCCATGTATTATGGCATTCAAGGTAATCATTTCTGTATATAGCATAGTCTGCTTTGTTATCAGACGCATCATATAGCGATAGTGCTTATCTGTCCAATCTAACATTGGCGCAATACATATTTTTCTATCAGTAACTTTCATTTAATTGTGTAGCAAGAAATTGAATTATGGGTAATTATAATGGATCATCATCAAAAGTTAAGCGATGAATGATACTATCTATTTGAGTACGATATTTTTCAGTGTCTTTTGAATATCTACTATATTGAGGATTTGATCTATCATATAGCCAGTTAGCTAAATCCCAACCATAAGTTGTTGTAAAACAAAGTTTACCGAATTCTGTTAGATTAAACTCTGCTTGAGTTTGAAGACACCCTGTCATAAAAACATCAGCATAAGTTTGCAAAATTGGATAATCTTTATTTGGGAATTCAGCATCTTTGAAGTCCTTAACATACATCCAATAGTCGCCTTTTGGTAAGCTTTTGATGCCTAGAGGAACAATGTCTTTGTGTGGTATTTTTACGCGGCAGTATGATGCTTCTCTTAAATCTGTAGCAGATATATCAGATGCATTAGCTTGGTAATATATTGCATTCATTACATAGCCTTTATTTGGCACAGCCAATAAAAATGTAGCATGGGATTTATCACCACGTGATGCCCATAATCTTTCAAAACCACTAACAATTATAGGTGCTGCATAAGTCGCTTCAGGAACAGTTATTTGTCGAGAATCTTTATTCATCAAGCTTCCATAGCCAATAACATAGTTATTTCTTTTTGAACTAACCTCAGGACGGCAATTTAAGCTGTTTTCAGGTGTTTGAGATAGCTTACTTTGTTCTAATATTCTAAGTTCACTTTGGTGAATTGATTCTGCTTTTTGTATGCCTGATTTCTTCCCAATCAGGAAACTAGAAGCAATTATAACAACTAATAATACTAGTACTAAAATATTTTTCTTTTTCAAGGCTCTAAAAACTGCTTTATATCTAAAGTATAAGATTATATTAGCATTTCTATATTAAATGAAAACCCCTGAAGGATTATTAGAAGGTTACTGATCTAAATTAATATAAATGTTTATTTGTGTTATAATGTGATGTGATTGTAGATTTTAAATATAAATATATATTGGAGCTTGTTAATGTCTGAAAATAAAGCTTATGATTCGTCGAGTATTAAAGTACTCAAAGGCTTAGATGCAGTTAGAAAAAGACCAGGGATGTACATTGGTGATACGGATGATGGTAGTGGTTTGCATCATATGGTATTTGAGGTTGTCGATAATGCTATCGATGAAGCTTTGGCTGGTCATTGTGATGATATTAAAGTTATCATAAATAAAGATGGCTCAGTATCTGTGTCAGATAACGGACGTGGTATTCCAACAGATATTCATAAAGAAGAAGGTCGTTCAGCTGCTGAAGTGATTTTGACTGTGCTACATGCTGGTGGTAAGTTTGATGACAACTCATATAAGGTTTCTGGCGGTTTACATGGTGTGGGTGTCTCTGTAGTTAACGCTTTATCAGAACAGCTAAAACTTACTATATATCGTAATGGTATTGAGCATTATCAAGAGTATGTTCATGGTGTTCCACAATTTCCACTTAAAGAAGTTGGAACTACCGATAAAAAAGGTACAGTTATTACTTTCAAACCTAGTAAAGATACATTTTCTTTTGTCGATTTTGATTATGATATTCTGATGAAAAGAATACGTGAATTGTCTTTTCTAAATTCAGGTGTAAAAATTGAGCTTATCGATAGAATCAATAATAGATCAGAAATATTCAAGTATGATGGTGGTATTATAGCCTTTGTGAAATATTTGAATAATAGTAAGAAACCAATCCATGAAAATGTTATTGCTGTAAATGGCATTAAAGATGATATTCAGGTTGAGCTTGCATTGCAGTGGAATGATTCTTACAAAGAGTCTATTTTCTGTTTTACAAACAATATTCCTCAACGCGATGGTGGTACTCACTTATCAGGTTTAAAGGCAGCTGTTACTCGTACTATGAATACATATATTGAGTCAGAAGGTTTGAACAAAAAGCTTAAGGTTACACTCACAGGTGAGGATACTCGAGAGGGTTTGGCTGCTGTATTATCTGTAAAAGTTCCAGATCCTAAATTCTCTTCTCAAACAAAGGATAAACTAGTATCGTCAGATGTTAAATCTGCTGTTGAATCATTAGTAAATGAGAAGTTACAAGAGTTTCTTTTAGAGAACCCTAAAGAGGCTAAAATAGTATGTGAGAAGATTTTAGACTCTGCAAAAGCTCGTGAAGCAGCTCGTAAAGCTCGTGATATGACTCGTCGTAAAGGAGCTTTGGATATTGCAGGTCTTCCTGGTAAGTTAGCAGATTGTCAAGAAAAAGATCCTTCATTATCTGAAATCTATCTAGTGGAGGGAGATTCTGCAGGAGGTTCAGCTAAACAGGCTCGTGATCGTAAGACGCAAGCAATTCTACCTTTAAAAGGTAAGATTTTGAATGTAGAGAAAGCTCGTTTCGACAAAATGCTTGGTTCTCAAGAAGTTGCTACTCTTATCAAAGCACTAGGTTGTGGTATTGGTGCAGAAGACTATAATCCTGATAAAACTAGATATCATAAAATTATTTTGATGACGGATGCTGATGTTGATGGATCTCATATTAGAACTCTTCTTTTAACATTCTTTTATAGACAAATGCCTGAACTTGTTGAGAGAGGTTATTTATATATTGCACAACCGCCTTTATATAAGGTTAAAAAAGGTAAGCAAGAAACATACTTAAAAGATGAAGATGCTTTAGCAGTATATCTTGGGAATATTGGTTTAGAGGGCGCTATTATTTTCCTTGAAGGGGGTAATGCTATTTCTGGTCAAGTTTTAACTAATTATTATGAGCTCTATCAGAAGTCAGAAAAAGTAATTAAAAAGTATGCAAAAACATATCCTGAAAAATTACTTAGAGTGATGGCATATGGTGCTAAGTATGTAGATGAAAGTGCTGATATCAAACAATGGTGGGAAACTATTGTTGATAAATGTAATCACAAAGCACTATCTTACGAAAGATTTAATCTTATAGAAACTAAAGATGTAGATGAAGATGGTCAAGAAACTATTTCTTATGGCGTTAATCATTATATCAATGGTTATGATACTGATTATATTGTTAAAAATAGTTTCTTTACTACTAAGGATTATGAAGATCTTGTTACTTATGGTGATGTGTTATCTGATATTTCTTTCAAAGGAGCTTATGTAGAAAGGGGTGCTAAAAAAGAATATATTGATGACTTTGAGTCAGCAATTGATTGGTTACTTAAAGAAGCAAGACGCGGTAATGATGTACAGCGTTACAAAGGTCTAGGTGAGATGAACCCAGGCCAGCTTTGGGAGACAACTATGGATCCTGATAATAGAGTGTTACTTCAGGTATCAATCAAAGACGCTGTAGAGGCAGATGCTTTATTTACTACTCTTATGGGTGATGAAGTTGAGCCTCGTAGGAATTTTATTGAGTCTAACGCACTTAATGTTGTTAATTTGGATGTTTAATCTAAGTTTTTCTTTTTAGTTCTAAATTTTTTTCAAATCTTAAAAAAAATTAATTTATCTACAGCAATTTAAAAAACTATAATCTTTCGTAAATTTTAAAGTACGACAAATTTAGTGGAGTTTATAGATGTCAGATATTAATTTGAAGATTGGTTTAGCCGAGATGTTAAAAGGCGGAGTTATTATGGATGTTGTTAATGCTGAGCAGGCAGAGATTGCTCAACAGGCAGGTGCAGTAGCTGTAATGGCTTTAGAAAGAGTGCCGGCAGATATCCGTAAAGATGGTGGCATCGCTAGAATGTCAGATCCAAAGCTGATTAAAGAAATTATGTCAGTAACCTCTATACCTGTGATGGCAAAAGCTCGTATAGGACATTTTGTTGAAGCACAGATTCTTGAGTCTTTAGGTGTTGATTTTATTGATGAAAGTGAGGTCTTAAGTCCTGCGGATGACCTTAATCATATAGCTAAAGATAACTTTAAAGTTCCTTTCGTATGTGGTTGTACAAATTTGGGTGAAGCTCTAAGAAGAATTGGTGAGGGGGCTGCCTTAATTAGAACAAAAGGTGAAGCTGGGACTGGTAATATTGTTGAAGCTGTTAGGCAGTTAAGACAAGTTAATAAAGATATTAATTACATTAAAGGTGCTGATCAGTCAGAGCTTATGGCTATAGCAAAGAATATGCAAGCTCCCTATGATCTGGTTAAGTATGTACACAAAAATGGTAAGTTACCAGTACCAAACTTTTCTGCGGGAGGGGTGGCAACTCCAGCTGATGCAGCTCTTATGATGCAACTAGGAGCTGAGTCAGTATTTGTAGGTTCTGGAATATTTAAATCAGCAGATCCTCTAAAGAGGGCTAAAGCTATAGTCAGTGCTGTTACATATTATAATGATCCAAAAATTTTAGCTGAAGTTTCTGAAGATCTTGGTGAGCCTATGACTGGGATTAATTGTGATTTTGAGAAATTCTCACAAAGAGGTTGGTAAAAGATGTCTGTCAGCGTAGGCGTACTAGCGATTCAAGGAGGGTTCCAGAAACATGCTGAGATGCTTGAGTCTTTAGGTGTAGAAGTTAAGTTAGTCAAATTTACAAATGATTTTGATGAAATTGATAGGCTTATTATTCCTGGGGGAGAAAGTACAGCATTATTAAATCTTTTAACTAAACACCAAATTCTCGATAAATTACAAGATTTTTGCTCACGGAATCCAGTCTTTGGAACTTGTGCAGGTAGTATAATTCTATCAAAAGGCTCCCAGTATTTAAGTCTTATAGATTTAGAGGTAGAGAGAAATGGCTATGGACGTCAAGTTGATAGTTTTGTCACAGACTTAGGTTTTATGAGTAATTCTATCAAAGCCGTATTTATTAGAGCTCCAAAATTTACTAGAGTGGGAGATAATATTGAGGTGCTGGCTAAATTTGATGATTTACCTGTACTAGTTAGGCAAGGTAATATTTTAGTGAGTAGTTTTCATCCTGAATTGACTGAGGACTCTTCTGTGCATAAGTACTTTCTAAATATGTAGTCTTATTTTTGACATTTTTTGCAAAAGAATGTGTTTCTTTGAGCTATCACTAAACTTTCAATTTTAGTGTTACAGATATGACAGTTTTGATTAGCTCTACCATAAACATTGAGTTGTTGCGTGAAGTAGCCAGGTTTACCTTCTGTATTTTTATAGTCCTTGAGTGTTGTACCACCTTCGGCAATTGCTTTATCAAGTATTTTCTTAATTGAAGTTACAAGCCTCTCCGCTTCTTTTTTTGTGATGGTGTTAGAAGCTCTTGTTGGTAAGATATTGCTATCGAATAATGCTTCACTGGCATATATATTTCCTACGCCAACAACTATGCTATTATCCATGATAGTTTGTTTGATTTTTCTAGAGGTTTTCTTTAATTTAGATATCAAATATTCAGCATTGAAATCATCTGTTAAAGGTTCAACTCCATGAGTGGCTAAAACTCTGTGTTCTAGTGGCATCATATTGGTATTGACTAACCAATATCCAAATTTACGCGGATCATTATAGACTAGATTTAAATCATCGGATAACTCTAAAATAATGTGGTCATGTTTGATCTTGTTGTATTCAGAAGTATTTATAATTTTAACGATACCTGACATACCTAGATGAATAATTAACTGTAAGTTATCTTCCAGATAAATAATTAGATGCTTACCTCTTCTTTGAATATTTTTTACGACTTTGTTTTTTAGTGATAGAAGTTGGGCTTTATCTACGGGATAGCGAAGCTTATCCGTATTTATCTGTACACTTTTAATCTTTTTGCTAATAATATTTTTGGTTAAACCTCTTTTGACAGTCTCTACTTCAGGAAGTTCAGGCATAAATTTGATATTACTATAAAAATTAAGATTACTATATGATAACATAATAGGTTATCTATAAGCTTATTATTACAATTAATACCGGTATAAAAATGCGCCTAAAACAGCTTAAATCTGCTATACATAAAAAATTAAATCAATCTTATATCTATGACTGCAATAAAGAAATTGACTTTAAAAGTTTTGTAAATGGGTCAATAATTATTGCTAATGATACTTCTATAATTACACTGTTAGCATTAAAGAAATATTTAAAAGATAAGGCTATCACTGTACTGGGATGTTTTGATGATAGAATCAGAGGTCTTGAAAAAGCTGTAATTGATGCTGGTATAAATTATATTGATGATATTAGTTTTTGGAATCATCAAGATATACTTGTCGTAGATAAGAGCTACATTTCTCAGGTTGAGCAAAATGATAATAGATTTTTGTTGTTTGTATGTGGGCCTGAAATGCCATATTTTTCAGATCGTAAGAACCTCGATAGGCAAGTATTTTTCGATATTGCCAAACTTAAAAATTTAAAAAGTTTGAATGAGGAGATGGACGATCTTTCTGTGAGGGCATGGGAAGGGTACTTAACCTTGCTAAAAGCTCCTGCTGAAATTTGGTTTAGACAAATGTTAAATGCTAAAAAAAATTTAGTATTAACTGATACCACAGGTGTTGCTTTAGATGGTTACAAGTTTGCAACAGGTGCAGTATTGATGTCTAAAAAGCTTCAGGAAATCACGAAGCAAGAAGACAATGTTGGAGTTTGTTTGCCTACTAGTGCTGGTGGGTATTTGGCAATATTGGCTTTGATGATGAGTGCAAAGGCAATAGTTAATCTGAATTATACAGCTTCAGAAGAAGCATTAAGACATGCTATTAATAATGCGGCAATTAAAACAATAATTACCTCTAGAGCATTTGTCGAGAAGCTAACTCACAAAGGTTTTTTTGTTGAAGAGATTTTTTCGATGTGTAAGATTGTTTATCTAGAGGATATCAAAGCAAAAATAACTAAAGCTGAGTCAATAAAAACATTTTTACAAATCAAAATCTTACCTGTTAGATGGTTAGTTAAAAAATATCTTAAATCGACCAAACTAGATGACTTAGCTTTTATAATATTTAGTAGTGGTAGTGAAGGAGTGCCTAAAGGTATTGCTATTAAGCATAAAAACCTTCTTGCAAATGTTTATCAAAGTACAAATGTTATCGAGTGCCAAGAGAATGATTCTGTGGCTGGAATTTTACCAATATTTCATGCTTTTGGTCTTACAATCTCACTAGTTTCTCTGTTTCAAGGGGGGTATATAGCATGCCATCCAGATCCAACAGATGCTAAAGGAGTCGCTAATTTAATCAAGAAAAATAAGACCACAGTATTGTGTGCAACACCAACATTTCTAAGAATTTATACCAAAAATAAAGCAGTTAAAAAAGAAGATTTTGAAACTCTTAGACTTATTATTACAGGTGCTGAAAAACTTTCTAAAGAAGTTCGTACGATGTTTGAAGATAAGTTTGATAAGGTTATTAATGAAGGTTATGGAACAACCGAGCTTTCACCAGTTGCTGCTGTTAATAGACCAACCAAATCGCCTAATAAAATAGGTACTGTAGGTTTAACAGTTCCTGGTGGCCAATTCAAAATCATTCATCCAGAATCTCATGAAGAGCTCCCTATTGGTGTTGAGGGTATGATTATATATCGTGGGGTTAATAAGATGGATTACTATCTTAATGATCCCAAAAAGACGAATGAGGTGATGATAGAGAAGGGTGGTTATAAATGGTACATAACTGGGGATAAAGGCAAAATTGATGGCGAAGGTTACTTAACAGTAGTTGATAGGTACTCTAGATTTGCAAAAGTTGCTGGTGAAATGGTGAGTTTGGGGCTTTTAGAGCAAAATGTCTATGATACTTTGAGAGAAAAAGGTTATGACTCTCATAAAATTGATTTTGAGGTTTTAGCTGTGGCTACATCAGATACCAAAAGAGGTGAGATTATTAACTTACTATATACTCTAGAAGATTTAGAGCCAACTGATTTGAAAGAGATTGTAAGACATTCTGGGATAGAGAATCTTTATAAGCCAACTAATTATTTTAAAGTTATCTCTATACCTAAACTAGGCTCTGGGAAGACTGATTTCTCAAAAGCTAAAAAACTTGCCAACGAACTGGTTAAGGCATAATTTGTATGCATTTTTCAGTTTTACTTCAAGAATCTATCGCTGATCTAAATATTAATCCAGAAGGTATCTATATAGATGCGACATTTGGTCGAGGAGGTCATTCAAAAGCAATATTGGATAAATTAACATCAGGAAGATTGATAGCTTTTGATAAAGATTTAGATGCTATAGATTATGCAACACATAATTTCCAGAATGATAATTTTGAAATAGTTCATGCAAGCTTTACCTATATTTATGATTATTGCTTACAGCACAATCTTTTGGGTGAAGTCGATGGTATTATTATGGATTTGGGTGTTTCTTCTCCTCAGTTGGATAATGCTAATAGAGGTTTTAGCTTTACTCATGATGGTCCATTAGATATGCGAATGGATATATCGAAAGGTCTGACAGCTAGTCAAGCACTAGAAGAGTTATCAGTAGATGAGTTGACTTATATTTTTAAGGTTTATGGTGAAGAGCGTTTTGCAAAAAAAATTGCTCTAAGAATTAAAGACTATATAGCTGAAAATGGGAGTATAACTACTACCCATCAGTTAGCTGAACTTATTCGAGCGACTATTGGTAAGAGAGAGAAAAAGAATCCTGCAACAAGGTGTTTTCAAGCATTGCGTATATATGTTAATGATGAGCTCAAAGACTTAGAAATTCTTTTGGAGAGTATTTTAGATGTTATCAAAAAAGGTGGTAGAGTTGCGGCTATTTCCTTTCATTCATTAGAGGATAGGATTGTTAAACAGAAATTTACTTCTTTAATTAATCCAAAGCAAGAAACCAATAGAATTGCAAAAATGTTACCACAAGACAATAGCCAAGTGAAAATGAAATGGATTACAAAAAAAGCGAAAGCAAATCAAGATGAACTTAGTCAAAACGTTCGTTCTAGAAGTGCTATTTTAAGGGTTGTTGAAAAGTTATGATGCTAACAAACCGTCAAATACGGATAAGATTATTTGAGTCATTAAAAAATAGTTTCCTAAAAAAGACTGTGGGCATTGCCTTTGTGCTTTTATTTGTGTTGCTGCTTACAGCTTTTGCACTAATCGTAACTCGTTTTGAATTTAAGCTGTTATTGAATGAGCGTAAGGATTTGATTGTTGAGCAAACTCAGTTAGATGAGCAGTGGAGTCAGATTGTATTAGAGTACAGCTCATTAGCTACACCTACAGCAGTAGAGAAATTTGCTGAAAAAGAAAAAATGTCACTACCTACACAAAAAAGTATAGGTACTTTGAGTGATCAGAAGGAGATCTCTACAAATGAGTAACTATAGACCAAAGTTAAGACATTTAGTTGTTATCTTATTACTCTTATCAAGTTTTATAGTTCTATTTGCTAAGCTAGTCTATATGGAAACTGTTCAATATCCCAAACTTAAGCAAGAAGGTGATAATCGTAGTGACAGAAGTATAGATATAAAGTCTTACAGAGGTATAATTCTTGATAGAAATGGTAATCCTTTAGCTATAAGTACTCCAGTAGATACTATTTGGGTAGACCCGTATTATGTTAGTGCGGATAGTCCTGAACTCAAAGAAGTTATGAATATTTTAAATCTATCTAAAGAAAAAAGAGAAAAGATAGAAAGACAAGTTAAGGTCAGAGAGGGTAGAAGTGGCTTCGTTTATATCGAAAGAAAAGTTCAGCCGTACTTATCTCAAAAAGTTAAAGATCTTGATATTACTGGTATTCATGTTATTCGAGAGTTTAAAAGATATTATCCAATGGCAGAAGTTGCTTCTCATATTGTTGGTTTTACTAATGTGGATGGCAAGGGTCAGGAAGGATTGGAGCTTGAATTTAATCAATTCCTTACAGGGCAGGATGGTTACTTTGAGTATAAAAAAGATTTACATGGTGGCGTTGCTAAGGTTGAAGATAATTTTATATTACCTAAAAATGGACACAACCTTCAAATAAGTATTGATTCTAGATTACAGTATGTTGCATATAAGTATTTAAAAAAAGGAGTTATTAAAACAAACTCTGAAGCTGGATCAGTCATTATTGAAAATATTCATACAGGCGAAATACTAGCTATGGCTAATTATCCGTCATATAATCCTAACAGTATGGCAGATGCTTACCCTGATAGACGTAGAAATAGGGCTATCACAGACGTGTATGAGTTGGGTTCAGTAATGAAAGTTTTTGCAGCAGTTACGGCGCTTATTTATGGTGATGATGTGACCCCAGAGCAACCTGTAATTAATTCACACCCAGGTTTTTATCGTATTGGTAAAAATACTGTCAGAGATGAGAGGGATTATGGTGAAGAAGATTTGAGATATATTCTTATGAAATCTAGTAACGTAGGTATATCTAAAATGATATTGGGTTTGACCGATCCTACAATACTTGAACCATCATTAAGAAACTTTGGCTTTGGAGACAAAACAGGTATACAACTACCAGGTGAGCGTGATGGATTTGTTCCAGTTAAGGATAAGTGGGGCGATTTCCAGTTAGCCACTCTATCTTTTGGATATGGTATGAATGCTACAGATCTTCAGTTAGTTGCTGGAGTATCAGCTATTGCTAATGATGGTAAGTACATTAAACCAACTATTCTTAAAAGAAAACCTGGAGAGGAGATTGACTCAAGAGTGGTAGCATCTAAGAAAGTTTCTGAGGAGATGATTAGTATGATGCAGTCTGTTGTTGAAGATTCTGGTGGAACAGGAGCTAATGCAAGAATACCTCTGTATCATGTTGCAGGTAAAACAGGTACTGCCAGGATGCTTGCCGGAGGAACCTATGGTGCAAAATATTTGGCAAGCTTTGTGGGTGTTGTGCCAGCTAGTGATCCGCAGTTAGCGATAGTTGTTACAATCAAAGATCCTAAAGGCGATAAGTATGGTGGTGGTTCTGTTGCGGCTCCAGTTTTTGCAGACGTAGCTCTTAATAGTTTACAAATATTAGGTATCAAACCAGATAAGATTGATAACTAAACTTTTGTTTTTTTTGCTTTAATAGTATATAATCTCCAACTGGTAAACTGTTCCTTTGTGCGGTTTGTCGTGTGTTAATTAATAAGAAAACAAATGGAGAAATGTTATGTTAACAACCCAAGATAAGCAAAATATTATTAAAGAAAATCAACAGTCTGAAGGTGATACTGGTTCACCTGAAGTGCAAGTTGCTCTTTTAACTGCTAGAATTAATGATCTACAAGGTCATTTTGCAACTCATAAAAAAGACAATCATTCAAGAAGAGGTCTTTTAAGACTAGTAAGTCAACGTCGTAAATTATTGGATTACTTACATGGTAAAGATGTAGAAAGATACCGTGCACTAATCAAGAAACTAAATTTACGTAGATAATAATTTCATCTTAATCGTTCTTACGTCATTCAATCAAATAATTATATAAGGTTAAACTGTGAAAATATTTAGAGAAGTCTTTGAACTAGGTAACAAAGAAATAGTTCTAGAAACAGGTGGAATGGCTCGTCAAGCAGATGGGTCTGTGACTGTAAGTTGTGGTAATAATGTTGTGTTGGTGACTACAGTAGTCAAAAAATCAGTAGCAGCAGGCGCTGATTTCTTTCCATTGTCAGTACACTATTTAGAAAAAACATATGCTGCTGGTAAGATACCTGGAGGTTTCTTAAGAAGAGAAGGAAGACCATCTGAAGAGCAAATTCTTATTTCTAGATTAATAGATAGATCTATAAGACCATCATTTCCTGATGGATTTTTTAATGAGATTCAGATTGTAGCTACAGTCTTATCTTATGATGGATCGTTTTCTCCGGATATGTTGGCTTTGATAGGAGCATCTGCTTCTTTAGCAATATCAGGGGCTCCTTATGATGATATAATTGCAGGTGTAAGAGTCGGTTATACTAATGGTAAGTATATTCTTAATCCTAACAAAGAGGAACTAAAAGAGTCTGATTTAGACTTAGTCGTTTCTGGTACGGATGATGCGATACTAATGGTTGAGTCAGAGGCTAATAGCTTACCAGAATCTGTAATGCTTGGCGGTATTTTATATGCGCATAAGCATCTTAAGACTATTATCAATTCTATTGGTAAACTGGCTAAAGTATCATCTAAACCACGTATAGAATATACAATTTATCAAATTAATAAGTTATTAAAGTCTCAAATTAAATCACATTTCTTTGGCGAGATTAAAAATGCTTATACAATACCATCTAAGCAAGAAAGAAATATTAAGCTTAACGAACTGAGAAAAAATGTTTTAGAGCATATATTTACAAGTGATGTCGATGGGAATGAGTATGCTGAAAAAGAAATTCTAGAAGCTTTTCATGATATAGAAAAAGATCTTGTTAGATCAAATATCTTAGAAGGCAAGCCAAGAATCGATGGTAGATGCACAGAAACTATTAGACCAATAAATGTTAAAATAGGAGTGCTACCTGGAGTGCATGGTTCAGCTCTATTTACAAGAGGTGAAACACAAGCTCTAGTGGTTACAACTCTCGGAAGTGATAGAGATGCACAACTTGTTGAATCTTTAGACGGGATTGAAAAATCGCGTTATATGCTTCACTATAATTTTCCTCCATATTCTGTAGGCGAGTGTGGTATGGTAGGTATGGCTCCGAAGCGCCGTGAAATCGGTCATGCAAATTTAGCTAAGCGTGCTACTCAAGCAGTTTTTCCTAATGAAGAGGCATATCCATATGTGGTTAGAATAGTATCTGAGATATTAGAGTCAAATGGTTCTAGTTCTATGGCAACTGTTTGTGGCTCGTCATTATCTATGATGGATGCGGGTGTGCCTATAGCTGAGCCTGTAGCAGGTATTGCTATGGGGCTTATCAAAGATGGTGCTAAATACGCTGTACTATCCGATATTTTAGGTGATGAAGATCACTTAGGTGATATGGATTTTAAAGTTGCTGGTACTAGATATGGTGTTACAGCTCTTCAAATGGATATCAAAATTAAAGGGATATCTAGAGAAATTCTTGAGCAAGCTCTTGAACAAGCAAGAACTGGTAGACTACATATACTAGGAATTATGAATGAAGTTATTAGAGAGCATAAAGAATCTGTTTCTGACGTTGCTCCACAAATTCATATTATGAATGTAAATCCTGCTAAAATAAAAGATGTTGTTGGTCGTGGTGGTTCTGTAGTAAAAGGCATTGTAGAAAAAACAGGTGCGCAGATAGACACTAGTGACTCAGGTGAAGTTAAGATTTTTGCTAAAGATAAAAGATCCTTAGATTTGGCTAAATCTATGGTTGAAGAGATTGTTGCAGAGGTTGAAGAAGGACAAATTTATAAAGGTAAAATTGTTAAGCTTTTAGATTCTGGAGCATTTGTTAATCTTCTTGGGAGCCAAGATGGATATTTACCATTCTCTGAAATTGAACAAGCTGGGATGAAAACTAATTCATTAGTAGAGGGTCAGGGCTTGGAAGTTTTGGTTCAAAATATTGATAGAGGTGGTAGAGTTAAACTTTCTCTTGTTGCGAGGTAATTATTATGAGTGAAGTAGTTCAAAGTGTTGATCCAATCAACTTTACAGAGTCAGCATCTTTAAAGGTTAAGGAACTAATTGAAGAAGAAGGTGATAATTCTCTTAGCCTTAGAGTCTATATAACAGGCGGTGGATGCTCAGGGTTTCAGTATGCTTTTGCATTTGATAATGAGATAAAAGAAGATGATATGGTTATTACAAAAAATGGTGTTCGTCTTTTGGTTGATTCTATGAGCTTTCAATATTTAGTTGGAGCTGATGTTGACTACAAGGATGATGTTGAAGGTGCCTATTTTGTAATAAGAAATCCAAATGCCAAAACTACTTGTGGTTGTGGTTCATCTTTTTCTGTATAATATTTAATCGTAATTAACTTATTTAAAGTAGAAGTATTTTTATGAAAATTGCTAATTTTGAAGTAGGAAATGGTAAGCCATTTTTCTTAATGTCTGGACCATGTGTAATTGAGTCAGAGCAAATGGCTATGGATACTGCTGGATACTTGGCAGAAGTTACAAAAGATTTAGGTATCAATTTTGTTTATAAATCGTCTTTTGATAAAGCAAATCGTTCTTCTATTAATAGCTTTAGAGGTCTTGGAGTTGACAAAGGACTTGAGATTTTAGCTAAAGTTAAAAAAACATACAACGTCCCAGTTGTTACAGATGTACATGAAGATACTCCGTTTGCTGAGGTTGCAGAGGTTGTTGACGTGATGCAGACTCCCGCTTTTTTATGTCGTCAGACAAATTTTATATTAGATGTATGTAAACAAGGTAAACCTGTAAATATTAAAAAAGGTCAATTCTTAGCACCTTGGGATATGCAACATGTGGTTGCTAAGGCAAAATCTACTGGAAATGAGCAAATCATGGTTTGTGAGAGAGGCGTGAGCTTTGGTTATAATAATCTGGTTTCAGATATGCGCTCTCTTGAGATAATGAAATCTACCGGCTGTCCCGTAGTATTTGATGCTACTCATTCAGTGCAATTACCAGGTGGTCAAGGTAGCTCATCAGGTGGTCAAAGAGAATTTGTACCTGTTTTATCAAAGGCGGCTATGGCAGTTGGTATTGATGGTCTTTTTATGGAGACTCATCCAAAGCCAGCAGAAGCTTTAAGTGATGGTCCTAATTCTTTTCCAATGTATAAAATAAAAGAGTTTTTAAGTTTACTAAAAGAACTAGATCATTTAGTTAAGAGTCAACCAAAAATAGAGTTGTAAGGTATAAGTAATGGCTGGTAAAGGCGATGTTTTTATAATAGGTATTGTTGGAGGATCAGGCTCTGGTAAGACTTTATTTTCAAATGAGATTATCAAAAAATTAAAATCAAAACATTTAAACAAAATTGCAGTAATTTCTGAAGATAGATATTATAAAAACTGGGGAGAGATGGTTGGTTTTGAAGAAGCTAATAAAATCAATTATGATCATCCAGATGCTTTTGATCATAAGTTATTGAGAAAAGACTTAGCAGATTTGATTGAAGGTAATGATATTTATATACCTCATTATGACTATACCACTCATTCAAGAATAAAAGAGAAATCCGAAAAAATTACTGGTGGAGTAAGTGTAATTATCCTTGAAGGAATCATGTTGTTTAATGATCGTAAGTTATTAAAGATGATGGATTTTAAGGTATATATGGATACGCCATCAGACCTGTGCTTCATCAGAAGACTTATGCGTGACCAAAATGAAAGAGGTCGTAGTGTTGAAAGTGTTATAAATCAGTACCTAGAAACAGTAAGACCAATGCATATTAAGTTTATTGAGCCATCAAAGAGAAAAGCTGATATTATAGTTCCTGATGGAGCACAAAATAAAACTGTGATTGATATAATATATAATAAAGTAAAACAATTATTGAAGAAAAATGGAGTAAAAAATGGCTAGAGTAACAGTTGAAGATTGCCTTGATAAGGTAGAAACAAGATTTGATTTAGTAGTTTTGGCTTCTATGAGAGCAAATAATATACTTAAGAAAGGCTATTCAGAGTCTGCAGATAATGAGAAAAAAGAAAAGGCTACAGTAGTAGCCTTAAGAGAAATAGCGGAATCTGAAATTACCCCGGACCAAATTTTAAGAAATGAAATAGAAGGTTAATAAAAGTTTTATAAAAAGCTTGACTTGTTTTCACAAAGCTGTATAATTCTGATTTATCGGGTGCTTAGCTCAGCTGGGAGAGCATCGCCCTTACAAGGCGAGGGTCGGGGGTTCGAACCCCTCAGCACCCACCACGATTCAAAAAGCGACACTAGTCGCTTTTTTTATATCTAATAATATAATTTATCTTTAAGAATATTCTACTTTTATATGTTAAAATCTCTCTAGAACCTTTGTTAGGAGATGTTATGAAGAAAGTATTATTAAGTTCGTTATTTTTATCTTTGAGTGTTTGTTCATTGTCTTATGCAGATGATACAGATACTTCGGTATGTCCAGCTGACTTGAAATATCAAACTATTAATATGAGAGATATGGCTTTTGAATATGTACAATATGAAGATCATATTTGTGCAGTTTTAAGTGTAGATATTAGCAAGAATAGTAACTGGCAAAAAGATGGTAGTGGATGGTTTGCAGCTGGATTTGGTGCAGAAACTATGAAGGGTTCTAATATGTTTATATTTGTACCTGAAAAACTACAGGAAGGGATTAAGTATGATGTCTATGCAAATATTGGTGGAGCATATGGTCCAACTAAGCCTTTAGATACTAAGCCGACTACTGGACAAATAAAGCTCCTATCATCATCTTTAGGTAAAGTTGAGTTTGCTATTTATCCTCAGAAAATATCAGGATTATCAAATAGTGGTAAAATTGATATGATTTTTTCTCATTCAAAAGCTGGAGTATATAAATTTGCTCCAGGACATATTGCTGCATATGATGATAAAGCAATGAATCTGAAGTAAATCCTTTGGTTGTATTTATAAATTTAATTAAATACAATTGTCGTAATATATTTTGTTAGAATTTTTTATGGGAAGATCTAGAAGACATAAGAAACCTCAAGAGGGTATTTTTGAAGCTGAAATTATAGCACTTAGTCATGATGGTAGAGGAATAGCAAAAGTTAATGGTAAAACGACTTTTATTCCATTTACATTACCTGGAGAAGTAGTCAAATTTGAGTATACATTTACAAAGGCTAAGTTTGATGAAGCAAAAGTAGTTGAATATATTAAAAAATCACCTAATAGAGTTAATCCACCTTGCGAATATTTTGAAATCTGTGGAGGTTGTAGCTTGCAACATATGTCTACAGATGCACAGATTGAACATAAGCAACAAACCTTACTTAATCAACTTAAGTATATTGGTCAAGGAGTCGAACCTCAGAATATTCTAGAACCATTACGTACGACTAAAACCGAAGGATATCGTAATAAAGCACGTTTAGGTGTTAGATATGTTAATAAAAAAGAAAAAATTCTAGTAGGATTCAGAGAACGTAATGGCAGATTTTTAGCAGATATAGATAGCTGCAAAGTATTAAATCCATTAGTAGGTGAGAAACTAACACAAATTGCCTCTTTTATAGAGACACTCTCTATATATCAGCACATAGCTCAATTAGAGATTGCAATTGATGATACTAGACCAGCACTTATCGTGCGCCACCTTGAGCCGTTTGTAAATGAAGATCTTGAAAAGCTAAAAGCTTTTGGTTTGGAAAATGGTTATTGGATATATCTGCAATCAAAAGGTCCTGATACTATCTTTAGACTATATCCACAAGAAGATGTTGAGCCTAAAAAGTTAAGTTATCAGCCAGTTGCTGGGATAAATATTGGGTTTGAACCCAATGATTTTACTCAAGTTAATAATGACATTAATAAAAAAATGATTAAAAGAGCTATTGATCTTTTAGAAATATCAGAAAATGATTCTATTATCGATTTGTTTTGTGGTTTAGGAAACTTTACGTTGCCAATTTCTCAGTATGCAAAAACTGTAATTGGTGTAGAGGGAGAGCAGACAATGGTTGGCAGAGCTAAAGAAACAGCTGCTAATAATAATATTAGCAATGTTAAGTTTTATGCGGCTAACCTTTTTGAAAGCTTTGAAGATAAAGAATGGTTTAATAATTTTGAATATAACAAAATGCTTTTGGATCCGCCAAGAGCTGGGGCTCAAGAAGTTTGTAGCAATATTGAAAAATTTGATGTTGAGCGTATTGTTTATGTATCGTGTGATACTGCTACTTTGGCAAGAGATGCTGGCATTTTAGTAAATCATAAAGGTTATAAACTAGTTAGTGCAGGTGTTATGGATATGTTCCCTCATACAATGCATGTGGAATCAATAGCTGTTTTTGAAAAGGTTTAATCATGTTTATAGGTTTAGATATTGGTGGTAGTAATATTTCAGCAGGAATTTTTGATGAACATAAGAATCTACTTAAGACAGCCAAGGTAAAATCAAAAGGCAAGAGTGACTCTGATACAATTTTGGGTCAAATTTTTAAAGTTATTAACAAGTTACTTGATGACTCAACAAGAGACAAAATTAAGGCTATAGGTATTGGTATAGCTGGATTTGTAGATTCAAAAAATGGTATTTTAAATTTTAGTGCGAATATTAACCTCAATGGTATAAACATAGCTAAAGAAGTTAGTCAAAAATTTGGTAATGTACCGGTATTTATTGAAAATGATGTCAATGTAGGTGTTATTGGTGAATGGAAATACGGAGTTGGGCAAGGTCATGAAAATATCGTTGGTATATTTGCAGGCACAGGGATTGGCGGTGGTCTAGTTATAAATAATCAGTTTTTATATGGAGTTACCGGAGGTGCCGGAGCTGTAGGACATGTTAGTATCAATACTCAAGGAGCTTATTGTCAAAGTTGTGGTTCACAGGGTTGTGTTGAGACTTATGCTGGTAAAGTAGGTATGGAAAATAGGATTCTAAACCTGCATAAAAAAGGTGTTAAAAGCTTACTTATAGATTTGGTTTTAGAAAATAACAATAAGCTTAAGGGATCGTATTTGAAAAAAGCACTAGATGCTAAAGATTCTGTGGCAGAAGATATTGTCAATCTGGCAATGACAAATTTGGGTATTGCTATAGCTAATTATATAAATCTTTTGAATCCATCATTGGTATTGTTGGGTGGTGGTGTTATGGAAGCTATTGGACATGAATATTTGAATACTATTTATAATTCATGTTCAAAGTATGCTTTTAAGACAATGTTAGAGGCATGTGAATTGAAGATCGCAACATTAGGCGACAACTCAGGTGTTTATGGTGCTATGGATATAGCAGTTAATAGATTAGAAGGAAATTGGTAATGTTTATAGGTGTAGATATTGGCGGTTCAAATATGGCCGCTGGATTATTTGATGAAAATAAAAAGTTAATAACTACTGCAAAAGTTAAATCAAAAGCAAAAGAAAAAACTGATATCGTCATAGGGCAGCTATTTAAAGTTATTGATAAACTAATCTCAGAAATTCCTTCGGATAAGAAGCTTGAGGGTATAGGCATTGGTGTAGCAGGGCTTATAGATAAAAGAACATCAGTTGTACGTCGAAGTGTTAACATAAACCTTAATGGTGTTAATCTCAAAGAAGTCGTTGAAGATAAATACAAAGTTAAATCTGAGATAGATAATGATGTTAACGTTGGTGTTTTAGGTGAAGCGAAATATGGAGCTGGTATTGGCCATGATGATATAGTTGGGGCTTTTGTAGGTACTGGTATTGGTGGTGGATTAGTTCTAAATGGCAAACTCTATGGTGGTAATAGCGGCTTAGCGGCTGAGCTAGGACATACAATCATAAAACAAGGTGGGGCTTACTGTCCTGGATGTGGGTCTCAAGGTTGTTTAGAAGCATATGCTGGTAAAGTAGGTATAGAAAAGAAAATTGAAAATTTAGCTAAAAAGAAAGTTAAAAGTACACTAATTGAATTAGTAACTGAAAATGATGGTAAGCTAAAGAGTAGTCATATCAAAAAAGCACTTGAAACAAATGATGAGATAGCTAAGGATATACTTAGTGAGGCTATGGAGTATTTAGGTACTGGATTAGGTAGCGCTTTAAATATGATAAATCCTTCGATGGTGATATTAGGAGGAGGTGTTATGGAAGCTATTGGTGAACAATATTTACCACAAATCAAAAGAGCTGCTATGAGAAATTCATTTGCTGATATTTATGCAGAGTGTCAATTTAAACTTGCAAAGCTCGGGGATCAAGCAGGAATTTATGGTGCTATGGAGTTAGTTGCTGGTTAATCTAATTAGGATTATATTAATATGACTCGTGTTCTAAGTGAGTTTTTTTCTCAATTGTCTGCTTATTTTAAAGGCTTTAGAAATATAAGTTTGACGCAAATTTTTAATGATTGGAATATTTTTGAGATAGTTTGGCTTATAGCTTCTGTGAGTATTCTAGCTGTCATAAGTATTTTGACTACAGATGATTATTTAGTGCTCACAGTTATAGCTACAGTCACAGGAATGCTAAATCTGTTGTTAGTTGCTAAAGGAAAAATTCTTAACTATTTTTTTGCCTTTGTAAATAATCTTACTTATGCATATATTTGTTATACTCAGGGTATTTATGGACAGTTTCTGCTTTTTGCATTTTTCTTTTTTCCGATGCAATTTTATGGTTTATATACCTGGACTAAGCCACAGAATATAACAGAGAATAGTGATATTATTACAAAAACGCTATCTAACAAATATAGAATTTATCTTATTAGTGGAATTGTGATTGCTGCATTTTTGTATGGTTTTTTTATTTTAAAAGGATACTTTCATCAACAAATAGGTTTAGTTGCCGACTCATTAACCGGGGTAGTATCTGTTGTGGCGATTATCTTGATGGTTAAAGCATATATTGAACAATGGGTATTGTGGATAGTTATTAATACACTTTCAACAGTTATATGGCTACAACAGTACTTTTCTGGTTCAAGTGATGGTATTGCATTTTTGGCAATGTGGTTGATATATTTATTTAATGCAATATATGGATATATAAACTGGCTAAAGCTAAAAAAAGACATATAAAAAAGCTCTTAAAAAACTTTCCTATAATTAGCTTAACTTACTTGGTCCATTTCTATATAATTTGCAGTATTGATTATATATCTTATGGAGGGTAGAACAGTGACTGTTAGACAAACTCTATTTCTTATTATTACTCCTATAATTGCAATGTGTGTATTATCATTTGGTAATGGTTATTTCACAACATACTCATCAATAGAGCTAAATAGTCTTGGTCGTTCTAACTTAATGATAGGTATAATATCAGCGGCCTATTTTTTTGGGATGACAGCGGGATCTTATTTTTCGCAATTTACTATAGTCAGAGTAGGATATATTCGAGCTTTTGTTTTGTTCGCATCTCTTATGGCAATTAGTACTTTGATAGTAGGTGTCAACAAAAGTGTACCGGTTTGGGTCTTCTTTAGATTTGTCTGTGGGTACTCTCTTGCCGCATTATTTATTGTCATAGAAAGTTGGTGTATCTTATCTGCAGAGAGAAAAAATCGTGGCTTAGTATTTTCGATATATCTATTTGTTTACTATGGAACACAAGCATTATCACAGTTAATGATTAATGTTCATTTTAGCAATGGATTACTGGCATATTGTTTTATATCATCACTTTGTAGTGTTGCAATTGTTTTGATGGCATTTACAAAAACAGTAGCTCCAGTACCACATTCTGAGGGGGTTTGTTCACCGTTAAGGATTATTAAAAAGGTGCCTCTTGCAATGGCAGCTAGTGTGATAGGTGGATCTCTTTTAGGTTCTATATATACTTTATTGCCAATATTTATGGTCAGGGTAAATATTCAACATGATATGGTATCTGTGCTAATGATGACAACTATTCTTGGAGGAATGTTATTACAAGTACCTATCGGAAAAATCTCAGATCTTATCGATAGGAGAAAGGTAATATTGTTAGCTGGAGCAGGTATACTTATTGCATCATTGCTTATTGCTATTTTTCATACTTCTTATTTGATATTTGGAGTAGTTATATTTGTATTTGGTGGTTGTGCTTTTGTTATATATCCATTATCTATATCTCACGCTAGTGACTTTTTAGAGGAAAATGAAGTGCTTGGGGCTATAGGGGTTTTGACAATTGCTTATGGAATAGGATCAGTTGTTAGTCCTGTTATAATATCCAGTGTTATGTCAGTATTTGGTCCATTTGGATTTTTTATTATAACAGCGATACTTAGCGCTATTTTATGTGTGTACTCAACGTATAGAATTTTTGTTAGAAAATCAGCAGTTGATACTTCTTCATTCACGATAGCAACACCAGAGAGTCTTAATTTTAGCGAAGCGCAAGAGATAGTTTCGGAGAAATAATCTAAGTATATTAAATTGCAAAGCATACATCGCTAGCTTATAATTGATAAGGTTTTTAAAACTCATAACAAGACTTAATTTATCTAAAGGAGATTATAGTTATGTCATCACAAATCAAGCAAGTTTTTGCTAGACAAATATTAGATTCACGTGGTAATCCTACTGTTGAAGTAGATGTAATTTTAGAAAGTGGTGCTTTTGGTCGTGCTGCTGTTCCTTCAGGAGCTTCTACTGGTATTAGAGAAGCATTAGAGTTAAGAGATGGTAATAAGTCTCTTTTCTTGGGTAAAAGTGTCTATAAAGCAGTTGAGAATGTTAATACTAAAATTGCTCAAGCAGTTAAAGGTTTGGATGCTCTTGATCAAAGATTAATTGACAAGACTATGATAGAACTTGATGGTTCAGAGAATAAAGGTAATCTTGGTGCAAATGCTATTTTAGGTGTTTCATTAGCAACAGCTAGAGCGGCAGCATCTCATTTGAGAAAGCCTTTCTACCGTTATCTGATGGATGTTAAAGAATATTTAATGCCTGTACCAATGATGAATGTGATCAATGGTGGATCACATGCTGATAATAATGTGGATATGCAGGAGTTCATGATCGTTCCAGCAGGGTTTGATACTTTCTCAGAAGCTCTAAGATGTGGATCTGAAGTTTTCCATACACTTAAAAAAGTTCTAATTGCTGATGGTTATAGTGTAGCTGGTGTTGGTGATGAGGGTGGTTATGCTCCAGATCTTCCATCAAATGAGTCTGCTATTGAAGCAATTCTTAAAGCAGTTAAAGAAGCTGGATATGAGCCTGGTAAGCATGTGTTTATAGCATTAGATCCTGCTAGTAGTGAATACTATAAAGATGGTAAATATGAATTAGCATCTGAAGGCAAGTCACTAACTTCTGAAGAGATGGTAGAGTACTTTGCTAAGTGGGTTGAAAAATATCCAATTGTATCTATCGAAGATGGTATGGCTGAGCAAGATTGGAATGGTTGGAAGTTAATGACTGAAAGATTAGGTAAGAAAGTCCAGTTAGTTGGGGATGATTTATTCGTAACTAATCCAAAAATCCTTGCTGAAGGTATCGAAAAAGGCGTCGCTAATTCAATTTTGATTAAGCTTAATCAGATCGGTACTCTAACAGAGACTTTCGAAGCAATGGCTATGGCTGGTCAAGCAGGCTATACATGTGTAGTATCACATCGTTCAGGCGAAACCTCTGATACTATCATTGCTGATTTAGCAGTAGCAACATGCTCAGGACAAATCAAAACAGGTTCATTATCAAGAGCTGATCGTATAGCAAAATATAACCAGCTAATTAGAATAGAAGAAGAGCTTGGGGAAAATGCTATTTACCCTGGTATCAAAGCATTTGTATTTAGCTCAGAAGAAGCTGATAATGAAGTCCAAGAGATTATTGTTGAAGAAAGTGAAACTGAAAAAGTTGTAGTGCAAGTAGAAGAATAATAGTTTCATGGATATTAAATCTAATTCTTTTTTTTATATTTTTATTTCAGCAGTTTTATTACTAATTATCTTGTTACAATATCAGCTTTGGTTTAGTAACACAGGTTTGTTAAAGTATGATGTGCTAAAAAAATCAATTGCTACTCAAACTAAAGAAATTAAGCATAAATCTCAGACTAATGCGCAGCTGTATTCCGAAGTAGTTTCATTGCGTAAAAATAGCGAAGTGCTTGAGAGTTTGGCTCGTGAAAATATGGGCTTCATAAAGCAAGGAGAGGTTTTTTATAGTGTCAAATAAATATGTAATAATTCCAGCTGCTGGGATAGGCTCAAGAATGGGATTAGATATTCCTAAGCAATATTACAAACTCATTAATGGTAAGACTATACTTGATAATACTTTAGAAAAGTTTGTCAAAGATCCCTTTTTTGATAAAGTAATTGTAGCTGTTAGTGAAGATGATAATTACTGGAGTAATTCTGAGTATTATAATCATCCAAAAGTACAATCCTGTATAGGTGGAGCCACAAGGTTTCATAGCGTTTATAACTCACTTAAAATTATCAATGATCGTAAAAGTGATGATTGGATATTTGTACATGATGCAGCTAGACCTTGTGTAAATATAGAAGATGTTATAGCTCTTTATAATCAAACTCAAAAATCTCATACTCAAGCTGGTATCTTGGCTATTAGAGCATTTGAGACGGTTAAAAAGGTAGCGATAAAGATGATTGTAACTAAGACTATTGATCGACAAGATATTTGGCTTGCACAGACTCCACAACTATCAAGACTTGGGCAGTTAGAAACAGCATTTGATTTTTGTTATACAAATAATCTCATAGATAAAATAACAGACGAAGCATTGGCTTTGGAGCTGTATGGTATAAACCCAATAGTCGTTGAAGGTTCTAGGAAGAATATTAAGATCACTACACAAGATGATTTAGAGTTTGCTAACTGGCAGATTAGCTAGTTATCTATTTTAGTAGTAAGCCTATCACATATCCAAATATTATCACTAATCCCATTATAAATAAAATACAATCAAGTACTACACGTCTGTAGTTTTTGTATTGTATGTTTTTGTAGATTATTATCACGGGTAATACATACAATAAGAAAGCTACGGTAGGAGCGACTAATATTCCTATAATATTAAGTATTTTGAAGTTGCAGATTGTGCATATCCATAAGATTATAAATATTAGACTGACACAAATTCTATTTATGACTATATCTGTGATATTGATCTTATAGATATTTCTAAAAAAGTATTTGAATAAATATTTTAATGCTTCTTTAGAGCCAATATAGCAACCGATAAATGAGCTTATAATAGCTGTAAAAACTATCATAGGAGCTAGAATGTTTAGTAATGTCCCCGGATGTTGTTCTTGTATTAGAGTTACTATTGAGAGGTTATTTATATTCGCTCTATCAAGGTCATGTATTGTAGTGCTGAGTAAGCAAGATGTTACGAATAATAGTACAAATATAAAAAGAATCAATGCATTAATCTGAAGTATTTTATATACTTTGTACTTCTCTTGCGAACGTTCTACTTTTACATAATCACGATAGAATATTACTAGACTAGAAATAACCGGTGAATGATTCATCGATAATATCAAAATTGGCAAGACCATTAATACACCAGTAATATAACCAATAGTGTCAAAATGACTATCAGTTATAAACTCAAAGTTCCAATATGGAATTATATATAGTGACAGTGTAATTACTAATATTATTAGAAATATTACTATTAGTTGCATAAATTTAAGGATTAAATTGATCCCTAAAGAAACAATAACTAATAGTCCAGCAAGAATACTAAAGCTAAACCATATATTAGTCGAAAGATTTGTGTTAACAATATGATAGTTTAATAAGAAGTTACTTAGTTCATTATTTAAACCAATTGAGTACATCGGCATATTTAAAAATATAGCAAAAAAATAGAGTACTACACAAATTAGCCCAAATAACTTACCAAGATTATGTGTGAAAACATCTGTGATGCCACCATTATCTGTATATAAAACTATATTCGCCATATTCTTATGTGAATAATATGTCAATGGTAGCGCAAAAATAAGAACTGTTACTAAAGCCCATAATCCACTATGCCCAGCTTGAACAGGAAGATATAATAGTCCTGCTCCAATAGCAGTACCAAAAAGTGTAAAAATCCACTGTATATCAACTTTAGTTGTCTTTGTGTGATTTGAATTTTCCACTTACCTACTCCAATCCAATATCACTTTACCACATTGACCACTTTTCATTATTTCAAATCCTTTTTGATAATCATCAATATGAAGTCTGTGTGTGATGATTGGTTCCATATCCATGCCTGCTTGAAGCATACTAGTCATCAGATACCATGTTTCAAACATTTCTCTGCCATAAATACCTTTAAGAGTAAGGCCTTTGAACAATATAGCCCCCCAGTCAACAGAGATATCACCAGCTGATATGCCCAAAAGTGACAGTTTGCCACCATGATTCATAACATCAAGCATCATAGATATTGCTGAGTTAATCCCAGACATTTCTAGACCTACATCAAACCCTTCTGTCATGCCAATTTCTGACATAACTTTACGCATTTTTGCGGTTAATTGTTGTTGATTTTGAAATTCTGATACATTTACTGCAACAGTAGCTCCGAAGTTTCTAGCCATCTGTAGACGATATTCATTAATATCCGTGATAACTATTCTACGAGCACCACAGAATCTTGCTATCTTGACTGCCATAAGTCCAATAGGACCAGCTCCAGTTATAAGCACATCCTCACCTGTTAGGTTAAATGAAAGTGCTGTATGAATAGCATTACCCATAGGATCGAATGTACTAGCTATATCATCACTGATAGAATCAGGGATTTTAAAAACATTGACAGCTGGCATTACTAAATATTCAGCAAAAGCTCCCTGTACATTTACACCTATTCCTATGGTTTTTCTACAAAGATGGCGTTTACCTGCTCTACAATTACGACATTGTCCACATACAAGATGACCTTCACCAGATACTCTATCACCAACATCTACACTTGTGACACCATTTCCCTTGGCTACAACTTCGCCAGCAAACTCATGTCCGGTAATCATTGGTACAGGTATGGTAGCTTGAGACCATTTATCCCAATTATAAATATGTAAATCAGTGCCACAAATTGCTGTTTTTTTAATTTTAATCAAAACATCATTGTAGCCATATTCTGGCATAGGAGCATCATCAATCATCCAAATACCAGGTTCTTTTTTTAATTTAGCAAGTGCTCTCATAGTTTGATTCCTATTAACTATATAATACCTAATTCTTTAGCAGCTTTTGTAAAGCCATCAACAGCTTTGTCAATTTGCTCAAAAGTATGAGCAGCAGACATTTGTGTTCTAATTCTGGCTTTACCCTTAGGTACCACTGGATATGAAAAGGCGATTACATATATACCATAATCTAGTAGCTTATCAGCAAATTCAGCTGCTTTTTTCTCATCGTATATCATGACAGGAATAATAGGGTGTTCTCCTGGTATTAAATCAAAACCTGTGGCAGTCATTTTTGATCTAAATCTCTGTTGATTTGCCTGTAATTGCTCTCTTAATTCATTTGAATTTTTAGTTATCTCTAAAGCTTTAATAGATGTTTTAGCTATTATAGGTGCTAAAGCATTTGAGAAAAGATATGGTCTAGAAAGGTTTTTAAGTAAATCTACTGCTTCTTTTTTAGCGCAAATGTATCCACCTGAAGCTCCACCTAATCCTTTGCCTAGAGTACCAGTTAGGATATCAACTCTACCCATAACATCACAATGCTCAATTGAACCTTTACCATTTTTACCAACAAACCCTGAAGCGTGAGAATCATCAACCATAACAATAGCATTATATTTATCAGCTAAGTCACAGATCGATTTTAGATCAGCAATAATACCATCCATTGAGAAGACACCATCTGTAGCAATCATTTTAAATCTTGCTCCAGCTTGATCAGCTTCTATAAGTTTTGCTTCAAGGTCTTGCATATCATTATTGTTATATCTAAAACGCATCGCCTTGCACAATCTAACACCATCAATAATACTAGCATGATTAAGAGAATCACTTATGATAGCATCTTCTTTTGTAAGAAGTGTCTCAAAAAGCCCTGCATTGGCATCAAAACATGATGGATATAGGATTGTATCTTCAAACTCAAAGAACTCACTTAGTTCTTTTTCTAGTTGCTTATGCACAGAGTTTGTACCACAGATAAACCTAACTGATGCCATACCATAACCACATTCTTCAATATGGTTTTTTGCATAAGAAACTATTTCTGGATTATTTGCAAAGCCAAGATAGTTGTTTGCACAGAAGTTAATTAGTGTTTCACCATTTTCTAGATTGATGACAGGTTCTTGTGGGGTTGCTATTATTCTTTCGCTTTTGTATGTACCAGCTTCTTTTATTTCTTGTATTTTGTTCTCAATATTAGCATAGAAATTATTATTCATATTTGAGCTCCTCTCAAAAATAGAGTTTATATTATATTTGACTTTAGAATATTAGCTAATAAAGATACTTTTTAAAACAATTTGATATCAAATTATATTAATAATGAATATTATTTTTGCTTGGTAAATATTCTGCTAGCTCATAAGTTGTAGATTTAATGAAATAAAGCTGTTTAAAAAATTAATAAGTTATTTGCTCTATATTATAGGTGTCGACTGTAAAGTTAATTATGTTGTTGTAGATTTAGCTATTAGTTTTTGCTGTGAGCTATTAGTTTTTGATAATTATTTATTTTTGGCTATATGTTATATTGTGTCTCAATAAAAATTCAGCAGGGTCTTTAAAGAAAAATTAATATTTATTTATGCAAATCATAATAAACAGGTTTTTAAAAAAAATTTGCTTGATTTGCTTTATTTTGTAAGCATAAAATTAATTTGTAAGCAATATGCTTACGGTTATTAATCTTTGTATAAGGAGAAATTCATGAACAAAACAAAATTAGTTTCAATGGTATGCGCTTTGATGGGTGTTGGTTCTTTTGCAGTAGCTGAAGCAGCTCCAGTAAATGATGTCAAAACTTATGATTTCAAAGCACCATTTAAGGACTATAATAATAAAATTGTTTTAAGTATTAATAATGTAGCATCTGGTAAAACAGTTGAATTTACAAGTAACTTTAAACCTAAAGCAGGTTGGGGTAATTGTTTTGGTACAACTGTTGATAATGTTAATTTTGATACTACTCAGAATGCCAATGGTGATTTTGTAACAAAAATGACATTAAAAGATGATACTGCATCATTTAACTTTAGTCAGTCATGTGACATTATGGGTACAGACTCTGGTAATGCAGTTGTATTACCAGGAGTAGTAGTTCCTATCGTAAGTAGTCTAAAAGTAGATGGTAAAGATCTAGATATTCAAAGACCATGTGAAAATAATGTTTGTGAAGATCCAACACCAGGATATACAAATGCTGCATATTATGCACAATGGGCTGTCTGGGGTCGTAAATATAACCCGTATGATTTCAAATACGATAAGTTAAACACTATAATTTATGCGTTTATAGGGTTTGATAAAAATACTGGTAATATCAAAACATTAGATGCTTCAGCAGATTCATGGGGTCTGTCTGCAGCAGCTAGAGCAGCTAAAAAATATCCATATTTAAAATCATTTTTATCATTTGGTGGTTGGACAAATAATGGAATCACAACTGCTCCGATGTTTGAGCAGTTAGCTTCAAATCCACAAAGTATGCAAAATTTTGCAGATCAATCAATTGAGCTTATGCGTAAGCTTGGTTTCAATGGTATTGATATCGACTGGGAGTGGTGGTCAGATTATGGTAATGATGTGGCACCAGCTAAGAAGATGTTAGCTTTCTTCAAAGTATTGCGTACAGAGTTAGATAAGGCTGGTAAAGCAGATGGTAAGAAATACTACCTTGCTATAGCTGTGAATGGTGCTAGAAGTCGTATCGAGGCAATGGAAAATCCGAGTAATCCAAATAGCGTATCAGATTTCTGGAAGCAAACTGGTGAATTGATGGATGAAATCAATATTATGAGTTATGACTATCAAGGTGGTTGGGGTACAGGTTTCCCTGCATACTTCCAAGCATCAACTGACTTCCCTAGCAATACTCCATACAGTAATAGAGTATACTCAGCTGGAGCTTCTCCTGTTGATGCTCAAGATAATGTTACTGATATTGGTAAAGATGGCGTTACCTTAGTTCAAGCTATAGGTAAAGAAGGAGGCTGGTCAATTAAAGGTGCAGTAGATGCATATATTGCAGCAGGTGTACCTGCTAAGAAATTAATTGTTGGCTTGCCATTATATGCTAGATCGATGACTGTAGATAGTGATGTTGATGGAGGTCTTTTCCAAACTATTACAGCACCTGGTATAGGTGATTACGAAGCAGGTGTATTTGACTATAAATGTTTAGTTAACCCTGTAAATGATCCAGTTACTGGTTGTGGTACAGCTAAGCCTGTTAGTGGTTTGGCTAATCTTAAGTACTATGATATTAGCCATAATGTCGATGTATTTAACAAATATGGTAAGGTTGCAATGCAGCCTTGGGCATATAGTTCATCAACTAAATCATTTATAACTTATGATGATGTTTGGTCTGTAGGTGAGAAGACTAAGTATACTAAGAGTAGAAATCTTGGTGGTACTATGTTCTGGCAAGCAGATAATGATTCTACAGATCCTAACAAATCATTGATAAATGCTGTTGCTAAAGTATATGCATCTGACACAATTAATGTATCTGTAACAGATGTTACTGAAAATTCTGCTACAGTATCTTGGAACAAACCAGAACTAGATGGTTCTATTAGTTATAAAGTGATAGTAAATGGTAATGTGATTGCTGAGAATATTACTGCTCTAAACTATGTACTAACTAATTTAGAGAAAGGTACTAGATACACTGTTGAAGTTGTTGCAAGTACATCTGCTACATCTAGAGAAGATAGTTTGACTTTTGAAACTGTAGGTGCAGAACCAGCTGAAGATCAAAATCAAGATCAAACTGATGATCAGAACACTGATGAAAATCAAAATCAAGAGCAAAATACTGATGACGAAACAGCAAACTCATGGTCTGCTGAGAGTGTTTATAATACGGGTGATAGAGTAGTTGTAAATGGTGTGACATATGAGGCACAATGGTGGACTCAAGGCGAGAACCCTACTCAAACTGGTCAGTGGGGTGTATGGCGTACAGTTTCTGGTCAGACTGATAACCAAGATAATAATCAAGGTGATGACGCAGATCAGGGTAACGATCAAGGAAACACAGATCAAGGTAATACTGATACAAACCAAGGAAATGATAATGATAACTCATCAGCTTCAGGTACTTGGGATGCTACAAAAGTCTATAATAAAGGCGATAAAGTAACTTATAATGGTGTAAGTTATGAAGCGCAATGGTGGACTCAAGGTAACAAGCCTTCTGATGGTGGTGCTTGGAAAAAACCTTTTGTTTCCGGTGAAGCTTGGAATCAAGGTCAAGCATATAGCGGTGGCCAAGTAGTAACTTATCAAGGATCTACATACAAAGCTAAGTGGTGGACTCAAGGAGATACTCCATCAAATAGTAGTGTTTGGGAAAAACAGTAATAATCTTTTGTCTAAAAATTTCTAAATAATATTCTTTCCTATTTAATATACCTCCTGATTATTCAGCAAGGAGGTTATTTATCCTCATGATCGTAATAAACTAATTCAAAACACTTAATTTAATAAACTTTTGTTATAATTAAACAAATTAGTCTATCTCGAGAAAATTATGAAAGTAGTTGAAATCAAACATCCTATGGTTAAACACAAGCTTGGTCTTATGCGCGCATTAGCAATAAGTACACAAGAGTTTAGAAGATTAACTAAGGAAATAACAAGCTTATTAACTTATGAAGTCACAGCAGGGTTTGAACTTGAAAAAACAGAAATTCTAGGCTGGCAAGGCGAAAATATCGAAGTTGATCAAATCAAAGGTAAGAAGTTGACTGTTGTACCTATACTCCGTGCTGGGCTTGGTATGATGGATGGGGTGTTTGAGCATGTCCCTGCTGCAAAAGTTAGTATGGTTGGTATGTACCGTGATGAAAATACTGCTAAACCGGTAGCTTATTTTGCTAAACTTTGTGACAAGCTTGATGAGAGAGTGGCACTAATCGTAGATCCAATGTTGGCAACTGGAGGATCTATGATTGAAACTGTTACATTATTAAAAAAAGCTGGGTCAAAAGATATAAAAATAATTACTCTAGTTTCTGCTCCAGAAGGTATAGAGGCATTAGCTAATGCTCATCCAGATGTTGAGTTGTATACAGCATCTATAGATAGTCATCTAAATGAGAAAAAATATATAATTCCAGGTCTTGGAGATGCTGGGGACAAGATATTTGGAACTAAATAAATCAAAAAAATAATTAAAAATCTAACTAAAATAATAATTATGTATTATAGTTTATGGTTATTATTAATTTCTTTTAAAATATATGATGCAAAAGTATCGATTATTGATTGAGACAGATGACCAAAAAGGCTTGGTTTATAAAGTTTCAAAAATTATCTATGAAAATAATCTCAATGTGGAGAGAAACTCTGAATTCGTTGATAAACAGCATAATAAATTTTTTATGCGTACTGAGTTTTCTGGAAAAGTAAACATTGAGCAAATGTTGGTTGATTTAGAGAGTACTTTGCCTGCTAATTCAGAGATTAAACTAGTAGATTCTTCTAAAAAAAATATAGTTATCTTGGCTACAAAAGAAATGCATTGCTTGGGGGATTTGCTCATAAAGCATGCGGAAGGAAAACTAGATGCTAATATTACCGCAGTAATATCAAACTACGATAATCTTAAGAATTTGGTTGAGAAGTTTGATATACCATTTGAATATGTTTCTCATGAGGAGATTTCTCGAGAAGAGCATGAGAAAAAAGTCCAAGATATCATAAAAAAATATGATTATGATGTAATTGTACTTGCGAAGTATATGAGAATATTGTCTCCTGGTTTTGTTGAGCAGTTTCAAGGTAAGTTACTTAATATTCATCATTCATTTTTACCAGCATTTATCGGGGCTAATCCATACAAGCAAGCTTATGAAAGAGGTGTGAAAATAATAGGTGCTACTAGTCATTTTGTTACAGATGATTTAGATGAGGGACCAATTATAGCTCAGGATATAATTAGGGTTGATCATAATTACTCATGGCAAGATATGCGAGATGCTGGACATGATGTTGAAAAAAATGTTTTATCAACAGCTTTGAGTCTAGTTCTTAATGATAGAATCTTTATTTACAATAATAAAACAATAATTCTTTAAGCGACTTTGCCTTGTAGATTATTTATATAAAGCAAAGTATGAGCTAAAAAAATAGAATTTACAACAGAGAATTCCTTTGTAGAAAATAATTGAGAATTTTAGGTTGAATTAATTATATGATGCGTTTTTAACACCGTCAACCCAAGACCAGTTTTGATATGCATCTGAATTCATTATCCAAGTCATAGAACCCCCATATTGATTATAACTAGATAAGCTTCCTGCTGTTACATCTTTTGTAAATTCAGCTGGGTCATATATACCTGCTCCAGAGCAAGAAGCATCTGCTAAACAAGTCCCTTGTTTGTAAGCTTGAGCACTTACTGAAGGGTCTTTAAAGTCAGGTACACCTAAAACAAGCTTTGTTTCAGCAGGTACATGCCAGTCACCAGATATACCAGGCATATCTTTTTGTCCTTCTTCTGTTAGAAGTTTAAATGCACAAGATAGGAATCCAGTGTCAGTTCCAACAAATCCACATAGGTTTGCTCCACCATATTGGTTATATGTCTGTACGAAAATAGCATTAAAGTGAGCATTGTCCATAAAGTTTTGAGAATATGTGGATTCCGCGAAATGAGCTTCACCTGATGCCCAAGGACCAGTACCATACCAACCAGTAACTTGTGGAGCAGCAGTTAAAAACATGTCTTTACCTGTTATAGATTTGAACTCTGCTCTAGTTGCTTCAATGTAGTTTAAGAAGTTTTCATCTTTCTCAGCACCATTAGTCGGATGTTCAACGTCTATATCTAAACCATCAAAACCATTGTCAGCTAAGAATTTACCCATTGCTTTACCAGTATTTTCTGCATTTGCATCAGTTGTCATGTCTGGTTCAAAGTAATTTTCAGCACCGCCAATTGATAGAAGTGCGATACCATATTTATCATGAATGGTTTTTATTTGGTTAGGTAGATCTCTAATTTGTTCATTAGTCCAGCTAGTAAAGAAAACATTACCATCTTTAGATTGACCAGCAAAAGCATAAGCTAATACATTATAGCCATGATCCATAGCTTCTGAAACCATTTTATTAGTTGTATCTGGTTGGCTATACCATATAGAGTCATAACCTTTTACATAACCAACAACAACTCTATCTGGCCACTTAGAATCAGAAGAACTTTGCTCGAAAGAAACATCG
>NZ_DS999316.1:701357-702502 GCF_000156715.1 Francisella philomiragia subsp. philomiragia ATCC 25015 | reverse complement strand
AATGGTTGATTTTTTATATAAGAGATATTGAAATAAGAGAATCTTGTATATTATTCTTCAGCAAATGCTTCTTTAGAGTAGCTTGCTAATTCATTAACATTTTCACCTGTAACAACATTCGGATAGTAAGTAGAAGCTGTGTTCATAGCTACTTGATTTACAGCCCAGAACATAGAACCGCCATAATTGTTATCAGATACATAGTCAATCATCTCTTTATCTAGAGTAAGACCTTCCCATTCACCACTAGCAGCTTGTCCACCTGGTTCAAAGCCAAGAACTACTAAACTAGGATTTACATATTCAGAGAAGCTCTTTAACATATCTGTATAAACATCTTTAGTCCAAGTTTTACCATTAGGCATATCATTAGGACCTACATCATAAGCCATGATATTTACCCAGTTTACAACTTGATCTAATGATGAACCATTATCTTTTAGCCATTTGTCAATAGCAATACCTTCTCCATCAGAGTTGAAGTCATTAGCAAAACCATGAGCCTTACTACTTTCGAAAAAGGCATTAAATCTAGTAGTATAGCCTATTTGCTTATCAGACATTCCTTCAGCATCTAGCCTTTCTCTTAGAGTTTTAAGAGTTTTAGCTAAAGTTGTTAATTGTTGATCTTTGTTAGGGTTTGGTGAACCATCTGCTAATTGACTTAAATGCTCCCAGTCAAAATCGACACCATCACCACCAAGTTTTAATAATTCAACAACTTGATTGACAAAAGCATCTATTTGACTATCGCCAATCGTTTGCTGTAAATCAGACCATCCACCAATTGCCCATATAAATTTACCACCATTAGCATGAGTTAAATCTATTAGTGAATCTATACGAACTCTTTGCCAATTTGAGTTATTATCCCAAGCATTTTCATAATTGCCCATAACACTTAGGACATCCGCACCGGCCATACTTTCATTTATATGACCACTGCTCCATGCTTTATTCGCAGGATTTTCTGGATTAGGTGACGAGTCTAATGTAAGGAATGAGTATAAAATATGTGTATATGGCGCCACATCTTCAGCACTTCCTTTATAATCCCCACTTATTAAACCAGGTTTCCAGTTTTCCCAGTATCCCATTATTTTCTTACCAGCCTCAATTGGTGCTTGTTGCTCAAAATTAACATT
>NZ_DS999316.1:596666-699858 GCF_000156715.1 Francisella philomiragia subsp. philomiragia ATCC 25015 | reverse complement strand
TAGATATTTGATTTATATGAATAAGATAAGATTTGCTCTGAAATGTTTAAGATATAATAGGATTAGTTATAGGCTACTCCTTTGACACCATCTACCCAAGTCCAACCTTGATAGTCATCCGAGTTTAGAATCCATGTCATTAGACCACCATATTGACTATAGTTACCAAGACCACCATTTGTTATATCTTTTGATATATCTACAGGATCATATAGACCAGCACCAGAGCATTTAGCTGTTGCCAGACATGAACCTTGTTTATATTCTGCTGCAGAAACAGAAGGATCTTTGAAATCAGGTACACCAAGAACTATCTTAGTATCTTCCGGTACGTAGAAAGAACCTGCAGGTATTCCTGGCATTTTATCTCTAGTTTGAGGGCTTAATAATTCAAAAGTCTTAGTTAAGAAACCAACATCAAAACCTAATAAACCACCAAAGTTAGCACCACCATATTGGTTGTATGTTTGGATAAATACAGCATTGAAGTGTGCGTCTCTCATGAAGTCTTGAGTATACATTGCTTCAGCAAATTTAGCACTACCACTTGCCCATTGACCTGTTCCATACCATCCATTAACTTGAGGTGCTGCAGCTAAGTACATATCTTTACCAGTGATTGACTTGAACTCTGCTCTAGCCGCATCTATATATTTGATAAAGTTTGCAGCAACTGATGTAGAAGCATTTGGATGCTCTACATCTATGTCAAGACCATCATAGCCATTCTCTGCTAGATATTTACCCATAGCTTTACCTGTAGGAATAGCTTTATCTCCACTCATATCTGGATCAAAATAGTTAACTGCACCACCTATTGATAACAGTGCAATACCATTGCTATTATGAATTATATTAATTTGGCTTGGTACTCTGGATTTCATTGAATCAGTCCATTTTGGTAGAGTTACTGTACCATTAGGTTCTTGACCAGCAAAAGCGTAAACAATTACATTATAGCCATGAGTCATAGCAGCTTGAATCATTTCATTTGTTGTTTCAGGCTGGCTATACCACGGAGCGTCATACCCTCTAACATAACCAACAACAACTCTATCAGGCCAGTTATCAGCTGAAGAGCTATTTTCAGTAATTTTCAGTGAGATTTGCTGAGTATCTTGATTAGCTGTAAAAGATGTTGGAGTCACAGAAAGTTTAAATCCAGCGATTGCAGCTACTGCAATATTCCAGATACTTCCATCTTTTGGTACTTCTACAGAAATTGAAGAGTTACTCTTAATATCAACTTCTTTAGTATCACCATTTTCACTGGTCAGTGTAAGAGTAGTTGTTTTGTCTTTTGGTAGACCTTCTACTGCTATTGAAATACTTTCAGTAGGAACTTGTTTCTTAGCGAATGTAACATCAACAGCTGTAGTATTAAAGTTAGTAACAACTAAAGAATAAGTTTTGACAGGAGTATAATTATATCCATTAGTTGTAAAACTACCTATAGTTAGAGTATAAGCAGTACCATTTTCAGATGAAGGAATATGATCTAAGGTAGTAGAACTATTAATTGCAAGATTACCACTACTAACAATATTTCCATTAGTATCTTTGAGAGTGTAAGTTGCTGTAGGGTTACCCATTGCTTCTGCTGTAGCGTTTATTTTAATAGATCCTTCTTCAGCAGGCTTAGGAGCTGTGTATTCTATATTAACTGTTTTGGAAGCATCTTTGGCTAAAGTGAATGAAGCTGGAGTAGCAGAGCCTGTAGCTCCATCAATAGCTGGAACACTTACAGTTAAGTCTGCACTATCGCCAACTACAACTTCTAGATTTGTAGTAGAGCCCCATTTAGCATTGGTTGATTCTGCTATTTTTTGACCATCTTTTAAGATTTGAACATCCGCTAATTTATCATTAGCTATAAAGTCAGGTTTTGCTGGTAATACTATTGATACAGTTGCTTTACCTTGTTCAGTAACAGGGCCTTCATTTTTCCAAACTCCCCATTGTCCAGATTGACTAGGATTTTCACCACGGGTCCACCATTTAGCAGTATATAAGTTGCCATTATATATAGCTTGAGAAGGTTTAGACTTATCGCTTGGATTGTATACAGTATTTGCATCCCACTGTTGTACTGAGTCACCAGGATTTACTGGATCTGGTGTAGGCGTAGGCTCCGGAGTTGGCTCTGGTGTAGGAGTTGGAGATGGATCATCACCAATAACATCCCAAGCATCAGAGCCATATGTGCCACTTGGTTTATATGCAGCGATTTGGCACCATCCAGAAGCTGGCCAGACTTTGCATTTATATGTTTTGCCACCATCAGTTACTTGAGAGCCTGCAACGTATGACTTTAGGTTTGCAGTAGACCATGCATCAGTAGCATTAGCTATTGAAAATGATCCTATACCTATCAAAGCACAAACCATAGTAGGTGTAAGTTTAAGTTTATTTTTCATAATGGAATTCTCCTTATACAAATATTAATAACCGTAAGTGTATTGCTTACAAATTAATTTTATGCTTATGAAATAAAGCTAATCAAGAAAAAAATATTTTTCCTGATGTTTATTATGATTTGCATAAATAAAAATTAATTTTTCTTTAAAAATCCTTATTTGTTGTTAATTTGCCACTCAATATAACATATGGTTATAAATGAGTTAATTATCAAAACCTAATAGCTCACAGTAAAAAATAATAGCTAGGTAGATATGATTGATAGGATTACGATAATTTTAAAATGTTATAATTTTATTTATACATAGATTTTTGATTCTTTAGATGCACAAAAAAATATTTTTATTATCTTTACCTCTTATATTATCTAATTTGGTTTTACCAATGGTTGGTATTGTTAATACGGCATTAATTGGTCATCTCAGTGATAGCAACTATCTTGCAGCTATAGGATTAGGAGTTTCAATAATAAATGTTATTTGCTTTATGTTTTCATTTTTTAGAATGAGTTTGACAGGATTGATAGCCCAGTCACTAAATAATCTCGAAAAGATGTTAGAAATAGTTATAAAGGCCGTGCTAATTGCACTATTAGTATCAATAATTGCTTTTAGTTTTAAAAGTGTAATTCTGATTACTGTATTGAAGGTAGTAAATATTTCATCAGATATAAAAATTTTATTAGCAAATTTTTATAATATCGCTATTTATATTTTGTTTTTTTCATTACTAAATTATATTTTTATTGGTTTCTTTATTGGTATTGGAAATCCTAGAGTAGTACTTTATAGTTCTATCATCTATATGAGTGTAGCAATAGTGCTGAGCACAATATTTGTTGTTATTCTCAATTATAATGTTGTTGGTGTAGCAATTTCCTTAGTTATAGCCTCTGCTAGTTGTAGTATTTATCTGAGTATAAAGACATTTAGATATTTCTATAAATCAGGTAGTTTTAGTATCAAAAAGTTAATGGATTATAGGCTCTTGAATTTAGGTAGTTATATGCCTTTTCTTCAACTTAATATAAATATTTTTGTACGTTCTTTATGTTTATTATTAGCATTTAATTCATTTTATATATTTTCTTCGAATTACGGAAAAACTATTCTAGCCGCAAATACTATACTTGTAGAAATAGGTATGTTTTTTGCAATGTTTTTGGATGCTCTTGCTAATACAACTGAGTCGTTAGTTGCTCAAGCGTACGTTGATAAAAATACTAGCCTATTGAGAGAAACTATTTACAAAACATTTGTGCAAAGTATGATACTAACTCTGGTTTTATCTTTGGTTTATTTTTCTTTTAGTGGTTATATAATATCAATCTTTACTGATATTGTAGATGTTAAGATCCAGATAAATAAATATATTATTTTTTCGTTTCTTATGCCGCTATTTGCAAGTTTTAGCTTTTGGATAGATGGTGTGTTTGTAGGTCTCCTAAAGACTGTAGCAATGAGAAATGCGATGATTTTATCGGCAGGAGTGTATATTGCTTCTGTTTTTTTATTACAATCTTATGAAAATTATGGCTTATGGATTGCGCTAATATTATTCTATATAGCTAGAACAGTATTTTTGATGCCTCCACTAGGTCAGTATATTAAAAAAGGAGTTTAAATGCCGCATATAATCTTAGAAGTACCTCAACAATTTGATACAGAATTAGCAAAGAAGGTAATAAATTTAGCACAGCAATTTTTGGTAGAAAAGTTACCAACTAAATTAGAAACCTTTAAAAGTAGAGTTTATAGATACAATTTTAGTAGTGTAGCTGGAGATGATAGCCTAGATGTAATCCATGTACAGATAAAAGTTCTAAAAGGAAGAAAGCCTGAGCACCTAGAAGAGATCTCACAACAATTGAAAGCTAAAATCCGCGAAGTGTTAAATTCTGAAATTAATTTAGACAATTATAGTGTAACTTTAGAGTTGATGGAGCTATCTACTGCTTATGCTAATTAATATTTGATTATCGTTATTATTTCACTAATATATACTAAAATCTTCAAACTTAGATATTAGAAAATTAATGAAAAACTATAATAGATTACTATTTTCATCATTAGGTGCTGCTTTTGAATTCTATGATTTTGCAATATATTCTGTATTTGCTGTAGCTATTGGTAGTAAGTTTTTTGATAAAAGTAGTTCTATAAGCAATACGTTATTGGTTTTTTTAGTATATATCGTTGGCTATCTTGTGCGTCCTATTGGTGCTTGGGGGTTTGGATATATCGCTGATAAGAAAGGTAGAGCATTTGTCTTAAGGCTTAATATGTTCTTACTATTCTTCGCAACTCTTGCATTAGCTTTTTTACCTACCATAGAAAGTATTGGTGTTTTAGCTACTATTTTGTTTGTTGGATTGCGCTGTGTACAATCATTGGCAGTAGGTGCTGAGATACCAGTATCAGTAGTATATATTGTTGAGAATTATCCTCAAAGACAAGGTTTTATGACAAGTATAGTGTTTTGTTGTTTAAGTATTGGGATTATGATGACATCATTAGTGCTATTTGTCCTAAATCACTTTACTAGTCAAAGCTTTATAGAAAATTATGGTTGGCGGATTGGATTTTTCATAGGTGCTTGTTTTACATTTATATTATTTTTCCTCAGAAAAAATATTGTTGATATTCCTAGAGTTGTTGAAGCGCTAGACAAACCTCGCTCTGAGAATTCTTTATTTATTGTAAAAGTAATTATTGGTATAGCTTTAGTTGCCTGTATTGCTATGTTAACTACTCAGCTATATATGTTTTTACCCGCGTATAAACAAATGTATGTAGAGTCAAATTATGATATTTCTAATTTACTTCTAACTGGTTCTATAATTATGGCGGTTAGTTGTTTGGTAGGTGGTTTTATTAGTGATTATGTATCTAAGTCTAAGATGATGGCCTTATTGATTTTGATAAGTATTTCAGTAACACCAATTTTCTATAAGAATATGATTGCTGGAACTGATGTTTTTGCATGCTTTATTATTTTATCTATTATGATGGGATTTTTTGCTTCAACATATAATGTGATTATTACAAATTTCTTTAGATTAGAGTATAGATGTCGTGGTTATGGTATTGCTTATAATCTAGGATATTTGATATTTTCTGCAGGTATACCAGCCTTGACAATATCACTTATAGTTACAACTAATAATCTTTTGGTACCAGTATATTTAATTGTATTTGCTGGAGCTGTATCATTTTTTGGGATTACAGCAGCTAGTTGGTTTATGAGAAAGGCTTAAAAATCATTGCTGAAGGGTCTGATTTGAATTGATTATAGAGCTCAATTATATACCTATCGGTCATAGAAGATATATAGTCGCTTATAATTCTAGCTTTCCCATGAGTGTTTTGCGTATTATAAAATATAGCTCCGATATCATCAGGTAGTAGGCTTTCATCAGGGGTTGAACTAATCAAAATATCAAAAATCTCTGAAATTATTTCTCGACCACGATATCTTAGGACATTAAGTTTAGGTGATTTTATTATTTTAAACAAAATATATTTTTTAAGTACTTCGACTTGTTTTCTAATTTCATTATTTAGATATACCTTTGAAATAATAGGAACTTCTAGGTTTAAGTCTAGCTCAATATTTTGAATACAACTATTAACTAATTTTGAGGTTAGTTTTGTACGTAATAAGCTATTGTTAGCAATATCTTTAGATCTTTTATATATTTTTGTACAGTCATCATTAAAATCAATATAATCTGAAAATATATCTTTGAGGATATTTTGGATTTCATTCTTAGTAATTCCTAAATCACTAGGCATTGCATTGTAGATTTTATCAAGAAGCTTATTATCAATACTTGCCATAGATAGAGGATCTATAAATCCGCCTTTAAGAGCATCTTCGACATCATAAGTTGAGTAAGCAATATCATCTGCTACATCCATAATATAACATTCTATAGTCTTAAAGTTTTCTATAATTTTTATATTATATGGCTCAAGGAGTTTTTGTTTAATATCTTCAACTAGTCTTGATTCTTCATGATAATAGCCTTTTGTAAGTTTTCCTAAATCACTGATTGGAGGAATAAGCTGATCATATTTTATAGTTGCGGCAAGAGTTCTATAGGTTAGGTTTAAACCGAAAGTTTGCTTTTGATCGATGTCTTTTTTAGCAGTGTGCGATATCAGTCGTAGCGTTTGAGCATTACTTTCAAAGCCGCCAAAATTACGCATTTTTTTATTTAAAGCAACTTCACCGTTATGACCAAAAGGAGGGTGACCAATATCATGACAGAGTGCTGCTGTTTCAATTAGATCATAATCTAAATTTAGTCCATGTTCTGCGTTAAGTTTAACAGCTATAGACTTGGCTATTTGTGCTACCTCTAGAGAGTGAGTAAGCCTATTTCTAAAAAAGTCATTTTCAAAACTAGGGAAAATTTGTGTTTTTGCTTGAAGTCTTCTAAATGATGAAGAGTGGACAACACGAGCATAATCTCTTCTAAAAGCAGAAAAATTTTCTTTTTTAGCAATTTCATTGTTTTGTCTAAGGTAGTCATTTTCACAATAAAGATTTATAGGCATATAAAATCTAGTAAATTAGTGCTCATATAGTTACATATTAGATTAAATAAAAATATTTACAAGTTCACTTATTTAGCTTATTAATCAACAAAAGCTCAACTAATTCTAAAAGGTCTTTTCTTTTATATTCTTTTAGCTTAGATTCTTTGCAATATTCTTTTATCTCATTATCATTAATATTATTTTTTAAATTTATAAGCTTGTTTATCTTAACTCTTTTAATTATATTTCTCTTTTCTTTTTCTGATAAATTTTCCCAGTTTTTAGTTTCTTCTTCAGATAGATCTTCTTTGAAGCATCTAATTACTCTCCAGTCATTACCAAAGTAATTTAAGATAATTTCAATTGTTTCTTTCTTTTGGGTAGCTTCTTGCTCACTAGAAAGTTTTTGTATTTTTTCTTCTCTATCTTTTTTAGTTTCGTTTTCAGAACTATACCAAGTAACTCCAGATGAGTTCATAATAAAAAAGTTATCTCCATTATCTATTGCATATTTAATATTTTCTCCAGAAAAATAAAGCAGAATGAAAGCTTTGAAAAGCATAGGGCAAACAGTTGGAAAAATATTACTAATTATTTCAGTAATCCCTATGTTAAACTCATCATCAGTTTTTTTGAATATTTCAAATCTTGCAAGATTAGTAAAGGTGTTTAAAACATATCTAGGCATTCGTTTATCTTTATTTTGAGTGGTTACTTGCCAATCATTTGGAAAGTTAGAATCCAAACTTCTGTATTTGATTTTATATATTTCATCAAAGAATACTTTAAAAAAACTTTCTAGGAATAACTTTTGATGCTTGCTAACTTCTGTAACATATTGATCTAAGTCATTTTCATCAATATATTCTTTGAAGTCATATAAAATTTCAATATAATTGCTTTTAATAGAGTTTTTAATAATAGCTTCTAAAAAAATCTTCTAAAAAAGTGCCAGTTGTGGAAAGTATTTCTATTAAAATTCATAGATTCTGATAAAGAGAGAATTCTTCTTATTTCCCTTTTTTTATTTATTTTATTACTTTTAAACTTATCAAAAAATATTTCACTACTTTCCAAAAGTGATTCATTCCATTCTATAATCTTAGGTAGAATAAAGATTCCAATTTCTGATAAATTTCTTTTTTTAATATTAGTTATATATGTTAGTGATAGTTGTATAACTAATTCAAACCTTTTTGATTCTATTGAGTTCTCAATATGAGAAATAAATATCTTAATAAATTCTCTCTCATTATTAATATTTTCTTCATACCAGATAGATTGCCATGATTTGACCATCTTATTGGCTATTTTAATATTATTAGGTTTACTAAAGTAGGGTAACGTAGAAAAATTTAGCCTTTTCAAAAATGATTTCTTAAATTGAAGTTTATCTCCCTCTGAAAATCTTAGAAGTTTTTTGAATGGTTTATAAAATTCCCAAATAATAATAATCACAATTAATAAACATATTAATTTTGCGGTGATAGATATATTAGTTCCTGAAAAAAAGGAAAAGAAAAATATTCCAAAAATTGCTAACCAAAAAACTTTTTTAGTTCCAAATACTTCATCACTTAAAACCATTTTTTCAAACTCAGTTTTCTTTTTTTCTTTGGAGCTCAAGAGATCTGTTAAAAATACGATTACAAAAGGAATGAATATAGCTAGTATTCCTAGTGTGATATTCTGAAATAACGAGGGATCAAGGCTATGTAAAAGCATTTCAGTTAAATTCTTCAAAAAATCAAATATTTGTAAGATAACAGGCATATTAAATTAATTACTAGGAACTATATTTATCTATTTTAAACCAAAAGAAATATGATTGAGAAAATTATAAGAATTAAAGTTTATTCTTGAACATCAAATCTGCCAAGCATCATAACTTTATGCCAAGCTTTTGCAAAGTCGTTTACAAACTTTTGCTCATTACCATTTTCAGCATAAACTTGAGCCACAGCTTTAAGTTCAGAATTTGAACCAAAGATTAGATCTACAGAAGAAGCAGTCCACTTTTGTGCACCAGTTTTTCTATCTATACCGATATACTCACCATTGTTTGTGTCAGATTTTTCCCATTTTGTAGACATATCAAGTAAGTTTACAAAGAAGTTGTTATTTAATTGACCAGGAGTTTTGGTAAATACACCTTCTTGAGAGTTATCGTAGTTTACATTTAGTGCACGCATACCACCAACCAAGACAGTCATTTCAGGGATATTTAGATTAAGCATGCTTGCTTTTTCAACTAGTGCTTGAGGTAGCTTGTTAGATGCTAGACTACCGTCACTATAGTTTACAAAACCATCAGCTTTTGTTTTTAGATAGTTGAAAGACTCTATATCAGTTTGAGCTTGCGTAGCATCTGTTCTACCTGGTACAAATGGTATTTCTATAGTATAACCAGCTTCTTTAGCTGCTTGCTCAACACCAACATTACCACCTAGTACTATTAAGTCAGCTAATGATACTTTGGTGCCATCAGTTTTGCTATTATTAAAGTTGGTTTGAATCTCTTTAAGCTTAGCAAGAACAATTTCAAGTTTAGTAGGTTCATTCATTTGCCAATCTTTCTCAGGAGCTAAAGCAATTCTTGCGCCATTTGATCCACCTCTATAGTCGGTTTTACGATAAGTAGAAGCTGAATCCCAAGCAGTTCTTATAAGTTGTTGATTCGTTAATCCAGATTTTATGATATCTTGCTTAAGTTGAGCGATATCTTGAGCTGATACTTGCTTGTAGTCAGCAACAGGTACAGGATCTTGCCATATAAAGTTTTGTTCAGGAATCCAAGGGCCTATATATCTAGATTTTGGACCCATATCTCTATGCGTTAATTTAAACCATGCTTTAGCAAATTCTTCTTTAAATTCTTGAGGGTTATTGTAGAATTCTTGAGTATATTTATTAAATCCATCGTCTTCTTTTAATGCTAAGTCTGTTGTAAACATTATAGGTTTATGTTTTACACCTGGCTTATGAGCATCAGGAACCATATTTTCTGGCTTAGCATTTGTAGGAGTCCATTGATGAGCTCCAGAAGGGCTAAGAGTTTTTTCCCAATTCAAGTTATATAGGTTATGTAAGAAGTCATGGTTCCAAAAAGTTGGTGTAGAAGTCCAAGATCCTTCAAGACCACTACCCATAGTATCATCACCCATGCCAGTACCGTAGCTATTATGCCATCCTAAGCCCTGTTGCTCGATAGGTGCTTTATCCGGAGCAGGACCAATATCTTTTTTGATATCTTTCTCTGGAACTGCACCATGAGTTTTACCAAATGTGTGACCACCAGCAATAAGAGCTACTGTTTCTTTATCAGTCATACCCATAGCTCTAAAAGCTTGGCGAATTTCACTAGCAGCACCTTTTATATCAGGTTTGCCATCTGGACCTTCAGGGTTTACATATATCAGACCCATTTGAGTTGCTGCATAAGCTGGAGCAAGCTTGCCATCTTTGACATTACTAGACATTAGTTGTTCAGGAGATATACCCCAGTTTGTATCATCGCCTTGCCAATCGTCTTCTCTACCAAAGGCAAAACCAATCGGCTTCATACCCATTGATTCTAATGAAACAGTACCAGCTAAAACAATCAAATCAGACCATGATACAGCATCACCATATTTCTGCTTGATTGGCCATAAAAGCTGTCTTGCTTTATCAAGGTTAACATTATCTGGCCAACTATTTAGCGGAGAGAATCTTTGCTGACCACGATTAGCACCACCACGACCATCTGCTAATCTGTAAGTACCAGCATCATGCCAAGATAATCTAATAAAGAAAGGACCATAATTACCAAAATCTGCAGGCCACCAATCTTGAGATTGGGTCAAAAGATCTTGTATATCTTTTTTAAGTTCTTCAGTATTTAACTTCTTGAAAGACTGGTGATAGTCATAGTTTTTCCCCATTGGACTATCAAGCTTATTTAGATTACGTAATGGCGATAAATCTACACTTTGAGGTGTAGCCATTTCGGTATTTTTGTCATCAGCTATAGCACTATTGGCTGCTAGTAGCATTCCAGACATTCCTAATGCTGTTACAATTTTCTTTAGCATGGTGATTTCCTCGCTATAAAGTTAACTTATAATACAAGATTCTTCTTATATTTTCTAAACTGAACCGAATCTTATCTTTAAAATAAAATTAAGGTCTACAAGTGATTGTATGTAAATGAAAAAGTCTAGTCAAATAGTATATAGTTATAAGCTCTATAACAAATTCTTATAGATTGTATGAATATCAGTTTATATTTGAGATTCTTCGCATTTCTATAAGTTTAATATATTATTGTATATTTATCGTAAAATGTAATAGTTTATGAAGTTTGAAAAGATTAGTCATATTTCTGATGATATTGAGTTGTTTTTATTAGACACAAACAAAAATTCTTTAGAATATGATTTTAATATTATTCCCAAAAAGCAAAAAATTGAGATACAAACTTATAAATTTGAAAATGATAGGTTTAAAAGGTTACTAGCTAGAAGTTTCTTATATCACTATCTTAATGATCGTTATAACATTAATAACTTTGAATTAGAATATGGAGCATACAAAAAGCCAATGCTTAAAGATGATTATAATATAGGTTTTAGTATTTCATATTCTAATAATCATATATTAGTAGGAATTAGTGAAGTGAGTAATATTGGTGTTGATATTGAGTATATTGATAGCAATATTAATCATTTAGATTTAAAAAGTATTATAATGCATGATGAAGAAATCAGTTATTATAATTCTCTTAAAAGTCATAAAGAACAGTTACACTTTTTTTTTGATGTATTTAATATTAAAGAGTCAATAATTAAATGTTTAGGAACTGGTTTGTATTATGATGTTAAAAAAATAAATATATTAGATATTAGTATATTTTCGGATTATAAAGTTGATAATTTAAGTACTAATATAATTTTAAATAAATTAATGCCAGAATATAAGGTGTCTGTTTGTAAGACAAATAATAGTTTTATATAAAAGTTATGTCTAAAAAAATATTATGTATTTTACTATAAAATTTCAAAGCTCTTTTAAAAAAAATATTAAAATTCTATAAAAATATATTTAATTATATTTTTTTATCAGGTAAATTGGTTTAATTAATTTATTTAATAAAGGGTTGTATATAGTGTTGGAAATAACATTTTCTAATGAAGAAAATAATGCTTTGATTATTTATTTGGATGGTGAATTAAATTCAGCATCATGTAATAAATTTAATGAAACTATAAAAGAATTATCAATAGATAAAAAAAATAATCTTATATTTGATTTTTCAAAATTATCTTATTTAAGTAGTGCTGGCTTGAGATCTTTAATAATAGTTTTTAAAGATCTATCTTTCGATAATAAAAAAATGTTGATATTAAAACCATCTAGTTTAGTTAGAGAAGTTTTAAGAGTATCTGGTTTTATAAAACTTATTCCTGTTTACGAAAATTTTGAAGAAGTAAAAGATCAATTAAAATGAAGTTAAATATCTCAAGAGAATGTTTCAATCTAGAAGACATAAATAATTTCATTTATGACATTGATGTAATTTTACGAGAAGGAAAAGTTGGTGATGTCGAGTTGTTTAAAATTAAATTAATTTATGAAGAATTAATGCTTAATTGTTGGTATCATGGAAGTACTCTAAATTATACTTCTCTAGAGTTTGAGATATTCATTGAAAATTATGGTTCTTGTATAAAATTTTCCTTAAAAGATAATACATCTTATTTTGACTATAAAAAATACTCTAAAGAGCATACAAAGCATAGTATTGGAGGTCATGGGATTGGTCTAATAGAAAATTTTTGTGATAGATGGGACTATATGAGAACAGATGAATATAATATAAATTATTTAGAAATATTATTATGAAAATTAATAATAAACATACTCATAGAAACTTATCATGGTATTTTCATAGGCCAGCTTATTGGTTTATTAATATACTTATATTTATAATATTTTTAGTATTGGTAGCATCATTGTTTTCTTTTTTTACATATAAAGAAACTGTTAAAGTTAATAGAATGTATGCATCGATAGATCAAGTATCAGATAGAATTGAACGCGAAATAGCATCATCTTCAGCTGAGATTAAAACTTTATATTTACTTGATTCGGACATTACTATATCCAAGCCTTATATTAGTGACCAGCTTATCTCTTTTACAAAAGATGTGTTGCTAACTCATGCGGATATTTTTGGTATTGCTTACGCGATTACTCCTAAATATGGAGCTAGAGGAGTTTATCTTTATAAATATAATAATACAGTGAAATTAAAAGAGCTTTCAGATATATATGATAAATATGGAACTAATTATTATGATAGAGAATGGTTTAAAAAACCATTGATTGAGAAAAAAGCATTTATTGATCTTCCTACAAGTAATTTATTTAGTCAAGAAGTTGGCGAATTTACAGCAACTTATTCATTTCCTGTAACTAATAGTAATCATGAAATATATGCAGTAGCTGCATTAGATATTGATATAAAAGATATAGTTAATTTAATAAAGTCAGAAATAGATTTTAGTGATACAAGTGTCTTTGTGCGTGTTGAAGATAACTATGATAGACCAGCATACGCTAAGTTTGATAGTGATTTAACTCCTAAGCTTTTGTACGATAATTTTTTAATACAACCAGTCAATGGTGAGTGGTATATTGATGGGTTACGAATATATCGTAAAGAAAGTCTTGTTTTTGGGAGTATTGATATCATAACAGAGATCGATTTAACTAAATTAATACTTATTGTTTTATCTGTTTTTATTATTCTTATTTTATTACTAATAGCTTTAAATATTCTTTTATCAAAAATTTTGCGTAAGAAAATAGATAAATTAATTTTGCCATTAGTTGATTTATCTAATCATCTAGAGAATATTGTAGATAATAAAAATCTTAATAAAAAAATTGAATCATCAAATATACAGAGTATAGAAATTCAAAAACTATTTGAATCTGTAGAAAAGATGAGAACAGACATCCTTAGATATATAGAAATTCAAAAAAAATTCAATATTAAAAAATCAGAACTATATTTAGCTAAACAAATTCAAGAAATGTTTATGTCTGATACTATTGATATGTCACAAATTAAAAATTTAGATATAGCAACACATTATAGTTCAGCAGAAGATTTGAGTGGAGATATCTATGATATAAGAAGAGATAAAAAAAATAATCTATGGATATTAGTTGGTGATTCGATGGGAAAAAATTCAGCAGCGAGTATCTTCAGTTTGTTTTTACTAGCTAGATTTAGGTTTCTTATTTCGTCGGAAATTTCTTGTGCAGATATAATTACAAAATTAAATAGTTATATGTGTAAGCATAATAAGAATAATATGTTTATTAGTTGTATATGTATGAAAATTGATTTTGAAAATAACAAAATATATATATCAAATGCAGGGCATGATAAACCTATTATTGTGTTAAAAGATAATCAATTTGCATCTTTGAATGATGGTTATATAGTTTTAGGTATAGATCCAAATGCTATATATAGTGAAGATATTGTTGATATGGTAAATTGCAAGAATTTGCTTTTATATACTGATGGACTATCAGAAACTAAATCATCACAAGGTTTTTATGGTATTGATAAAATAAAAAATATTTTGATAACAAGCTCAGAGCTTTCAGCTTCAAACCAATTAGAAAAATTACTTGAAGATATAAACTTATTCGAAGATGAATCTTTAGCTCAAGATGATAAAACAGCTATATTAATTAAATTTTTTGGAGTTAAATGTAATGAAAAATAATGAGAACTATTCTTTATTATCTAAAGAAGATAAAAATCTAATATTAAATAAATTTAATAATACGTATACAGCTTATCCTAGAAATAAAACCACTATTGATTTATTTGAAAAAACAGTAAATGAGTATCCAGATAATATAGCTATAGTTGCAGATGGGAAAAGCTTAACATATAAACAATTTGATCAAATAATTAATAAAATCGCAAATTCATTACCCCAAAAAAAGCAAAACTCACTAGATATTATTGCTATTTATATGACTCGTAGAGTAGAAATACTAGCAAGTATGCTTGCAGCATGGAAGGCTGGGTATACATATATTTGTATAGATGAGAAGTATCCTCTTGAGCGTGTGCAATATATGCTTGATGATGCACAAGCCGTTACATTGATTTCAGAAAAGATATTAATTGATAAAATAAAATTTGATGGTGAATTTAATGATATTGATCAGATAGATAGTTTAGAATCAACTTATCATAGAGATATTTATGTAGATACTAAAGATATTGCACTATTAATATATACTTCTGGTTCGACAGGGAATCCAAAAGGAGTTATGTTATCTCATCAAAATATTATGAACTTCTCTTATTGGTATAAAGATAAGCGAGAACTTAAATCTGGTGATCAAATTGCTGAATATGCTAGCTTTAGTTTTGATGCTTGTATAATGGGAACATATCCAGTTTTAATAGTTGGTGGGACTGTTCACATATTACCAGAGCATGTCAGGATGTCTCTTGAAGAATTAGATAAATATTTCTATAAAAATAAGATTAAAGGGTGCTTCCTAACAACTCAGCTAGGAGAGCAGTATCTAAGGGCTTATAATAATGAACAACTTGATTTTATAGAAGTCGGTGGTGAAAAACTTAAAGAATGGACGGAAAGATCTTATAACTTTATAAATGGCTATGGCCCTACAGAATCAACAGTTTATGTGACAGATTTTCAAGTTGATAAAAATTATCAAAACATACCAGTTGGTAAACCACTTTCAAATGTCCAAATTTATATTGTTGATAATGAGCTAAAGTTATGTCCTGTGGGTGTTCCAGGAGAATTATGTATTGCTGGAGAAAGCTTAGCTTTAGGCTATTTCAATAAGCAAGATCAAACCAAAGAAAAGTTTATAGATAATCCATTTAAATATGATGGAGATCAAAGAATTACTAAAGATATTTTATATAAGACTGGTGATTTAGCTATTTGGAGAGAAGATGGTAATATTGAAATTCAAGGAAGGATTGATTTTCAAGTTAAGATTCGTGGATTTAGAATTGAGCTAGGTGAAATTGAAGCTAGACTAGCGAGTATTGAAAATATTGATGATGTAGCTGTAGTTGCTTTGGATGATAATAAAAATAATAAATACTTATGTGGATACTATATATCAGATAAAAACTTAGATAATGAGTTTATCATAGAACAGCTAAGTCAGTATTTACCTGATTATATGATTCCAGAGATTTATATTAAAATGGAAAAATTTCCATTAACACCTAATGGCAAAGTTGATAGAAAGAGCTTACCTAGTCCAGATGTGTCAGCATTGCAATCTGAGTATATTGCACCAAGAGATGAAGCAGAGCAAATTATAGTTAATGAAGTTGAAAGTATTCTTGAAATCGATAGAATAAGTGTGTTGGATAATTTTTTTAAACTTGGTGGAAGCTCTATACTAGCTATATCCTTAGTATCAGCAATTTCAAAAAAAGGTTATCAAATAAGTGTAGCAGATATTTTAGCGAATCCAATAATTCAGGATTTTGCAAAATGTTTGCAGGAAAAAAGTCCTGATCATGAGATTATACATGCTCCTAAACTTGATAAGTATCCAGTTACAAGTTCTCAGAAAGGTATATACGTAACCGATTTTCTAGGAAATCAAGGAACTACTTATAACATACCTTTATGTTTGAAAATTTTTGGAGATATTGATAAAGAGCAAATTGGTTTAGCTTTAGATAAATTAATACAGAGACATGAATCTCTGAGAACTAGCTTTGAATATACTGATGATGCTGTAGTACAGAATATAAATACTAAATCTAATGTATCTAAGCAATATAAGAAAATCTCTGCTGAAGAACTTGATATAACAATTAGAGATTTTATTAAGCCTTTTAAACTTTCAGAAACACCATTATTTAGAGTTTGTTTATTAGAAATAAGTAGAGATTATCATGTATTACTATTTGATTTTCATCATATTATATTTGATGGCACTTCAGTAGAACCTTTTGTTCGAGAGTTATTTGATCTATATGATGGTATAGATCTTGGAGAGCTTAGTGTGCAATATAAAGATTATGCATACTGGTATAAGAATTTCTATATTAAATCAGAGTCATATAAGAACACTAGAGATTATTGGATTAAACAAATTGATGGTGCGAGTGAGATTGAGTTTCCTTTTGACTACTTAAAGTCATCTAATATGAGTAGTAAGGCAAATTACCTGAGTAAATCAATAGATGATAACTTAAAAAAAACAATATTTTCTTACTGTCAGGAACTTGATATTACACCATATATGTTGATGATGGGAGTATATAGTTTACTTCTATCAAGATATTCAAGGCAAAATGACATAACAGTTGGTACAGCAACTACAGGAAGAACAAATTCTTGCATATCTGAACATATCGGCATGTTTGTACACACCTTACCTTTCAGAGTTAAGATTGATGATGTTGGAACTATCTCTGAATATTTTAATAATATAAAGAGTCTATCACTTAATTTATTAAAAAATCAGAATTACAATTTTGAACAGTTAGTTCAAGATGCTGATATTAAAAGTAGCTCTGGAGGATTACCTCTTATAAACTTCTTTTTTAATTATCTAGAAAAAAACTTAAAATATAATGGTAATAGTTTTAGGGTGGATGTTGACTTACCAAGAGTCAAAGAGTCTATGTTTGATCTTACTCTTACACTACAAAGCACAAATAATGATTCTCTTGAGGCTACTATACAGTATAAAAAAGAGCTCTTTGAATCTACTACTATAGAAAACTTTTTAAATTATTATTTAAATTTACTTAAGCTGATAGTTAATAGTGAAAAGAGCAAACAGTTAAAAGATCTAGAGTTAATTGGGCTTCAGGAAAAAAAGACTATATTAAATGAGTTTAATGATACACATATTAACTATCCTAAAGATAAAACAGTTATTGATATGTTTGATAAAATTGTGGAGAAATATCCTACTAACATAGCTCTAACTTATAAGGGAAAAGTTTTAACATATCAAGAGTTAAATGAGCAGGCTAATGCGATAGCAAATTATCTATTGAGTAATACCAAAGAAGATTTTGTTGCTATATTGAGTGATAATAATCACAGTAATATGATTATTGCTATTTTAGGAGTATTAAAAAGTGGAAAGGCTTATGTACCAATATCTCCAGAGTTTCCCCTTGATAGAAAAATAAAAATCTTAGAAAGTAGTTCTGCTAAAATTTTACTATCTAATAAAGAATATATATCTTCTGAGCTTCAGCAGAATTATAAAGGAAATATTGTCTGTTTAGATGATCGTATTGATACTAGTTGTTCAGAAAAGCCTAGCGTTAGAGTTTCCACTGAGCAGCCTGCTTATGTTATTTATACTTCAGGTTCTACTGGAGAACCGAAAGGTGTAGAAGTACAACATAAAGCTTTAAGTAATTTTTGTTATTGGTACATTGATGAGTATAACGTTAGAAGTGATAGTCAAATTTTAAAATATGCTGGAGTCGCATTTGATGTTTCCATATCTGAAATATTTCCAACTATAGTATCTGGAGCTAACTTACATTTTTCTGATAAATCATTAAGGCTATCGCCAGATGCTTTAGCTGAATATATAAACAAAAATAATATTTCGCATATATTTATGCCTCCAGCAATCTATGAGCAGTTTGCAAATAAAGATGTTCCATGTTTGCAGTATTTGATAACAGCTGGAGATAAACTGAAACATTATCAGCCATCTTCATATCAGCTTGTAAATGCATATGGTCCAACTGAAGCAACAGTTTATGCAACTACAATAAATTTAGATAAAGGCTATCTAAATATTCCAATAGGTAAACCTATAAAAAATTATAGAGTATATATATTGGACAAAAACTTTAATATTTGTCCTATAGGAGTACCTGGAGAGTTATGTATAGCAGGTGATGGATTAGCAAAAGGATATCTGAATCAACCTGAGTTGACTGAAAAAGTCTTCATGTTTCACGATGTTTTAGATGAGAGGATATACCGTACTGGAGATTTAGCTAGGTGGAAGAGTGATGGCAATATTGAGTTCCTCGGGCGTATTGATTTCCAAGTTAAAATTCGTGGTTATCGTATGGAGTTAGGAGAAATTGAAACAAGATTAGCAAATATTAAAGAGATACAAGATGCAGTAGTTTTAGCTTTAGATGATAAAAATAACAATAAGTATCTATGTGGATATTATACTGCTGAGAGTGACTTCGATAATATCTTAATTCAAGAGGAATTAGCTAAACAATTGCCTAATTATATGATTCCAGATCTTTACGTTAAGCTTGATAAGTTTCCATTAACGCCAAATGGTAAGATTGATAGAAAAAATTTACCTGAACCAGATTTGTCAGCTTTACAATCTGAATATATTGCTCCAAGAAATGAGATTGAGAAAAAAATAGCTACAATATGGTCTGATATTATAGGAATTAATCAAATAGGAATTGATGATTCTTTCTTTTCTATCGGAGGAAATTCAATTAAGGCAATAGCTGTTATTTCAGCCTTACAATCTGAAGGTCTTAAATTATCAATATCAGATATATTTGATTATAAGACTATTCGAAATATTACTGAGAATGTTAATATTAATGAGTTTGATATTAATCTGAAATTTGATCAGATTATCTTAGCAAATGAAAGTAACCCTGGTGAGCAAAGTAGAGAGTTAGTAGCTTTAGAAATAAATGCAAATAAAAGGATTGAGTACTTATATGATAAGTTAGATTCTGTTGATATATCTAAGCTTGATGATGTTAATACTGTTCTTGTAACAGGAGCTACTGGTTTTCTAGGAGGCCATATACTAAATGAGTTAATAAAAATAAATAAAAGAATAATAGCCATTGTAAGAGGAAAAGATGATGATGATGCCCTTAAGCGCACCAAAGAAAAACTTTATTACTACTTTGGCGACAAACTGAATAAAAAGTTCGAAGATGGCAGTATAAAAATATATGCTGGGGATTTATCTAAAGACAATTTAGGGCTAAGTGATAATGCTTATTCTGATACATTAACGAATATTCAGTCTATTATACATACTGCAGCTAATGTAAGTCATTATGGTGAATATGAAAAGTTTTATAATGATAATGTTTTACCTGTGAAGAATTTATTAGATATATCAAGGCAAAATAAAAAAATATCATTCCACTATATATCGACTCGCTCTGTATGTGAACTTGGATCATATCAAGAGAAAAATATTGTTTTTAACGAGGCAGATATTCCTAAATTAGAAGGTATAGATAGTGTTTATATTAAAACAAAATTAGAGGGTGAGTATGAAACTGTTAAAGCAAGAAGTGAGGGAATCAATGCAAATATATATCGTGTAGGTAACTTAGTATACAATTCAGAGACTCTAAAACATCAGCAAAATTTGAAAGATAATGGTTTCTTTCAAACAGTGACATCAATTTTGAATATTGGAGAAGTTTTTGATGGATATTCAGCTGAGATGTCATGCATTAATGATACTGCTAGAGCTATATGTACTATCTTTGATAAGAAGAATTTATACAATGGTATTTATCACACATATAGTAATAATATAACTAATCTAGATGATATTCTTATAGATAATCAACTCGGATTATCTATAGAAAGGATTTCTTTTGTTGATTTTGTTAATAGTATTCGTAATAAATATAATCTTGCAACTTTCTCGGCTTATATACAAGACTTTATGTTGCACTATGGTTGGTTAGGAGATGGAGATCATACAACGTTTACTATCCAACAGAATTATACTAGTGAAGTATTAGACAGATTAGGATTTAAATGGACAGAAATCAATCCATTAAATATTGCTAATATGGTTAAGGATGCTTATAGTTCAAGGATGAAAGATTTTAAAAAATTTGAAATCTTTAATAAATGTTCTGAAGAGACTGTTATGAAATTAGCTAAAAAAGCGAAGTTATATAGTTTTGATACAGGTAAGCATATTATAGAAACTGGTGAAAAAGCAGATAGTTTGTATTTACTACAAAGAGGTTTTGCTTCGCTTAATATTACTTCCCCAGGTGGCTGGCAAAGTAATATTGGTATAGTAGCAGACAATGATCATATAGGGATCGATAGTATTTGTAACTCTGAATACTTCCTGACCGTAGAAGCAATTGTTAATGATTGTTGTATTTATAAGGTTCCTAAGGAAGATTTATTAAGTATTGATAAAGAGGAACTCTGCAAGATATTGTATAATCTACTTAAAATAGAAACTGAAAGTTCTAACTCTATAGCTAATCTACTAACTTTAATGGGATAGTACTTTTATTTGGTAGTATAATTAAATATGATTTATGAAAATCTTTTAGCAATACCTAAAGCAGAACTTCATCTCCATATAGAGGGAACATTAGAGCCTGAGATGATGTTTCAATTAGCGCAAAGAAATAAAGTAAATCTTAAATATGGCTCAATAGATGAAATAAAAAGAGCATATAATTTCAATAATCTTCAAGATTTTTTAGATTTATATTATCAAGGAATGTCTGTAATATTGACTGAGCAAGATTTTTATGATCTAACCTATGCTTATTTAGTCAAGGCAAATCAGGATAATGTGACACATTCTGAAATTTTTATAGATCCACAAGCACATTTAGAAAGAGGAATATCTTTATCTATAGTATTTAGTGGTGTTACACAAGCTATTAAGCGAGCAGAGAAAGATTTTTCTATAAAAACAAGTATAATAGTGTGCTTTTTACGACATTTATCTGAAAATCATGCTTTATGTTCTTTTGAAAAAATAATGGATTTTCGTGAGAGCTTTATAGGCATAGGTTTAGATAGTAGTGAATTAGGAAATCCACCATCTAAATTTAAAAGAGTTTTTGAGCAGGCGAAGAAAGAAGGTTTATATTTGGTTGCTCATGCTGGTGAAGAAGGTCCTGTTGAGTATATTTGGGAAGCAATAGATATATTAGGGGTTGATAGAATAGATCATGGTAATGCTATTTTAAATGATGAGACACTAATACAGAGAATCATAAAAGATAATATAGCTTTAACAATGTGTCCATTATCAAATAAATGCTTAAAAGTTACAAGTAACTTATCTGATCATCCAGCGGCTAAACTTTTAGAAAAGGGTGTTAAAGTAACTATCAATTCGGATGATCCTGCATATTTTGGAGGTTATCTTAATGAAAACTATAGGCAGATAGCTCAAGCTTTGAAGTTATCTGAAGCTCAAATTATTAGGCTCATAAATAATGGTTTAGAGGCAAAGTTTATCTAGTCTAAATGTTATGAAATTAAAAATATCTGAAGCATTTAAAAAAGGAACTTTATTAATATAAGTTTCACTTTTACAATCCACCAGTGATATCAATAATAGTACCGGTGCAGTAGTTTGCGCCATCTGATAATAGCCATATAACCCCACTAGCAATCTCTTCAGGATAACCACCTCTTTTAAGCGGGATTTTATGTTTGATCTTGTTAACTCTATCGGCATCGCCCGAGAGTTTATGGATATCTGTATATGTAGAGCCAGGTCTTATACAGTTTACAAGGATTCCTTCATCAGCTAGTTCTCTTGATAAACCTTTTGTAAGAGTATCAATCGCACCTTTAGTACAAGCGTAATCTATATACTCATTAGGAGAGCCTGAGCGAGATGCGCCAGATGATATATTAATAATCTTACCACCACTATAGCCATATTTTTGTGACATATTTTTTATAGCATACTTTGCACATAGAATATTCCCGATAGCATTTACTTGGAATACTTTTTGCAGACGATCGGCACTCATATCTTCTAACCGAGAGGTATGAAAAATTGTACTAGCATTATTTATAAGGGCATATATAGAACCATGGTCAGATATAAATTCATCAAACATTTTTTTGATATCTTCTTCATTTGCTATATCAGCGCAATGAGTAGAAATATTGATATTATAGCTAGATAGCTGAGTTTTTAGTTTATCAATATTCTCATGATTTTTATTATACTGTAAACCAACATTATAACCAGCTTTTGCTGCAGCTAATGCTATGGCAGATCCAATTCCACCATTAGCACCTGTGATTAAAATATTTTTCATAAATGTATTTTTAGTGTTTTTTTGCACTTAGGTTCCAGCAGATAGCTAATAATGCAGTAGCAATCACACAAGAGCCTAATAAGAATATAAATACAGCATCCCAACCTAGCATAGTTGCGATAATACCAATCACCGCTTGAGCTCCAACTGTACCTAAGAAATAGCCAAACAATCCTGTGAATCCAGCTGCAGTACCACCAGCTTTTTTAGGCACTAAGTCCAAAGCTAATATTCCTATCAAAGCAACAGGTCCGTAGATAAGTACACCCATAGCAGATAATGAAAGTAGTAATACCCAAGCAGTGTCACTATACCAGTATACAAACAAAGCACCGATGAATAAAAGCATACATATCACACCCATAGGAGCTCTACGACTACCAAAATATTTATCTGTTATCCAACCAATTATTATAGTTCCTGGAATCGCAGGTAATTCAAACAATGCAAATCCCAAAAGTCCTGTAGTTGTTGACATGTGCTTAACATGAACAAGATAATATGTTGACCAGCTTAAAAGACCATATCTAGCACAATAAACAAAAGCATTTGCAAATGCAATTAGCCAAACCCATTTATTGTTTAGGACATATTTAAAGAAGATTTCTTTAGCTGAAAACTCTTGTTCATGATGAGCTTCTGAAGTTGTATAGCCTTTGTATACTTCTATAGCTGGTAAGCCAACTGATTGAGGAGTATCAGCACCAAATATCAAAACTAAAATAGATACAAATATACACATTGCACCAGCAACATAAAAAAGGCCGTGCCAGTTATCATGAAATATTAGTAGCCCAATAGGTACAACTGCAATAGCTAAAAATCCAGCACCAACATTATGAGCAGTATTCCAGATCCCCATTTTTGTACCACGCTCATTAGCACAAAACCAGTGTGTCATGATACGCGCACATGCTGGCCATCCCATACCTTGTACCCATCCGTTAACAAGCATTGCAATGAATAATACAAGTACGCCTAGAGATAATAAGCTAGGTAATATTAGGTTTATAAGCCCCGTAATAAATAATCCAATAGCCAAAAATATCTTTGCATTACTTCTATCTGAGATATTTCCCATCAAAAATTTACTTATACCATAAGCTATACCTAAACCCGCTCCAATTAGTCCAAGCTCATCTGGAGTTAAGGTTGTAATATATTGTTTTGATACATCGAAACTACTACGACCAAAATAGTATGTGAAATAACCTATATAGGCTACCAAAAACATTCTTAGGCGCCAATGAGGGTATGCTTTTTGAATTTGCTCTTTAGCTAATAAAGGCAGAGCTTTCGCAGGTTTAAGAAAATTCATTATTAATTGGTAAATATTAAACAATAGTAATTCGCTAGTTTAGTTTAATTTTTGGTATTCAGCAATATAAATTAACTGTTTAATTAGGATGTTTTAGATGATGTTTAGAATTTTTTTGGAAAAGGGATGTTAGGATAAGCAGGTGGTAAATCTAAACCTTTAGCTGCTTCTACACCTCTTAGTATGTCTGGTCTATCAGTAATGATACCATCAACTTTCCAATCGATTAAGTTATTGATAACTTCATAGTTGAAATCACTACCTTCATCTTCTGTCCAGCCCCAAGTCACAACTTTGACACCTAGTTTATGAGCTTCTTCAACATCTTTTTTAGTTAGATCTTTTTCATAAGGTTCCCAGAATGTACCACCTAATTTTTTAACCATTAATGGATAATTGTAATTATAGTCTTTAGGATCAAGTGGAGCTGTCCATTTTTGGTAATCCGTAAGTTGTTTTGCTTGTTCAGCATTCATTGGCTCTGTTGTATGATCTGTCAAATATGCTGTTTTGACTTTTGGATTTAATTTCTGTAAATCTACTAGAGCTTGCCATTCAAAAGATTGTACCTCAACATTATCAGTCATATCTGTTTTAACCAAAACTTTGTTTAAAGCTTCAGCCATTTCTTGTGCTGACCAGCTTGCATTTGGATCATAAGGGTTGGTTTTTATCTCAATTTGTAAACGAACTCTACTACCAACATTAGATTTGACATAGTTGATAACTTCTTCAAGTGTTGGCATATGAACATTATCCATACCAATATGATTTGGATACATTTTTGCTGTTGCAGAATTAGGCTTTATATATCCAACTGTGTATTTTTTGACTTGATCTAAAGAGAGATCTTTTATTGGAGTTTTTTCTGTTACCCAATTACCATTTTCATCTTTTGTAAGATCTGGGTTTAGTGTTAAATCGTGTGTTACAACTAAAACTTTGTCTTTAGTCATATTTATATCCATATCAATAACATCGACACCAACACGCATAGCCTCTGTATATGCTGGCAAAGTGTTTTCTGGAGCAATAGGTCTAAGACCTCTATGAGCATAAATGTTTATAACATCAGCAGTAGCGATACTAACACTACATAAAGTAAAAGCAGTTGCGGTAATTTTTTTGAACATTTTGACTTACATGATTTGGTTGAAAGCAGAAGTATAATTACTTTTTTATTATCAAATAGCAATATTTTTATATCAGAAAAATGGTTTTTTATGATAGTTGTTTACTTTATAATCACCGTAGTGATTTTTATCTTTGATTAGTGATGTCGATTAGAAAAAAAATTATAATTGTATCGATTATATTTGTTATTTTTGTCTTAGGATTTATTTATTATATTAGTAGATCGAGTATTAAAGTAATTCCTGGTTACGTTAGTACAGATGTTAGATATATATCTTCACAGGAAAGTGGTAGGCTTCTTAGATTAGATGTAAGTCAAGGAGAGTATATTAGAGAGGGGCAATCATTATTTCTAATTGATTCATCAAAAAATCAGACTTTATTAGATTCAAATAAATTTCTGTACAGTGCATCTCAGGCAGTCTCAGAAAATATGTCTAAAGGTAAAAGACAACCATATATAGAAAAGACAGCCATCGATATATCTAATGCTAAAGCAAATTTAGCCGTTGCATCTAAAGAGTATCAGCGCCAACAAATGTTATTAAAAGATGATAGTACTTCTCAAAAAGAATTTGAACAGGCGCAAAGTAAATATATCCAAGCAAATAATCAAGTTGAAGCATTAGAGGTAATGCAAATTATTAATAATTTACCTGCTCGAGAGGATTTGCGAAATGCGGTTGACTTTATGTCAAAATTTATCAATAGTAACTCTAAATATTTACAACAAAAAATCAGTTCAGCAGATGTTAAATCATTAGAAAATGGTTATGTTTATCAGATTTTTTATCACAAAGGTGAACAAGTGCGGGCGTATAGTCCAGTAATGACTATTATTAATCCTGAAGATGTATATATTGTATTTTATTTATCAAAGGATAATTTAGCTAACCTACATATTGGCCAAACTATTAAATTTATTACACCTAATAATAAGAGTTTAGAAGCTAAAGTTAGTTATATCTCACAAAAGGCTGAATATACACCGCCATTATTGTATGGCATAAATTCTGATTCAGAGATTTCTTTTGAAGTGCATGCTAAGGTTGATTACTCCGCAAATAGCTCTGAGATTCATATCGGAGAGCCTGTAAAGGTAGAGCTAAGATGATAAGTGACAAAGAGGATCAACTAATAATAGATGTCAAAAACCTTACCAAAGTCTATGGTGATAAAACGGTAGTTGATAATATCTCTCTGCAAGTTAAGCAAGGGGATATTTATGGTTTTTTGGGACCTAATGGTTCAGGTAAGACAACCTCTATAAGAATGGTATGTGGTCTACTTCCAATTACAAAAGGTGAGGGTACTTGTCTTGGTTATGATATAGGTACTCACGCGAGTATTATCAAACAGCAAGTTGGTTACATGACTCAGAAATTTACACTCTATCCCGATCTTACAGTTAGAGAGAATCTCAAGATTTTTGCGCGACTTCATAGTTTAAAAAATATTAAAGAAGCTGTTGAGAAAACAATAGATAATCTGCAAATAGGTAAAGCTAGAGCAAATCAAAAAGCTTATGAATTATCAGGTGGTTGGAAACAACGATTAGCTTTGGGTGTGGCAACAATTCATGATCCTAAATTATTACTATTAGATGAACCTACAGCTGGAGTAGATCCAAAAGCACGCAGAGAATTTTGGGACTATATATCAACACTATCAAGTAAAGGCATCACAACATTGGTATCAACTCACTATATGGATGAAGCAGAAAGGTGCAATAAGTTGTCATATATCGCTTATGGAAAGCTGTTATCTAGTGGTACTCAAAAAGATATTATTAATAGCTGTGGTATCAAAACATACAATATTTCAGGCAAAAATGTTTATAGCCTTGTGTTAGAGCTTCAAGATAATACTGAAATTGAGCAAGTATCAATGTTTGGTAGTAGTGTACATCTTAGTGTTAAAAATAATGTTGATATTACACACATTCAAACAGAGTATAATCAATTTGAATGGCAATCAATAGAAACATCACTTGAGGATGCTTTTATATATTTGATGAGTAGCCAAAAGGATAACTTTGCATGAAGTATTTTGATATTAATAGATACTATGCGATTTTTCTCAAAGAAGTTATTCATATGCTTAGAGATAAAGTCACAATTGGACTAGTGATTGGTATACCACTTATTCAGCTAATACTATTTGGCTTTGCTATAAATATGAATCCAAAGCATCTAAGTACAGCAATAGTTAATGCTGATAAGACACTACAAACAAACTATCTAATCGAGAAAATTAATAATACTGGTTATTTTGATATCAAATATCAAGACATCTCAAGAGATGATGCGACAACACTAATGCGTAAAGGTAAGGTACAGTTTATCATAGATATACCGCCTAACTTTACTAAGCAAGTTTATCGTGGTGAATCTCCGAATATTCTAATAATAGCAGATGGAGCAAATGCAACTTCAAACTCAGGTGCTTTACACGCTGTTGATAAGGTCAAAGAGATATACAGTCAATACTTTTCTAATAAGCAGATACCTCAGCCACAGCCTTTTAATTTTGTAATCCATAATAAATATAATCCAGAGAGTAAAACACAAAATAATATCGTACCAGCATTGGCAGGAGTGATTTTGACTATGACTATGGTTATGGTTACATCTTTGACAATCACACGTGAGAAAGAGTATGGAACTATGGAATCTCTACTTGCGACACCTGTTACATCTCTTGAGATTATTTTCGGTAAGATTACTCCATATATTGTGGTTGGTTATATTCAGTTATTGCTTATTATAATATTTGCCAAAGTAATATTTGGAATAACTATAGTTGGTAGTATTTTACTATTACTTATCGCAACTTTTCCTTTCATTATTGCAAATCTCTTGGTGGGTATTACATTTTCAACTATTGCTGATACACAATTACAAGCAATGCAAATGACATTCTTCTTTTTCTTACCATCGATATTGCTGTCAGGATTTATGTTTCCATTCGATGGTATGCCAGAGTGGGCACAAGTCATAGGTAATATTTTACCATTAACTCATTATCTAAATATTGTCCGAGAAATTCTTCTCAAAGGAGGAGGATTCTTTGATATTCTAAATAGCATTTATCCACTATTGATTTTTATGATTGTGGTTTCGATAATATGTATTAAAAAATACAAAAATACTATTTAGATTATTTAGACGAACTTTAATTCTACTTAAATACAAATTTCTTTTATGGTATCTTTAAGGCTTAAAAATTAGAATCTAAAAAATTAGGAAATAAGTTTGTTAAATTATAAAGAGAATTTTATTGGCAGGAACATCAAATCAGATGTATTATCTGGTTTTGTAGTTGCAGTTGCTCTAATCCCTGAAGCTATAGGCTTTTCATTTATCGCGGGAGTATCTCCTACAGTTGGTTTATATACTGCTTTTATATTGGGTCTGATAACAGCTCTTATAGGTGGTAAACCCGGGATGATCTCTGGAGCAACTGGAGCGGTAGCAGTTGTATTAGTAAGCTTAGGTATTCAAGTTAAGGCATCACTTTCACCTGAGATGCTAAACTCACTTACCCAGTCTGGTGAACTAAGTAGTTATATCCTGCAGTACATATTGTTATGTGCGATTATGGCTGGTGTTATACAAGTTACAATTGGGATACTTCGTTTAGGTAAGTTAATTCGCCTAGTACCACAACCGGCGATGTATGGTTTTGTTAATGGTTTAGCGATAGTTATCGCTTTAGCACAAATACCATTATTCCGAGGTGAAGGAATTACAATGTATGTATTAGTTGGCATAACTATGTTGATTGTTTACTTCTTACCTAAATTTACTGACAAAGTGCCTTCAGGTCTGGTAGCAATTATTGTTATAACAGCTGTAGTAGTATTCTTCAAATTACAGACAAAAAATGTTGGAGATTTGGCAGATATCTCTGGAGCATTTCCAAGTTTTGCATTGCCTAATATTCATTTGACTATGCAGTCATTTCTTATAGTATTACCTTATGCTGTGATTGTTGCACTTGTTGGTTTGATTGAATCACTGCTGACATTATCAGTGCTTGATGAAATGGATAATAAGCATGGTAATGGTAATCAAGAATGTATCGCTCAAGGTACTGGTAATATTGTTTGTGGTTTCTTTGGTGGGATGGCTGGTTGTACCATGATAGGTCAGTCAATAATTAACTTCACAAATGGCGGGCGTGGGCGTTTATCATCATTAACAGCAGCATTGCTATTGATATCTTTTGTAGTTGCTCTATCTGGGTATATATCTTATATTCCTGTCGCGGTGTTAGCTGGTATTATGTTTATGGTGTGTATCAATACTTTTGAGTGGGAGAGTGTTAATCGTATCCGTTATATGCCAAATTCAGATAAGGTGGTTTTAGTGGCAGTTACTGTTATTACTGTATTTTCGGATTTAGCGATTGCCGTTATTTCTGGTGTGATTATTTCAGCTTTAGTTTTTGCTTGGAAAAGTTCACAAGTACATAGCCGTACTCATAGAGAAGATGACAATACAAAAGTATATGAGTTTTTTGGACCACTATTTTTTGGTTCAACATCTTCGTTTAAGAGCTTATTTGATGTAAATTATGATCCAGATAATATTATATTAGATTTTGCTAACTCTAGAGTTATGGATATTTCCGGAGCTGAGGCAATAGATGATATTACTAAAAAATACTTAGATTTAGGTAAAAAAGTTACGCTTAAACATCTAAGTGAAGATTGTCGTAAAATACTCAAAAGTGCAGGTCCATACTGTGTTTTTGAAGAAATAGATCCAACTTATAAACTCGCGAGGGATGTCTAATGAAAAAGATTAAAATAAATACTACTAATGCACCGCAAGCTATAGGTTCGTATGAGCAAGCTATAAAAGTAGGAAACTTTGTATATACTTCTGGTCAAATACCACTAAAAGCAGATGGCACTATGTCTGGAGAGTGTGTTAAAGAACAAACTACTCAAGTCATGCAGAATCTAAAAGCAGTATTAGAAGCAGCAGGCTCAGGTCTAGATAAAGTAATCAAGGCAACTATCTTTATCAAAGATATGACAGAGTTTAAGCTTATTGATGAAGTTTATGGCTCTTTCTTTAATGGTAATTTCCCAGCTCGTTCATGTGTAGAGGTAGCTAGATTACCAAGAGATGTGAAGGTTGAAATAGAAGCGGTCGCTTTAGCAGAGTAATAATTTTCTAATGTACTATCTCTTAGTAGAAGAGATTATAAAGTTTAAAGCCTAAGACAGTAATTATCATCACTACAGAAGGGTAGAATGTTAAAGTAAATCCTAAAGCTCTGGCACTGGCTCCTTTTCTATAATTAACAAAGAATAATATTCTTCCTAAAGCAAAAGTGAAAGCTGCGAAAATGATAGTTGACATACTTTGAGCTGGCATGATTACAGACCAAGCGGAGTATGCTACAAAAGCTATACATAATTGTTCTAAAGTATTTTGTATTAAAGATTGTAGGATCTTAGCTTGCTGTGATCCTTGTGTTAACCCACTACCATTTATATCAGTATCACTAAAGAAGCGATATTTTGCTAATCTTGCTACGGCAATTACAAGAAATACCCCAGGAATTATTAAACTATTAAAAGCTATAGTAATTTTATTATCTATTTTTCCCAAATTAAAAACATCACATATTGATCCTATAGCAACTATCAAAATAGATAGAACTATTCCAATTAATAGTCCCTGTAAAACGCCTTTTTGTTCATTGGTCATGATATCTAATCCTATATTTTTATCTCTTAGAAGTATTATGATTTCTTAAATGATAACTTGCAAACTTTAGTAAAAACAATTTACTTAGGATATCTATATAAGATATATTGAAATTATGACTTCTTAATTTTGAAATCAATATGAAAATATTTCGTCACTTATATGCACAGGTTTTACTTGGTATAGTTATAGGAGTTTTACTTGGAATTATTACTCCTCATTTTGCTGTAGCTTTGAAGCCTTTTGCAGATGTTTTTGTTAAATTAATCAAGCTGATGATAGCACCAATTATATTTCTGACACTCGTTTCAGGTATTGCTGCAATGAAAGACTTAAAAGCAGTGGGTAAGATAGGTGGAGTGGCATTATTGTATTTTTTCTCAATGACAATAGTTGCTCTAATAATTGGGATGGTTACGGCAAATCTACTAAAACCTGGATTAGGTCTTAATATTGATCCAAATACTCTAGATGCTAGTGCCGCAAAAGCGTATATGGGAAATGTTGAGCATGTGGCAAATATGCAAGACTTTTTTATGAATATTATTCCTCATACATTTGTAGGAGCTTTTACAGATGGCGATATTCTGCAGGTACTTTTTGTATCAATATTATTTGCTGTTGGCTTAGTAATGTATGGAGAATCAGGCAAGCCAATATTAGATGGTATCCAGAGCTTATCCAAAGTATTTTTTAAGATAATTCATGTAATAATGCATTATTCACCGATAGCTGCTTGTGCTGCGATTGGTTATACAATAGGTATGTATGGAGCAGGTACACTACTTGGTTTATTAGGGTTGTTGCTATGCTTTTATATTACATGTTTGATATTTATCTTAGTATTTTTAGGGTTAATACTAAAGCTATATTGTGGCATAAATATATTTAAACTACTTGGATATATCAAGACAGAAATACTTATCGTATTAGGTACTTCATCATCAGAAACAGTTCTACCAAATTTGATGGAGAAACTTGAGAATTTAGGTTGTGATAAATCGGTTGTAGGTCTGGTGATACCAACTGGATATTCTTTTAATTTAGATGGTACAGCTATATATTTATCACTAGCTGCGATATTTATAGCACAAGCATTAGGTATAGAGCTTACTTTGAGCCAGCAAGTTTTTATGCTACTAATTATGGTTATTAGTTCAAAAGGAGCTGCTGGTGTTACAGGCAGTGGATTTATTATATTAGCGAGTACTTTGAGCGCCTTGGGCGTAGTACCAGTTGCAGGTATTGTGATTATCTTAGGTATAGATAGATTTATGTCAGAAGGGCGTGCTATTACAAATATGATTGGTAATACTATAGGAACTATTATTATATCCAAATGGCAGAAGAAATTAGATATTGGTAAATTAAATAGTGAGTTGAGAGGGTAACTTACAGTCTAACAACCCTATCAAATTTATTCAAAAGCTTAGCATTATGAGTAATAAATATTACAGTCTTATTTTGCATAAGCTTAACTAGATTTTCAAAAACTAATCTTTCAGTTTCTTTATCAAGTCCTTCGGTTGGCTCATCTAGTATAAGTATAGGCTTATCTTGTAAGAATGCACGCGCTAAAGCTAGACGTTTTTGCTGACCACCTGATAATTGCCTACCAAGCTCACCAGTCCAAGTATCCAGTCCTTTTGGTAGTGACTCAACATGTTTTTTTAATTCAACTTTTTCTAAAGCTTCTAGGAGCTCTTCTTCAGTAGCATTATCTTTAGCAATCTTTAGATTTTCTCTAATCGTGGTATTAAAGATATGCGGAGATTGATTAATCACAGTCATTAGGTTTCTAAGTTGATCTTCGTTAAATTCTTTGATATTTCTATCACCGATAGCGATTTCACCACTATTAACATCCCAGAATCTAGCAAGTAGGTTGATAATGGTAGATTTGCCTTTTCCTGTTGGTGCGAATAGTGCTATTTTTTCATTTTGTTTGATTTCTAAACAAAAATCTTTAAGTACTGATTGCTCTGCATTATATCCAAAATCAACATTATTGAAGCTGATACTATAGTTATCTAAACTAATGTCAGAGTTTGTTGGATACTCAACATCTGCTTTAGCATCTGTAATATTTAATATCCTTTTTGAAGCAGAAATTGTCTTACCTAAATACTGATATGCTAGTGGTAATGGCATAATTGATTCAAACATTGCCATTATCGCCAAAAATATCAAAGCAATAAATGCACCACTTATATAGCCATTTTGAGTTAGTTTGACTGCAAAAACTGTTACCATAACTACAGTTAAGCCTAACGCCAAAGTCATTAAAGCACTACCAAAACCGCTTATAAAACTGATTTTTTCTTCTTGATTTAGTAGTTCAGTATTTTGCTTTTTAATATTTTCTAGATGCTTACCTTCTAAGTCAAAGATTTTAAGCTCTGCTAGAGAGTTAACATGTTCTGTGATATTTGTCTTTAATTCAGCACTAGTGTGATTAAGATCTTGAGTTTTTCTCATAGCTAAAAGGCTACTAACTAACGGTATTACAAATCCTATTAGTAATAATGATATAAATGTCAGTAGCGCAAGGCTCAAACTAAAGAAACTAAATAATATAGCTATAGTTATACTTGCTAAGACAAATACAACAGTTGGGGAGATTATACGAATATATAGATTATCTAATGCACCAATATCATTGACTAGACGTGTAAGTAAGTCGCCACTTTTATATTTGTACAAATGAGAAGGCGCAAGTGGTTCAAGCTTTTGATAGAACCATACACGAATATCTGTAATTATTCTAAAAGTTGCCTCATGTGTTAGTATTCTTTCACCATATCTACTTAGTATTCTACCAAGTGAGAAAGAGCGTACACCAGCAGAAGGGTAAAAATAGTTAAATGAAGTTGCAATAGCATAGGTAGTAGTAGCCAAATAACCAGTATATGAGATAAACCAGCCAGATAGTGACATTAGTCCTATGCCCATAAGTATTGCTGACCATGCAAGTAGAGTACCCAAGAGCATCCATTGAGTTTGACTTTTAAACAGCTTTATAAACGGTATTAAATTTCTCATGCTGTTACCTCATTTCTATAGAAATTATAGAACTCACTATTTTGATCGCTAACTAGTTTTTCAAATGTTCCTGTTTCAACTATTTTTCCATTTGCTAAGACTACAATTTTGTCAACACACTCTAGGAAGCTTAATTTGTGAGTTAGCATAATTACAGTTTTATCATTCCAGTTTGATTTTAATGAGTTAATGATTTTCTCTTCACTATTTTTATCTAGACTTGCTGTAGGCTCATCGAGAATTAGGATATCATGAGATTTTAGATATGCACGAGCTAAAGCTAATCTTTGCGCCTGTCCTCCAGATACTCCTATATTCTGCTCGCCAACTTCCGTATCTAAACCATTTGCAAGAGAGCTTATAAATTCATTTAAATCGGTATTTTTTAAAGCTTGATTTATTTGCTCATCTGTAGCGCTAGCATTTGCGAGTAGTAGATTATCCTTGATAGAACCTTTGAATAATGATGAGTTTTGTCCTAGCCAAGAGATATTTTTTAGCCAAGATTTTTCTTCAAGATTTTTTAGCTCAATAGTGTTATTAACTAAGATATTACCTTGATATTTTATAAAACCAAGTAGCGTATTTATCAGTGTGGTTTTACCTGCGCCACTAGCTCCAACTATAGCTATTTTTTGTTTGTGATTAATCTCTAAAGAAACATTATCAAGAGCTATTTTATCATCATACTTAACTATCAAATCTTTGATGTTTATAGAGTTTACTTTATCATTAAATATTTCATTTCTTTCTTGATGAGATGGTTGCATCTCAAATATTTTAGAAATTTCTAGAGCAGCACCAACTGCTTCAGCTTTGGCATGATAATGAGTGCTAAGCTCTCTAAGAGGCATAAAAAACTCAGGGGCTAAAAGTAGAATAAATAACCCACCCTGTAAAGTTATATTTTCTAGCGACCACCAAATATCATTACCTGCACCAGCATTGATAAAACCCATACCAAGATATATCGCAACTAGAGCGATCGAAGCAGCAGCAAAAAGCTCTAGTACAGCCGAAGATAAGAAGGCGATTTTAAGAACTTTCATTGTACGGATTCTATAATTATCAGATGCTTTGTAAATAGTTTCGCTATGAGATTTGCTTTTATTAAAAAGTTTTAGAGTTGTAAGTCCTTTTAGAGTATCTAAGAAAGTCATACTCATTCTTGCAAGAGTTTTAAAATGTTTTTGGCTTTCAGATTCTGCTCCTAAACCCACTAATATCATAAATAATGGTATAAGAGGGGCGCATATTAGTAGTAGAATTCCACATACTATACTTTGCGGAAATATAAATACTAAAATAGCCAAGGGCATTAGCCCAGATAATGTTATTTGAGGTAAAAACTTAGTCAAAAAACCTGTTAATCCTTCGACTTGCTCCATCGCACTAGTTATTATGTTGGCATTAGAAGTTTTATTAAGCTCAATAGGGCCAAGACTATTAACATGAGCTAAAATATCTTCACGAATTTGTTTTTTCACTAATGTTGCGGCTTTGTAGCTTACTATTTCTCTGATCCAGCTTAATCCAGCTCTGATTAACACAATCACAATAATCAAAATAAAATAGGTGCTTAGTTGACCTAGTGTTGAATTTTGTAGATATGCTTCATAAGAAATATGAGCTAGTAGATACAGTTGACCTATTAGTAGTAGACCACTTAAGAAAGCTATTAGTACAGTTAATTTAATCCATTTTTTAGCAGGAGATGCGATATCTTTAAGCCAACTCCTTGCTAGTTTTTTATCTTCTTTGGATGCATCTGAAAGCATTAGAAATTTAGTAGTTTTTATTTTGTTTTAAATTATAACACAATAGAATTATAAACTTGTTTATGATATCAAACTAGTGCTGAAATATAGTAAAAAAAAGAGTTTTGTGGTAATTTCTATAATAGTTTATTCACTTTAAAGTAAGGTTAATACGATGAAAAAAAGATATCTAAGTTTATCGGTATTAAGTTTGATGATATTACCAATGTTTTGTGGAGCTGTTCCTGAAGCTACTTCTATGGATACTCCAGCTCAAAATATAACTAGTGATAGTAGTACAAATCAGCAGCAACCACCACAAGCAGTTAAGACTTTGGCAGATGTTGAGTCTGAAAATAATCAAGCAACTATTGATAACTCTAGTAAAACTCAATCTAAGAAAGAGGAAATTAGCAATATTGATGATGCAGCTAATGGTTTGACTAGTTAGCTAATTTTATAAATTGGATATAGATAATGACTAGGAGATTCTCTTATGAAAAAAATTAAAATAGCAATTATAGCGACAGCTTTGGGATTATCTTCTTTATCAGTATATGCTGATGATTTTGATTATTCACAAGGGGATTCTTATCAAACAGGTAAAGAATTTGGACAATCTGTTACTCAAGCAAAACAAGATATTATCGAGAAGACTAATAATGCTTCACAATCTATGAATCAAACATATAATGATGTTAAGAATAAATTTTCTGAAACAGCTAATCAAATAGTAGATCAAGCACATAAGAGCCAAGAAGTTATAAAAGCAAAGGCAAATGATGCCTCAGATGCTTTGAGTAATATGGCTAATAGTGCTCAGACAAAAGTTCAAAACTTTAAAAAAGGATTTGATGATGGTACAGATCAAGCAAGTAGCGGAGCTACTATGGTTTTTTAAATAGTTAAGTAGATATTGTATGAAAATTTTTAAAAAAATTCTTGGAAAAATAAATATACCATTAATAGTTTTCTTGGCTCTTGTAGGTGGCTTGTTACTTGTTGCAAATATAAAAAGTGAACCAGTAAAAGAAGTCAAAGAAAAAGTAAATAATGCCGTTGATAACGTTTCTAAATCACTTAATAGCGCAGCTAAGACTAATAGTAGTCCAATAGAGTCGTAAGACTATCTGAAGATAAATATAGTAGGATTGATCTTTATTTTAGTGACTACTTTATATAATAAGTGAATATTCCAGTATATCATTGAAATGCTTGAAGCAACTGCTAGTCCGTATACTCCCCAATGCAAAGTAAAAATACTTCCTAATATGATATTTAAAGCTAAAGCGATATAGAATGCAATACAAGTGTTTTTCTCAAATCCAGCCATATTAAGAATTGTAGCTACACAACCAGAAAGTACATTAACAATTTGTCCCACCATTAGAATACAGAAAATAAAGTATGATGTTGTATATTGCTCTCCATACATTAAAGTTATTGGATAACCGCAGATGATGAGACCCAATATGGCCACAATAGATAGAACAAATATTATTCTTGTGTATGATGTTATTTTCTGTTGAAATACTTCTCTAGAGTTATTTTTATAGTCATCAGCTACCTGTGACAAAACATTAGAGTTTACTGCATTTAATACGAAACTTATTAGAGCGCTAAGCTGCAGTGCGACACCAAATAGTGCTACATTGCTAGGACCTGATAATCCTTTTAAAATAATAATATCTACCTGTGATAAAAGTAGCAATCCCCACTGCATTAAAGCAAAAGATAAGTTGCTACCAATTGGTTTAGCACTTTCGAAACTATATTTTGATGTCTGGATAAGCCATATGGATGTAACATAGATGGTCATAAAGATCATCATGGTCCCAATAAGCATTGCAGTATCATTAATATATAAGACTATAAAAGCTATGGTTAAAAATAGCATAATAAGTCTTAAACCAAGTTGTATTAGATTAGCAAAAACAACAACTCTTCTTGCAACAAAAAATGACTGGAATATATTTGCCATAAAAAATGGTATAGCAAACAACAATGCAAAATTTTCTATTGAATTATCATTATGTTCAGAGTGGTTATAAAAAATTATTACAGTAATTATTATAATTACTATAGCAAAGCCTCGTTTGAAGTACCAGTTGTGTACTCGAAACGTTTCTTTATGGCGCTCAAAGCTACTTTCTAAGTCAGATTTACCCCAAGTTCTGGCTAATATACCACCAGCTCCCATAGTTGCAACTACGGCTATGATAGTAGCAACGGTAACACCAAAAATATAAAAACCATAATCTTTTATATTTAGATGGCGAGCTAAAAGGATAGCTGTAATAAATGCGCATGCTTGTCCTAAAGCTTGAACAACCATAGTTTGCAAAGATTTGGATAGTATATGGTTAGCAAGTATTTTTTTTATCAAGATTAGCTAATGGTTTATTTATCAATTAAATTTAACAAGATTTTAACAGTAAAGAACAAATAATATAAGGATAATTTTGACGAGATTACTTAGTTTGTGTATTGAAGGTTTCTAGTGCAAGGGCGAGTGAGCCTTTTACGCCTGTATTATCACCAAAAGAGGCAGGTACAATAAAGCTATTCATATCTTTTAATGCAGGGTATTCTAAATAGTTATTTATATAATCTGCTACATTTTTCCGAATCATATCAAATAAGATTGTCTTATGCATTACTCCACCTCCTAGAATAATCTTCTCTGGAGAAAATGCACATATATAATTGACTAATGCTTTTGCGATATATTCAGCTTCAAACTGCCAAGCAATATGATCATCAGCTAGTAAACCAGCATGGCTTACATTCCATCTTTTATTTATAGCAGTACCTGATGCAAGACCCTCAATACAGTTGCCATGAAATGGGCAGCATCCTAAGAAATTATCTTGTGGATTTTGTGGTATTAGTAAGTGACCAATTTCGGAGTGCATTGCACCTTGTACTAGCTTATTACTACAGATTATTCCGCCACCAACACCAGTACCAACCGTTAAATAAAGAAGGTTTTCTAAGTCTTGAGCACAACCCCAAAGTTGTTCACAAATAGCCGCAGCATTTACATCTGTATTAAACCCAATAGATCCTTTATAGACAGATTTTACTGCTTTAACTATATCAAAGTTTTGCCACGCTATTTTTGGAGTATTTGTAATATATCCATAAGTTTTAGATTTAATATTAATATCAATAGGTCCAAAACATGCCAAACCTAGAGCTTTGATCTCATAATTTTTCTGATAATTCCTTATTATCCCAAGAACTTCAGACATTGTTTCTTCTGGCGTGGTAGTATCCGTACGATAACGTTCTATTACATTTCCATCAAAATCACCAACCGTTGTGAAAAACTTAGTACCACCAGCTTCTATACCTAATAAATGCATACCAATTGATTTAATAAATGTATTTAATATATTTAAATAGTATCACTGATAAGCTTAGTTTAGAATTGTTTGATTGAATGTTTATTAAGTTTTTGAGAAATTTATTTTTGTTTTTCTAATTTATCAGTAAATATTTTCAGATCTTTTTTTTCAAAGTCATATTTTAATTCATGATTGGCTTGAGCTAGACAGTTTGATAGATATTCTTTTGCAAAATTAATACTATTATTATTTTCAAGTTGTCTAGAAATATGAAGAAGACTTTTTTGGATGCGTTTTGCTACCTGAAGGTTATTGCTTCCGTAGATTCTTATATATTCAAATCCACTTTTTATAAAACGATCTATCTCAATACCTTCCACATAAATATTTTTATAAATAACTTTGGTAGTAGAGTCTGTATGATCAATTAGATACTTCAAACAACGATTAAGCGAATCAATAACACTAATAGCAGTTCCAGGATCATTTGTTCCAGGACTTAAAGCTTTAGCTGCGATTTCACTGAGAGTTTCTACTCCAAATATTGGATCTTCAATAAAGTTTTTTTCATTAGAGATAATAAAATTATCAGTAATTTTGCTAAGCATCTCTTTAGATAAATATTTGGGAGATTTGATATAAGCTATAATCTCAGAGCTAGCTAAGTGTTCTCCTTTGTATTTTACAATGTATAGTTTTGCATTTAGTTTTTCACAATAGTTGTTTAGAAGTTCTAGATGAATTTCATTAAGAAATCCATAATAATCAGAGTAAATTGGTAGTGCCTCTTCTGGTATTCTTTCTTTATCCAGCTTATTACAATACATGTACGGATTTTTTGTATATTGTTTAACTGTAGAAAAAGCTTGTTTCTCCGTTTTTTGCAAGATAGTTTTTATTTGTCCAAGTTTTGCAATATTGTCAATCCATACAATAAACGTAAGAATAATCCATATAAATACGAGTATGGTAATAATAAATATTAAAAAGATTCCTGTTTGATTAAAAATTCCAGATTTAAGACCAATAGTAGCAATAACTCCATATATAAAAGCACCGATAAAGGTTGATGTAGCTTTATGAGAAGTGCTGTCTCTTAGAAGTATAGATAGTACTCTAGGTGTTCCGGATTGACTAGCTGATGTATAAGCTGTAACTATAGCACCTACAGCAAAAACCATTGCTGCAATCATACTATTTGTAATTATAGAGAGTAGGGTAGTAACAGTATCTTTATTAATAGTTGTAGAATAGAAATTTATACCTATTTTCTGAAATAGATAACAAAAATATATTGCTAAAGTTGCTACAACACAATAAGCTGCCGGTTTAAACCAAAGTTTACTTTTCAATACATAAATCTGACGCTTTATAATTTTAAAAATCTTTGACATTAAGAACACCTATTAAAAATATTTTTGAAGTTCTTTATAATCATTTTTCTCATAAAATCTTCTTTTCAAAACTAATGATTTTCTTTTAACTTTATAAACACTTTATAAACAATATATAAAGATATTAAAACATACTTTATAATCTCAAAATATAAAAATATTAATGATGATATTAAAGCTAATATAGTTAAAAAATAAACGGCTAAAAGCGCTATAAAAATATAATAGTTAATATTAAGAGAATTAATAAATATATAATATAAATAAGCCATAAATATTATAAAAATAGTTAATGCGCCTAAAATCATAGTTATTTTTATTAACTTAATTACATCAGGCTTTCTTATAATAGGCAATATAATCCACTTTTCCTTACCAAATTTTATAAGATCTAATAAAAATAATGAATTAATCTCATTAGCAGTAAGAAAATTAATAAGATAAATACGTACAAAGATTTTTCGAATATCGGCAATATCAAATAAAAGTTTATATTTATAAGCTTTTATTTTTTTGACTGAACTTGGATTATTTTTATTTAGACAATATTCAAATGTAGCTTCAAGCTCATCATATTTATATTTATTAAAGCTATGTTTATCAAATTTTTCTTTAAAATAAGTCGATCTCAAAATAATTGCAATAATCAGAGGCATTATTGCAATTATAAGTGTCACAAGTATACTTATTATTTCATTATTTAATAACAGAAATTCCACCCATATAGTTAATAAGTGCTTCAGGAATCATGATAGATCCATCTTCTTGTTGGTAATTCTCAATAATAGCTAGTAATGTTCTACCAACTGCTAAACCAGAACCATTTAAAGTATGTACCAATTCAGGTTTTTTCATACTTGGATTTTTGTGTCTAGCCTTCATGCGACGAGCTTGGAAATCTCCACACCAGCTACATGATGATATTTCTCTATAAGTATTTTGTGAAGGTATCCAAACTTCTAGATCATAAGTCTTTTTCGCACTAAACCCCATATCTCCCGTACATAGTTTGACTACTCTGTATGGTAGGTTTAGTTTTTGTAGTACTTTTTCTGCATGAGATGTTAAGAGCTCCAAAGATTCTTCACCTTTATCAGCTATAGTGATATGCACTAATTCAACTTTCTCAAACTGATGTTGACGAATCAATCCTTTAGTATCTCGCCCATAAGAACCAGCCTCACTTCTAAAACATGGTGTGTGTGCCGTGTAGTATCTAGGTAGAGATTCTGTATCTAAGATTTCATCTCTTACTAGATTTGTGATAGGTACTTCTGCCGTTGGTATTAGGCTATATTCAAAGTCACCTTCTAATTTAAACAAATCTTCAGAGAATTTAGGTAACTGACCTGTTCCATACAAACTATCATTATTTACCATATATGGCACATATAATTCTTCATAGCCATGCTTTTCTGTATGCATATCTAACATAAATTGTGTCAATGCACGATGAAGCTTAGCAATTTTACTTTTTAGAACTACAAATCGACTACCTGTAATTTTTGCTGCAGCTTTGAAGTCAATCATATTAAGTATTTCGCCAATATCTGCATGATCTTTAGCTTGAGCTTCAGGGTGAAATTCACGAGGAGTTCCCCATTTTTTTATCTCGACATTTTCGCTTTCATCCTTACCAACTGGTACATCATCAGCAGGGAGATTTGGCATAGAAAGAAGAGTATTATTTATACAGTCTTGAAGATCTTTCAGCTTTTTTTCGATTACTTTTAGTTCATCGTTGATATCATTAACTTTGGCAAAAATGTCACTAGCATCTTCACCTTTAGACTTTCTTTTACCTATTTCTTTGGAGATAGTATTACGTTGAGATTGAAGCTCTTGAGTTCTCTCTTGAAGGTCTTTTCTTTTTGCTTCTTGAGCTTTGAATTCTGCTATATCAAACTGATAACCTCTAGTTGCGAGTTTCTCAGCTACTTCTTCTAAATTATCTTTAATATATTTAGCATCAAGCATTTTGTCTGAAATCCTTATTTTTCAAATTTAAATATAGTTTTGCCTGTCATTTCTTGAGGCTGAGCAATATTCATTACATTAAGTATAGTTGGAGCAATATCAGATAACTTGCCATGCTCTAAAGCTACTTGAGCTTTTTTATGCCCAACATATACAAATGGTACCAGATTGGTAGTATGAGCAGTATGAGGCTTTTGTGTTTTAGGGTTGACCATCATATCTGCATTACCATGATCTGCGGTAATAAACATATTACCATCATGTTCAAGTATTGCATCTTTCAATCTTGCTAAACATTTATCAAGATATTCAATCGCTTGCATTGCTGCTTCATAGTTGCCAGTATGACCAACCATGTCTGAGTTTGCATAGTTGCAAACTATACAATCATATTTACCATTATTGATAGCATCAACTAGTCTGTCAGTAACTTCCGGAGCTGACATCTCTGGCTGTAGATCATAAGTGGCAACTTTTGGAGAAGGAATTAATATTCTATCTTCACCTTCAAATTGATCCTCCTTACCACCATTAAAAAAGAAAGTTACGTGAGGATACTTTTCAGTTTCAGCTATTCTTAGTTGAGTCTTATGATTTTTCATTAGCACTTCACCAAGAGTGTTAACTGGTTGTTCTGGTGGGAATGCTACATTACATTTAAGTTTTGAATCATACTCTGTGAGAGTCGTGAAGTTTATGTTTAAATGTCTATCTTTCGGGAAATGATCAAAGTTCTCATCCGTGAAAGCATGAGATATTTCTCTAGCTCTATCAGCTCTAAAATTCATAAAAATAACACTATCATTATCTTCAATTTTTATCAGTTTTCCATCTTTTTGGATACAGGTTGGAATGACAAATTCATCAGACTGATCACGAGCATAAGACTCTTCTAGAGCTTCTAATGCCGAATTACAAACAAATTCAGCATCAGCATTGACTATAGCATCGTATGCTTTTTCAACTCTATCCCAACGATTATCTCTATCCATTGCATAGTATCTACCACTAACACTAGCAATATAGCCAAGATTAAGTTTTTGTAGCAGATCATCTGTTTTTTTGATTGAGCTTTCAGCTGAGCGTGGAGGAGTATCTCTACCATCTAAGAAAGCATGTAGATATACTCTTTTGACACCTTTTTGTTTAGCAATTTTTATCATTTCAAAAATATGTTCTTCGTGAGAGTGAACTCCTCCAGGAGAGAGTAGACCCATTAAGTGAAGATTTGAGTCTTTTTGAATAACATTATCAATAGCATCACAGATAGCTTTATTATTACCAAAAGTTTTTTCTTCGATTGCTTTATCAATTTTTGTAAGCTCTTGATAGACCACTCTACCACAACCAATATTTACATGTCCGACCTCAGAGTTTCCCATTTGACCTCTAGGTAAACCAACTTCTAAGCTAGATGCGCTAATTAATGTTCTAGGAAAGTCTTGCCAGATGCTATCCCAAGTAGGAGTGTTTGCATTTTTGATAGCATTAAAGTAATCACTTTCGCTATAGCCCCAACCATCTAAGATTACTAAAAGAGTAGTTTTTTTCATATTTATCCTCAAAAACTTTTAACTTTTGAAATTATTTTTAAATACGAGTGTCATTATAACTTTATATTTGTACTTTGTCTGCTTTGATACAAAAAAATGAAATGTTTTTATCTTCTATGTATTTTTCTAATATTATTTATGTGAAGTTAATTTTCTTATATAATTTAAGAGAATCTTGTCTGTTTTTTATTAACTAGGGTCATTTTTTATATATGAAAACAAGTAAACTGCCAGTCTTAAATAAGACAAATGCTCTAAATGCTTTGATTAATGCTTTTGCTGAGGAGCTAAGAGGAAAAGGATTTGAAGGTGATATACATTCTGACTATGCTTCGAGAATATCATCATCAATGGATAATAGTGTATATTTTGTTGTTCCTGAGCTTGTTGTTTTTCCATGTAATAAAAATGATGTAAATAGAATCTTTGCATTAGCAAGCAAAAAAGAATATCAAGAGCTTAAATTCTCACCTCGTGGCGGTGGCACAGGTACATCTGGACATTCATTGTGTGCTGGTGTTATTGTTGATACTAGTCGATACATGAATAATATTCTAGAGGTAGATTTTGATAATGAATATGTCAAAGTAGAGCCAGGTGTTGTACTTGATCAGTTAAATGATACATTAGCCGACTCAGAATATTTCTTTGCACCGAACTTATCACCAAGTAATAGAGCAACTTTGGGTGGTATGGTAAATACTGATGCATGTGGTAAAGGTTCTAGAATATATGGGCGTACAAGTGCTCATGTCTTAGAATTAGAGTGTACTCTAGTAAATGGGCAGAAATTATCTACTAAAAAAATTAAGTTAAGTGATCTTAATGAAAATAAGTTAAATGATATTGAGAAAAATATATACTCAACTGTTGTTGAGCAAATTATAGATAAGTATGAGCTAATCGAGGAGAAGTTTCCTAAATTAAGCCGCTATCTGACGGGATATAATCTAGCTAAAACTTATAATAAAAAAGATAATACGGTCAATCTAAGTTATTTAATATCCGGTTCCGAAGGAACATTAGCTTTTGTTACTGAGCTGAAACTTAAACTAACTAAAAAACCTAAATTTAAAGCACTGTTTGCAATTTCATATAGTAGTTTTGATGACGCATTGAGAGCTGCTAGAGATTTATTATCATCTAACCCATCTGCTATAGAGACTATAGACAATAATATTATTGAGATTGCAAAGGGTGATGAGGTTTATCATAAAATAAAGTATATGCTTGAAAAGGGTAGTAACTCTACAAATGTAGCGGCTGTAAATTTAGTTGAATTTATTGCTGATAGTCAACATGAGTTAGATAATATGACTTCTCGTCTAGAAAGAAAACTGTTAGAAAAGCAAGCAGTGTTTCATTTCACAGAAAGTCAAACAGATATGGATAGTCTTTGGGAGTTGAGAAAAAAAGGTGTAGGTCTACTTGGTGCTATGAAAGGAGATCGTAAACCAATACCTTTTATTGAAGATACGACAGTGGCTCCTGAAAAATTAGCAGACTATATCAAAGAGTTAACTGTATTGTTAGATTCTTATGGTGTTAAATACGGAATGTTTGGTCATGTTGATGTAGGCTGTCTGCATGTAAGACCAGCGCTAGATATGTCTTCAGCTGAAGATTCTCAAAAGGTCAAACAAATTATCCAAAAAGTTAGTGATCTTGTTAAGAAGTATGGTGGAGTCTTATGTGGTGAGCATGGTCATGGTTATAGAAGTGAGTACATCAAAGAGTACTTTGGTCAAGAGCTGTATGATTCATTAGGACATATCAAAAAAGTATTTGATCCACATAATCAACTTAATCCTGGTAAGATTACTGTTCCAACAGGTAGTAAAGATAAGCTTGTAAAAGTAGATGGGCCATTTAGAGGCTATTCAGATGAGCAAGTGCCAAAAGAAATGCGCGAACAATTCTCTGGAGCATATAACTGTAATGGTAATTCACAATGTCTAAACTATAATTTAGATACTGTAATATGTCCATCAGCCAAAGCTAGTAGAAACTGGTTATACTCACCAAAAGGTAGGTCAGCAGTATTACGTGAGTGGCTTAATCAGCTTTCAGCAGCAGGGTATTCAACAAAAGATAAAGTTTATAACACTGGTTTTGATAAGTTAGAAGAATATCCAGATGATTTCTCACATCAAGTATATGACTCACTAGATAAGTGTTTAGGGTGTAAGGCTTGTGTATCTGGATGTCCAATAAAAGTTGATATTCCTACGATGAAATCACAATTTTTATATCACTATCACTCTAAATATAAACGTCCTGGCTTGGATTATTTTGTTAAATTTAGTGAATCATTGCTGAGTATCAATTTGTATATGCCAAAAATATATAATGATATTTTTAATATTCAATTTGTTAGGGCTGGGTTGACTAACTTGGTTGGTTTTGCGGATACTCCAATTATTAGTTCATTAAATCTAAGATCAGAACTTAAAAAAAGAGGTGCTCCAGAGTTTAATCTCGAAGAGATGAGAAATCTGTCTACAGAGCAAAAGAAAAAAACTGTTTGTATAGTTCAAGATATATTTACATCTTTATATGATACTCATATAGTTTTGACATTATATGACTTTTTGACAGCTTTAGGCTTTAGGGTTTATTTTGCTCCATTTAAAGTAAATGGTAAGCCATCACATGTCAAAGGTTTCCTTAAGTACTTTAAAAAGCAAGCTATCAAAGCTACTAAGCTATACAACCAAATAGCAGAAACAAAAGTCGAAATGATTGGTGTCGATCCAGCAATGACTCTTGTTTATAGAGATGAATACAAAAAGATCTGTGGTGATAAGGTAAGATTCAAAGTTAAACTAATACAAGAGTGGTTAATAACAAAACTTGATACTTTACCGACCATGAGCAAAATGCTAGATAAAGAGTTTAATTTATTTAATCACTGTACAGAAAAATCATTATCTGCTGTTTCGATAGAGCAATGGCAAAAAATATTTAAGCATTTTGGGGTAGAAACTAAAATTGCTAAAGTTGGTTGTTGTGGTATGTCTGGTAGCTTTGGTCATGAGACTAAGCATATCGATACATCAAAGCATATTTATAATTTAAGCTGGAAAGACAAAATTAAAGAAAGTGGAATTAGGTCTGTAATCGCAACAGGATTTTCATGTAGATGTCAAGTAAAGCGTATGGAAGGCCATACAATCAAACACCCTATAGAAATTTTGGAATTAAATAGAAAAAAACAGCATAAAGTGTTGACACAAAAAATCTAGTCAGTATAATAAACAGCATCTTTTGGGTAGTTAGCTCAGTCGGTAGAGCAGTTGGCTTTTAACCAATTGGTCACAGGTTCGAATCCTGTACTACCCACCATTAGATTAATCATTTCAATACAAAATTAAAGAGATTTTATTTTGTAATTATGGGTAGTTAGCTCAGTCGGTAGAGCAGTTGGCTTTTAACCAATTGGTCACAGGTTCGAATCCTGTACTACCCACCATTATTTATTTTTATAAAAGCATGATCGTTATACATAAACTTATGTTTATGCTGTTAATTTTGCTTGTTGATAATAATTTTTTTAGAAAGAAAACATATATGGAAGAAGTTCTTTAATATTTGTTTCTTTTATATCTGTTTTTCTGATATTTGATAATATGATTGGACATTCAAGATCCAAAAGTTCTGACATAACTTGTCGGCAAGCACCACATGGCGAAACTCCTTCTGGAGTGTCTGCAACTACCGCAAGTTTTTTGATATCTTCTTTACGATAACCTTGGGCGTAAGCGTAGAATAATACTGTTCTTTCAGCACAGTTGCATAGTCCATAAGAAGCATTTTCTACATTAGCACCTTTTAAAATAGAGCCATCTTTCATTAATAGTGCAGCACCAACATTAAACTTAGAATATGGAGTATAAGCATTCCCAGCTGCTTGTATAGCTGCATCAATTAGTTTGTTGTTAATATCATTGCTCATTAGTATTTATTTTTCCTTAGTTTTCGAAATTATTTTCAATCGAGTGTTTTATAATTGACATTATATTCTGCATACCTTCATCATATCTGCTTTTATTGACTGATTCTGAGGTTGTTCTCTTTGCTAGAACTGTACATATACAGCTGGCTTGCAAGCCAAAAGTAGCGCATACTGTAAGCAAAGCAGAAGACTCCATTTCTAGATTAAGAACATTTAATTTTCTCCACTCATCTAGAGATTCTCTAAAATGTTTTCTTACATAACCGCTATAGCTATCTCTTCTTTCTTGACCCGGGTAAAAAGTATCTGAAGATCCCGTTATCCCACAATGAATATCTATATTTAATGATCTTGCCGAGTTGTATAAAGAACTATTTAGCTTAAAGTCAGCAACCGCAGGATACTCTATTGGAGCATAATGATATGATGTGCCATCTAAACGAACAGATGCAGTGGTTAATATCAAATCACCAAAATCAATATTCTCTTGAATAGCTCCGCATGTTCCCACACGTATTAGTTTTTTGATTCCTATCATAGCTAGCTCTTCAATACATATTGCAGTTGAAGGACCACCCATACCAGTTGATATCACAATAGCATTTCTGTCAGCTATTTTGGCCAAATACGATGTATATTCTCTATTAGTAGCAAGAAACTTAGCATTTTTATCTAACATTTTTGCTAAAGGTTCAGACCTTTTAGGATCTCCAGGAAGAATTGCGATTTCTGCACTATCTATCATCTCTTCACTTAACCCTATATGATAAAGCACTTCATCTTTTGCTACGCGTTTATTAGCTATATTTATATTACTCATAAATTTAAATATTCAGATTTACTCATATAAACATTCTACTCTTAATAATTTTAAATAGAATATATTAAGCAATTTTTTTATAATACTTCAAAAAATAAATTTATAAGCTATTATGAAGCAGCAGTATGCAGACTTTGCAACTATTGAGAATTTTTTGTTATGTGAAACACCTGAACAATGGATACAGAAAGCATTAGCTAATATAGAATTAATGCTGATAGATCATGCTCACTGTGAGATGAAAGCAGCATCTTCAGCTATGACATACATATATAGACATCCAGACAAATATGAACTAGTAACAAGAATGTCTAAGATCGCTAGAGAAGAGTTAGTACACTTTGAACAAGTGATGCGTATTATGAAAAAGCGGGATATACAATACAAAGCTATATCAGCATCTAGATATGCTAGTCAGTTAATTAAAGCCGCTAGGACAGATAAAGAAGGGCGCTTTATCGATGCTTTGATCATTGGAGCATATATAGAAGCTCGTTCTTGTGAAAGATTTGCAAAAGTTGCTCCATATTTAGATTCTGAGTTACAGAAGTTTTATAATGGATTATTAGAGTCAGAAAAAAGACATTTTACGATATATCTACATTTTGCAGAAAAATATTCTTCTACAGATATTGGCAAAGATATCAAAAGAATAGGTGAAATAGAAAAGGATCTTATATTATCTTCAGATTCAGAGTTTAGATTCCATAGTGGTATTTAGTTATATAGCTGAAATCATCTAAAAGTAGTAGGCTATAGTATAGATTAGAGATCTATTATTAGATAATGGGTAATTTCCATTTATATACTATCGACATAACTCTTATAGTTAATCCAAATCCGATAATTATTGCAGCACTAATATATAAATTCACATCCAAATATATAAAGATAATGTTCATACCTCCAACAACCGCTGCTACAGATGCGTATAATTCTGCCTTGAAGGCAACAGGGATATCATTACAGATCATATCTCTCATAATACCACCAGCTACACCATTAATTATAGCAATAACAATTCCAACTATAAAAACACTAAAGAACTTCATATGAAATACTTCTGTACAAATTTGGTACGCTATACTACTACCTATATATGCAAATGCAATAAGACCAATTGAGTCTAAGATCAAAAATATTTTATAAAACTTATTGATATACTTTTGTGTAAAAATAGCAATAATAGAGAAACATAAACATATCACAATATAGTGAGGATGGAGCATAATGGTTACTGGTAGATTACCGAGTAGCAAATCTCTAACTACACCACCACCTAAAGCCGTTGTTAATGCGATTGCAACTACTCCAAAAGCATCCATGTTTCTTCGAGATGATGAGATTACTCCAGTCATGCTTTCAGCAATTATGCCTATTAGGAACATGATAGTAAAAATAAAAGGGCCTGATATTCCAACGTGGTACATAATTATTTCCAAAAGCTAGAGTTGGCTATATTTTAGAGATTATTTTTAGAATTTAAATCATTTTTTATTATTAGTTTTGCAGAAATATTTGAAGTTGTTTTTTCTTTTAATATATCGAAACCATCAAGGTTATATTCAGCAGTTTTTTCAGTTTCTACATATACTAATGTTTCATTAGGGATATTTTGATTTTTTAATATCGACTCTAGAGCTTTTGGAATAATATTTTTATTAAATGGAGGGTCTAAAAATATAATTAGCCTAGAATTGCAAGGATCAAAATTTGCAAGGGCTTTTATGCTATCAGTTTTATATATTTCATAATTCAGTATATCTAATGTATTAATATTTTCTTTGATTTGCTGCAAAGCTTTAAAATTAAGTTCATAGAATATGGCTTTTGAAGCACCTCTTGATATGCTTTCTATACCTAGGCTGCCACTACCAGCAAAAGCATCAATGCAAATGCTATCATGTATATATGGAGCTAACCAATTAAAGATAGTTTCTTTAAGCTGATCAGAAGTTGGACGTAAGCCATTCACATTGGGAAATTTTAGTCTTCGATTTTTGTATTTTCCAGATATTATACGAATAGTATTTGTCTTCACTTATTCGATATCTCCAACCATTACTGTGATTATGTTATTTTCTTGTATAGCTTGGTAAGCATCGTAAATTTGTGTAGCAGTAACATTATTGATATGCTCAACATAAGTATCAAAAAAATCTAAAGGCAGATTTTTATTTGCGATTGAAGATAGCATATTTAGCTTAGAGCTATTTTTTACACAGCTTAATAAATGTGTGCCTTCAATATGCTTTTTAGAGTTTGTTAGAGTTTGTTCATCTATAGTAGAGTTAATGAAATTACTATAGACACTATTTATAGTTTCTAAGGCAAGATTTGGATTGCTTGTTTGAGCAGATATTACAAAGCTACCATAATCAGGATTAATATTAGCTGTGCTTGAGATATTATAAACTAATCCAAGCTCTTCACGAACTTTATTGAAAAGCAGAGAGTTTAAGCCACCACCGCCAAGTATTTCATTTCCTAGTTTTAGTGGGAAATATAATGGATCATTAATATCAAGTAACAATTGATGACCTGTTAGTATAGCAGTTTGTTTACTTGAGAACTTATTTTTAATTATTTGAGAGTTGTTTTTTTGTTGAGCAAATTTCTGCGTATTTTTTTTACCTTTTGGTAAAAAACTAACTAGGCTCTGAGAAATATCTTCAGCCTGTATTTTATCAATAGCACCAACTATACATATATTGGCATTGTTTGCACAAATATTTTGATTAAAGAAATCTTCAATATCTTTTTTTGATATTTTTTTAATAGTTCCTTTGTAGCCAATTGTTGGCTTGCTATAAGGATTATTTGCAAAAATATGCTTTGAAAATTCAAGTGAAGCCAAGTAGTTAGGTTGTTGATATAAATAGTCAATATGAGTAAGAGTCTGAATCTTTTCTCTTTCTAATATATCAGCATCAAAGTCGGGGAAGGTGAAAATTTCTTGTAGTATATTAATAGTATTATTAATAATGTTGAGGTCATTTAATAGACGAATTTTTATATTAAAAAATTCTTTAGTAGTTTCTGAGTGTATAGATATTCCACTATCAGTTATTTTATTTATAAGCTCTTGTTCACTAGATTTTTGAGTTTTTGTAGCGAACATTCCTACTGCTAAATCAGCTAAGCCATTTAGATCGCTATCAAATGCTGATCCAGCTCTAAAGTTAAGCTGAATATCAACCATTGGTAGACTAGGAGATTCTTGGAAATATACTGTTGTATTATCTATATCAAATTTATGGATCATAGTTTCTAATCCTTTAATAAGTGAAGAGATGTAAGATTGTTTTTGTCAAAATATCTATTAAGTACGCGATTAACGTCGTTAATTGAGACATCATAGAGTTTCTCAAGATACTTATAGTAGTCAACATCTAGATTTATACTAGCAAGAGAGCCTATCAAATTTGCTTGAGTTTCAAGTGAATCCATAGCAAATACTTTATCAGCTTTTATGGTTACTTTTGCTCTATTCAATTGTTCTTGAGTTACGCCATCGTTTTTAAGTTTAGCAATAGAGTCTTCTATTTTATCCTGAATTTTATCTAGGCTTTGATCATGGTTTGCTATTGCTGTGATAGTGAAAATATCTTCTCCTTTTATAAAAGGGGAGTATTCGCTATCTATATGACAACAAAGATTTTCATCTCTAACTAGTCGCTGCTGTAATATTGATGCATCAGCACTACCAATAATATTATTTAGTATCATTAAAGCAAAAGGATCATTATCATGATAATCAGTTGTTAACGAGGGTGTTATGTATCCTAATATCGCAGCATCTGTATCATTTGGTGATTTTTGTACTTTTGAGTGTCTATAGCCAATATTTATTAAGCTTGGCTCTTTTTCTATATTCATCAATTTAGATTTGGGAATACCACCAAAGTAATCTTTTATCATAGGTATAGCAGATGATTTATCAATATCACCTACAAGAACAATACTAGCATTGTTTGGAGCATAGTTTTGTTGGTACCATTTTTTTAGATCATTAAGTGTATAATTTTCAATATCTTCACGCCAGCCAATTATTGGAGTATGTCGAGAGTTATTTTGATATGCAAGTTTCATAAATTGTTCAAAAGCATAACTAAATGCTTTGTCATCTACGCGTAGATTTCTTTCTTCAAGTACAACCTTTCTCTCTGGAATAAATTCATTTTCATCAAATAGTAAGTTTGACATTCTTGATGATTCAATAGATAGGCTCAGTTCTAGATTCTTTTTGTGCCAAAACTGATAATAAGCAGTATAGTCAAATCCTGTGAATGCATTTTGCACGCCACCATTATTTTCAACTATACTGTTTAGCTCATCTTTAGTATATTTATTAGTACCTTTGAACATCATGTGTTCAAGCATGTGAGATATGCCTGTTAGTTTAGTAGGTTCGTATGTTGATCCTACCTTATACCAAATCTGAGCGAGAGCAACAGGTGCTCTAGAGTCTTTTTTTATATATATATTAAGATCATTATCAAGGGAGTATTTATCGATGCTCATATAAGTTTCTTATGTTTCTTTAGATTTTATAAATAGATAAATTAGTAATATCAATGCAATAACTGTAGGACCTGCGGCACCAAGTATAGTTGGTAGGTGTAGAATTAATGCAATTGGACCAAATATTTGGTTAATGATAAAAAATGCAAAACCAAAAAATGCACCTAGTAGTAATTTAAGTATCAGTGTTGATGATCTGGTTGATCCAATACTTAATGGTACAGAAAGTAATATTAATACCATTAATGCTAATGGTTGAAAAATCTCTTGCCAGAATTTTAGTGATATTGAATCTTTAGCTTGGCTATTCGATAACATATATCTAGTCAACTGGGTGAAATTTAGATAATCATTGTCATTGATAGTGATAACTTTGGCTACAGATATTGGTATAGGGTTAGACCATATAGCTTTATAAACATTCTCTTTAACATCTATATGTTTAACATCTTTATTAGGAAATGTGACGACACTGACATTAAATACATTCGCTGTAGCATCGTTCACATATTCAGCTTTTTCAGCATATCTAACTTCCTGTACTTGGTTATCTTTAGTTATAAACTTTCTTATGCCGTATGCTTTTCCTTCATTTGGATCGATGTTTGAGATATTCATGAAACCATCAGGAGTTTTTAGCCATAAATCATGAGTGTTATATGCCACAGTATTTGAATCAGCAAGTTTTTGTAAAACTGGGGCAATATACCCACCAAAAACCATAGTAACTATAGAGCCTATGATACCAACTAGTACAACTCCCTTTGCGATTTGAGCTGTAGAGCGGCCAAAAGATCTCAATACTATTATCTCGGAGTTGTTTGCAAGTAAGCTAAGTCCCATTAGAGCACCCACCATAGCACAAGCGGGAAGTAGTGTGTATAAAATTCCTGGTAATTGGTATATGGTTATTATAATAAGTTCTATATTACTTGCACCTGTATCATTGTTACTTACTTGTGCTAGATAAGTAAAAATAAAAAACAAGATACAAAAAATTAAACTTACAATCAGAAAGCTACTAAATACTGTTTTGAATATGTAGCGATCAATACGGTTTAAAAACATTTATTTTTCCTTCTTAGAAGATCCATTATCTTTTCTTATAGTTCTGATAGCATAAATTATAAAAAAGATGTGAGGAAGCCAAAGTCCGATCCAAACTGGTAATTTACCACCAGTCATAAGAGTGTTTACAAACATGTTGCTACACAAATATACTGCTAGAACAACAACTGAGGGTAGTAGTTTAGCATACTTGTTCTGTCTTGGTCTTAGACGACAAAGCGCAAGTGCAAGTAGTGATGCTACTATAACAGAAATAGAGTTGTTAATACGCCCAAAGAACTCTCCACGAGAGACTGTACCATCATCTTTGTCAGTAAAGTTTTCTATAAGAGTGTGCATATATAATCTATCAACTTTATCATGATTGTAATCACGATCAGAAGTGTCAAAGATAGTGTAGATAGCATTTTTAGCTGTGTCATAAGTATACTCAGATGTTTTGGGCTCTTTTGTATATATGTGAGCATCATGGAAGTCTACATATGCAGCGCCCTTATCTGTTATAACTTCTGCGACAGGTGCAGTTACTACTTTATACTCATCACTATTATCTGTAGCCATATACAAAAATACATCTTTAAGAGTATTTCCTGATTTACTTTTTATATATATGACTTTTCCGTCAGTAGTTTTAATTATTTTGTCATCGGTTATTGAGGACAAAAGAGCTTTTGCTGTTAGTGAAGCTTGATAAATATCCTGAGTTTGTTTGGATAGGGGGTTAATATACATTACGGTTAAAAATGTAATGATTGTCAGAGCATACACGGGCTTCATAGTATTTTTGACTATTTGCATCCATGTAACTCCACCTGCTAGAGTTACAAACATCTCATTATTTGCAAAGTACTTACCAAAACAAATAACAATAGCTAGAAATATTGCGATAGGAGCTACTAGACTTACGTTCCCAGGTATTGTTAGTATCACAAACTTTATAATTGAGTCAATACCTAAACCTTGCGAGTATGCTTGTTGAAAAAGTCGAATAAGTAAGTTAGCCGATACAATAGATATTATGAATAATGTAATCGATGTAAAGGTGTTAACTATGTCTTTATTGTAATATTTTTCAAGAATCAATGTATGTCACTATGTATATATAATAATTATGCTATCTGCAATTCTATATTTTTTATAAGCAAAAGTCAGTAGATAAGAATAACTAGCTTTTAATTTTAATGCGATAAATATTCTTTTTTGATATTATGTTTATAAAATTGTGTTACAAATAATATAGGATCTCTAATGAAAATTGTTGTAAATAATCAGTCGACGTTGTCTGCTGAGGTATTAATCGTTGCTCAAGAAAATCTTAAAAAATTAGTTGCTGAAACAAAGTGCCCAAATTCCAAATCTTTATTGGATAAAAAAGTTTTTAAAGCTGAGTCTGGTGAGGTTCTTCCTTTGCTACATGGTGATAAGGTTGTGATTCTTTTAGGTCTTGGTCTTAGACAAGATTTTATAGCATCTGAATATGATAAGATTATTGCTAAAGCAGCTGAGCAGCTTAAAAAGCTCAATATAAAAGAAGTTTCTGTAAACATAGATTATATATTTGATAATGCTAACGTGAAGCAATTTGCATTAGACACTGTTAGAGCATTTATCTCTGAAACTTATGTTTTCGATCAGCTAAAATCTAAAAAAGAAAATTTCTCATTAGAAGCGATTGAGTTGGTGTATTCGGGTAATCAAGATCTTGAAGATGCTGCTAAGATTGGTTCAGCGATTGCATGTGGTCAAAATTATGCTAAAGATTTACAAAACCTTCCTGCTAATATCTGTAATACTGACTATATGTTAAATGAGGCGAGAGATTTAACATCTAAATATGAAACATTTAATCTTAACTATCTAGATCAAGATGCAATGGCAGAGCTTGGTATGGGTTGTGCTCTAGCTGTAGGTCGTGGATCTGATATGTCTAATTATACTGTTTGTATGGAGTATAATGGTGGAGATGAAGATGAAGCGCCTATAGTACTGGTTGGTAAAGGTTTAGTCTTTGATAATGGCGGTATTTGTATTAAGCCAGCAGCTGGGATGGACTCTATGAAAATGGATATGGGCGGTGCTGCAGCTGTTATGGGTACAATGAAAGCTCTAGCAATGCTAAACCTTCCTATAAATGTTGTTGGAGTTATGGGGTTAGCAGAAAATGCTGTAGATGCTAGATCTTATAGACCTGGTGATGTACTTAAGAGTATGAAAGGTATAACAGTAGAAGTAAGCAACACAGATGCAGAAGGTCGTTTGGTGCTTTGTGATACATTAACTTATATCGGTAAATATAATCCCAAAGCAGTTATTAATATGGCAACTTTAACAGGTGCTATGATTATATCTTTAGGTGATGCTTTTTCTGGATTGTTTGCAAATAGTGATAAGTTAGCTAATAGTCTTCAGCAAGCAGCTGATGCTTCTAATGATTTGGTGTGGAGATTACCTTTGCATAAGCCATACCTTAAGAAATTAGAAAGTAAAGTTGCTGATATGGATAACTGTGGTCGTGATAGATCGGCTGGATCGATAGTTGCTGGATTATTCTTATCAAAATTTACGGAAGATTATGAATGGGCTCATCTTGATATTGCAGGGTCTGCAATGGGAGATTTTGCTAGCTGCAAAGCAACAGGCAGACCAGTACCGCTACTAGTACATTATCTTTTATCTCAAGCTAAATAGTAGATTATTAGCTTATCTATCTCTAGTATATTTTTTCTAATATGATAGAATATTTCTGTAATTAAATATCACCTCTTTTAGATTTTAATTACGGAGATTAAAAATGTTAAGAATTACTCAACAAGCAATCACTTTTGATGATGTGTTGCTTTCGCCTAGATATTCAAACGTACTTCCACATCAAGTAGATTTGAAGACAAATATTACTAGAAATATTCAATTGAATATTCCTTTAGTTTCTGCGGCTATGGATACCGTTACTGAATCTCGTCTTGCTATAGCTATAGCTCAAGAAGGTGGGATTGGTATTATCCATAAAAATATGTCTATACAAGCTCAAGCTCAAGAAGTTAAAAAAGTAAAAAGATTTGAAAACGGAATGGTAATTGATCCAATTACTATAAAGCAAGAAAGCTCAATCAAAGAAGTTATGCAACTTGCGAAAGAGCATAATTTTTCTGGTTTTCCAGTCGTTGATGATAATAATATGATTATTGGTATTGTTACTAAGCGTGATTTTAGATTTGCTAAAGACTTAGATGAACCAGTAAGCTCTATAATGACACCTAGAGAACAGTTAGTAACAGTTGCAGAGGATGCTTCTCAAGGCGCAATCAAGAAAAAACTTCATGAACATAAAATAGAGAAGTTGCTTGTAGTTAATGAACAAGGTGAGCTAGTTGGTTTGATAACAACAAAAGATATCGAAAGATCACAAAATAAGCCTAATGCTTGCAAAGATTCGCTTGGCCGTCTAAGAGTCGGTGCTGCTGTTGGTACTGCTGCAGATACGAAAGAGCGTGTTGCTGCGTTAGCAGCAGAAGGTGTTGATATAATTGTGGTTGATACTGCGCATGGTCATTCTCAAGGTGTGCTTGATATGGTTAGATGGGTCAAGGATAACTATCCAAATATTGAAGTTGTAGGTGGTAATATTGCTACAGCAGAAGCTGCAAAAGATCTTGTTAAGGCTGGTGCTGACGCTGTGAAAGTGGGTATAGGTCCTGGTTCAATATGTACTACAAGAATAGTTGCAGGAGTGGGTGTGCCACAGATTACAGCGATATCAAATGTTGCTGAAGCTTTAGAAGGCACAGGAGTCCCAGTTATTGCTGATGGCGGTATCAAATTCTCTGGAGATATAGCAAAGGCTATAGTTGCTGGAGCATCGGTAGTTATGATTGGTGGTCTTTTTGGTGGTACTGAAGAGTCGCCTGGTGAGGTTGAACTTTTTCAGGGACGTTCTTATAAGTCATATCGTGGTATGGGGTCACTAGGTGCCATGGAGCAGGGTTCTTCTGATAGATACTTCCAAGGTAATACTGATGCTAAGAAGTTCGTTCCAGAGGGTGTCGAAGGTAGAGTGCCTTACAAGGGTCATCTAGCTGCAGTTATTCACCAGTTAATAGGTGGTTTGAGATCTAGTATGGGATATACTGGTTCAAAAGATATCCAAACAATGCGTACAGAACCTACATTTGTTCAAATTACTGGAGCTGGTTTGAAAGAATCACATGTCCATGATGTAACAATTACAAAAGAGCCACCTAATTATCAGTCTTAAAATTTCTTGATTATTGTCATAGTAAGTTATAATTTACTATTATTTTCTAAATATAAAAACAATGTCACAAGCTATACTGTTCTTAAATGGTAGTATTGATTTATTTTTTTGTGAAAAGTATATTCAGAGCAGTTTTAATGATCTTGATATATTTTGTGCAGATGGTGCTTACGAAAAGATCAATAAATCTAAATATTTAAACTCAAAAGTCAAAAAAGTTATAGGCGACTTTGACTCGTTTGCTGTTTTAAATGATGAACTATTTCTCATTGATAAGGATCAATATTCTACTGATTTTGAAAAATCACTAGAATATATAATATCTCTAGGTGTTTCAAAAATCTATGTGTTTGGTGCTTCAGAAGGAGAAATGGATCATTTCTTATGTAATATTACTATTGCTAAAAACTATATGCAAAAGATAGAAATTGAGTTTATAGATATATATTCTAGATACTTCTTTATACCTAAAAAATATACTGTCAGTGGTGTATTGGGTAAGATGTTTTCAGTTATGCCTTTTGGATATGCAGAAAATATATATTATAATGGTCTTAGGTATCCTTTAAGCGGAGCAAGCTTGAGTATAGATACTGGTACAGGTGCAAGAAATTATGCTACAGAAGATAAGGTAGAGATATCTTATTCACGTGGGGATATTTTATTGTTTATATCGCATGCAAAATATAAGGATAGATTAAATGCTATTTTGTAATGATTCTAATAAAGAGCTAAGAGAACAGAAAGTAAGCTTATCGCATGAGTTTGCTACAGATAATCACAGAGTTGAGAAATTATCTTTAAAGTTTGAGAGTATATATTTTGATTATTCAAAAAATCTTGTAAATGACAATATATTGAAAACTCTTTTGGAGTCAGCTAGTAAATCTAATCTTAAAAATAAAATCCAGCAGATGTTTGCTGGAGAAAAAATTAACTCTACCGAGAATCGATCGGTTTTACATACTGCATTACGCGATTTGTCTAATTCTCCATTAGTTATAGATGGACAAGATATTCGTAAAGAGGTAAATGAAGAAAAACAACGTGTAAAAGCTCTTGTTGAAAAAGTAACATCAGGAGAGTGGAAAGGTTTTTCGGGTAAAAGAATTACAGATATTGTGAATATTGGAATTGGTGGTTCAGATCTTGGACCTAAGATGGTTGTCAGAGCATTACAACCTTATCATTGTACTGGATTAAAAGTACATTTTGTTTCAAATGTTGATGCTGATTCATTGCTACAAGCTTTGCATGTTATTGATCCTGAGACAACCTTATTTATTGTGGCTTCTAAATCATTTTCAACAGAGGAGACTCTGCTAAATTCTATTTCAGCTAGAGAGTGGTTACTTGATCATTATGAAGATGAAAAAGCTGTAGCTAACCATTTTGTTGCTATATCTAGTAAATTAGATAAAGTAGAAGAGTTTGGTATAAATCTTGAACATTGCTATAAAATGTGGGATTGGGTTGGTGGTCGCTATTCATTATGGTCATCAATAGGGATGTCGATAGCTTTTGCAGTTGGTTATGATAATTTTGAGAAACTTTTAGCAGGTGCCTACTCTATAGATAAGCACTTTAAAGAAACCGAGTTTGATAAAAATATTCCTGTTATTATGGGGCTATTAGCAAGCTACTACTCTTGTGCTTATCAGAGTCAATCACAGGCTTTACTCCCTTATGATGAGAGACTTTGTTATTTTGTCGACTATCTTCAACAGGCTGATATGGAAAGTAATGGTAAATCAGTAAATATTGCAGGTGAGGGTGTTGATTATCAAACTGGTGTTGTGCTTTGGGGTGGTGTTGGCACAAATGGACAACATGCTTTTCATCAACTTCTACATCAAGGTAATGTTTTTATTCCGGTTGATTTCATTGCTGTAGCGACAAGTCATCATAATTATGATAATCATCAACAGGCTTTACTAGCTAATTGTTTTGCTCAGTCACAAGCGCTAATGTTTGGACAATCTTATGATATGGTTTATAATGAGCTCTTAAATTCTGGTTTGAGTGAAGTTCAAGCAAAACAGTTAGCACCTCACAAAGTGATTCCAGGAAATAGACCAAGTACGACAATTTTACTAGATGAGTTGAGTCCATATACCCTTGGAGTACTTATAGCCTTGTATGAACACAAGATATTTGTTCAAGGAGTATTGTGGGATATCAATAGCTATGATCAATGGGGTGTTGAGCTTGGTAAAAAACTTGGTAAAAATATTTTAAAGGCAATGAGCGATGACTCTTCAGCAGAGTATCAAAATTTAGATGAGTCAACTAAGTGGCTTATAGCGAAGGTAAAAAGTAAATAATGGTTATTAGTAAGGAAAAAGGTTTTTCTTTAGTTGAGACAATGGTTGTTATTGTCATTATGACTATATTGATGATGGCAGCAATTAGTTCCTTTTCTTTTTACTATAAAACATTTGCCGAAACTAGACTAACTAATTTACAAAAACTTATTGAGTATGGTGTTATCAAAGCTCGTTCAGATGCCAAGACTGTAATTGTTTGTGCTGCTAATTCAGATAGTTTTGACGGAACGGGTAAGTTAGATAAAAATAGTTTTTCTTGTTTAAATTCAACTTCATGGAATGATGGTCCAATAGTAGCTTTTGAAAGCGCCAATGGTACTGAGTTATATGATGGGAATACCGATGAAATAATAGCTAATCTTCCTCAGGGGAATGGAGGAAATATCTATGTTAATTTAGCAGGTAATCCTGGTTTCGTAAGAATAGCGCCAAATGGTTTTATGGCTACCGGTAATGGGAATATCACATATTGTGATAGAAACAATAACTATCAAGCAGCATTAGTTATTAACTTGGTGGGCAGAGTAGTTTATACTGACAGTCCTACAAGAGAGGGCGGTGGCGCGTATACTTGTGAATAATTTAATTTGTGTGTTATTAAAAGGAGAAAATAAATAATGACAAATGGTAGAGTGCCTATGACTCCAGCAGGAGAACAAGCATTAAGAGCAGAGTTGAGTAGATTAAAGAAAACTGAAAGGCCTGCGATTATTGAAGCTATAGCAGAAGCTCGTGATCATGGGGATCTAAAAGAGAATGCTGAATATCATGCTGCTAGAGAGAGACAAGGTATTATTGAGGGCAGGATTAAAGATATAGAATCAAAATTATCTAACGCTCAGGTTATTGATGTAACAAAACTTCAAGCTAATGGTATGGTCATTTTTGGAGCTACTGTCACAGTTATTAATGTTGATACAGAAGAAGAAACTACATACCAGATAGTGGGCGAAGATGAAGCTGATATAGATAATCATAAGATATCTGTTGTAGCGCCATTAGCTCGTGCTTTGATTAAAAAAGAAGTAGGTGATGAGATTATCTTAGATACTCCTAAAGGTAAAGTTACATACGAAATTGTAGATGTAGAATATAAATAATCTTTAACCTAATGGATATTCCTCTAAAAAATTCTTTATGAAAAAAATTATCATCAAGGGTGCAAAAACCCATAATCTAAAAAATATCGATGTTGAAATACCTAGAGATAAGCTTACTGTCATTACAGGATTAAGCGGTTCTGGTAAATCTTCACTAGCATTTGATACTTTGTATGCAGAAGGACAAAGACGTTATGTTGAGTCGCTATCTTCCTATGCTAGACAGTTTTTATCGATGATGGATAAGCCAGATGTTGAGCATATAGAAGGTCTATCTCCTGCTATTTCAATTGATCAAAAAACAACATCTCACAATCCGAGATCTACCGTCGGTACAGTTACTGAGATATATGATTATCTGAGGGTGTTTTTTGCTAGGGCAGGAACGGCTAAATGTCCAGTTCATCAAATAGAACTTAAAGCACAGACAATCAGTCAGATGGTTGATAAAATCCTAGAGTTTGATGAAAATACACGCTTAATGATATTAGCTCCAATTATTTCTCAAAAGAAAGGAACTCATCATACTCTGTTAGATAAGATATTAGCACAGGGGTATATTCGTGTACGTATAAATGGAGAGTTTTTTAATTTAGATGAAGATTATCCAGAGTTAGATCGCTACAAGAAACATAACATAGAAGTTGTGGTTGATAGATTTAAGCCTAAAAAAGATAATGAGCAACGAATTGCAGAGTCTATAGAAACTGCTTTAGATCTTGGTAATGGTATCGTCAAATTAGTAGATATGACTAACGAAACTGCTGATGATATTTTATTCTCATCTAAGCATGCCTGTCCGTTGTGTGATTATGCTCTCAAAGAGTTATCACCAAGAATTTTTTCATTCAATAGTCCATTAGGAGCTTGTAGTAGTTGCGATGGTCTAGGAGTCAAAGAATTTTTTGATGAGAAAAAAGTAATAATAGATCCAGCAATTTCACTTAAACATGGAGCAATTGTTAAGTGGAATAAGACAAATCAGTATTATTACTCACAATTTGAATCTTTAGCTGAGCATTATAAGTTCTCATTAGATGAACCTTTTGAAAAATTATCTAAAAAGATTCAAGAAGTAATCTTATATGGCTCAGGTGATGAGGCTATTAAGATGACTATTGATTCAATTAGAGGTGGTAGGCAAACTAGGGTCAAGCCATTTGAGGGAGTTATACCTCACTTTGAGCGTAGATACTATGAGTCTGATTCTGATATGGTCAAAAAAGACCTATATGAGCTTATGAGTAATCTCAAATGTAAGTCTTGTAATGGTGCTAGAATTAATGAATATGCTAGAAATATATTTATAGAAGATAAAAATATAGCAGATGTATGTGCCTTGTCTATAGATGATTTATTAAAATGGCTTGATGAATTAGAATTTGTAGGGCAGCAAAAAGTTATTGCAGAGAATTTACTTAAAGAGATTAGATTAAGAGTCGAATTTTTAGCAAATGTCGGTTTGGAGTATTTAAGCCTTTCAAGACAAGCTGATACTCTTTCAGGTGGTGAAGCACAACGCATTAGGCTAGCTAGTCAAATTGGTGCTGGTCTAGTGGGAGTTATGTATATATTAGATGAGCCATCTATCGGACTTCATCAAAGAGATAATCAACGTCTTTTAGATGCGTTGCATAATCTTAAGGATTTAGGTAATACAGTTATCGTCGTTGAACATGATGAAGATGCAATTAAACAAGCAGATTATATTATTGATATGGGACCAATGGCGGGTGTTCATGGTGGCGAAGTAGTAGCATCTGGGGATTATCAGGCAATTATCAAAAATAAAAAATCTTTAACTGCTGATTACTTAAGTGGTCGTAAGAAGATAGAAGTTCCAAAGACTAGGCTAAAAGCTAGTAAAAATCGTTATATTGAAATTAATGGTGCTACTGGAAATAATTTGCAAGGCGATAATTTAAAAATTCCAATTGGAGCTTTGACTTGTGTAACAGGGGTATCAGGTTCTGGTAAATCAACTTTGATAAATAGGACACTATACCCTTTGGCATCTAGATTACTAAACAGAAGTACGCTTGTACCTATGGAATATAAATCTCACAAAGGATTTAACCACTTAGATAAGGTTATTGATATTGATCAGTCGCCAATAGGACGTACTCCTCGTTCTAATCCAGCTACATATACAGGCGTTTTTACTCCTATAAGAGAGTTATTTGCAGCTACTGCAGAATCAAGATCAAGGGGTTATAGTGCTGGCAGATTTAGTTTTAATGTGCGTGGTGGTAGATGTGAAGCTTGTCAAGGTGATGGCGTTATAAAAGTTGAAATGCATTTCTTGGCAGATGTTTATGTTGCTTGTGATGTTTGTGAAGGAAAGCGTTATAATCGTGAAACTCTTGCCGTACAGTACAAAGGAAAAAATATATACGAAGTATTAGAAATGACTGTAGAGGAGGCTCTAGAGTTTTATGAAGCTGTTCCGAGTATCAAAACTAAATTAGAAGCTTTGATGAACGTGGGATTATCCTATATTAAGTTAGGCCAAAGTGCGACTACTTTATCTGGTGGAGAAGCTCAAAGAGTTAAGCTAGCTAAAGAGCTCTCAAAACGCTCAACGGGTAAGACTTTATACATTTTAGACGAACCAACAACTGGGCTACATTTCTATGATATTCATCAACTGCTAAAAGTAATTATGGATTTACGTGATAGAGGTAATACAGTAGTAATTATTGAGCATAATCTTGATGTTATTAAAATGGCTGATTGGATAGTAGATTTAGGTCCAGAGGGCGGAAGTAAAGGTGGGCAGATAATTTTTGAAGGAACACCTGAGGATATTACTAAATGTAAAAAATCTTATACGGGGAAGTACTTAAGTAATTTACTTTGATTAAGATGTTGAAACTTTATTTAAGTTATTAGGTTTGCAAAGTATCACATAAGCTAAGATAGCTAATAAGCCTAAAAAGTATATAACCTGAACCCATGCAAAAGCAGAAGAAGATATAATAGAATCAAAGCTTATATCTTTAACCCCAGAAAGCATTGCTAAAACCACACTCGCCCATGATATGGCAAATGCATTTGTTAGTTGAATTATTGAACTGTTAACAATTGTCGCAGGACTCATGTGTTCATCATTTTCAATGGAGTTATAAATTCCTGCATTACAAACTATAGTAAACATCCCAAAACAAATACCGATTATTATAAGTAAAACTGAGAATGCAAAAAAGTTAAAGTCAATAAAGACTATTCCTAGGCTCAAATATGTAAAAGCCATTATTGTAAGAGTTATCACAAAAAACTTATAAAAATGTAAGCTGATTAGTACTTTTTTTACTATCTTTTTAACATACCATGCTGGCATTATAAAAAACATTAATGCTAGGCCTGATTCAAAAGCAGAAAAGTGTTGCTTTGTCTGTAAATATAATGGCAGAAGGAAAGACATCCCCATTATCAGTAAGCGAGTCGTAGAGCTTATAATAGTAAGATATTTAAAGCAGTTGTTTTTGAAAATGTTTAGATTAATAACGGCATTATCACCTAATCGTATTGCATGTCGAAGATATACTACAAATAAAATTATAGATGATAAAAGTATTAACCATTTAATATTTGGAAGTATGCTTGCATCAATCATAAGATCAATAAAGAACATTAATAAAGCTATTGATATTCCAAGAATTAGAAAACCTTTAAAATCAAACTTTCTAATTTTTGCTACCGAAATATTAGGTAAGTAGATGCTTATTAGTATTATACAAATTAGCACAATAGGAAAGTTAATAAAGAATATCATTCTCCAGCCAATATAAGTTGTCATCGCACCTCCAACTAAAGGTCCAATAACGGGTCCTAATGTAGCAATAACTGCAACTATTGACATCGCTGTCAGTCGATCATTTTTGAATATTCTAACCATAGCCAAACGAGCAACTGGAGCAGTAAATGCTCCAAAGGCTCCTTGAAAGGCTCTAAATATTACTAAGCTAATAATATTTGTTGATAGTCCACAAGCTACAGAAGAAATAATAAACCCTATTAAAGAGATGATTAGAAGTTTTTTGCAACCTATTTTATCTGAGATCCAACCAGATGCAGGGATAAATAGCCCCAGAGCTAACAGATAAACAGTTACAGCTACCTTAAGAGCTAACGCATTTACTTGAAAATCATTTGCTATTTGAGGTAGGGCAGTATTAAGTGCAGAACCATCAATTAACTCTATGAGAAAAACTATACCAATTGTATAGGCTATTATTTTATTTTTATCCATTATAAATTTAAGAATTACGTTCGTTTTGACAACAATTAAGTATCATCAATAGATTAGTATATATTTATATTGCTCAATATCATATTGATATTTATACAATTATTTGGCAAAACGACTAGCTAATAATCGAATTTTTTACTATAGTATTAGTTGGATTTTAGTATTAAAACTTCATAAGGAAGAAAAAGGTAAAATAAATATATGGCACAAAATAATGATAATAAAAATAATATGCTTAAAAATATTATTTTTTGGATTTTAATCATTGGTGGGATGCTACTGCTTTTCAATGGTATCAATGATACGAATAGCTCATCTAAAAGTATTAACTACTCCTCATTTGTAACTAAGCTAAAAGATAACAAGATTAGCGTAGTAGACGTTGATGGTAGAACTATCACTGGTAAGACAGAAGATGGTGAAAGCTTCGTGACTTATGCTCCGCTACTTGATGGTAGTTTAGTCAATAAGTTAGAGGATAGCAAAGCTATTATTAAAGCAAAAGCACCTGAGAAGCCAAATATATTTTTAGCATTCTTGCTGAATTGGTTGCCTATGTTACTAATCTTTGGTTTCTTTATCTATATGATGATGAAAGCTGGAGGTGGTAGCAAAGGAGGTCCTTTCTCTGTAGGTAAGAGTAAAGCTAAACTTTTAGGCGAAGATGAGATCAAAGTGACTTTGGAAGATGTGGCTGGTGTCGATGAGGCTAAAGAAGAAGTGGCTGAGATCGTTGATTTTTTACGTGAGCCAAAAAAATATGAAAAAATTGGTGGTAAAATTCCAAAAGGTGTCTTAATGGTAGGACCTCCAGGAACGGGTAAGACACTTCTAGCAAGAGCTATAGCTGGTGAAGCTAAAGTACCATTTTTTTCAATTTCAGGTTCTGACTTTGTAGAGATGTTTGTTGGTGTCGGTGCATCTCGTGTACGCGACATGTTTGACCAAGCTAAGAAAAAAGCACCTTGTTTGGTATTTATTGATGAGATAGATGCTGTAGGACGTCATCGTGGCTCAGGTATGGGTGGCGGTAATGATGAGCGTGAACAGACTCTAAACCAAATGCTTGTTGAAATGGATGGTTTTGCTGATAATGAAGGCGTTATAGTAATTGCTGCTACTAACAGACCAGATGTTTTAGATAAGGCATTATTAAGACCTGGTAGGTTTGATAGACAAGTAAATGTAGGTTTGCCAACTGTTAAAGGCCGTGAAGCTATACTTAAAGTTCATATGAAAAAAGTAGCTTTAGGCGATGATGTTAGAGCTGATTGGATAGCGCGTGGTACTCCAGGATTTTCTGGTGCTGAACTTGCTAACCTTGTAAACGAAGCAGCACTATTTGCTGCAAGAGAGTCTAAAGATAAGATTAGCATGGCAGATTTTGAAAAAGCTAAAGATAAAATCTTGATGGGCTCAGAAAGAAGAAGTATGGCTATGACTGAAAAAGAGAAAAAGCTTACTGCATATCATGAAGCTGGTCATGCTATTATCGGTAAACTGATGCCTGAACATGATCCAGTTTATAAGGTAAGTATCATACCTAGAGGTAGAGCTCTTGGCGTGACTATGTATATGCCAGAGGGTGACACTGTTAGCCAAAGCAGGCTTATTCTACATGGACGTCTGTGCAGTATATTTGGCGGCAGAATCGCAGAAGAGCTTATATTTGGATATGATCATGTTACTACAGGAGCATCTAATGATATTCAAGTTGCTACAGATATCGCTCGTAATTATGTAGCTCGTTGGGGCTTGTCAGATGCTATGGGAACAGTCTTATATGATGTTGAAGATGAGGGTCCATTTGGTGGAAGTGGTGGTAAATCTGTCAAGATGTCAGATTCTACTATCCGTGAGGTAGATACAGAAGTACGTAAATTGATTGATAAGAGCTATAACAAGGCTAAGAAGTTATTGGAAGATAATGTCGATATACTTCATGCTATGGCCGATGCTCTTATGAAATATGAGACTATAGATGCATTACAGGTAGATGATTTGATGGCACGACGCGATGTGCGTGAACCAGGTGAGTACGGAGATAGCTATAAGCCTAGTACTGATGATGGTATGGTTATCGCTCCTGCTTTACCTGATGAGGATATTCCTGATTCATCTGATGAGTCTAATCCCAGAAATGATCTTTAAATATACAAACTTAAATCTTTTATTAATCAAAACAAACATATTTTAATTCTAGAAATATTCATAACAAAATCCAACATATATGAATAATAATTTTAAAGTTAATACTTTAATTAAAGTTAATGATATTAAAAGCTATAAAATTAAGATTTTTGTGGAATTTATGCTAATATATCTTCAGCGAAATTAAGATAAAGGGAAAAGATATGTCATTACCTACTCCTCATATAGAAACATTAAGAAAAGAAGAATTTGCAAAAACTGTAATTATGCCAGGTGATCCTTTAAGAGCTAAATATATTGCAGATAACTATTTAGAAAATGTTACAAGAGTTAATGCTGTAAGAAATATGTTTGGTTACACAGGTACTTACAAAGGCAAAAAAGTAAGTGTTATGGGTTCTGGTATGGGTATGGCGAGCATGGGCATTTATGCTTATGAGCTTTTTAAGTATTATGATGTTGATAATATCATTAGAGTAGGTTCAGCTGGTTCATATAAAGAAGAGTTCAAAGTCTATGATGTAGTACTTGTTGAAGAAAGTTACTGTGAATCTGATTTTGTTGAAATTGTAACTGGTGATAAGGCACGCGATGTTAAGTCTTCAGAAGAGCTTAATAAGGATCTTGAAGAGTCTGCAAAAAGACAAAATATAGAACTTAAAAAAGCAAAAGCACATTGTACAGACGTTTTTTATAGAAAAAATTCTGATGATTATAAAAAAATTATCAAAAAGTATGGTTGTGATTTAGTTGAGATGGAAACTGCTGCTTTATTTGCAACAGCAAATGAGTTGGGTAAAAATGCATCTGCAGTTGTAACTATATCTGACAGCTTCATAACAGGTGAATCAACTACTGCTCAACAAAGAGAGCAATCTTTCACTAACATGATGGAAGTTGCTTTAGGTACTATTACTGAGAAATAGTATATTTATTCTTTTAATTTATTAATTTCTAGTTTTATTTTTTCTAGTGCCTTCTTAGCTACTTTATTTGGTGGATTTATATCAGCTTTTTTTGTTTTATGGTTTAAATAGTCTACGATAAGCTCTATTTTCTCAACCCTTGAAAACAGAGTTGTTTGGTTTAATTTTGTAATAAACTGGTTATGTAGTTCTTTTATTTTTGATTTTAGTATTTCTTTGTCACTTTGTACTATTATCTTAGTTGGAGAGTAGAAGACTAGCTGAGTATCTTTTAGGTATGGTAGGTTTAGTTTATGTAATTGTTTATTTGCTACTTCTATAGTAGTACTTAGATTAACAGCTTTTGCTATTAAATCTTTGCTAGCGTAAGTTGATTCAGTAATTTTTTTTCTAGTTCGGTGTGAATCTATATTAGCAACTTTTTCTGGAATAATTTTTAAGCTCATAATAATCTAGTATATTTTGGTAGCATTACTTAGTTGAGAATAGAATATTTCAATAGCATTGTCTATAGCGGATTCTCTTCCTTTACTTGAACAAGACTTTACTACATATTGCTTAGGAGCTAATTGGCTAGATAAATTATCAGTTATTTGTAGCTCAATAGTTGTATTGATACAGTAACAATTGTTAATCAATCGGTTATCATAGTCTTTTAATTTTAGAGATATACTGATATTTGCAGAGTTTTTATTATCTGTGGTTATGTAGTTATTTACTTGTAGATATTTTTCTAAAGAGCTATAAAAAAAGCCACTATTTTGTTTATCAATATATATTTGTATAGTTCGCTTAACATTTAAAAGCTCATTATCTATATGATTTAGGGCTTCCATGTATTCATTAATATCAATACTAGGAGATAAAACTACTAGTGCTCTTAGGATAGATTTTATTATTTTGATATTTTTATCTACTTGTTGCGTAATATTAAATCTATAAATAGAGCTTTTGTTATATGTAGTGGAGAGTAGTTGACTTGCTTGTTTGATATTACTACTAATTAAATCTTTTAAGTCATTTATGGTTTGTGATTTATTTATTTGAATTTCTATATAGAATGTATTATCTGTTTGTGATTGATTTATTACTTGATAATTTAGAATTGTAACATCTGCAGAAGAAGTAGTGACCTCTTGGATAAGTTTCTGAGATACCTTATTGTTGTTAGAAATATTAGTGAAACTTGTTGTTGTTGACACAGTCACCTGAAGTCTTTGAATCATATCAGCTAGAGCATTTTGAGTTGCCTGTTGTGAGGTTTTACCTGAACCAAAGCCATATAAAACTTCATCTGTGTTTGATTGATTTGCTATAAACCATTGTGGAATAGATTCTATATTTGGATCTTCTATTTTAGATGGTTTATTGCTAGTTTTTTGCGCCTTTTGAATATCAGCATTTGTTCTAATATCATATTTCTTTTGAGTATTTGTGGAGCAACAAGATGTTAATAGACTTAATGTTATTAACATTAGCAGCTTTAGCTTAAAATATCTCATTATGACAGGTATATGGTCTAAATTCGTACAATTAATGTATCTATCTTAATTTAAATTTCTTATAAACTCTATATAATGTACATTTAGGTTATTATTTTTATTTAAAACTATTAAGTATTTGGTTAGTTAACAATGTTAAATTTAGTACAAAAAATTATAGGTAGTCGCAACGATAGATTCATCAAAAAAGTTTCTAAAACGGTCCAAAAAATTAACTCTTTAGAGCCTGAGTTTGAGAAACTTAGCGATCAAGAGTTAAAAGCAAAAACTCAAGAATATAAAGATAGAGTAGCAAAAGGTGAAGCATTAGATAATCTTCTTCCAGAGGCGTTTGCTACAGTTAGAGAAGCTGGTAAGCGTACCAAAAATATGCGCCATTACGATGTGCAACTTATTGGCGGTATAGTACTTCACCAAGGCAAAGTAGCTGAGATGAGAACAGGTGAAGGTAAAACTTTAGTTGCGACGTTACCAGCATATCTAAACGCTTTGACTGGTAATGGGGTGCATGTGATTACAGTTAATGATTACCTTGCAAAGCGTGATGCGGAATTAATGAGTGATATTTATGAATTCCTAGGATTATCAGTAGGTGTGATAGTGGCTGACCTAAATCCTGAGCAACGAAGAGAATCTTATGCTTGTGATATTACATATGGAACAAATAATGAGTTTGGTTTTGACTATCTTAGAGATAATATGGCTTATGATAAAGAACAGCAAGTCCAAAGAAGTCGTAACTATGTAATTATAGATGAGGTTGATTCAATCTTAATTGATGAAGCTAGGACCCCTCTTATTATATCTGGGGCATCTGATGATAGTTCTGAGATGTATAATCTTTTCAATAGATTAGTTCCATTTTTAGAAAAGCAAGAAAAAGAAGAGTTAGACGAGGATCAAGAGCAAAAAGATTTTTATGTTGATGAGAAGTCTAAAAATGCATATTTAACTGAGAAAGGTTATGCAAAAATTGAAAGTATGCTTAAGAAAGAGGGCATCCTTGAAGAAGATGATAATTTGTATAGTCCGCATAATATTACAAAAATGCACTATTTAAATGCATGTTTGAGAGCTCATTCATTGTATCAGCTTAATATTGATTATATTGTGCGTGATCAGGAGATTGTTATTATCGATGAAAGTACTGGTAGAGCTATGCCAGGGCGTAGGTGGTCAGATGGTTTGCATCAAGCGATAGAAGCTAAAGAAGGTGTCAAAATTAATGCTGAAAATCAGACAATGGCATCTATTACATTCCAGAATTTCTTCAAGCTATATAACAAAATTGCAGGTATGACTGGTACGGCAGATACAGAAGCTTTTGAGCTTCACTCCATTTATGGATTAGAAGTAATAATTATTCCTACTAATAAACCATTAATTAGAAAAGATCATCATGATGAAATATATGGTAGTGTAAGAGAGAAGTTTGATGCTATAGTTGAGGATATCAAACAAAGAATATCTAAAGGTCAACCAGTATTAGTTGGTACTGCTTCTATTGAAGCATCTGAAGTTTTATCAACTTTGCTGAAGAAAAAGAAAATTAGACACAATGTATTAAATGCTAAGCAGCATGAGAAAGAGGCTAGTATTATTGCCATGGCAGGTTATCCAGGTAATGTAACGATCGCAACAAATATGGCAGGTCGTGGTACTGATATCATTTTAGGTGGTAATTTGGAAGTTGAAATTGCACAGCTTGAGGATCCTACAGCAGAAGAGGTTGCCCAAATTAAGGCAGAATGGGTTAAGCGAAACGAGGTTGTTAAAAATGCTGGTGGATTATGTATTATTGGTTCAGAAAGACATGATTCACGTAGGATTGATAATCAGTTAAGAGGTCGTGCTGCTCGACAAGGTGATCCAGGTGAGAGTAAATTCTATCTATCAATGGATGATAATCTTTTGAGGATTTTTGCTTCTCAAAGTATGGCTGAAAGAGTTAAGAAAGGTCTAAAAGGTGGTGAATCATTAGCTTTTGGTTTTATGTCAAAAGTTATATCAAAAGCTCAAGGTAAAGTTGAAAGTTATCATTTTGATATCCGTAAAAACTTACTAGAGTATGATAATGTTGTGAATACTCAGCGTAAAGTTATTTATGAGCAAAGACAAGCATTTTTAGATTCTGATGATGTTAGTGAAATTCTTGCTGATATTCGTATAGATGTGGCGGAACAGTTATTTCATGATTATGTGCCTGCTGGCTCTATGCATGAACTGTGGGATCTTGAGGGTCTAGAAAAGGCACTTAAGTCTGATTTTATGATAGAGATTGACTTACAAAAGCTTTATGAAGAAGATGATAATCTAGGAGAAGAAGATCTTAAGAAGTTTGTAAGAGAGGCTATAGAGTTTGAATTTGCTGAGAAAACTAAAAACTTAGAGGTCGGTGCAGTTAGACAATTTGAGAAGTTCTCATTATTACAGTCATTAGATAGTCACTGGCGTGAGCATTTAAGCTCAATCGATCATTTACGTAATAGTATAAATTTACGTGGTTATGCTCAAAAAGATCCAAAAAATGAGTATAAGAAAGAAGCTTTCGAGTTGTTTTCAACTATGCTAGATAACTTTAAGTATGAGGTTATATCTTCACTTGCCAAGATAAGAATTGCTACGGAAGAAGAAACTCAAAGAGCTCAAGAAGAATGGAAAGAGTCTATGAGTGAAATCAAAGCCGAGCATGAAAGTGTTATTGATAGTAACCAATCAGAAGATGATAAAGAGCAAGAAGAAGCACCAAAAGTTCAGCAAGTTAAGAGAGAAGGTCCAAAAATAAAAAGAAATGATCCGTGTCCTTGCGGTTCGGGCAAGAAATATAAACAGTGTCATGGTAAAGTAGTAGATTAACTTTTTCTAATTTGATTAAAAAATGATGTGAATATAGGTTTTTTAAATCCCTGATTTGGTTGTTATTTGAAGTCGATCTGTATAATCTCGATAAGATTGTAATTTATATCAAAGTGAGAGCTATATTAATTAATGAGAATTAGATAGTTTGGAGTAAGTATAGAAAGCTTTTAAAGAGGAGTATTGTGTGTCTTTAAAGGCGAATTATCTTCTATTTCTACACGAGCACCACTAATAAAGCATGCAATAAAAATATATAGGCTAAGAAGGACTATAATTTCTGTTGATGTTTGATAATCAAAATTAGTATAAAGTTGATTTAATGTTTCATCTGAGACTTTAAAATTGGAACAAAGTTCATCTGCTACTTTACAGATTAAGTTTTCTTCAGTAGACAGATCTGTAACAGTGAAGCTTGATTTTATGATTTCTACGTCTTTGTCTGTTACACCTGAAGCTTTTGAAAGATAATAATGTTGGTAGTTTTCATATTCTGATTTAGTGTTTCTAGCGATTCTTAGTATCCCTATTTCTCTCAGTCTGTCAGGAATTTTTCTTTGATCAGAGTAGATGACAGCAATGAGATCAATCATTTGTATAAAACCTTGCGGATAACCTGTAGCCATCTTTTTATATAAATTGATATTGGGAAGAGTCTTTAATTTTTCCTGAACATTTTTAGGAAGTGTATCAATTGTTGGGAATTTTATGTCCATAATTTTTTATCCTTTATTTGAAACTTACAACAGTTTGTATCTTTGATCTTTTTTATTATTTTATATAGAGACTATATTTTAAATATACCCAACTACACTAACGTATTTACTGGAGTCATAAATATCTTTATTATGTCTTTAATACTATAAATCTAATAATAAACTAGTGAATCTTATAATATGATAGATAACAAAACAAGGTGCTTTGGCTCAAACTCACAGATATATGCTAACTATCATGATAATGAATGGGGTATTCCTAAATATGATGACAGGGAGCTTTTTGAGCTTTTGATATTAGAAGGAGCTCAAGCAGGTCTTAATTGGGAAACTATTCTAAAAAAACGTCAAGCTTATCGTGATGCTTTTTATAATTTTGATCCTATTAAAGCTGCAAGTATGTCAGATTCTGAACTTGAATCTCTTCGAGACAATCCAAATATTATCCGTAATAAATTGAAAATCTATTCTGCTAGAAAGAACGCTAAAGCATTTCTACAAATTCAAAAGGAGTTTGATAGTTTTAGTGATTATATATGGGCATTTGTAGATAATAAACCTATTAAAAACCACTGGAAATCTCATCAAGAAGTTCCAATCTCAACTTCTATTAGTGAGAAAATCTCAAAAGATCTCAAAAAAAGAGGGATGAGTTTTGTTGGACCAACTATAATTTATGCTTATATGCAAGCAGCTGGATTAGTTAATGATCATTTAGTTGATTGCTGGTGTTACACTGAATATATATAAAAGCTACTTATGGTTTTATATAAAACTATTTTATTTCATTTTGATTAATATTACATATAATTAATAAATGTTACTTTTTTTAAAAAAGTGAGTATGAACGTTAGTATATATAGAAAAATTAGTTGGCGAATTTTACCCTTTTTAATTGTATGTTTTACTCTTGCATATATAGATAGAGTCAATGTCTCTTTTGCTAAGATTCAAATGATGTCAGAACTTGGGTTTTCTGAAACTGTATATGGCTTAGGGGCTGGGATATTTTTCATAGGTTATTTTATATTTGAAGTGCCTAGTAATTATTTGTTAGTTAAAGTTGGCGCTAGTAGGTGGTTAGGCTTCTTAATGGTAGTGTGGGGTGCTTTGTCCTCTTTGACTATGTTTATAGACTCTGCGCAACAGTTTTATTTACTTAGATTTTTACTAGGTTTAGCAGAGGCCGGATTTGTTCCTGGAGTTATTTATTATTTATCTGAGTGGTATCCTTCATATAGGAGAGCAAAAGTTACAGCCATATTTTTAAGTTCGATAGCTCTTTCTGGAATCGTTGGGGGCCCTATCTCTGGATTTATTATGAATATCTTTGATCAATATTATTATGGGGGTTGGAGAATGCTATTCTTAATTGAGGGGATTCCTACAATTATTCTTGGGTTTATGGCACCAAGTTTATTAAGTTCTATAGATAAAGCAAAATGGATAAATCAAGCTGAAAGAGAGTATTTACACAAACAATTAGAAAATGATTGTGCAAATCAAGAATCGCCTAAAAAGTTAGCTGTTTTTATGGATATACGTGTTTGGTGGTTATCTGCAATATATTTTTGTGGCATTACAGGGCTATATACAGTCTGTTTTTACTTGCCAGCTTTAATTAATAATGTGGGTATAAAAAATATTTTTGCAATAGGTGTTATATCGGCAATACCATATATATCTGCCATAGTAGCAATGATAGCTATTAGTGCAAGTTCTGATTATTTTAAAGAAAGAAAATATCACTTCATAGTAGTAAATATTATCGCAGTAATAGGTTTTTTAGGTATAGCAGTTTTTGATAATAATATTTATTTTGCATTGATATTTATGTCATTAGCCACAGCAGGGATTTTAACATTAGTATCTCTATTTTGGAGTCTACCAGCTACCTTGATGAGCGGTATGGCAGCAGCTATTGCAATAGCTATAATCAACTCTGTGGGCAACTTATCAGGGTTTGTTACACCATATTTGATAGGCTATATTATAGATACTACAAAATCTATTTCTCCTGCTCTCTATATTATTTCTGTAGTAGTTTTATTCGGATCAGTTTTGCTTTATAGGTTCTCTAAAAAGGTAGATAATATCTAATCTTAAACTTGAGCTTTTAATTAATTTTGTTATAATATGGTGTCTAGTTTTGTAACTAGGTACTATGGAATAATAACAAAAAGTCAGAAGTCTATTGATTATAGGCAGTTCTGAGGATTTAAAATCTAATAAATGGAGTAATAAATGTACGCGATAATTAAAAATGGCGGTAAGCAATACAAGGTTAAAGAAGGCGAAGTTGTTAAACTTGAGAAATTCGATCTTGGTATTGGCGAAAAAGTTGAGTTTGATACAGTTTTGATGGGTCAAACAGCAGAAGGCGAAGTTAAAATAGGCGCTCCTATTGTAGAAGGTGCTAAAGTTGTAGGCGAAGTTGTAGAACAAGGTCGTAACAAAAAAGTTAAGATCATGAAGTTCCGTCGTCGTAAGCACAGCATGAAGCAACAAGGTCACCGTCAGTATTTTACAGCGGTAAAAGTTTCATCTATTAGTTTATAATTTTATTAAGAATATTTAAGGAGTATACAAATGGCTCATAAGAAAGCTGGTGGTAGTACTAGAAACGGAAGAGATTCAAACCCTAAGTATTTAGGTGTTAAAAGATATGGTGGTGAATTTGTTAAAGCAGGTACAATTATTCTGCGTCAAAGAGGTACTAAGACTCATCCTGGTGTGAATGTTGGTTGTGGTAAAGATCACACTTTATTTGCTCTTAAAGATGGTACTGTTAAGTTCCATGTTGGTGGTGCTTTAAATCGTAAGTTCGTTTCAATTGACGAATAATCTATTTATCTATATCTATCTTTTTGAAAATATCATCATTTCATAATGAGTATTTGCTGAAAAAGATATCATAATTAATTATTTTCTAGATATAATCTTTACTTTAAAACTTAAAGTTAATTATATGAGTTTCTACATACCTTTGTTTTTATTTTGTATATCATCTACTATTACGCCTGGACCAAATAATTTGATGTTGTTGATATCATCGATAAGATTTGGTGTGAGAAAGACATTATCTCATTATTTAGGAGTTTGTCTTGGTTTTCCTTTTATGGTTTTAATCATAGGGATTGGCTTAGAGTCAATCTTTATAAATCATCCAACACTACATACAGTGATAAAAGTTGTAGGCGGTATTTATATGTTATGGCTGGCTTTTAAGATAATTCTATCATCTAATTTAGATGATGAAAAAAGTAGTAAACCACTAAGCTTTGTTCAAGCAGCATTATTTCAGTGGATAAATCCTAAAGCTTGGATTATGGCAATTGGAGTTGTATCTACTTATACGGTTGTTAGTGCTGATATGAGCTTGATGTTTCAAGTACTTATTATAACAATTATTTATATGATAGTTTCATTTCTATGTACAGGATTTTGGTTATTTGGAGGTAGCTCAGTCAAAAGAATTTTAAATAATGAAAATCATTTAAGAGTATTTAACTTAATCCTAGGATTATCGCTTATACTTTCAATTGTACTTATGATTTTTGAGTAATTACTTTAGCTTTGTCTTTTTTGGAATTTAGCAGAAATAAACATACCAAGTAATACGCCTATTATGATAATTGCTATCATAATTGTCGCTAGGGCATTTATTTCTGGAGTAGGGCCATTTTTGACAGTTGAGTAAATATACATTGGCAGAGTAGGGTTATCACTACCAGCCACAAACTCTGTGACAACTAAATCATCAATAGATAATGTAAATGTAAGTAATGCTGATGTAATCAATGCAGGTATAAGTTGAGGTAAAGTTATTTTAAAGAAAGTCTCTATAGGACCAGCACCTAAATCTAGAGCAGCTTCCTCTAATGATATATCTACACTAGCTATACGTGATTGCATTACTATTGCAACATAAGCTGTACACATTGTTACATGTGCTATAACTACCGTAGTAGTTCCTCTCTCATGAGGCCAGCCGATAAGATGTTGTAATGTTGAAAACATTAATAATAAAGCTACACCAAGAATGATATCCGGCAAAACAAGTGGAGTAGCTACAAGACCATATAAAAAACTTCTCGATCTAAAAAATTTAAATCTAGTCATAGAGTAGGCTACTATAGTTCCAAGTATTGTTGCAATAATTGATGTTATTGTTGCTATCTTTAGGCTAGTAAAAGTAGCATTTATAATATCTTCATCATTAATTACTTCATGATACCAGTCAAAAGTAAAGCCACCCCATAAGTTTATAATCTGAGAGTCGCTAAATGAGAAAACTACTAGGATTACTAGAGGTATATATAAAAATATCAAGCCAAATACAAGCATTATGCTACTAAATGAAAATTTTTTCATTGCTTATACCTCCTAAACAAAAGTTCTCTTAGCTTGTATACGTTGCATCCACAGAATGGGTAATACTAGTACGACTATTAGTACTACAGATATTGCAGCAGACATACCCCAGTTGTTAGATGTAAAGAACTCTTCCCAAATAACATTTCCTATCATTAATGAATTCATCCCACCCATGATCTGTGGTACTACCACTTCACCAATAGCTGGAATAAATATTAACAAGCTACCGGCAATCAAGCCAGGCATAGATAATGGCAGAGTTATTTTAAAGAATGAGTTTATTGGTTTAGAACCTAGGTCTTCAGCTGCATCATATATACTAGGATCAATTTTTATCAATGTGCTATAAAGTGGTAATATCAAAAATGGTAAATAACAATAAACCATACCTAGATACATTGAAAAATCATTATATAACAAAGCCATACTTGGTAGACCTAGATCCATTAAGAATTGGTTAAGAGTATGATTGCCTAGTAATGTTACCCAAGCGTAAGTTCTAAGTAAAAATGAAGTCCAGTATGGAATAATAATCAAGACTAAGAAGAAGATTTGAGTATTTTTTTTAGCTCTAGATAAAGCTAAAGCCATAGGGTAGCCAATTAAGATACACAAAGCAGTGGTTATAAAGGCAACTTTAAAAGATTTAAGTAATGATATGAATATAAGATTGTAATGAATTAATTCAATGTAATTACTCAGATATAGGGTGAAGTTTACAGTTGAGTCTTTGAATTGCATCAAAGATGTAACTGGTGGAGTACCATCTGTTGGTAATGTAAAACTGATACCTATAACAAATAAGAAAGGTATAAGTAAAAATACCATAAACCATACAAAAGGAACTAAGTACACTAAAGTATGTCTAAAGCTTTTTTCTAAGTTTTGCATTATGAGTATAACACCATGATATTTTCTGATTCCCAAGTGAGATATACTTCATCATCCCAAGATGGATGATCTGCATTTCTCTCAATATTAAAGTCAGTAGACTTAATTATATTGCCATTAGCTGTCCTAACATGGTAAGTAGATAAACCTCCCATATAAGCAATATCTTCAACAATACCTTTAATACAATTTACAGGTTTGTTAGGATTGTAATCTTCTGGTTTGTCTTTACTTATAACAATCTTTTCAGGACGTAACCCAACCCAGATTTCTTGATCTTCAATAGCTTCTATGTTTCTTCTTAATACAAAATTAGTGCCAGCTTGTTCTGAAGTTATGATACTTCGAGTTCTACTTACTGCTTCTACGCGACCTTCAAAAATTGTACTTTTACCAATAAAATTAGCTACAAATCGACTCTTAGGGAATTCATAAATTTCAGAAGGAGTACTTACTTGCTCTAGCCAGCCGTCAGTCATGATACCTATTCGAGTAGACATAGTCATAGCCTCTTCTTGATCATGAGTTACCATTATAAATGTACTGCCTGTCTGTTCTTGAATATCTACAAGTTCAAACTGCATCTGATCACGCAAGTTTTTATCTAGAGCTGATAATGGTTCATCTAGGAGAATTAATTTAGGTCTTTTTGCTAAACATCTTGCTAGAGCTACACGCTGACGTTGCCCACCAGATAATTGATGTGGTTTTCTTTTAGCAAGATGATCCATTTTTATGATTTTTAGAGCAGCATCAGTAGCTTTTTCTATTTCTTCTTTTTTTAGAGATTTCTCTTGTTTTAAACCGAACATAATATTTTGTTTAACATTCATATGCGGAAAAAGAGCATATGATTGAAACATCATATTAACAGGTCTTTTGTATGGTGGAGTATTAGACATATCTACACCATCAATAATTATTTTGCCATCAGTAGGTCTTTCAAAGCCTGCAAGCATTCTAAGAAGAGTACTTTTACCACTTCCTGAGCCACCTAGCAAAGAAAAAAACTCTTTTGGATAAACATCAAGATTAACAGAATCAACAGCTAAATGACCATCATCAAACTGTTTTGAAAGGTTCTTTATAGAAACCAAAGGTTTTTTTGAAGATTTTTGCATCTTTAGTTCTATATAAATTAGTTAAGATTCTTAATAATAAGCAATTTTTATATAGAAAAAAAGTAAATATTAGAATTAATAACTATTATTTATATTATTGTATCTTTATCGTTTTGTTAAACTAGCTAAGAATAATAAGTATAATGTAAATAGTAGCATTATATTTGGTAGTCAAATATGAACAAATTATCATCAGTTTTTGTTAATGTAGATGAAGAATTTACTAGATATATATTAAAACCTGAAATATCAAACTTACCTAATTGGTTTGATGGAAAGGTTTTGAGAGTCGGGCCAGCTAAATTTGAATATGGGAATATTAAATTGAATCACTGGTTTGATGGACTGGCTATGTTGTATAGCTTTAGATGTAATGATAGGGAAATTTATTTTTCAAATAGATATTTAAGATCTGAGCAATATCTAGCTGCTACTAAAGGACGTATAAAGTTCGATGAGTTTGGTACAATTGTGCCTTATAAATTTGCCAGAATAAGATCATTAATCAAAACTATATTAGGAGTTAAGGTAGAAAAACCAAGTTGTAATGTAAATATCCTAAAAGTGAAAGATAGTTTATTGGCAACTAGTGAAGTAACTACTATGATTGAGTTTGATAAAGATGATCTGCAAACATTAAACGAATTTAGATTTGGTGATAAAATCAAAGGGCAGTTTAGCTGTGCGCATCCTCAATTCGATCCTATAACAAAAGAGCAGTTTAACTTTGTCGTCGATATATCAAAAAAATGTAAATATACTATTTATAAAATTGCGAAAAACTCTTCACAAAGAACAAAAATATATGAGTTCTATGATAATCAATTTATATATAACCATACGCTATTTCTTACAGAGAGCTATGTTGTTTTATATTTGGGCCCATTAAGAGCAAATCCACTTGATTTTTTGACTAAGCCTGTTTCAGAAGTGATCTCCCATGATCCAAATGCAAAATGTAAATTAGTGCTTATCAATCGAAAAACACATAAAGTGAGCATGTTGGATATTTCAAGTATGGTCTTCCTTCACAGTGTTAATGCTTTTGAACAAAATAACAAAATATATCTAGACTTTATTGAGTATACCGATAATCTTGAACCATATAAGAAGTTCTATTTTAAAAATATTGAGAGTAATGATTGTAGGCTAAAAACACAGCTAACACGTATGGTCGTTGATATCGGTCGTAACACTATAGAGAAAAGTATTATTACAGCTCTTAATGTTGAGTTCCCAAGGATTAATGAGAAATATCTAATAAAAAACTATCGTTATGCTTATCTAGTTAAGCGTACAGATCAAGCAGAATTTTTTAATAACATAATAAAAATAGACTTATCAAATAATGATATCGTTGAATATTGCTTTGGAAATAATTTTGTCTCAGAACCTATATTTATAGCTAATCCACAAGCTCAAACTGAAGATGATGGTCTTATATTTGTAAATGTTATCGATACAGATAAGAAACTTAGTTATATTGTCTATTTAAATGCAACTGATTTAAGTTTAGTATATAAAGCATATTTACCAATCCTAATTCCTCCAGCTCTACATGGAATCTATCTTAAGTAAGTTGTGCATTAGACTAAATAATCAATTAAGTGTAAGCTATTGCAGTTACAGGTATATTGGAGATTGTGATGTTAAAATATTTTATATTGATAATCATTTTGCTATTTTTAGGCTCTTGTGCTCAGACAAAACAAGATTTAATTAATATGACGGCAGAGAACTATCATGTAAAAGCAGATCATGTAAAAATACATAGCGAGATTGACAGTAAACCAATTTATTTTTGGATAGCTACTGTTGATAGTGAAAAGGTAGTATGCACTTACGCTCCAAATTATGCGATATTTAACTATGGAGCCTTAAGTTGTCATACATCCAAAGAAATAGAGAAAATGAGTTGATAAATAATAGTTTTGTGCCAAGATGAAGCAAGATTTGACTAGTTATTATGCTTCAAAAATACCACGTAAATTAAAACTGATAAAAATAAAGATATTATTTATATCTGTACGAATTAGCGCTACTATATAATTACACTTACTTGTTTTATTATAGAATATGCTCAGTACTATGAAAAATATAATTTTTGATTTTGATTCAACATTGATTAAAAAAGAATCGTTAGAGTTAATCTTAGAGCCATTATTAAAACAATCTCCTTCAAAGCTAAAAGAAATTGAGCATATTACCAATTTAGGTATGCAAGGAGACATTTGTTTTAGAGAATCTCTTGAAAGAAGATTAGCTATTGCAAGTCCAACAAAGCAAAGTATCAAAGATTTTGCAGATAAGTATTGTCCTGATTTATTGACAAGTGGTATCAAAAAAATAATCGAAACACTTAGAAATAAAGGTTATCAAATATGGATTTTTAGTGGTGGATTAACGGAGAGTATCGAGCCATTTGCAGATTATTTGCATATTCCACGAGACAATATATTTGCAGTAGATATTGTTTGGAATGACGATGGAAGCTTTAAGACTCTTGATAACTCTAATGGAGCATGTAATTCAAAGTTAAGCGCTTTTGATAAAGTCAAAGATTTGATAAATGGTGAAATTATAGCTGTTGGTGATGGTTATACAGATTATCAGCTATATGAAAGCGGTTATGTTAATAAGTTCATAGCATATTTTGAACATGTTGAAAGAGAAAAAGTGTCACAATTATCTAAATATATAGCTAGAAATGTAGATGACTTAGAGCTATTGCTTTTCTAACTTTTTGGCAGATATTACCGAGTGAATAAATGCTATAAACAATACTAGTATTCCTATAGAACCACTAAACCATTCTGGAATATGAACGAATATCTTTAGTAATAGCACAGCTGCTAAAAAACCAATAGCGTAGTGAGCACCATGTTCTAAATATATATATTTTGCCAGAGTTTTCTTTTCTACAAATAGTATGGTCAGTGATCTTACAAACATTGCACCAATACCAAGACCAATCATAATTATGATAATATTTGCTGTAATAGCGAATGCACCAATTACACCATCAAAACTAAATGATGCATCTATTATTTCAAGGTAAATAAATCCCATTATGCCGTTGCGAGCAACTGTCGAACTATCTATATGCGATGTATCAAATATGGAGTTAAGCATACCAATGCTTTCATGTACAACTATACCTAAAAAGTAAGCAATTGCTAAACTGCCTTGATAATCAGGTTCTGCATCATAGATGATTATTAAGCCAATAAAGATTGCAAATAGAATATATCCACCATTATAATCACGTATTTTTCTTGTAATCCTATTGTTCTCAACTATAGGTATCCAATGATGACCTTCATTTTCACTGAGAAAAAAGTTCAGAAAAACCATAAGTAAGAAACTACCACCAAAACTGCAAATATAGGGCATCGAATGTTCTAATATATTTTGATACTGTTGAGGATCGTTTAGAGCAAGTGTAACTACGTTAGTAAAATTAATACCACTTGTGACACTTACCAATAAAATTGGGAATAATAAACGCATACCAAAAACGGCAATCGGTAAACCTAAGTAGATAAAGATCTTTTGCCATTTTTGTGACATTTGTCCAAGAATTTTTGCATTGATGACGGCATTGTCAAAACTAAGAGAAATTTCAAGTATGGCCAGAATTAATACCGAGTATATTGTTTCTAATGGAGCAGTTGGATAAATAAATATAGCAATACCGACACCAATAAGAGTTACAAAGAAAGAACCATAGAAGTATTTTAAAATTTTCAAAGCGATCAAAAAGTATGTTTTTAACGAGTAGATTTTAACATATAATGATATTTTACAAGATATTTTCAAGGTAGTTATATGTCGTTAGCATTGTATACGATTATTTTTTTAGGATTATGTTTCTTTTTATGGCGTAATTTTATGAAAAATAAGGAATATGCTGTAGATGTTGCTCAACGTTCAACGGCAAAATATGATTTAGAGTTGCTAGATGAAACTGTTTGTTTACGTAAAATAGATGTTAAGCTTGAGAATAGGCGTTTAGTTTTTTATAGAGTATATTCATTCGACTATAACAGTTCATTATCTGATGACAGATTTAGAGGATATATAGTAATAAGAAACGGTAGGCTTGATGATATTGTTATATCAGAATTTGAGAAGGCTGATGTTATCAGAGAAAATATAGTATCTGAACAATTTGAGGATTCTCAATCAGGATCATCAGTACATAATATTATAAATTTTGATGAAGAAGGAAAATTATGATTATTCATTTACACCAGTTACCAAAGTTAAAAGGCAGAAATTATAGCTGTAGTCCTTTTTGTCTAAAACTTGAACTATATCTAAAAGCTACTGATTTGAGTTATCAGAATCATTTTAGTTTGGAGTTTAATAAGTCACCAACAGGTAAGATGCCATATATAGAAACTATGGGTAAGAAATTCGCCGATAGCAATCTCATTATCGAAATGTTAGATAAGCAAAATCACAATAATTTGGATGAGCATCTAAATTCTGAGCAAAGAGCTATATCTACAGCATTCATAAGATTATGTGAGGATAGCTTGTATTGGGTTGGAGTATATAGTCGCTGGGCTGATAAAGATAATTATGCATGGAAGAAAGAGTTTCTAGAATCAACTAAACTACCAAAGGCTATGGCGAGTATAGTTTATCCTGTTGCTAAGAGAAACATTCTGCGTCAACTAAAGGCTGCTGGTGTTACAAACCTAACTAATAATGAAATTTATTCAAAAGCGGAGCGTGATTTAAAGGCTATAGCAGACTATTTGGGTGAAAAAGAGTATTTCTTCAATTCTAAACTATCATTAGTAGACTTGGTAGTGTTTAGCTTTCTAATTAATATTGCTGACGGCAGTTGTGGGCGAAGATTGCAGAACTTTTTGGTTAGTCTTAAACTTGATAATTTTATTAAAAATATGCAAGAATCATTTGAGCTTGATTTTTAATCTACGCGACTACTTTTCTACTAAGTAGTACTTTAAAGAGTAATAATTTAACACGATTTACTGTTTGACTAGTTCAAATAGCTTTAAAACGGCTTGTCGCTAATATGAGGAGGATCTGTAAGTGCAGCATATAGAAGAAAAACAAAGAACAAAATATTTTATTTCATTATTCTTGTTACAATTATTTGAAAGGTTTAGTTTTTTTGGTTTCTTTTATATCTTAATATTCTTCTGTATAAATAAGTTAAATCTTACAGAGTCGTATGCTTCAACTTTTGCTGGTTCTTTTACTGCGCTTTGTTATGTTTTAAGCTCATTAGGGGGCTTTATTTCTGATAAAGCTTTAGGTGTTAGAAGAACCTTAATAGCTGGTGGTATCTGTTTACTATTAGGATATTCATTATTAGCAACTAGCGATATGCTAATGAATTTTTCGATTTATATTGGGTTGGCAATGATTATCGTTGGAGCATGTTTATTTGTGCCGATGACTTTAAACAGTGTGTCTAGATTATATGCAGGAGATCCAGCAAAGCTAGATTCTATATATGCGTATTTTAATATGGCTAACAATATTGGGGCATTATCAGGTGCTATTTTAATACCTTATTTAAGTAGTGCGGACTCTTACGGCTTAGAAAATAGACACTATGGAATTGCTTTAGGGGTGTGTGCTTGTGGAGTATTGTTAGCTCTTGGTAATATATTTATGAATAAAAAGTTATTTTCAACAATAGCAGCTCCTGTAGGCAAAAAAACACTTAGTTTTCAGCAGTTAGTTTTAGCTATAGTAGGTATAATATTTTTTGTATCAGTAGTTACAGGATTACTTTATTTTAGTAGTCTAATTATCATTGTGCTGGTTTTAGCAGTAGTTATGATTGTTGGCTATTTTATAAATATTACTTTTCAGCAAGATAAAGAGTATCGTTTGAAAATGTTACTTTTATTAGTATTTATATTTTACGCAACAATATTCTTTATGACCTATGCTCAAAAGACAACGTCATTTTTCTTATTTAATGTTCACCATGTGGATTTGAATGTTTTAGGTATTAAGCTAAATTCGCAAACTGTACCAGGACTATTAAATACTTCAGGGATTTTAATTTTCTCTCCAATTCTTGCTATGTATTTTAACAAGATGGGCGATAGATTAAGATCAACTAGTAAGTTTGCTTTATGTTTATTATTTGCTGGTATATGTTACGCGTTTTTATACTTCGTTTGTGTATTTAATGATCCATCTTCAAAAGTTTCATTTTGGTGGGAAGTAGTAGCAGTTGGAGTATTTTTTTCATGGGCTGAGATTATGGCAACAGCTGTTGGTTTATCTTTGATAACCCAACTTGTTCCCACTAAGGTAAGAGGCTTTTGTATGGGGATGTGGTTCTTAACTTGGGCTGTTGGGATCAAGCTTGGTGCATACGTAGCTTCGCTTTATGCTAGTAAAGATTTAGCCAACTCTAAAAGCTCTCTACTAGTTGGTCAAGCTAAGATTAATAGCTATTTAGGATATGAAAATTTGTTTATGTGGATAGCTATAGTTACTATAGTTGCAGCTTGTTCACTTCTGGTTTTAAAAAATAAAATTAATAATGTAATTTATAAATAATGTGGGAAATTTATGAATATTCTAAAAATTAGTAAACAAACTTTGAGAAATAACATTAAGATTATTCGAGAATATGTTGGCAACGCTAAGATATGTTTTCCTGTTAAGGCAAATGCTTATGGGCATGGTATAGAAGAGATAGTAGAAAATACGCATGATTTAGTTGATTTCTTTGCTGTGGCTAACTCTCTAGAGGCTTTTAGAGTTACTGCTATCACTAAAAAGCCAGTGCTAGTATTTGGAGTAATATACTATGAGTATCTTGAAAGAATGGTCTCTGAAAATATTAGAGTTAGTATCCAAGATTATGACGATATTGAAAAGTTAGAGCAAATAGCCAAAGAGCTTAATAAAAAGATATATGTCCATATTAATGTAAATACCGGCATGAACCGTATGGGTGTTTGTTACAATGATGTTTGTAGAACTATTAAGAGAGCTTATAATTCTAAGTGGGTTGTACTTGAAGGTGTGTACAGTCATTTGGCGTGTGCTGATAATAGGGATCATCCAACTAATACTAAGCAGAAGAAAAGATTTTCAGAAATTGTTGAGTATGCTAAAGAGTTATCTCAGGACATAATTTGTCATTTATCAAATTCTTATGGCTTTCTTGGTGACAAAGAAATTTGTTACGATATGGTTAGACCAGGAATCCTCATTTATGGTTTTCTTCCAGAGTTCTATGTTGAAAGATCAATTAGAGAAATAAAACCGATCGCAAGGTTATTATCAAAAGTAGTTAAGATAATCGAATTAGAAGAGGGCGATGGGGTGGGTTACTCTATGATATATAGAGGTTTCGATGGCGAAAAAGTTGCAGTGATACCAATTGGTTATGGCGATGGATTTCCAAGAGAACTTGGAGATCGAGGTTTTGTTAATATTGACAATGTAATGTATCCAATGGCTGGTAGAATGAGTATGGATGGCCTGACAGTTTCATTAGGTCATAATGAGCATAATGTTAAAGTTGGAGATGTTGTAGAGTTAATATCTGATATTCCACGCAATAGGAACAGTGCTTTTTTAATGGCTAAACAAGTCAACACCATTGAGTATGACATCATGAGTACGCTAAATGATAGAATTATAAGAGAGGTTATATAATAGCTAAAGTATTTACAAGGAAGGTCATTCACAGTAAACTCATAATTACATTAATAATTTTTAATTAAAGGATAACATGGAAAAGAAAAGTCTTTCCACCCTTAGCTTGGTAGCTATGGGTGTTGGTGCTATTATGGGATCAGGATGGATGTTCGCAGCTCAGTATACTTCTCAAGAAGCTGGGCCAGGATCTATTCTTTCTTGGATAGTTGGTGCTATTTTAATGGTCTTCATAGCTTTAGTATTTGCTGAGGTTTGTACAATTGTGCCTGTTGAGGGATCTACTTCTCGTATTCCTCATATCACACATGGAACTATGACAAGCTATATGTTTGCATGGATTACTTGGATATCATACTTGGTCTTAGCGCCAATCGAAGTTCAAGCCGTTATTCAATATTTAGCTGTATTTTATCCTTCGCTTATAGATGCCAGTAGAGATGGTGCTTTGTCGATGGCTGGATTACCTTTAGCGATAATCTTTCTTTTGGGATTCTGTGTTATTAATTTTTATTCACTTAAATGGTTAGCAAAAATTAATAATATTGTTACTTTATTTAAGGTTGCTGTACCAATATTTATATCTATTGTATTTATTATATTTTGTTTTACATTACCTGCTCTAAAAGATATAAAGACAGAAGAGTTATCATTTATGCCATTTGGTTTTAATGGTGTATTAGCTGCAGTTTCAGTTGGTGGTATTGCTTATGCGTTTACAGGATTTAAGACTATTGTAGAATTAGCAGGTAGCACAAAAAATCCTAAGAAATCAATCCCGGTGGCAACAGTCGGTGCTGTTTTGATTTGTTTGGTTATTTTTCTATTTTTGCAAGCCGCATATTTACTAGTTATGTCAAAATTTGTACATAACAATGATTGGCAAGGTGTTGTTATGCCAGGTGCTACTTCATCTAGTTTTGGACCATTTGCTGTGATGGCTCAAAGTTTTGGAGTTAAGTGGGTTATGTATCCATTGTACTTTGGAGCTATAGTTTTTCCACTTATGGCTGGTTTAATTTACTTTAGTATCGCAATGAAGTCGTTAGGTGCAATGGTACATAATGGTTATCTTCCGAGCATTTTAGGAAAGTTAAGTCCAATCATGCAAAAACCAATTTATGCTATTGGTCTTAATTTCTTGATAGCTTTAGTTATGTTTGCACCATTTCCTGGTTGGAAGGAAATGGCTACTTTCTTAACATCTTTGATAGCACTTACATATATTACTGGTCCAACATCTACTATGGCACTTAGACATCATTTACCTGATATGCATAGACCATTTAGGCTTAAAGGCGCTTATTTGTTGTCAACTTTAGGTATGTTTGCAGCTACTTTAGTATTTTTATGGAGTGGTTGGGCAATAGTTTCAAAGGCTGGTATTGCTTTAATCATTGCTTTGGTTATGCTTGGTGTTTATAGGACGTTTAGAAGGGATAGATCAGAAGAGATTCATTGGAATCTAAGAGAATCTGTATGGTTTTGGATATATATAGTTTTAGTAACATTAGTTTCATACTTTAGTTCATTTGGGGGGACTGGAGATCTCGATTTATACTGGAGTTCGGCAATAGTTCTTGTGATTAGTTTTATTGTTGTTACTATTGCAAAAAATCTATGCTTACCAGCAGAAGATATGCAAGAAGGAATCAAAAAAGCTATTAGTGATGACAATTATATCTAAATAAATATTTCTATCTTATTATTTCATAATGTATTATATTGTTTAGACAAGCTTATTAATAACATATTATGATTAAAGTATCTTTTCAGGGTGAGCATGGAGCTTACTCTGAGCAGGCAATAACTAGTTTTTTAAATCAACAAAATATCAAAGATTTTCAGACCGTTCCGTGTTTCTCGTTTTCTGAAGCTATTGAACACACAATAGCTGGTAAGTCAAATTTTGTCATGATCCCTGTTGAAAACTCATTAGCAGGATCTGTCGTACCTGCTTATGATGAGTTAATCAAAAGTAATTTAAAAGTAAAGGCTGAAGTAGTGTTAAAAATTAAGCATTGCTTAATGGGATTAGAAGGGGTTCAGTTTTCTGATATTAAAAGTGTAATATCTCATCCGCAAGCACTATCACAATGTTCAAAAAGTCTTAATAAATTAAAGCTTGTTCCAGAAGCATTTGTTGATACTGCAGGAGCGGCAAAGTATATTTTTGAGAAAAATATAAAAGATCATTTAGCAATAGCTGGAGAACTTGCTGCAAAAACATACGGATTAAAGATCTTCCAAGATGAGTTTGAAGACGAGCACTTTAATTACACACGTTTCTTATTAATGGGATATGATGATATCCAGCTCGACTCTGATAACAATAAATATAAAACAACATTAATTTTTTCTGTTGAAGATAAATCAAATGCGCTTGTAAATACTTTGAATGTATTTGGTAAACATAACATTAATCTTACAAAAATAGAGTCTAGACCATCAAGAAATAGAGCTTGGAATTATCTGTTTTTTATAGATTTTGAGGGATCTGAGGATGATGAAAATGTTCAAAAAGCTTTATTAGAAGTACTTAAGAAGAGCACTTTCTTAAAAGTTTTAGGTTCATACAAGAGTTATCATTATAATTAATGGAAATAATTATGAAAAAAATATTTAGTTTTATAATAATTTTTTTTAGTGTTGTTTTTGGATATGCTCAAGATGATATAACAGTTTTATCTTTAAATGACTTTCATGGTCAGGTTGAACCCAATAAAGACATGGTTGGAGCAGCAAAGATAGCTAGTTTTATCGATGATTACAAAAAAACACATCCGAACTTAGTAGTTGTAGCAGCAGGAGATAATTATCAAGGTACTGGCATATCAAATATCTCACATGGTGATGTTGTCAATGATTTCTTTGATTATATCGGAGTTAAGTACTCTGCTGTAGGTAATCATGATTTTGATTATGGTCAAAAGTGGTTTAAGCACTGGTATGAAAAGAATGGTATCAGATTTTTAGCTGCAAATATTAGTTATAAAGATGACTCTTTATTTGATTATTTTTATAGAAAATATACAAGTCAGGATTCTTTGGCTTATATTAAGCCATTTGGCTACGAAACATTGCCTAGTGGTAAAACAATATACTTTATAGGGCTAGCAACCTTAGAAACTCCTGAAACCACAGCAGAGAAAAATATTTCTAATCTCAAATTCACAGATCCAGTTACAAGCGCTAATAAATGGGTTAAATATATAAGTAACTATAATAGACATAATATTCCAAAACCAGATACGATAGTCTTGCTTACACATATTCCTACTGATCAACAAAACTCAGAAGTCTTTTTCACTAAGAGAGCTGATTTAGGCGATGAGTCAGAAATATATGCAGTAGTAAATGGCGTTGATGGTATTTCAGCGGTATTGACTGGACATAGCCATAAATTTGTTAATGGTATTAAAAATGGCGTTGTAGTAGAGCAAGGAGAGAGTCAAGGTAAAGACATAAGTGTCTTGCACTATGATTGTCACACATCAGATGTATGTAAGGTAACTCCAGAGGTTATTAATCTAGCACAAGCAACAAAAAATCTTGAGCCAAATAAGGATGTTAACAATATACTAGCTAAGTATAATGACTCTGTCAAAGCTGAGCTTGATAAGGTCATAACTAATGCCCCTAGAGAGTTGTCAGATGAAGCTCAAGATGGTTATTATAATATCCCCTTAACATATACACTAGCAAATATCATCAAGGGTCAAACAGCTTCTGACTTAGCGCTCGTCAACTCACATGGTGTTAGAAGATCTCTACCTCAAGGTGATATTACTTATGGAATGATCTATGAAACAATGCCTTTTGATAATATGGTTGTTACATTAGATATCAAAGGCACTGATTTGCTTAAGCTTATTGAGCATAGTATACAGCCTCTTGGAGATAAACAAGTAGGAGTGCTTGTAGGATTGAAAGTTTCATTGGATAGCGCCGGTAATATAAAAGATGTCTTAATAGATGGTAAACCATTAAATGAAAAGCAAACATATAAGCTTGCAACGATTGATTTTTTAACTACTGGTGGAGATGGTTTTGTATTTGATAATATTAAAAATCATAAAGACAGTAATATTACGATAAGAGATATGATAGCCGATTATTGGTCAAAAAATAGTGCAGATATTGCTCAAGGTTGGCAAAATATAGTAGTAGAATAATTGATGTCATATAAAGTTGATATAGTCTATAAAAATGTTAAAAATCTTAAAATCTCTTTGAGCAAAGATGGTTTAATTACTGTAGTTTCACCGAAAGGTATAGCAAAAAAAGAGATTTTAGAGTTATTACAAACAAAGAAATCATGGATAGATAAACAAACTCAAAGATTGCAGAACAATCAAAGATTTGACTACAATAATTATAGTTTGAATGATGGCGATCTTATTTATTTTTTAGGTAGAGAGTATCCTATCCGAGTTATTCAATCAAAGCATAATGTGGTTAACTATTATGATTATTACATTGAATTTCTGTTAAATCCTAGTGTTATCAGTAATAGAGAGTTTAAATTACAACTGCTAGAAGAGTTTTATAGAGATCAGGCAGATATTATTCTCAATAATCTAGTGGCAAAGTACCTAAAAATTACAAACCAAGAAATTAACAGAGTAACCATTAAAAAAACAAAAACTCGCTGGGGATCATGTAACTATATCAAAAAAACAATTAATCTAAATTTCAACCTTATTTTAAGAGATATAGAAGCTATAGAATATGTAGTATTACATGAAATAGCTCATTTAACGCATCCAAATCATTCAAAAGAATTTTATAACTATATTTCATGCTATATGCCTGATTGGAAAGTTAGAGAAAAAAGATTAAAATAAGATATAATTTGGGTGGTTTTATTGTTTTATTTCAGCTTTCTGGAGGAGTTTTATGGAAAGTACTTTTGAGCTTTTTTCTATTGGTGTTGGGCCATCTTCATCTCACACTATAGGCCCTATGAGAGCTGGATGCAATTTTATTGATTTGTATAAAGATAAGTTACCTGAAACTACTAGAGTCCAGATTGATTTGTTTGGCTCACTAGCTCTTACAGGTAAAGGTCACAAAACAGATTATGCAGTTGTTTTAGGGGTTATGGGCTTTTTACCTGAATCAGTGGATATTGAATTAGCAAAAAAACTTTATGAAACCTGCTTAGAGCAAAAAAAACTTAATCTAGCTCAAAAGTTTGAAATTAAGTTTGATTATGACAAAGATTTAATATTTCACTATAATGAATTTCTTCCAGAACATTCTAATGGAATGCGTTTTTCACTATTCAATGGTGAGGATCTTCTTTGTGAAAAGGAATACTTTTCTATAGGCGGAGGTTTTATTGTTGATAAAAAACAAATAAGAAAAGATGAGGTTCCTACAGAAATAGAATGCAATAAACCTTATAGATTCACAAGTATGGCGGAATTAAAAGATATTTGTTATAAAGAGAATATGTCTATTGATGAGATAATGTTTGAGAATGAAAAAATAGCTTATGGAGAAGAGTACTCACTAAATAAATTAGCTGAAATTTGGCAAGTTATGGATACATCTATAGAAAAGGGTTTAACTTGTCCAGAAGCAATACTTCCAGGAGGTCTTAAAGTTAGAAAAAGAGCTCCAAGTATGATAAGAAAGCTTAAAGAGCAAAATATTGTTAATACTGATTTTAACTATTTGAATGCTTTTGCAATTGCGGTGAATGAGCAAAATGCTTGTGGTGAACGGGTAGTTACCGCACCAACAAATGGAGCTGCTGGAGTGATCCCTGCTGTATTGAAGTATTATTTACAGACTCATGAGATTATTAATCAACAAGAACTTAAAAAAGTAGTTAATAAGTATTTACTTGTATGTGCTGCTATAGGTATTTTATATAAATCAGGAGCATCAATATCTGCTGCAGAAGTTGGATGTCAAGGTGAAGTAGGAGTAGCTTGTTCGATGGCTGCTGCTGGTTATTGTGCACTGCTTGGTAGTGACATTGAGTCAATCGAATCAGCAGCTGAAATAGGTATGGAACATAATCTAGGATTAACTTGTGATCCTATTGGTGGTTTAGTACAGATCCCATGCATAGAGCGTAATGCAATGGGAGCAGTACAGGCTATAAATGCTGCAAAGCTTGCTCATCTAGATACGGGTGAGAAGCGTTTTGTTGGACTGGATTATGTTATCAAAGTCATGTATGAAACCGGCTTAGATATGTCTAGTAAATATAAAGAAACATCTTTAGGTGGTTTAGCTACAAATGTTCCTGTATGTTAATTAATTTTAACTATTTTTCTTAAATCAAAAAAATATCATTTACTGACAAAGTTATACTAATTTAGTATAATTTAGGTGATTTATATATTTAATTGGGCAAACACACAATGTATGATGTGAAAAAAATTCGAGAAAATTTTCCATTTCTTAATCAAACTATTAACGATAAACCAGTTGTTTTTTTTGATACTGGAGCTTCAGCACAGAAGCCGCAAGTAGTTATTGATGCTGTGGCAGATGCGTATAAGTTTAATTATGCAAATGTCCATAGAGGGGTTTATGAACTAAGTCAAAAAGCAAGTGATAAATATGAAAATGTACGTGTAAAAGTTCAACATTTTATAAATGCTAAATCAGCAGATGAAATTGTATTAACTAAAGGAACTACAGAATCAATCAATTTATTAGCGAGCTCTATTGGTAAGTCTATGGTTTCTAGTGGTGATGATATTATTGTTACTGAAATGGAGCATCATGCTAATTTTGTACCATGGCAAATACTTTGTGAAGAGAAACAGTTAGTTTTTAAAGTTGCAAAAGTTGAAGATAACGGTGAACTTAATATACAGAATCTTTTATCTCTAGTTACAAACAAAACTAAAGTTATAGCACTGACATTATGTTCAAATGTATTAGGAACTATTAATCCTGTCAAAAAGATAATACAAGAAGTCAAAAAAATTAATCCAAAGACATTAATAGTTGTTGATGGGGCGCAAGCAGTAATACACTCAAAGGTTGACGTCCAAGATCTAGACTGTGATTTCTTTGTATTCTCTAGTCATAAATTATATGGTCCAACTGGAGTAGGAGTCTTGTATGGTAAATACGAATTGTTAGAGAAAATGCCTCCGTATAATTATGGTGGAGATATGGTTAATGATGTAACAATCGATAAAACAACATTTGCATTACCGCCGTATAAATTCGAAGCAGGAACACCTGACATAGTTGGTTCTATAGGTTTTGGTGAAGCCATAGATTATGTTAATTCAGTTGGTATGGAAAATATCGCAAGTCATGAAAAAAAATTATTAGAATATGCAACAAATGAATTAAAAAAAATTGATGGTTTAAAAATAATAGGTGAAGCACCAAATAAGGCAGGTGTTATAACATTTGTAGTTGATGGTTGTAATGCCGGAGATATAGGAGAGCTGTTGGCAATCAAAGGGATGTGTGTTAGGACAGGTAAACACTGTGCACATCCTCTACTATACAGAATGGGTGCTACATCAACAGTGCGTATGTCATTTGGTATGTATAATACTATTGATGAAGTAGACTTATTTATTAAAGCATTGAAAAAAGTAATATCTCAATTAAAATAGTCAAATAATTAAAAGGATTAGGTTAGTATGGTTGAAGTTTTTGATCCTAATAATAGTATTTTAGAAGTTACTGTCGCAGCAGCAAAACATTTCGAAAAACACTTAGCTAAGGATTCTAATAATATTGGAATATATGTAGGCACAAAACTGATGGGATGTTCTGGTTTAGCTTATGATATTGATTTTGTTACACAGCAGCCTGCTGATACAACAGTAGTAGATCAGCAAGGGTTGAGATTTTTTGTATCGAATAAATCTATGAATTTTTTAAATGGTTTAAGAATTGATTATGTTAAACATGACTTTGGATTATATAAGTTAGAATATACTAATCCAAATGAATCTGCTCGCTGTGGTTGTGGCGAAAGTTTTACAGTTTAGGGAATTATATAATGAAAACAACAGATGTAACTATAGTTAGAAGGCAAGTAAAAGCTGTAGCAGTACCATTTGGTAACGAAATTGAACTTATGCCTGGTCAAGAAGTTTTGGTAACTCAAGATAAAGGCGGTAGTTTTACGCTAAATGTAAATGGTAACTTACTTCACTTGGATGGTAAAGATGCTGATGCGATTGGTAAACAAATAGTCAAATATCCAGTCGATAATTATGATATAAAGCCGGGTGATCCAATAAATATGGATGCTGTTTGGGATCAAATGAGAACAGTATATGATCCGGAGATCCCTGTTAATATTGTCGATTTGGGTTTAATCTACAATGTTGTTACTCGAAAGTTGGAGAGTGGTAATTTTCATGTGATTATAGATATGACTCTTACAGCTCCTGGTTGTGGCATGGGTCCTGTATTAATGACTGATGTTGAAAAACGTGTTGCAATGCTACCAAATGTTGATAAGGTTGATGTTGTTATGGTTTTTGATCCACCATGGAACTCAGAGTTAATGACAGAGGAAGCTAAACTAGAGCTAGGATTATTTTAAGTAAATTATGTCAAAAGTAGCAATTTATCCAGGCACATTTGATCCTATAACAAATGGTCACGTTGATTTGGTTGATAGAGCATTGAATATCTTTGATAAAATAGTAGTTGCGGTATCAACAGCATATGGTAAAAAAACTCTTTTTGATTTAGATACAAGAGAGTTAATGATTAAAGAAGTTTTCAAAGACAATGATAGAGTAAAAGTTGTTAGCTTTGAGGGGCTTCTTGTTGATACGGCGGTGAAGCATGGTGCATGTGCGATTGTGAGAGGATTAAGAGCAGTTTCTGATTTTGATTATGAGTTTCAAATGTCGAGTATGAATAATAAGCTTAATAGTGATATTCAAACTATATTTCTAACTCCTAGTGAAAAATTTTCTTGTATATCGTCTACTTTAGTTAGAGCTGTTGCTATTCATAATTATCAAAGAGTAGGTGAGTTTGTTCCTGAATGTGTATTTGATAGAATAGAATTAAAATATTCAAAGGATTAGTATGGCACTATTAATTACTGATGACTGTATAAATTGTGATATATGTGAACCAGAGTGTCCTAACGAGGCAATATCACAAGGCGAAGAATATTATGAAATTAACCCGGACAAATGTACAGAGTGCGTAGGGCATTTTGAAGAATCTCAATGTACAAAGGTATGTCCTATAAGATGCATAATTACAGATCCAAATCATATTGAAACTCAAGAACAGTTATTGTCAAAGTATAAAATACTAACTTCATAAAAGTTAAAAAAACTTGGAAAGAGTGTTTTAATTTTGTATAATGCTTCAGTCTTATAATTTACTATTAAATAAAATAAAGAGTTTTTAAAGGAGCTTTTGATGAAATTAAAGAACATTGTTATCGCTACATCAGTGCTATTTGGTACAGCTACGTTTTCATTTGCAGCAGGTTCTGACAATATGGATATGTCAGCAGATACAAATACACCAGTAACTCAAAGTAGTTCAAGTAATTCTTTTATTGCTCCTTTTGCTAACACTTATAGCTCTTTAACTAACAAAAACAACACTTGGGGGCCACAAGATAGAACTGGTCAGTGGTACTTTGGTGTTGATGCTAATGGTCTTGCTGGAACGCCTAATTCTCCTTCAGGAGCTGGTGCGAACATGACTATTGGTTATAACGTCAATAAATATTTTGCTGTTCAGTATAACCAGTTAGTGGGTAGAGTATTTGCTGGTTTGGGTGAAGGTGTTATAAACTTCAGTAATAGCACTATGATTACTCCATATGCTGCTGGCGGTGCTGGTTGGGCTAATTTAGCTGGTCAAGCTACTGGTGCATGGGATGTTGGTGGTGGTCTTAAATTTGAACTTTCTAGAGATGTTCAGGTAAGTGCTGATTATAGATATATTCAGACAATGGCTCCAAGAGGTATGTCTGGTGCTCAGGGTAGAGCAGGTACTAATATGATTGGTGGCGGTATTACTTGGTTCTTTGGTGGTAAAGATGATACTACTAATGACACTGGTAATATTCAGGATAATGGTGCTACTACAGCAGCAGAAACTACAGCTATGCCAACAATTGATGAGACTAAATATGTTTTACCTCAAGGTATTAAGCAGTGTGAAGGTAACTTTAACTTAACTAAAGAAGGTGTTGCTTGTTATACTGTGAATGGTGATGATGTAACAGTTTATTTAGATACTAAATTTGCTTATGATAGCGCAAACTTAAACTCTAAAGGTAAAGAAGCAATAGCATCATTTGTCAACTTTGTAAAAAATAGTGATATTAAAACTGTAACAGTTAAAGGTTATGCTTCTCAAGGAACTACTGGAAGCGAATTTGAGATCTATAATCAAAAACTTTCTGAGAGAAGAGCGGAAGCAGTTGCTGACTATATGAAACAATTAGGTTTAGATAATGATAGAATTATCACTAAAGGCTTTGGTTATGAAAATACTTTAGATGGTATTCATAAGTCAGATGCTCGTAATCAGCGCGTACAAGCTAGTGTTTCAGCTCCTTTAAAAGAAGAAGCTTAATTTTTTTATAACAAATTTATTTTATCCTTATTAATTGCTTTAATTATCTTCTAAAAACCAGATTAGGCTCTTAAATAACTTTACTTTGAGCTCTTTCTAATGAGTATTTAGCTTGGTCTTTGTTTCCATTTAAAAGTAAAATATTCTTAAGTAATGCAATTAAATTTCTTTAGATTATTTATATGTTGCGTCATTGTAAAAACTCTGTATATCACTTTATTATCATGTTTTTTGTAGAGGGTTAGTACGGCTATAATCTTACAATGCTTAGATTTAAAAACTATACAGTTTGGTTCTAATTCTTTCTGTGATAATTCTAAAGTATCATCATTATTATTAGTATCTTTGATTATGATATTAAATTCTTTAAAAGTATGCTGAATATCCTAATCTTTGTTGTAGTACCATATAACTAGATTGCCTTTTATAAGTTTCTCTAAAGTAGTAATAAATTGTAAAAGTCATCGTTCTTATTTACTATGGCTAATTTTTATGTGGCTCGTGCTATATTTTATGAATAATTTAATGTTTGTATAAACTCAATCTATTTCCTCTAATTGAAATTGTTTTAATATATCAGACAAAAATGTTATGTGAGTCTTGAGGATTGACATAGAAATAAAAAATTAATGCGCATAATAACGAGTATAGGAAATAAAAGTTTCTAATTTTATCCTATGGCATCACCCATTTGGAACATTGGCATATACATACTTACTACAAGGAAACCAACAACTCCACCCAAAACAATCATAATTAGTGGCTCTAACATCGAACTTAAGCTTCCTACAAGTGTGTCAACTTCTTCTTGATACACTCTATTTAAATTTCCAAGCATAGTTTCTAATGCACCTGACTCTTCGCCAACAGCTATCATTTGTTCTACTAGGAAAGGAAAATTTCCTGTTTCAACAATAGCTTCTTTAAATGATGCTCCTTCACTAATACTTTTTTTAATGTCTATAGCTGCTTGATCATATTTTGCATTACCTGTTGCTAGTGAAACCATGTCTAATGCTCTTGTTAAGCTCATACCAGATTGAACAGTAATTTCTAAAGTGCTGGCAAATCTTGCTAAAGCTGATTTAAAAATAACTTCACCAATTATTGGTACTTTAAGCATAAAATGATCTTGGGCAATTTGTATCTTTGGAAATCTAAATTTTAATGATTTAAATACTGATATTGATACAAATATTACAAGGATAATCTTCCACCATGAATCTTGCATAAAGTTTGATGCATTCACTGTAATTTGTGTAATTGCAGGGAGTGGTTTACCTGAGTTTATAAACATTGCTGAGAATGCTGGAACTGCGAAAGTTAAAAGTATTCCTGTTACCCCAGCAGCAATGACACATACAACAATAGGATAAGAGAGGGCTTTTTTAACTTTCTTCTTTATACTTTCTAATGCTTCACGTTGATCTGCAATTTTATTAAGCATCAAATCTAAATTACCTGACTCTTCACCAGCAGTGATAAGTCCGACGTATAGTTTATCAAATACTTTTGGGAAATTACTCAATGCTTTTGAAAATGATTCTCCACCTTCAATTGCTTGTTTAATTTGAATAGCTAGTATTTTTAGACGAGGATGCTTACGTATACCCATTATAAATACTTCAAATGATTTAATAATAGGGATACCAGCTTTAGTCATTGTAGCTAGCTGACGAGTCATTTCAGTAATATCTTTGTAAGATATTTTCTTAGGGAATAAGTCCTTGGGTTGTTTTTTTACTTTTATATCGGAGTAACCTTTTTGCCTTATTTGAATTTCTGCTTTTTCCTTAGTATCAGCATCAATAACTCCTTTTATCGTTTTACCATTTTTAAGTTTGGCCTTAAAACTCCAAGATATAATAGTTATTTTATTCTTGTTTTTATTTCCAAATAGCATATTTATTCCTTTAACTTACTCTGTAAGCCTCTTCCATAGATGTTAACCCTTCCGAAACTCTCACAAGGGCAGATTGTCTTACTGTAGCAATACCTTCTTTTTGTGCTTGTGTTGCTAGATCCATAGTGTTTTTATCTTCTAGTATCATTCTGGCAATTTCTCTAGAAACAGGCATCACCTCATATAAACCAAGTCTTCCCTTGTAGCCTTTGAAACATCTTGGACAACCTTTAGGATTGGGCTTATATATTTTTGAATTTTGCACTTTTTCAAGTGTTGTACCAAAAGTTTTCATTAAAATTTCATCATTAAGACCACTATCTTGAACAAGTAATTTAAATTCAGTTTCTGTATCTTCTAGTTTACATTTTGGACAAAGTTTTCTAGTTAGACGCTGTGCAATAATTAATGTTACAGAAGTAGCAATATTATATCTAGGCAATCCCATGTCTACTAATCTGTTTAGTGTTTCTGGAGCACTATTGGTATGTAGAGTTGACATAACTAAGTGACCTGTCTGAGATGCTTTAATCGCAATTGAGCCTGTTTCAATATCCCTGATCTCACCAACCATGATTATATCGGGATCTTGACGTAAGAATGATTTAAGAGCTGCGGCAAATGTTAGACCTTGTTTATTATTAACATTAACTTGGTTGATACCTTTTACAAAAAGCTCAACAGGATCCTCAGCTGTAGAAATATTTTTCTCAGGTTTATTAAGAATGTTAATCCCTGTATATAGCGTAACTGTTTTACCTGAACCTGTCGGACCTGTTACTAATACCATGCCTTGAGGCTGTTTGATGTACTTTAAGTATGTCTCTTTTTGAGTTTCTGAGAAACCTAATTGTTCAATAGGTATTTGAGTTGAGCTAGAGTCAAGGATACGAAGTACAACTTTTTCACCAAAACTTATTGGACATGTACTAACACGAAAATCGATGGCTTTTTCTCGTGAAAGAGAGATTTTAAATTTACCATCTTGAGGAATCCTCTTCTCTGCAATATCTAAACTAGACATGATTTTTAGTCTCGATATAACTTTGGGACCGAGATTTTTTTTAGTATTAAAAGTTTCTATTAATAAACCATCTATTCTGTATCTTATACGGAAGTTTTTCTCATATGGTTCAAAGTGTATATCTGATGCTCCTTTTTGTATTGCATCAACAATTGTATTATTAATAAATCTAATAATAGGAGCTTCTTCATCTTCACCACTTCCTATTATAGCATCACCTTCGCGTTCACCTTCATCAACAAAATCGATATCAAGTTCTCCACCTGCATTCATCTGCTCTTCAAGTTTTGACTCGCTCTCGACATGTCCTTCATCTTTCAGATATTGATCATATTCTTCAATTTTCTCTCGAATAAGATTTATTTCTCCAACTACTAAAGTAAAAGAGTAATCATATTTACTACGAAGTTTTTTTAATATTTTTTGACTATCGATAGGGTTTGCTATTGCTACATACACACTTTTCTTTCTTTTGAATAGAGGTAAGCATTTATTTTCATTACAAAATTCGGTATCAAAATAATCTTGAGGTAAAAATTTTACGTTTATAGCAGTTAAGTCAATATACTGTAAGCGCAGTAAAGTCGCTGACTCAATCATAAATGATTTACTATCAATTAATTCATGATCTATTAAGTAGTCTAAAAAGTCTTGTTTAGCCAGTGACTTATCTAAGCTTATTTCTTCAAGCTGCTGTCTTGTTATGAGTTTACGATGTAGTAATAAAGAAGCCAGCTTCTTATTAATATACGGACTGTCAATCATTTATACTAAAATAAATCACAAAATTAATGAAAATTATATCATGATTAAGATAATTATTAAAAAACAAAATATTTAATATAAATTAAGGTGCT
>NZ_DS999316.1:503004-595955 GCF_000156715.1 Francisella philomiragia subsp. philomiragia ATCC 25015 | reverse complement strand
AAGTTATTTGATATTAGTTCTGGCATTAAAAGCGTGAATTAATGTTTGTTGATCTAAATATTCTAATTCACCACCAAAAGGAACTCCAAAGCCAATTCTAGAGATTTTTATATCTTTAGCAATCATTTGAGAAATAAAGTGCGCAGTTGTTTCTCCTTCTACAGTGGGGCTTATAGCTAATATAATCTCACTTATTTCTCTATTTATAATTATTTGTTCTAAAATATCAAGTTTTAGTTCATTTGGTCCTATACCGTCAAGCGGAGATATTCTGCCATTAAGTACGAAGTATTTTCCTTTGAAAAAACCTGCTTCTTCAATAGCTACCAAATCTAGCATACTTTCAATTATGCATAATTTAGATTCATCTCTATTTTGGCTACTACAGATATCACAAACATCTTTTTCAGTAAGAGATTGGCAATATTTACATTTTTTGATATTTTCAGCTGCATCTAACAGAGAGTTAGCAATTGTAATAGCAGTTTCCGGAGATTTATCAAGTAAATATAATGCAAGTCTTTGAGACGATTTTTTACCAATAGTTGGTAATTTACGCAAAGATTCTATTACAGCAGTAATTTTGGGAGAGAAAATTTGATTGTTCATTATTTAAAAGGAAAGTTAAATCCATTAGGTAAGTCAATGCCAGCCTCTTTCGCCATTTTACCAATATCCGCAGAGGATGAGCTATCTTCAACTTTTTTAACCGCGCTATTTACAGCTGCAGCGATTAAATCTTCTAGCATTTCTTTATCTTCTGACATTAGAGAATCATCTATAGTAACTTTTTTGACATCATATTTGCCAGTCATTGTTACGCTAACAAGTCCAGCTCCAGACTCGCCTATTACTTCCATATTTTCACGCTCTTGTTGAGCTTTTTTCATTTGTTCTTGCATTTTTTGCGCTTGTTGCATTAGCTTTGACATATCAAAGTTCATTTCCAAATCCTTATTTTTTGTTCAAAATTTGTTCTACAGCTTTTAATATCTGTTCACTAGAGTCTTTTATCAATGTATTTTTTGCTTTTTGTGATATTTCTTTAAGTTTGTCTCTATCTTCATAAAGAGGCTTAATTATATCTATTAAATTCTCCAAAGTCATTTGATCTTGTCTAATACAAAATCCAGCATTATTTTTTACCATATTTTGTGCGTTAAAAAATTGATGATCATCTACTGCTGATGGTAATGGTATAAATATTGCAGGAACTCCAGCTATGGCTGATTCTGATACCGTTAGAGCTCCAGCTCGACAAATTAGTATGTCAGCCCATTCATAAGCGTTTGTCATATCAGTTATATACGCTGATATATCTTTGATATGTGTTGAGGGTACTTGATTATATTTATTTTTAGTTTCTTCAAAAGAAAGCTTGCCTGTTTGATGCCATACTTTTAGATTTATCCCTTGTTTATTAGCTTCGATAATAAGATCAGGGATAATATTGTTTATACTTTTAGCTCCTTGGCTACCTCCTAAGACAAGAAGTTTTAAATCACCATTCTCGGTTATATTCTTTGTTTTATTATTAAGAGCTATAATATCTTTTCTGATAGGATTTCCTACAACCTGTGTTTTAGCTAATTGCTTAGGACTAAGTCTCTTTTGTATATCTTCTACATCAAATGCTAGGCATACTTTGGTAGCCAGTTTGGCTAATATTCTATTTGTTAAGCCTATTTTGGCATTTTGCTCATGGATTATTATAGGTATATCCTTTTGAACAGCAGCAAGACATATAGGTCCAGATACATAACCACCAAAGCCTATGACTAAGTCAATTTTTAGTTTTTGGAGTATCTTACGCGCTTTTAGTGTACTTGATATAAGTGTAAATGGGAATGCTACTTTCCTCTTAAGTCCTTTGCCTCTAACACCAGAAGATTTAATATATTGGATATTAAAATATTGAGGTACAATGTTGGCTTCCATGCTATTAGGAGTACCAACCCACGTGACATTAGCATTATTCTCTCTTAGCATTTCAGCAACTGCAAGTGCAGGGTAGATATGTCCACCTGTACCACCAGCAGTAATAATTATATTTTTGTCTTTTAAGTTCATAAATATCTACGTATTAACTTTTGATTTAACAAATTAATTTTAAAGGATTTTTATGTTATTATCATCTATTAGCTAAAAATAAACATGTTTTGTCGAAGAGGAATTATGGCTGAAATAAATCAAAACTACTTATATACAGATTCTAATTTATGGGTTGAAATTAAAGGTGATATAGCAAGAGTAGGTATAGATGATTATTCTCAGAATGAATTTGGAGAAATAGTTTATGTTGATTTACCCAAATTAGATCATGAATATGTCAAAGAAGATGAGATTTGTGTTATTGAGTCTGTAAAAACAGCTTCTGATATTTACGCACCATTATCTGGAAAAATTGTAAGCGTAAATAAAGAACTAATAGACAATCCAAAACTTATCAATCAATCATGTTATACAAAGGGGTGGTTGTTTGATATTAAAGTAAGCCAAAAAGAAGAAATAAAAGAATTATTAACACCGGAAGATTATAGGGGTCATGTTGAATAAAAACTTTTTATTCGTATTTTTGTTTCTCTTTTCATTATCTAGTTATGCTAGTGATAAATACCTTAATTACTGTAAAATATACAATCCCAAAAAAGGTATAGAGTATGAAACTCATACTAAGATATCATTAGATTTTTGTCTTTATTATTTAGATATATGTAATAAAAAATACAATAATAAATGTGATGCAAAGATGAATGCGTATCAAGGACTCTATAATACAAATAACGCGTTAGCGACAATGCATGTAATATATCGTGATGATTTAGATAATACAAATAACTAAATTTATCTTAAAAGAGTTATCGAGTATGTTGTAATAGCTTTTTTAAGCTTAAATGGATTAATACTTTGATTTTGGTCTAGTAAACTAAGATAATCAAGTTATTAAATTAGATTATAGTTACAAGATGATATATGGTTAATCTAAAATATACTTAGATTAATTTAATAAATGTAGTTAGATAAATAAGAAATTATAAAAGAAAATTATTTTATTATACAATTTATACTATTTAGGTCACCACTGACTAAATATGTAACACTTGTCTGATTATTTGTAGGTAAAGGACATTTTACATATGCTGAACTATCATTTCCTTTGGCTGTAGTAGTCTTACTCCACGGTATGATAGTTATTTGATTGTTTGCTAGGTTAACATCACCTAAACTACTAGACCAGGCTCTTGCTGTTACAGTGTCATCTGAGTTAACTTGATAGAAAGGGGTATTGGCATTAATTGTTACATTTATATCTTTATCAACAACCGGCGGATTATCAGGATCTTGTGTTGAGTTAGATATTTTAATACTTAGATCTTTCTGCCAAGCTTCTGCTCCAGTAATTTCACTAGATATGATAAGTTTATAGTTTCCTGCTTTGATATTCTCAAGCTGTAATGCCAAGTCATATGTATCCATAGGAGCTATTTCTATATCAGATTTTCTATAAACTTGATTACCATTTTCATCTTGTAGTACAACAGATACTTTAGCATTGGCTGAGCTATGAGACATTATTTTAGCATTAATATACAGCTTACCATCAGAGTCGATAGAGTATTCATTTTTAAAGTCCATTAGGTGTAGCTCGTTTTTAATATTTTGACTAGCTTGCTGATAGTAAAAACTAATTTGGCTATATGGTTTATCAGTGTTTTGATAAATATAAAGAGAGTTACCGTTTGGAACGACCTCATTATTATTATTTTTAACTCCAGCAATTATTTGATTATCTAAATCAGAGGAGCTAAGAGTATTTATTTTATTAGTTAGTTCAATGAATAAGTCGTTTGTACTTATTGCTTTTGGAACTGTTAGTAGAGGATATTCATACATGGTACCATCTTTGAATAATTGTAACGTGATCTTATCACCTTCTTTGATATTCAATGGGTTTATAGTAAATTTAGTTGCTTCTACTGGAAATTTATCTGTAGGATCAGCTTGCTGTTCTGCATCTTTAATATACTCCCAAGGTCCCCATTGCTCAGCTCCTGGTTGCTGACCTGGATTTACATACCATTTATTTTGATATATCTTATTTTCAAATACTACTTTTGTACCTGTAGTTGGATATGACTTAGTAGCATCGTATGCTGGTATGCCGGATCCCTCTGAGCCATTATTAGGATCAGTAATATCACCATTTGGTAGGATAACAGTACCAGCAGGTTTATCATTTGTAAAATCTAAATCTAATAGATTATAAAAGCTCATTCTAGTATCATCTACATCCCATTCAGCCATTATGATTTGATAACCTGATCTATTTGGTAATGTACATGTAAACGTTAAGCCATCTTGAGGTGGTTGGTTAGGTGCTATCCATGTAGGTTGTGGATCATAACAGTTCAACGGCTGTTCTTCAAAACTGTCACGAGTAAGTAAGTTATCTGGGTTCCAGTTAGGTTTGGTTATATAGAATTTAAAATGTTTAGTTTTATGATTAGCAGTAAATTGCCATTTAATTTTTAATGGCTGTCCTGGCTGGACAACAGTTTTTGCCCAACGACTTTGTTGTTGTTCATCTAATGCTTCAAAACCAGCAACATCAGCACTCCCAATATTATTATCTAAAGCACCTAAGTTAAATAGTTCATCAACTTGTTCTATCGATTGTGGTTCATATTGAGCTCTGGAGCCACAATCTTTATTTTTTCCCTCTTTACATAGTAAGGCACGAGAAGCAGGGCTTTCAACATAACCGTGTGAATATGCTTGGGTACTAGCTAATAAGATTAATCCAGTAGCTAAAGTGATTTTATTTAGTTTCATGATAAGACTCCTTATCTATATTTTTTAATAAAACAGATATTAAAATTAATACCTGTAATTACAATCCTATCAATTGTTTCTATAAAATCAAAACATAGTAAAGTTATTAATTTTAGTTTACAAAAATTTAATAAATACAGCTGTTTTATGTATGGTTAATAATGATAGAGAGGAAATGCATCTTTGTTTTAATATCTTTTTAATGTTTTATGATTTTATAAATTATCTATTGACTTGTAATTAAATTTTATGCTCGATGATAATTATATTTTATTGAATATTTTATTTTAATAATATTTTTATATGAAATATGTTTATATATTTTGAGATTAAATATTATGGTGCCTAAAATGATAAATAATTTACATAACATGGCCTATAACATATAATATACGCTGTATAAATTTCGATAACTTTATTAAATAAATAAGACTTAGTGTGTATGATAAATATTAAATTTCCTGATGGATCTATACGAGAATTTGAAAGTGGTGTTAATTCTTTACAAATAGCAAAATCTATTTCTCCAAGCTTAGCTAAGATAACAGTCGGTGCCTATATCGATAATAAATTATCTGATGCAAAAGATGTTATAAACCATGATTGTGAGTTAAGACTTATAACTACAAAAGATACAGAAGGTCTAGAAATTTTAAGGCATTCATGTGCTCATCTTTTAGCTAACGCTGTTAAAGAGCTATATCCAAATACTGAAGTAACTATAGGGCCTGTTATAGACAATGGATTCTACTATGATTTTTCATTTAAAGAGACTATAGGTGAAGCAGATTTAGCAAACATAGAAAAGAGAATGAAAGAAATTGCTAAAAAAGGAATTTCTATAAGTTACAGAGTTGTGTCTAAAGAAGATGCTATAGCATTCTTTAAAGCGCAAGGAGAAAACTATAAGGTTGATATAATTGAGAGTATTCCAGCAGATCAACAAATTAAGATTTACACTCAAGGTGATTTTAGTGATCTATGTCGTGGTCCTCATGTACCAAGCACAGCAGCTATTAAAGCATTTAAGTTAACGAAGTTAGCCGGAGCCTACTGGAGAGGCGATTCTAACAATGAAATGCTCACAAGAATATATGGTACTTGTTGGGCTACTAAAGAAGATCTAGATCAATATTTGCATATGTTAGAAGAGGCAGAGAAACGTGATCATAGAAAAATTGGCAAAGCTTTAGATCTATTTCACTTTCAAGAAGACTCGCCTGGGATTGCATTCTGGCATGATAGTGGTGTGAGAATTTGGCGTGAAGTAGAAGATTATATGAGGGCTTCTAACAAGAAATATGGTTGTGGTGAAATTCGTACTCCATTGATAGCAGATTTTAGTTTATGGGAAAAGTCAGGACATGCTTCAAAGTATGCTGAAAATATGTTTGCGACAAAGTCTGAAAATAGAGATTTTGCAATTCGTCCGATGAATTGTCCAACTTGTGTACAAGTTTATAATACTAAATTACATAGTTACCGAGATCTACCGATTAGAATGGCTGAGTTTGGTATAGTGCATAGAAATGAACCTTCTGGCTCTTTACATGGTTTGATGAGGGTTAGAAGTTTTACACAAGATGATGGGCATATATTTTGTGCTCCAGAACAGGTGGAAGAAGAAGTAATCCTAATGGTCAAACAATGTTTTGAGGTATACAAAGATTTTGGCTTTAATGATTTTACTGTCAAAATTGCACTTAGACCAGAGAATAGAATAGGTAATGATGAGACTTGGGATAAGTCTGAGCAAATGCTTAAAAATGCTCTTGATGCTAACAATGTTGCGTATGAGCTACTACCAGGTGAAGGAGCTTTTTATGGACCTAAGATTGAGTTTCATCTAAAAGATGCTATAGGCAGAAGTTGGCAATGTGGCACTATACAGCTAGATTTTTCTATGCCTGATAGATTAGGAGCTACGTATATTGATAAGAATGGTAACAAGCAAGTTCCTGTAATGTTACACAGAGCTATTGTAGGATCTTTAGAAAGATTTATTGGTATGCTAATAGAGCATTATGCAGGAAATATGCCATTATGGTTAACTCCAGTGCAAGTTGCTGTAATGGGTATTAGTAATCATCAAGATGAGTACTGCCAAAAAGTCTTTGAAACCCTAGAAAAAAATGGTATTCGAGCAAAATTAGACTTGAGAAATGAGAAAATAGGGTTTAAAATACGTGAGCATACTCTTTTGCGTGTGCCTTACCTTGTTATACTTGGTAAAAGTGAGCAGGAGCAAGAGATTGTTACAGTAAGAAAACATAATGGTGAAGATCTAGGACAGATGTCTATAGGTGATTTTTGTGCTTTCTTGAATGAACAAATTGAAGCTAAAAAATAATAATTTCTGTGGAGGAAAAAAGTTATTAAAACAACGGATAAAAAAGCACCTATAAATGAGCAAATTAAAGCTAAAGAGGTGCGCCTAGTTGGTGTTGATGGTCAGCAAATAGGTGTTGTATCTATCAGCGAAGCTTTAGCATTGGCTGAAGAGGCTAATGTTGATTTGGTTGAAATGGTAGCAAATGCTAATCCGCCAGTTTGTCGTCTGATGGACTACGGTAAGTTCTTGTTTGAACAAGGCAAGAAAAAAGCACAAGCGAAAAAAAACCAAAAGCAGACACAGATCAAAGAGATTAAACTTAGACCTGTGACTGATGTAGGGGATTACCAGGTAAAACTACGCAACCTGATAAAATTCCTTGAAAAAGGCGATAAAGTAAAAGTCACACTAAGATTCAGAGGCAGAGAAATGTCACATAATGAGCTAGGTATGCAAATGCTTCAGCGTATGGCAAGTGATGCGGCTGAGTACGGTGTGGTGGAACACCAACCTAAAATGGAAGGTCGTCAAATGATTATGGTTTTAGGACCAAAGAAAAAGTAGTAAATCAAAATAATAACAATTAATACAATGCGGAGTATTAAAAATGCCTAAGTTAAAAACTAAGAGTGGTGCTGCTAAGCGCTTTAAAAAGACTGGTAAAGGTGGTTTCAAGCACCGTTGTGCAAATCGTGCTCATATCAATACTAAAATGACAACTAAGAGAAAGCGTCATTTAAGAGGTATGAATCAAGTAGCTAAAGTTGATACTGCTAGTTTAGTTCAACAAATGCCTTACGCATAAGTTTGTTTATCAATTTTTAAAGTGGAGACTAAATCATGTCAAGAGTAAAAAGAGGCGTAACAGCACGCGCACGTCATAAGAAGGTGTTAAAACAAGCTAAAGGTTACTATGGTGCTCGTTCAAGAGTATATAGGGTAGCTAAACAAGCTGTAATTAAAGCAGGTCAATATGCTTACAGAGATCGTAAGGTTAAGAAAAGAACATTCAGATCGCTTTGGATTGTTCGTATTAATGCAGCTGCAAGACAACACGATATTAGCTATAGCCAATTAATCAACGGTTTAAACAAGGCTGGTGTAGAGTTAGATAGAAAAGCATTAGCTGAGCTTGCTGTATATAACAAAGATGCATTCGCTGCAGTAGTTGAAAAAGCTAAAGCTGCTTTAGCTTAATTGAGTATTCTAATCAAATTTTTTCTTTATATAATCTTGTGAAATTTATAAATCCCTTACTTGTTAAAAGACTTTTTTTAGTCTTTTTTTTAAGTCTGGGGATTTTGTTGTTTTTAATTTTTAATGGTTATAAATATCTAGACATAGATAAGATAAATTTAGCATACTATAATGTTAGTTCTTATATAGATGGCCATGTAGTACTTGCGTCTTTAAGTTATGCTTGTATATATATTTTGGCAGTATTCTTTTCTGTTCCAATCAAACCATTTTTAAAAATACTTGCTGGACTCTTGTTTGGGCTCACGTTGGGGTTTTTTATTTGTTTATTCTCAGCCACATTGGGGGCGATGTTGGCTTTTTTGATTATTAAATATAATTGGGGAGAGGTACAGACAAATCCAAGATTTAAGATCGTTTCAAGATTTAAATTGTTGGTAGAAAATTACCCTGTGTCTATATTGTTGATTTCTAGAATTTTACCAATTCCTTTTTTTGTTCCAAATATTTTGGCAGGAATTTTAAAAGTTAAAAACAGCATCTTCTTTTTGACTACTTTAATTGGCATTATTCCAATAACATTTATATATGTATGGTTTGGAGTTCATTTCAAGAGTTCTCAGCAGGGGCAGGCTAATTTGTTTGATTACAAATTTATAATAGCTGTTATAGTCTTGTTGATGTTGGCATTATTTCCTTTTATTTTTAAATTTATTTTCTACCGAAAAAAAAGTAGTTAGCTTATTTATTTATAATTCTAAGCGTACTTAGTAAGTCCTTTTATTTTATAAACTTTAAGTTTGATATAACGAACTAATGATCGATCTTGTATGTGTAAGACTTCTTTAGCATTACGTGGATGTACTTTTTCAATATCAATTATTGATTTATTGAGCATCAGTCCATGTGTGTGAGTTAAAAGCTTATTTTTATTTGCAAAAGGGTTATGATATAAAACAGATGAGAGTTCTTGATTGATTTGCTCTAATTTCTTGTCGTCGGGATTGCTTACTACACCCATAATAGCAAAGTTTACATCTGTGTCTTCATATTTTTTCTCATCATAATAATTTTGACTATTAGTAAAGATATTTTCACTATTTATGGGGGCTTTAGTTATAGCTTCTGCATTTACTTGTGAAAATTGAACACATCCTACAATTGCAAAAGGAGATTTAAGTTGAGCATAAATTTGTTTATAGATATCTGCAAGAGTGCTTTCCGTATCAAATGAGAAATATTTTGCTATATAGCTAACAGGAGTATTTTTGGGAATAAGAAATATACCTGTTGTAACAAATTCAGGCCCCCACATTAGAGGGTCTCTTTCTGATCTACTAACATCTGTTCTTGATGAATAAATCATATTATTAAGCAAAATACATTCACCAAGATTATAAATGCTTTGTGGTGATCCTAGCTCAAAGCCATAATCAAAATCGCTAGCAAGAAAACGTCTGTATTTTAGCTCTTCTGGTACAATACCATGAATTACATTATCAACATGGCCAATATATGCTAAAGTTTCTGCATTATCATTTTGTTTTTCTAAAAAAATCATATAGTTACCTAAATTTGTCTCATGAGTTATCGTAAATTCTGGTATATCAACTTTTCTAAGTTAGTATAGAATCTTTGTTTATATTCAATTTCTTTTTTTAGAAATAATTGAATAATATGTAATAAGATATCTCAAAATAAATATATATACCATATACTAAAAGGAAGTTTACTTTTAAATTTAATGAGATGTGTTATATGTTTAGATATAGTTTTCTTGATGATTATAGTGAAGGATGTCATCCTAAGATAATTAAAGCATTAGAGGATACAAACTTAATTCAGCAATTGGCTTATGGGAATGATGAATATTCTAGTCAGGCAAAAGAGTTAATATGTAAACACCTTAATAAAGATAATGTAGATATATATTTTGTTGCAGGAGGAACTCTTGCTAATTTAATTTGTATTTCTAGTATATTAAAGCCATATGAGGCTGTAATTTCTGCTAGTAGTGGGCATATTGCTTTACGTGAGGCTGGTGCAATTGAGGCTACAGGACATAAGATTATTTCAGTTTTTTCTGATAATGGAAAATTAACATCTAATGATATTAAAGAAGTGATTAAAAATAACTCTCATGCTCCTCATATGGCAAAACCTAAATTAGTATATATTTCTAATTCAACAGAATTAGGAACTATATATACAAAAGAAGAATTACAGAAGCTATCAGAAGTTTGTAAACAAAATAATTTATTATTATTTATTGATGGTGCAAGATTGGGTGCTGCATTAACTGCTAAAGATAGTGATTTAAGTTTAGCTGATATTGCAGAGTTTTCAGATATATTTTGGATTGGTGGGACTAAGGCTGGAATTTTGTTTGGAGAAGCAATACTTATTCCAAATAAAAATTTAGCTGAAGAGTTTTGCTTTAATATTAAGCAAAGAGGGGCTCTATTAGCAAAAGGTAGGGTGTTAGGACTTCAGTTTAGAGAATTATTTTCTAATAATCTTTTTTTTGATCTAGCAAGTCATGCAAATAATATGGCAGAGAAACTTTCTAAAGGAATAGTTAATGCTGACTATATGCTCTTACAACCTGTAGCAAGCAATCAAATTTTTGCTATATTACCAAACACAGTGATAAAAGTACTCCAGGAAAAATTTACTTTCTTTGTAATGAGTGAAATTGATAATAAAAATTCATTAGTAAGATTAGTTACTTCTTGGGCTACAGTTGAAGAAAAGGTAAATGAATTTATTGAAACTATAGTTAGTTAGCATATTTGAACATATATTATATTTAAAGAGGTATATGCATGGCAAGACAACATATAATTGATGTAAAAACTAAAAATTTAGGTGCTTTTGAAGTTAGAAGAGCCTTACCTACATCAAAGCAGAAAATGGTAGGTCCATGGATATTTTTTGATCATTTTGGGCCGACTGAATTATTAAGTGGCGATGATGGCATAAATGTTAAACCTCATCCTCATATTAATTTAGCAACAGTTACTTATCTGTTTGAAGGAGAGATATTCCATCGAGATTCATTGGGTAATGCTCAACCAATATTACCTGGAGAAATAAATCTTATGGTGGCTGGTAAGGGCATTACACATTCTGAACGTGAAAGAGAAGAATTAAAGTTAAGAAACCGAACTCTTCATGGGATTCAACTTTGGCACGCTTTACCTGAAGCATTTGAAGAAATTTCACCTGCTTTTTATAATTATCGAAGTGATGGGTTACCAAACTTTATTAATAATAATGCGGACTTTAAGCTTTTAATTGGTGATGCTTATGGATATAGCTCTCCAGTTAAAACATATTGTCAAACTTTATATATTGAGGTTAATATTCCTAAAAATGTTTCTATTGATCTTCCTATAGAAGAAGAGTTGGCAATTTATGTTATTAAAGGTAAGGTTGAATATAACAAGCAAATAATAAATAGTCATACTATGCTTATAATAGATAGTTTAAATCTTTATAAGTTAGATGCTTTATCAGATTCGCATATTGTCATAATTGGTGGAGATAAGCTTTCGCATAGATTTATAGAATGGAATTTTGTTTCAAGTAATAAAGATAGGATCAAAAAAGCAAAAGATAACTGGAAAAATGGCAGATTTAAAAAAGTATATGGTGATGAGAAAGAGTTTATTCAATTACCATAATAATAAAAAATTAAAAATTCTTAATACTTCCATCTTTCCTAGCCATAATTACCGTGTCAGCAGGTTTAAGAGCAAAGATACCATTAGTCACAACACCAGTTATTTGATTTAACTCAGTTTCAAGTTTTAGAGGGTTGTCTATTTTTAGGTTATATACATCGAGAATAACATTGCCATTGTCAGTAATAGTTTGTTCTCTATATACAGGTTGACCACCTAATTTAACTATCTCTCTAGCAACATAGCTTCTAGCCATTGGGATAACTTCTACAGGAAGAGGAAACTCTCCTAGAGTGTTTACTTTTTTAGATTCATCAATAATACAAATGAATTTTTTTGCTGCTGCAACACATATTTTCTCACGCGTAAGAGCAGCACCACCACCTTTAATTAGTTCTTTGTGGTTATTACACTCATCAGCACCATCAATATATAAATCAATCTCACCAGCATAGTTAAGATCAACTACATCAAAACCTAATGCTTTAAGTTTTTTAGTAGAATCTTCAGAACTTGATACAACTGATTTTATTTTATCTTTGTAATTTACAAGTTCTTCAATCAGAAAAGCTACAGTACTTCCTGTACCAACTCCTAAAACAATTTCTGATTTAATATGTTTTGCAGCTTCTATAGCTGCAGCTCTTTTTAATTCATCTTGATTATTTTTTTTATTAAAAAACATTTTAGAATTTTCTCTTGTTAAATATTTTACTAAAAATACTTCCTTTGACTATATATACAATAGTACATGCGATAGCTGCTATAAATTGCCATAGAATAGGCATTGGTAAAAATATATAGCCAATAGCTATGATGATGCATATAAATGGTATAAGTATTCTTAGGCCTATATTGAACATTGGTGATAGCTTGGTATTTGTGTTTTTGAGTATCTCATAACTAAGTTTTTGAGCATCATAAATCCAGCCTATAATAAACACATCAAAAAGAAATATAAAAATAATTACTATGTGTAGAGCAATCATATTTGAGAAATCAATATAAGCAATACCTGACTCTATAAAAAATGTAGTTATAATAAAAGGAATTAATAGAATTAGTAGCTTAGTATATAGCTTAGTACCGATTTGGAAAATATACTTCAAAGATGTAACAAAAACAACAAGATTAAGAGTTGTAAATATTACTTCAAGTAGTAGATAATACATAGGATAGTTTGTTTTAACTATTGTGAAAATAGTTGTGATTTGTAAACCCTCTGTAGGTTGAAGATAGCTTCTATAGTCGCCTAATATAGCATATATAGTTATACATATCATAAATGAAAAGACTATATTGTAGAATATACTTTTAAAAGCACTAGTTTTTAACTTGTCAAAATCATTGTCACCAATATTTATAATGTTTTTATAAAATGCTATGGAGATAAAGTTGCTTAGTATTGCATAAACTAAAGCTAGTCCAAACATCGAGCGCAGCTGCTCAACTTTTTGATAATTTATATCAAAAAGAAAATCCTTTATTCCAATTATTCCTTGAGGTGTATATATTACGATTAACATTAGAATAGTTACTAAATATAGTGATATATGAGCTGTGGTTTTTAGCGTTTCATTCAAGTTTATCTTTTGCTTATCAGCAAGTATGAACATCAAAAAAATTACAATAAATACAGCGAGTAGAGATGTGTATATTGGGAAATTACTACTAAACTGGAGACTCTGGTCACTTAATCTATCTATTGCAGGTATATTATCAAAAAAATCCAAAACATAAGTTGACATATTAAACATAACAAGAGCTACAAAAATAATCATTGTTCCAGTTAATAATATGCTAATAGGCCTGAATTTGGAGCTGCCAGTGATTTTATAGACCAATTTATTGTGTGAATTTAAGTCAGGATAGGCCTTTTGAAAATATATTGCAATTAGATTCATTGGATAGCATAGCAGTACTAAAAATGCTATATAGGCATAAAAAAACTCTAATCCATTGTATTTAAAAACATTTGAAAAAAAACCAAAACTAAAGCATATTGAGGCAGATACTAGTCCTGTAACTAGGGGTGTTGAAGTCTGTTTAATATTCATTAAATTTTCCTGTGTGATGCTAGTTAATCGCGCAGTAGTTACCGCGGAATGTTATATTTATAATCAGCTTAGTATTTTTGTTATATGAAACCCAAGTCGTGCACATTAAAGCTCCAAATTGAACAAAATGAGGATTTCTATTTGCCATTATTAAGCTGTTCATTGGGCTACCAGCATAAGCAGGAGTATTTGGATTAACTGCCTTACGCACATACACATAAGTCTCAACATTAGGATCAGGTGAGACTTGAATCACATTATTAGGCATACCAAATTCTTGAGTATAAGCGTATATATTCTTACCGATCCATGCCTTTTGCTGATCTATATATTTTTGCTTAGTAGCACATGAAAAAAGTGCTGATGCTAATGTTATTAAAACCACAATCTTAAAAAAGTCTTTTATCATAATAAATACTTCCTATTTTATAAAACCAGTTTTTTTCATGTATATAGTCAATAATGACACAGCTGCTGGAGTTACTCCAGGAATTCGAGATGCTTCACCTAAGGTAGTTGGTTTTTGTTCTGATAATTTTTGAAGTACTTCATTAGAAAGTCCTTTCACTTGTGAATAGTCAAAGCTTTCTGGTATTGTTTTTGATTCAAGCGTTAATATTTTGGCTATATCTTTGCTTTGACGTTCGATATATCCTGAATATTTAGCAGAGATTTCTATCTGTTCGATTACAGACTCATCCTCTAGTTTTAAATTTGTATCAGGAATTTGTTGTAATTTTTTATAGTCTAACTCTGGACGCTTTAGTAAGTCAAAAAGCGTACTTTCTCGAGTCATTTTTTTGTCTAGGAATTTTTCAAGCTCACGAGCTTTTTGTGTTTGAGGACCTATCCAAGTATTTTTCATCATGGCTATATTTTCATCTATAGCTGTTTTTTTATTGATAAAAAACTCTTGATCTTGCTTGTTTAGTAGCCCTATTTCGCATGCTTTGTCTGATAGCCTTAAATCTGCATTATCTTCACGCAATATAAGTCTATATTCAGCGCGAGATGTAAACATACGATAAGGCTCTTTGGTACCTTTTGTTATCAAATCATCTATCAAAACACCCATATAGCTATTTGAGCGCGTTGGATACCATGATTTATCACTATCTATACTGATTGCGGCATTTATTCCAGCTACTAAGCCTTGAGCACCTGCCTCCTCGTAGCCTGTAGTACCATTGATTTGTCCTGCAAAAAATAAGTTTTTGATATGTTTGGTCTCAAGAGTAGGTTTAAGATCTCTCGGATCAAAGAAGTCATATTCGATTGCATAACCAGGCCTTATAATAAAGGCATTTTCGAAGCCTTTAATTGAGCGTATATACTCACACTGTACTTCAAATGGTAAGCTAGTTGATAGTCCGTTAGGGTACAGCTCAATACTGTTTAAGCCCTCGGGTTCAACAAAGATTTGATGTCTATCTTTCTCAGCAAATCTTACTACTTTATCTTCAATAGATGGACAGTAACGAGGACCAATGCCTTCTATTAATCCACTATACATTGCCGATTTATCGAGATTATTTGTAATAATCTCATGAGTCTTTGAGTTGGTGTATGTTATGTAACAAGGTATTTGTCTTGGATGCTCAATTTTTCCTTTCGAAAAAAATGAAAAAAATGGTGTTGGAGTATCGCCATGTTGAACATCCATAACACTAAAATCGACACTTCGGCTGTCTATACGTGGAGGAGTACCTGTTTTAAGTCTATCAACTCTAAATGGTAATGCTCTTAAGCGAGCAGCTAATGCATTTGATGGTTGATCTCCTGCACGACCACCTTCCTTTGAAACTTGCCCAATATGTATCTTACCACCCAAGAATGTACCTACTGTGAGTACAACCTTTTTTGATTTGAAAGTGATGCCTGTTTTAGTTATAGCGCCACATACCGTATCATTCTCAACGACCAAATCATCTACAGAATCTTGGAAGATATCTAAATTCTGTTGATCATTTAGTAGAGAGTTAATAGCCTTTTTATATAGTACTCTATCTGCTTGAGCTCTTGTTGCTCTTACAGCTGGACCTTTACGAGAATTTAAAATTCTAAATTGGATACCTGCCATATCAATGGCTTTTGCCATGATACCACCCATAGCATCTATCTCTTTAACTAAATGACCCTTACCGATACCACCGATAGCAGGGTTACAAGACATTTGTCCAATTGTGTCAATATTGTGAGTGAGTAATAAGGTTTTTGCGCCTATACGTGCTGAAGCAGCAGCAGCTTCTACGCCTGCATGACCGCCACCAACAACAATAACATCATAAGTGTTGTTATAAATCATAAAGATATAAATGTGTATTTTATTTAAATGCTCTTAAATTTTACTACATTTTGAAGCAAAAATAACTACTCTAATGATATTAATTAAGCAACTTTTGCAATATAATTCTTAGTATATTAAGTGTCCTTGAAGTTGATTTATAAGTGCTTAGCATCAGTGAAATATATCATAAATATGTTGACCAAGATCCTATGAAGGTATTTCAGGATGGAGCTATCAAATCTGCAATTATACTTTTTTCATTTTTAGCTATTACAACATTTTTTGATATCGACAAAAATCTTGTTATTATAATTATCTTGTTCATGGCTAATTTGGCTGGAAGTATTCTATTAGGAAGTATCCAAGCCAAACGTTTAGCCTTTGCCCTATATATGGTTATAGCTATCGTCATAGTTAATATATCTCCATATGTACATCCTCTTTTTGAAACTAACTTTATGCTAATAGTATTTGTCGCTTTTATAGCATTTTGGTTTAGAAGGTTTGGAGAAGCTTTTACTGTATTTCCTATGATGATTGTAGTTATTACTTGTATCTGTTTTGTGCGTTATCCGTTGGAAAAAGATAATCATTTACATTTTACTCTTACAGCTATTTTAATTGGTTTGATTGTTTATCTGGTGATTATTAGAAACTACAAGCTAATGAAAGCTAATGATGTTAGTAAAGTATTTAATGAGTTTTTGAAAAATTTTGTGCGTAACTATATTGATACATTTGAAAAAGCAAAATACAGAAGATTTACTCAATCAAATATTGTTGAAGTAAGTAATTTAAAATACCAAAATATAAATTCTTTTAAAAACCATGGTTTGATGTTCTTGAGAAAAAGCCGTCAAGAACAGTGGCGATATTTAAGCCATAACTTGGTGGTTTTTAATCGTTTAACATCTAAGTTTTTATTGGTCTATAAAAAACTTACAGTTGACTATGTTCGTTTAGGGTTTGAAGAAGAAGAAGCAAAAAATCTATCACAAGACTTAGAGAAAATTTATAAAAATACAATGATTTTGATGTTATACATACAAAAGCCAGCTAAGACTTTTGAAAAAAAGTCAGAGGATATATCTCATCTGAAATATAAATTTGAAATGAACTATATCTATAAATATCAAAATGATAAACAAAAAAGGAAGCTTTTGTTTAGTAGTTTATTGTTTTTAGATGATATGTTGATTGGTTTGGAAAATATCAGAGAGGCATACTATGATCTTATTTAAGGATAGGTATATAGATAAACTCTCTGATACAACATTATTAGCTATAAGGGTTTTTGTAGCATCTATAGTAGGTTTAATAGTTTGTTATTTAATATTTAGTTTAAGTGGTGATGATGGCTTTAGAGATAGAATATATTGGGTAGTCATTGCGGTAGTAAGTGTCGCAGCTAGTACAAGTACTAGTGTAGTTTATACAAGAGCTAAGGCGATTGTTATTTTCTCATTATTGGGTACCTCAATAGGATCTGTAGTATTGTTGCTAATTCAAAAAAATATACCCCATAATTTTACATTGGTGGCAGGATTATGTTGCTTTGCTTTAGCACTATATGTGTATACGATGTTTTTAAATTATGCGACTAGTGTTTTTTTTATACATGTATATCTGGTAATGTATTTTGGATTATTTATTGGTTGGGATAAAGAATTATTTTTTGTCAGGGTCACATGTGTAGCAATAGGAACATTAAGTATAGTTTTGATAACTTTCCTTACAAGGGGGCGAAAAAATAGAGTACTTTTTGATAGGGATATGTATAGAATTTATTCTGAACTTAAAGATCTTGTTAATAAAGTTGATCGTAGCGTAGAAAATAGAAAAATTATTTCATTGATAGAAAAAAGTATTAAGCTTAATGAAACTTTAGTAAATGCTAAATATGAGTTTTCTGAGACTAAAAAGTATTATGAATATAAGAAAGTATTAATACTTATAGATGAGTTATTAATTAATCTAAGGACATATAGAACTCTATTTATGCAGCAAAAAAAGCATGATGATAGTTTATATAAGGAATTTGTGCATTTTACTAAAGAGCAAATTCAAAGTAATTTTAAGAAAATAACTATTAGATATGATAGATTATTAGCTCAAAACTAGTTTAGTTTATTTCACTTTTATTCATGTATTCTTTATTGAAATTAGTTTTGAGATAATTTATCAAAGAGCTTATTCTTTTAAGTTGATGTTTTACTGGTAGTGAAATAATAGAAAGTTTTGTTTCTTCTCTATATTCAGGCAATATTTCGACTAATTTACCATTTTTGATATCAGCATCTACATAAATATCAACTAATCTGGTGATTCCTAATCCTAAAAGGGTAGCTTGTTTCATAACTCTGCCATTAGTTGCATGAAAACCATTGTTATGAATATGGAGAGTATATTTATCATTTATGGAGTTGAAATTCCATTGCTTAATACTACCGTAAATTAGAGGTATATCTTCAAGCTGTCTTGGATCAGATATCTTGGTATATTTCTTAATAAAATCTTTACTAGCTACATATTTAGTAAAAACTGTTCGAAGTGGAGAGATTATTAAATTTGAGTCGGGTAGGTTACCCATACGGATAACTAAGTCATAATCACTATCTATTAGGCTAATTCTATTGCTAGAAAAATCTAAATGGATACTAACTTTAGGATGTAGCAGCTGGAATTTCAAAACTAAAGGAGCAATAACATCTTCACCAATAATTCCTCCAACACAATTGATTTTTATATTGCCACTTATTTCATTATGTTCTTGGCTAGTTAATTGTGTTGCTATATCAAGGTCTTGGAGAGCCTTCTTACATTTCTTATAATAATCTTGTCCTATTTCAGTAAGACGAACGTGTCTGGTGCTTCTATATAGTAGTTGAACTTTAAGATGGTTTTCTAAGTCCTTAATATTCTGGCTTAGGTTTGATTTGGCCATTCCTAATATATCTGCTGCCTTTGTGAAGCTTTGCTGTTCAGCGACGTGAATGAAACAGTGAATACCTCGCCAATGAATATTGTTCATTATTCAATAACAATGTTTTATGATTGTTGGTATTTATCAGTTTAATAAGTTTATATACAATTTACAATCATTAAAACGATGTGAAAATTAAAACAAAAAATATAGGAGAAATAACATGGCTAAATCATTAGTTGTAATCACAGGAGCAAGTTCTGGAATTGGTGCGGCAATTGCAAAAAGATTTTCTGAAGCAGGTCATTCGCTTTTGCTAATAGGTAGAAGAATAGAAAAGATACAAGAATTAAATTTACCTAATACAATGATTCGTAAAGTAGATGTGACAGATGCTCAAGCTCTAAAGAATGCTATAAAAGAAGGTGAAGCTGAATATGGTCCAGTTGAGTTGTTGGTTAATAATGCAGGTTTAATGTTGCTTGGTCAAATCGATACACAAGATCCTATTGAATGGCAAAAGATGTACGAAGTGAATGTATTGGCATTATTAAATGGTATTCAATCTGTATTAGGTGATATGAAGGCAAGAAAAAGTGGAACGATTATAAATATCAGTTCAATTGCTGGTAAGAAATCTTTCCCTAATCACGCTGCATATGTTGGTACAAAATTTGCAGTATCTTCAATGAGTGAAAATATACGTGAAGAAGTTGCTGATGATAATGTTAGAATAATGACAATTTGTCCAGGTGCTGTAGAAACTGAGCTTTTAAGTCATACTACATCTGATCAAATTAAATCAGATTATGAAAACTGGAAAGAGTCTATGGGTGGAGTTTTAGTAGCAGATGATATCGCTCGTACAGCTATGTTTATGTTTAGCCAACCACAAAATATAAATATACGAGAAGTTGTAATTGCTGCAACTAGACAGCCTGCATAATCTTACTTTATAAACATAAAAATTATTCTTTAGAGTTTCTATTAAGTCTTTAAATCAAGCTTATTTGTAATATTCAAAATTATTAATCATTATAAAGGTATGTTAAAATTCTAAGCTAATAATTTAATTAAATATGAGCTTATTCTTTAATGTTTCAAAATCAAACTTTTTTATTTTATGACTTAGAAACTACTGGTATTAACAATTCTTTTGACCAAGTATTACAATTTGCTGCGATTCGTACAGATTTGGACTTTAATGAAATTGAAAGGTTTAATTTTTTTGTGAAGCTAAATCCTGATACAACTCCATCTCCAATTGCAACGATAACGCATCATATTTCTATTGCTCAAGCAAATACTGGTGTGTCAGAGTATCAGGCAATTAGGAAAATTCATAAAATCATAAATACACCAGGGACCATTAGTATAGGTTATAATACCCTTGGTTTTGATGATGAGTTTTTGAGATTTGCTTTTTATAAAAATATGCTACCTCCATATAGTCATCAATTTAAAAATGGTTGTTCAAGGGCTGATTTGTTTCCAATAGTTACTTGCTATTATTTGTTTTGTAATGATGTTCTTAAGTGGCCTAAAGTTCTTGATGAAGAAGGACAGCGGAAAATATCTTTGAAGTTAGAAAATTTAAATACTGAAAATAATCTCTATAGTGGTGGTAGAGCTCATGATGCTATTACAGATGTAATTGTCACAGTAGAGTTAGCCAAAAAATTAAGAATAGCTAATCCTAAAATGTGGCAGTTTTTATTGGCAAAGTTTAATAAGCAAAATGATGAAAATACTCTAGCTCAACTAAATATCGGTGTAGAAGTTGGTGGTATTGGGTATAGACAAGCAATTGCAGTAAGTGGAGTTTTTGGCTTTAAAAATAATTTTATGTCGGCCATATTAGATATTGGTCAGCATAGGCATTACAAAAATCAAGAGATATTTCTTCGCTTAGATAGTTATGATTTTAAAGATTTTATAGAAGAGTTTGGCAGTTTAGAAGCAGAACATTGGCGACTGACTGTAAATAAGAAATGGGGTGATATTCCTCTAATATTACCTGCTAAAACCCGTTTTGTGGGGAGGTTGCCTCAAGATAGACTAGATTTGATAAAGACGAACAAAGAATTTATAAGAAGCAATCCAGAAATATTTGCCAATTTTGTTGATTATGTATTGGAATATAAGTATCCAGAGATTGAAAATGTTGATATAGATGCAGCGATTTATCAAAGTGACTTTATGAGTGCCGCTGATGAAAGGGGTTGTGATAAATTTCATACTTCACAAATTTATCAAAAAGCGCAAATGCTTAATCAATTACCAAAACCTTATTATGACAGAGCTGTCAGGATAATTGGTAGATTAGACTTTTCAAAACTACCTGATAAAGCACAGATGGAATTTCAAGATTATCTAAATAAGATTGTTAGCCTAGATAATGATGAGCTTCTGATTGATCATAAAGGCAAAACTCGCAAAACTTTGGAAGATATCTATCAAGAAATGCAAGATTTACGCATGAATCGTGATCTAACAGAAGAGCAACAAGCTTTGCTGTATGAGTTAGAGGAGTATTTATTTTAGATGAATAAATTTAACCTAGTAACAAAGTATGCTCCAGCTGGAGATCAGCCAAATGCAATTAAATCCTTAGTTGAAGGTATTAATAATGGGTTACAGCATCAGGTTTTGCTAGGAGTTACAGGTTCTGGTAAAACATATACTATGGCAAATGTGATTCAACAAACACAAAAACCATGTTTGATTGTTGCACATAACAAAACTTTGGCAGCTCAATTATATTCAGAGTTTAAGCAATATTTCCCAGATAATGCAGTTGAGTATTTTGTGTCATATTACGATTATTATCAACCTGAAGCTTATGTTGCGGCTTCTGATACCTATATAGAAAAAGATTCATCTGTAAATGAGCATATTGAACAAATGCGTCTGTCAGCTACCAAGGCAATACTTGAGCGTAATGATGTAATTATAGTCGCAACCGTATCAGCTATTTATGGTCTAGGTGATCCTGAGCAATATATGCAGATGCTTTTGCACCTAAAAGTAGGTGAAGAGCTAGGGCTAAAAAAAGCTCAAACTAAGTTAGTAGAGATGCAATATTCGCGTAATGATATGGATTTCAGTCGTGGTAGTTTTCGAGTCAGAGGAGAAGTATTAGATATATTCCCAGCAGACTCTGAGAAAGATGCTATTCGAGTAGAGTTTTTTGATGATGAGATTGAAACGATAAGTGTGATCGATTCATTAACTTCCAAAAAAACTAAAACATTACACAGAGCAACAATATTCCCAAGTACACATTATGTTGCATCAAAAGAGCGCAAAGATATAGTTATAGAAGAGATCAAAGCAGAACTTAAAGAAAGAGTTAAATATTTTGAGGAAGAAGGTAAACTACTTGAAGCTCAAAGAATAGAACAACGTACTAAGTATGATATTGAAATGATTCAAGAGCTTGGCTACTGTACAGGCATCGAAAATTATTCAAGATTGTTATCAGGTAGAGCTCCTGGTGATCCACCACCAACATTGATTGACTACTTACCAGAAAATGCCTTAGTCATAGTTGATGAGTCGCACGTGACATTACCACAGTTTGGCGGAATGTACAAAGGAGATTTATCTCGTAAATCAAATCTCGTTAACTATGGTTTCAGATTGCCTTCTGCGTTGGACAATAGACCTCTGAAATTTAATGAGTTTGAGAGTCTGCTGCCTCAGACAATATATGTATCTGCGACACCCGCTAATTATGAACTTGAAAAGTCTCAAAATACTGTAGAGCAGGTAATTAGACCAACTGGTTTATTAGATCCTGAAGTCTTTGTAAGACCGGTAGCTATACAAGTAGAAGATGCTTTATCAGAGATAAATAAAGCTATAGCCAAAGAAGAAAGAATCTTGATAACAACTTTAACCAAAAAAATGGCAGAGAACTTAACAGAGTATCTATCTGAGCATGGCGTTAATGTCAGATATCTACATTCTGATATTGATACTGTTGAGAGAGTCCAAATTATTCATGATTTGCGTCATGGTGTATTTGATGTGCTTGTAGGTATTAACCTTCTTAGAGAGGGGCTTGATATGCCAGAGGTTGGAGTTTTATTAATTTTTGATGCTGATAAGGAAGGGTTTTTGCGTTCTGAAAAATCTCTTATTCAAACTATTGGACGTGTGGCTAGAAACCAAAATGGTAGAGCTATTTTGTATGCAGATGTTGTTACAAAATCTATGAAAAAGGCTATGGATGAAACTCTACGTCGTCGTCAACTTCAAGATGAACATAATAAGAAAAACAATATTACGCCTAAAACAATCATCAAAAGTATAGATGATATGTTAGATAGTTCTCCAGAGATGCAAAAACGTGCATATAAAAATAATTCGCGCTTAAAGGTTGATGATGTAGATGTTTCGGCTATACTAGGTATGACTGAAGCTTCGAAGGTTATTAAAGCTCTAGAAAAACGAATGAGAGCTTATGCAAAAGAGCTTGAATTCGAGCAGGCAACAGCAATTAGAGATAAGATAACTGAAATAAAGCAGAAGTTTATTAATTTATAATTTTACGATTTTTAAACAAAGTATATTGGTATTATGGCTATTGAAAGTAAATTAAAAAAAGACAGGCTCTTTTTGCGCTTTACATGGGCTAGGTTAAGGAACTACCTAATTAGAGCAAAAAAAAGTCTATATGCATCTATTATTCTATGTGGTTTAATAGTTGGTGTTGATTTATATTTAGGGGATATTGAATTTGTTACTCAATCGTTAGAGGTTGGATTTACTCTAGCATTTATATTATTTGTATTCTTTTTCTTAATAACAAAAGATGATAATCCTGTAGATATAATTATTTCAGGTGCAGAAGGCGAAACTACTGTTTTAGATGAACTAAAAAAATTAGATAATAATTTTGTGTTATTTAATCGAGTGGTTCTACCAGATGAGAAGTCAACAGTAGGTAATAGAGAAATTGATTTTATTGCAATATCGCGTAAAAGCATATATATAATCGAAGTTAAGAATAATCGTGGCTATATTGAAGTTGAGAATATGGCTGAACGTTGGAATGTCTCAAAAACTTCTCAAAACAACAAAGTCTATGCAAAAACAATAAAAAATCCAATTAGACAAACATTTGCACAGAAAAAAGTACTGCAAACATATCTTTATAAACAAAAAATATATATAAAAGGTATCCCAGTTGTAACGATAGTTATTTTTGCTAATGATGATGCGCAGCTAAGTGAAAATTTCATTGCAGATGATGCCAATCAAGCAGTTTTATCATTAGGAAATCTAATACCTTTTATCAAGGCAAAAGAAGAATATCTAGAAAAAATGCCTACGCGCTCACGTAGAAAAATAATTCGTAAAATAGAGAAAAAATAATGCTCAATAATAGACCTATAGGTGTTTTCGATTCAGGAATTGGTGGTTTAACTGTCGTCAAGAACTTGATGAATATATTACCAAATGAGGATATTATATATTTTGGTGATATTGCTAGAATACCTTATGGGACTAAATCACGAGCGACTATTCAAAAGTTTGCAGCCCAAACAGCTAAATTTCTAATTGATCAAGAAGTCAAAGCAATAATTATTGCCTGTAATACAATATCAGCTATAGCAAAAGATATCGTTCAAGAGATTGCAAAAACAGTTCCTGTTATTGATGTGATAAGTGCTGGAGTTAGCTTAGTCGATAGTCTTAAAACAGTTGGTGTCATAGCAACACCAGCTACTATTAACAGTAATGCATACGCACTACAAATACACAAAAATAATCCTAGCACCGAAGTTTATAGTAGTTCATGTGGTCTTTTTGTATCTATGATTGAAGAGGGATTTATAGAGGGAGAAGTTGTTGAATTAGTAGCTAAACAATATCTTGAGTATTTTAACGATAAAAACATTCAAGCTCTAATTTTGGGTTGTACACATTATCCTATTATCAAAGATAGTATCGCTAAAGCACTTGATGTAAAGCTTATAGACCCTTCACTACAAGCTAGTAAGATGCTTCAGCAACTACTTGTTGAAAATAATCTTTTGAATAAAAACAATTCTAATCCAGAGTATAAATTTTATGTTACAGATATTCCTTTGAAGTTTAGATCGGTGGGAGAGATGTTTTTACAAACACAGATGCAACATCTTGAAATAGTTAGTTTGGATAGTTATTAAAAAATATACTAAAAAAATCTATCATAAGGCTTAAATATTCTACTAAATAAAGCTAAAAAAATGTATGATTTGCTAAACTTGATTATTAAAAGTAAGTGTTATAAATGTACGATAAAGATAGTAGAAACGTTATTTTATTAGCCGGAATTGGTGCAATTCTTGAGTTTTATGATTTTGTTCTATATATGATTTTTTCTAAAGAAATCTCAGCAACTTTTTTTGCTCAAATTACAAATCCAACAATTAAAACTTTTTTAACAGTTTTAATATTTTCAATAGCTTACCTTGTCAGACCATTCGCCGGAACTATTTTGGGAATTGTTGGTGATTTAATAGGGCGAAGACGACTACTATTATTTACAATATTATTAATGGGAAGTTGTTCATTGTGTATGGGATTGATGCCTGGATATGCGCAATGGGGATTATATGCGAGCTTTATTTTTGTGTTATTGCGTATTATGCAAGGTATTGCTTTGGGTGGGGAGTTGCCTGGGGCTTATGTTATTGTGTATGAATCGGTTAAGGGTAAAATTGGTTTTGCCACTGCCATATTATTTACATTTGTAACGGGTGGATTTTTATTTTCTGATTTTGTAGGTTTTGCTCTTGAGTATGTGTTTGGTGATTTTGCTTGGAGAGCAGGGTTTATCATTGGTGGATTGCTAGGGTTTGTCGGTTATTATGTGCGTCGCAATCTTCATGAAACTCCAGAGTTTGAAAGTATTGATAAACAAAAAAGACATTCTTTTGGTTCTTTAGTCTCTACTTATGGTCCAAACTTGTTCGCTGGTATATGTATAGTTATTATAGTAGCCTTTGGCGGTGTGATGTTGACTCTTTATATACATAAATTTGTTGAGGATATTTTAACTGGATATAATTCTGGTCAGATCTCTTTGATTCTAACTCCAAGTGTTTTAACACTTACTTGTTTTACTTTTATTTTTGGCTTTCTATCTGATAAAGTTGGCATTGCAAAAATGTTTATAGCAGGTGCTGGGCTTGTTGTAGTTTGTGCTTTACCTGTGTTCTATTTGATGAGTTATATAGGCAGTGTATCTGCAATTGTTTTTGCATCTATAGCTATTATGCTCTGTTACGCATTAGTTGCGGCTACCTTTATATTTTTACTTTGTGATTTGTTTCCAACAGATGTTAGATTGTCAGGAGTAGGTCTTAGTTATAATCTTGCTTTTGCTATAGTTGGAGGGATCGCTCCTTTAGTAAGTACAACGATAATTACTATGACAGCATATAATTTTTTAGGTCCATCTATTGTTGGTATTGTTTGTGGTGTGATTGGCCTACTAGGTGTCTATGTTTATTCCAAAAGAGGAGGCTATCATAAAAATAACAAAGATATGATAGTTAAACTGTAAGTAATTTTAGAGATGAAAGAAGATTTTAAAGTAGTATCAATTGCAGGCATAGGTGCAGTTTTAGAAGTTTATGACTTTTTGTTATATGTGTTATTTTCGGTACAAATTATAAATACATTTTTTGTAGGAATTGATGATTCAGTAATTAAAAGTTTCATTGCTATAGCTATATTTTCTTTAACATATATTGTTAGACCTTTAGGTGCTATTACCTTAGGAATATTGGGTGATCGATATGGTAGGAAGAAAATATTTACATTTACAATAATTCTTATGGGAATATCATCATTACTAATGGGGATTATGCCTTCTTATGCTACTTTTGGGGTGTTTGCAAGTATAGCTTTTGTGATATTCAGGGTATTGCAAGGGTTTGCTCTAAGTGGAGAATTGCCTGCAGCATATGTAATAGTGTACGAGACTAGTTCAAAAAGCATAGGTTTTAAGCTGAGTATATTATTTGCATTTGTTTTATCGGGATTTTTATTTGCAACGACAGTATGTCTGATTCTTGAATATTTATTTGATGATTATGCTTGGCGGATTGGTTTTGTGTTAGGAGGCTTGTTGGCTATATTTGGTTATTACGTAAGATTAAAGCTAATAGAAACACCTTTATTTAGAAAAATCGCAAGTAGAGATAAAAAGAGCATTATAACGCTTTTCAAACAAAACTATATAAGTATATTTATTGGTTTTTGTTTTGCAATGTTATTTGCTTTAGGCGCAATAATTTTGCTTCAGTATTCTAATTTTTATATTGCAAAATTACTAAATACTAGCAATACAAGTTTAATAATGATTCCAGTACAAATAATAGTTTTAATATCTGTAATAGCATTTGGGTATATATCTGATAAAGTTGGACTTAGTAAAATGTATATTATTGGCTGTTTCATTTTATTGATAGCTATTCCTATAACATTCTACTTGATGTCAGATACTTATAGTGTTTTTATAGGTATGATTTTTTTAATTATTTGCTATTCATTTGGTGCATCGACAACATTATTTTTCTTGTGTGATATTTTTCCAACAGAGTTTAGGTTATCAGGAGTCGCTTTGAGCTATAGTTTAAATTCAGCTTTTGTAGGAGGTGTTTGTCCAATAATTAGTGCAACAGTTATCTCTAAAACAGGAGTTATTTGGTTAGGCCCTGTCGTTATTAGTTTAATTTGCTTAGTATTGGCTTTATTTGCAATCTTGTTGTACAAAAAACTAAGGTTAGGTTTTTACAAACAAAATATTACATAACCGAGGTATTTAATTTTTGATATTAGTTGTCAAAAATTGATAAAAAAAATATTAGCTCGTTATGATAGTATAAATACCTAAAGACATATTTCACTCTTTATTATGAAAAATATAATTTTTGCTTTTCTAAGTTTGTTTTTTTTACAAATTTCTCAAGCATATTTTGTAAAAATTGCTAAAGATAACCATATGTCGCAGCCAGGATATATTACGACTATTTATGAGTCAAATGTTCAAGCAACGGCTGTTAATAGTGATCAAACAAAACTATTTACAGTATTTAGACCGAGTGATAACTATTGCCTTAGTGTTACAAAACTCTCATATTCAATTAATAATACAGGCTCAATAACTAGCTGTTTTGATAATAAACATACTGTAGGTAATAAAGTTAACAAAATAATTTTAGATAAATTAGGAAAAACTTTTTATCTATTATCAAACTATAATATTCTAGCATACAACATTTCTCCTATCACAAATCGCATTAATGGTCAGATTTTTAGAAAGCGATTTATCCAAAAAATTATTGATGCTAAATTAGTAGATGAAGGAAAATACTTATATTTGTTGACTACAAGTGATAAAAGTCAAAAGGGCAAGCTAATAATATATAGAGTTAATACAGATGGATCATTAGATGAGCTTAATATTGTTACATTGAACTATAAGCCTAAAAAAATAATATTTGATAATATTGAAAGGGTATACATACAGAGTGATAAAAGCATTTATTTTTATAGTTTTTTGAGAAATGCTAAAGTGATTAAAGATGAAAAAATAATAACTATATCTTCCGGAGAAATATCTGATTTTTCTGTAATAACTGAAAGCTCTACTGAAAGCAGAGTGTTGCTAGTTGGTCATTCTGGTACTGAAGGTTTAGAAATAGGTTTTATCAGTATATATAATTTTTCAAGTGATATAGTCAGACAGATAGACAATAAGGTTTATAAAGATTTTCCTAAAAAAATAGTCACCTACAAAGGTGAATTTGATGGTCAGAGCAAAGTTTTAGTAGCTTTTAATTCTAAGTTTAGTAGCGGTATAGTTGGAAGTATGAAGTTGTTGAGTGATGAATATAAAGTTAATGGTAGTTTCATAGATTTGTTACAAAATAACAACTTGGTTGAAGTGGTATATTCAAATTCAGTAGCTACCTATGATTTAAAAGAGGGTCTTTTATTATCAAATTTATTTTTAAATGACGGTTCTAACAATAGTTCATTTATATCAAATAATTTTTTTGGTGCTGGTAATGAAAAGAATATTAATATTTTTCAATTATGAGTCTGTTATAACGGTTGTATTATCAGGTTTTATAAAGGTGATATTTTTATAATATAAAATAGCTTAAGCATTAGCTGAAATTTAATATATTTTTTATGCAAAAGTAAGTTTTTTGTATACAAAAATAAGTATTTATTATACTATGAATTTGTTAGATTATTTTATTTGGAGGTCTTTCATATATGTCTAATGATAGCATTTTTTCAGGTTATGCTCCTTACTCAGGAGTATATGATGAAATTTTTTCTGATGAAGGTCGTGTGCGTGACGATGTTTCTCAGGCGATAAAAACTATAGATGAGCTAAGTGTAGAATCTTTATACGAAAAGCAGAAATTTGTTGATGCTTCTTTTCTGAAGAATGGGATTACATTTACTGTTTATAGTGATAGTCAGGGCACAGAAAAGATTTTTCCGTTTGATTTAATTCCAAGAATAATTTCAGAAAAAGAATGGCAAGAACTTGAAAAGGGTTTGAAACAACGACTTAAAGCGTTGAATGCGTTCTTAAATGATATATATGATGAGCAAAAAATATTAGAAGATGGTGTAATACCTAGAGAGCTTGTTGAATCATCAGAGGAATATCTACCTGAGATGAGAGGTGTAAAACCACCACACGGGGTATATTGCCATATTGCAGGACTTGACCTTATCAAAGATGAAAGTGGTTTTATGGTTCTAGAAGATAATGTAAGAACTCCATCAGGTGTTTCTTATGTCTTGGAAAACCGTAACTCTTTAATGAAAGTACTTCCTGAAGCATTTTCAAATGCTAATATCAAAAAAGTAGTAGACTATCCAACTGAATTGAGAAAAGCTCTATCAAGTATATCTCCAGTTGTAGATGGTAAAAAAGGCTTGAGTGTGGTTTTAACACCAGGACAATATAACTCAGCATATTTTGAGCATAGTTATTTGGCTCGTAAAATGGGGTGTGAATTAGTTCAAGGTTCAGATCTTTTTGTACATAATAATTATGTATATCTCAAAACAACTAAAGGACCTAAGCTTGTAACTGTCGTTTATAGAAGAATAGATGATAAATTCTTAGATCCGGAGTTTTTTAATCCGGAAAGTATGCTAGGTGTACCGGGTATAATAGAAGCTTACAAGGCGGGTAATGTGGTTTTAGCAAATGCTGTTGGCAATGGTATAGCAGATGATAAAGCAATATATCCGTATGTTCATAAAATGATTGAATATTATCTTAATGAGAAGCCAATATTAGCTCAAGTTAAAACATATTTCTGTAGTGAAGAAAATGATAGAAATTATGTTTTGAGTAATCTTGATAAGCTAGTTGTTAAAGAAGCTAATGGTTCTGGTGGTTATGGTATGCTAATTGGTCCTCAGGCTAGTGTAGAAGAGTTACAAGAGTTTGCGGCTAAGATAAAAGAAAAACCAAGAGCTTATATAGCTCAACCATTAGTAGAACTATCTACAAGTCCTACCTTTATAGATGGCAAGGTACTACCAAGAAGAGTGGATTTGAGAGCATTTTTAGTCAGTGGTAAAGATACATGGATATTACCAGGAGGGCTTGCAAGAGTTGCTCTTAAAGAAGGATCATATGTTGTGAATTCTAGTCAAGGTGGTGGTTCAAAAGATACTTGGGTTTTAGGGAGATAAAAAATGATAATATCTCGTACAGCAGAAAATTGTTTTTGGTTAAGTAGAAATATTGAAAGAGTTCAGATGTTAACTAATGCTATCGATGTGGCATATAATGTAGAGCTTGAAATATATGGTGATGCTGAAGATATTTGGTATCCTTTGGTTGTGGTATTAGGTGGTAAAGAGGCGTTTATTAAAAAATACGGCTACAGTGCGAGATCTAATGCTAGAAAAATTCAAGAATTTCTGATTTGGGATAAGGATAACCCATCTTCGATATATTCTTCGTTATCCTCTGCACGTGAAAATGCTAGAATAATAAGAGATCTTATAGCTGCAGATATGTGGGAAGAGATTAATGAATTGTGGTTATGGATTAACTCACCAGAAACTCATAGGCTTTCTATTACGAGTTTAGATAGTTTTTGTAAAAAAATAATAAAATTTTGCTTTTTATGGATAGGCTTCTATCATAACTTTATTCTCAGAAATGATACTTACAATTTTATGAAGTTAGGTATGCTTATTGAAAGAGTCGACTTCACATTAAGATTAGGAGATATCCATCATCATAGGCATATAAGTCTTACATCAAAGAATGAAACTACAGATGAATCACAATATTGGCAAGAAATGTTGCTAAATACAATGTCTAAAGATGCTTTTATGCGTAAAGCAGAACTAGATGTTAATAGAAAAGATGTAGCGGAGTTTCTATTAAAGTCAGATGATTATCCTAGAACAGTTACATTTTGTTTAAATGATTGTCTTGCTGTATTAAAGAGAATGTCTTATCACTCAACTGGAGTCGGTATGCAGTCTAGAACAAAAGTAGAGGAAATTATAAAATACTTTGAAAGTAATACAACAGAATCATTGCTAGAAAAAAATCATGATTTTATTACTTATCTGATAAACTCAATGGCAGAACTTACAACTATTATTTCAAAAGAATTCTTTATATCTGATGTAGATTTCTACGTAGCAATGTTAGAAGGGTAGAAATAAAAAGGAAAAATATTTAATGTTTAGTAATATCTTGGCTATATCTTCTGACTGTCCAATATCTCCACGAATTAATTTTTTAGTAGATGACACTACAACACTACAAGAATTTATGTGGGGTATAGGATGGTATCATGACAATCATAATGCTGTATCAATTATGAAGGATAATCATGTTGAAAATCTAGAGGCATTACGTGCTTTGTTCGATGGTAATCCAAATTTTTGTTCAAGCACTTTTATTGGACATATTTATAGTCATAGCTTGTTTGATAAAACTAATTTAAACCTTCAGCCATTTATGAAGCCTCATGCAGGCAAAGAGTGGACTATAGTTCACAATGGTGATTTAAATAGAATGTATCAAAATACATTGATTTTAACTTTTTCTGATTATGAACCTGTTGGTAAAACTGATTCAGAGTACATATTATGCTGGATTCTTTCTCAATTAAGGAAAAAAAATATTAGAGAGTTAAATGATGATAATCTGTTTTATGTTTATGATTTATTAAAACAGATAAATCAAGTCGGACAAGTGAATTTAGTTCTCTCTAATGGTGATGTAACAATAGTTTATCAGGACAAAGATGACTTTAATCCCATTTATTATAAAAAATTCTTCCCTCCGTCAAATAGTAATAATCTCGATATTGGCTATGTAAATGTAGCTACTGGGTTATATGAAGATGAGCTTAGAACTTATACAATATTCTCAAATAATACTAATGTGGATAATACATGGAGAAAATTATTACCAGGTCAAATGGTAGCTGTTTCTCATGGACGAGTTATATGGAATAGCGATAAAAATAGTAGTAACTATGGTGGTCATACATATCAGCCTGATCAGCTAAATGTTCCGACTGAGATCAAAACATTTAAGAGCTCAGAAAGAATATTAGATATTATTCATACAACAAAATATACTTATGAATTTCCAGTTAATCTAAGTAAGCATAATATTCGGATGAAGCCGATTGTAGATCCAAAACAGCGCATACTTAATTATGATCTTAGTATATCTGTTGCTTGTGAAAAAGAGGAGTATACAGATGTTTTTGGTAATGATGTTGTTTTTCTAAAAACTAAAGAGCCCTATAAAGAGTTTACTATAGAAATGAAAACTAAAGTCGCTGTAAGTACTGATCACAGCGTACGTAAGAGATCAATAAACTCACGGACAACTATGCCAATTTCTTGGATGCCATGGCAAAGACAAATGATGACACCATATCTATTATCTGTAGAGTTACCACAAACTCAGCTTGAAGAGTTGATGGATTATGCTGTATCTTTTGTCAAAAGAAATGATAGTGATATTATGGCGGTGCTTGATGATATTAATAAAACAATCTATTACGAATATAAATATGTCTCAGGCTCTACTACTTTTGCTACAACTGCTTATGATGTTTATATTACTAGACAGGGTGTTTGTCAAGATTTCTCAAATTTATTTATTTGCTTGGCAAGACTTTTAGGTGTGCCTGCTCGTTATCGTTCAGGCTATATATTTAATGGTGGTCACTATAGTAATACTGAAATGAGTGATGCAACTCATGCTTGGGTTGAAGTATATATACCTTGGGTTGGCTGGATAGGATATGATCCTACAAATGGTTGTGAAGTTAATAGTGATCACGTGCGTATTGCTTGTGGCAGAACATATATTGATGCTACACCAACAGCCGGAACAATTTATCGTGGAGGTGGCACTGAGTCTTTATCCATAAATGTTAAAGTCTTTGATGTTACTGGGATATTATAGTTTTATCTAAAAAAGATTCTTGTGATAAATATTAAAATTACATTCTACAGCTAATAAATGGTATGTATTTGGGAATAAGTTTTTAAATGGTTCGATAGAGTGATGTTTATATCCACATTTTGTGTACCACTCTTTAAGGATTTCCTTACTTGGATTAATGTAATGTTTGGGCGTAAGTAACTCAAGTTGCATTATCCTAAAACCACTATTCCTTGCCCAATCTTCTGCGGCATTGACAAGCTTAGTGCCAATACCAAGACCTCTATGATTAAAGGCAGTAGCAAGCATCCCAAATTCAGCTATACTCTCTGAGAGTTTTGTGACTTTTACAGAACCAATAATTTCATTATTATTTGTTGCGATAATTATCTGATTTTGATTAATTAAAGTCTGCATCTCGTCAAAAGTTACTCTTTTAGCTGAGTTTATCCATAAATCTCCTTCAGCAACTTTATAGGCATCGTTGATAATCTTTACAAGACTATTAATTTCTTTCGTACTTATATTGTTTATGTTTGCAAAGCTAATTAGTATCTTGTTCATGATTCTTTTTGTGTTAATAGAATATTTACGATATTTATAAAATATTTGACTCCATATAACATTGCTTCATTACTTAGGTCAAAAGTTGGTTCATGTACCATAGATGTAAAACCTTTTGCTTCATTTTTAACTCCTAAGAGAGCATAACACGCAGGAATTTTTTTAGCAAAATAAGAGAAATCTTCTGATGCCATCCATGGATAATTAGCTTCTATAACATTATCTTCACCAAATACACGTTTTGCACTAGCTATACACTTAGTAGCAATTTTTTCATTATTTCTAGTTTCAGGGTAGCCATGAATATAGTTGATTTCTACGTTACCTTTGTACGTATTTGCAATCCCATTAGCTATTTCATGTATACGTTTTTTTGCAATATTTTGACCAAAAGAACTTAAAAACCGAACGGCACCTTTTAGTTTTGCTTGATCGGGAATTACATTAAATGCTGACCCAGATTCTATTGCGGTTACAGAAACAACTATAGGGTCAAAGCTATCGGCATTTCTAGAAACAATTGTTTGAACTTGATTGATAAATTGAGCAGCCATAATGATAGGGTCATTAGCCTTTATAGGAGTACTAGCGTGTCCACCTTTACCGTGAAATATTATTTCGAATAAATCAACGCCAGCCATAGCTACAGGAGTTGATATTTGCATATATCCTTCATTGATAATAGGATAAACATGAATTCCATATATTTCATTTACATTGTCTAAAGCGCCATCTTTAATCATTGCTGGAGCGCCACCTGGCAAGACTTCTTCAGAAGGCTGAAATATGAACCGAATGTTTACATTTAGCATAGTTTTATTTTTAACAAGCTGTTGAGCAGCTACTAAAATCATAGCACAATGAGCATCATGTCCACACATATGTGCTTTGCCATCTATTTTCGACTTATATTGACAGGTATTTTGCTCATGAATTGGTAGGGCATCCATATCAGCTCGAAAAGCGATGGTCTTGTTTGCATTTGGGACAATTAGATCAGCAACTAGTCCAGTTTTTCCAATTGATTTTTGAACTTTTAAACCTATTTTCTCTAGTTCTTTAGTTATATACTCAGCTGTATTGTATACATCGAAGCCAAGCTCTGGGTGCTGATGTATGTGTTGACGAATTCTTTGAAGCTCTTCAATGGCATTATCAGATATATTAATCATCTTGTTTTTATCATATATAGTTATAGTTTAGATTATTACACAAACTTAAATATTTTTCATAGTCATGTATACTTGCAAATACTACTTAATAAAACTATGTAAATATTAAAAGTTATGAATTCGGTAAAAAAAGTATTTTCTATAATCATGTTATTAATATTTTTTGGTATTAATGCTCAAGCGAGTTTTGTTCGTACGAGCAAAGATAATCATAAGGCACAACCTGGATATATAAGCACAATAAATGAATCAAATATTCAAGCTTTAGCTATATCCGAAGGAAAAAATTCTAGGTTATATTCAATATATCGTGATGGTCCACAATATTGTATTAGTGCTATAAAATTGGGCTATTCGATAAATAATAGTGCTGTGTTTTCTAGCTGTTTTGATAGTGAAACAAATGTTGGAAGTAAAGTTATAAAAGCACTTGCCTCTAAAAATGGTAATCGTTTATATCTATTCTCAAATCATATTATTTCTGAATATAGTATGTCACCAATCTCAAACAAAGTTAATTCGCAAATATCAAGTGAGCATATAGCCCAAAATATTATAGCTGTTGAGATGTTTAAAAATAAAATTTATGTTCTCACACATGAGGAAGATAGCAATAAAGGCTCCTTAATTATATTTACCATAGGAAATGATGGGGTTTTAGATAAGACAGACTCTAGGTCTTTGAGCTATACTCCAACTGGATTTAAATTTTATGAAGATGCAGGTTTTGATTATGTTTATGTTAGATCTAAAGAGCAGATATATAAATATGATATTTTGAATGATGGCACAATTAATCGTTCTAGTAAGCTAGTAGATTACCCAGGAAATACAATTAAGGACTTTGGAATACTAAAAGATAGTGATAAAAAAACACTACGAATGGTGGTGGCTTTAAAAAATGGTGACTCTGGCCTTAGCCAAAGTGCTTTGAAACTATATATACTTAATGGTGTGGGAGTGAGATTAACATCAAGCGTTAATCTAGAACTAGAGCTATATAAAATACAAGCGTATGATGAGAAAGAAATGTTTATGGTAGCGTATGAGTATAGCTTTGACATTAGAGCAATTAATAGAAAAACGAATGCAATAGAAGATAAACTTGTTTTACAAAGAGGTTTTGAAGCTTCGCTTGTGGATATAGAATATAGTGATAAACTCACATCTGTAATGAGTGAGGCATCAATACAAGTATTTGATGGCTTTGTATTATCTCAAGCATTATATCTAAAAGATAAGCCTCTTCAGTTTATATTTAGTCCAGATGCTCATTTCATGGGAGTGGCTAATAACGATAGCGTAGATGTCTATGAAATAGTTAGGTCTAATGAAAATTAAAACTTTTTATGAAACATATTAAAATAGATAAATAGTACAAACTAAGTGTTATAATGAAAATGTGATCAAACTCCATTTATTTGATTTTTTGAAGTTTCGTCGCAAGTATGTTTAAAGTTAATCTTAAGGATGTTTACTATGAAAAAATTTATTTTTATTTTTGTATTTATTATTTTTTCTGCTTCGGTATATGCTGCAGATGAACAATTAACTAGTGGTGATTTAAATTGTTTACAGGAACAAAAACATCATGGGGAAATAAAAACTTGTTTACCATCAAAAAAGCCAGATAATTGTTCAGAAGAAAACTATGAAAAACTAAAATCAAGTGTTCAGGAATGTAGTTTTAAAGTCAGAGGTGCATTAAGATCAGCACTATAAACAAATTCTTTATAAAACCTGTCTTTCTATTATTAAATGTTAATAACGGTTGTATATTCGTTCTGTAAATGTAGAATTTATTCAAAGCAAGATTTTTAGTTAATATTATCATGCAAGAATCATTGAAACTAAGCGAATTTCTTGAGCTTATAAAAAGTACTATAGAAATGAGCTTTGGATATGAAGGTTTTTGGGTAGTTGCAGAACTATCTGAATGGCGTAGATCTGGTAAACATTACTATGGCGAGCTCATAGAACATGATGGAGTTAGTAAGTTTCCTATAGCTAAAATTAGATGTAACTGCTGGGCAAATAAAGTTGAGCATATTCATAGTAAATTTAGTCAAGCTACTGGTGAAACTCTAAAAACAGATATGAAAGTCTTATTTAGGGTAAGTGTAAATTATCATACTAGCTTTGGTCTTAGTCTAAATATAATTGATATAGATCCTGCTTTTACACTTGGTGATAGGCAAGCTCGTAAAATTGAGATTCTACAAAATTTATCTAAAAACGGCATTCTAGAGAAAAATAAGGTTCTTAATATGCCAGATGATTTTACCAATGTTGCAGTAATCACAAGTATGACTGCTGCAGGTAAAGGAGATTTCTTCGAAGAGGCTGATAAATTACAAGATTTAAATTTATGTAACTTTGATATATATGAAGCAAAGATGCAAGGTGCAGAATGTGCAAAAAGTGTCTCAACAGCATTTGCTAAAATAGCAACAATCGCTGATAAATATGATGTGATAGTATTAATCCGAGGAGGGGGCTCTCAGGCTGACCTTGACTGGTTTAATAATATACTACTAGCTGAAAGCATTTGTAATAGTGAAATTCCTGTGCTAGTTGGTATAGGACATGAGAGAGATAGTACAGTTTTAGATGAAATATGTACAAAAAGATTTGATACACCATCTAAGATTATAAATTATATAGCTAATACAATTGTTGATAATGCAATAAATGCTAAATATAATTATGAATCGATAGTGAGAATCACTAAAAGTTTAGCTAAACAGAATAAACATCAATTAGATAATCTATATCATAACTTTAAAACACGTATAGAACATTATCTCTATCAAATGAGTCAAAGTGTTGATCATAACTATAAAGAATCTACTTCTATAGCAAGAGGAGTTTCTAAACTATATGATAAAACTGTGAATACTATGTATGAAAATATATTATTAAGCTCAAAAAGATTGATAAGAAGTTATGGAAATAACATTTATAATTCATATAATCAATCAACCAATACAGCTCGAAATATTTTAAAATACTATAATCAAACAAGCGAATCTCTTTATAAGCAGATATTATCTGTATCAATAGAGCCAACCCTTAAAAGAGGCTTTAGCTTGACAAAGACAATAGATGGCAAATATATAACAACTCAAAAACAAGCGCAAGCATACTCAGATTTAGAGATAGTTTATGCCGATGGACATATACAAGTAGAGGTGAAAGAAAATGGCAACTCAAAGTAAAAAATTTGCAAAAAATTATCAAATATTAGAAGAGATTAATGAGAAACTTCAAGAGCAACAAGATAATCCTGCTCTGTTAGATGAATTAGCACCAATGCTAGAACAAGCCTCAAAAAGTTATCAGTTATGTAAAGAAAGAATTGCTGCAGCTCAGAAGTTTATAGATGAATTTGAAGGTAATGACTAGAAAACCATTCCTGGCATTTGCCATATTCCAGCTGTTCTAAGAGTATCTTTGATTATTAGTATTTTTTCTTGTTGCTGTGCTGGTTTATTAATATCATAATTTGTTCTAGCAGTTATGTTAAACATTTTGATAGGTAATTTAGCATTGTAAATTTCTTGCTCAAAAATAGAGTTTGCTCTACGGATGTGAGAGTCAGAGCTTATTAGTAGAATATTTTTAACAGGTCTATTTATTTTTTTGATTATATTTATCGTATTAATAGCATTGGTGACAGTGCTAGTTGATTGATCCTCTTGTATTATGCTTTGTGCAGCAATATCATGCTTAATTAACCATTGTTTCATTTGATATGATTCTGTTACACCTTCGTGAGCAACTCCACCTAATACTATGATTATCGCATTAGGGTATTTCTTGTGTGCTGCTAGGGTTATTTTTAGTCTATCAACTAATATATTATTCATGGATCCATCATCATTTAATGAATATCCTAATGTAACTATTGCTAAAGAGTTTTGATCAACATCCTTTAACTGATCTAATTTTGAGTTTATGCCTAAGTTGAAGTTAGTTTTAGCAGTTTGTATTGCTTGTATAAAGTGAGGCATTTTTGACCATTTAGATTCTTTAAGAATTGCAATGTTTTGATCAAAATTATTAGGATCCCAAATTAAAGAATATGCGGTTAAGAATATTTGTAATATTGGGTTATTATAAGACCTTATAGTGCCAAGTGAGCTTAATGTTTTTCTAGCATCATTTACTGAATTATTAGATATTTCTAAAGATGCTAATGCAAGGGTGAGCTGTGTATTGATATAACTATTAGGCTTAGATTTTTTAAGAGCATTTTTTAAAGAGTTGATTGAACCTTGTAAGTCACCTCTTTGGGTAATTGAACCGTCATTTTTATCATCAGTTGAAACACTCAAATCATACTGGATATTTGCTATTGCAGTTTGTTGATTATTTAAGATATCAAGATTGAAATTATTTGATCGAGCTGCAAATGTTAAAATAGGTAAAGCTACAATTAGTAAACTTAAGACAATTTTTTTTGAGATTTTCATATTTATGTTTTTGTTATCAAGTATTATAAGATGATATAAAAAAGTTACTATAAATTAAATCTCTTTATAAAATTTTAAAAAATCATTCCTGGCATTTGCCATATTCCAGCGGCTCTAAGAGTATCTTTGATAATCATTACTTTTTCATAATCTGTAAGAGGGTACATTATATTGTATCCTTTAGTCTCAGAGGCTAAATTATGAATCTTTATATCAAGCATACTATTATCAAAAGCTTCTTGTTTGAATATTGCATTAGCTCTTCTAATATCTGCTGTTGAAGTAACTAAAATGATATCAGTAGGTTTAGGGTTCATATTTTTTATAGTCATAAAAGTATTTACACCTTGCCACACCATATTAAATGATTGATCTTCTAATATAATTTTTTTCAAAGGTACGCTACTATTAACTAACCATTGTCTCATTTGATATGATTCAGTTTTGCCAGCTGTTACTCGACCACCACTTACTATAATAGTTGCCTCTGGGAATCTAAAATAAGCTTCTAATCCTTTATAGAGTCTTTTGATTAGATACTCATTCATACTTGCATTAGAGTTTAATGGAGATCCTAAAATTACAATTACGGGTATAGAGCCTCTCTCAAGTTGTATCTGATTAGCACTAGTGTTTATATGTAAGTTAAAACTTCTTTTGATAATATCAAAAGCATTCACATATACGGGCATATCGGGCCATTTTGATGTTTCTAATTTAGCAAATGCTTTTCTAAAGCTACTAAAATCAAAAATATATGAGTATGCCGAATCATATATTTGTACAATAGGATTATCAGGAAAGTTCTCTACAAGCATATCTAAAGTTTCGCCAGCTTGATTATATTCTTTTGTTTCTATCTGAAGAGAAAATAATGATAGCCCCAATTGTAAAAGTTCTTTACTATCTGGATCAGTTTGCTTCATTGCCAATTCAAGAGCATCTATAGCATTACGCAAGTATGTATCTGCAGATTGTTGGTTAAAAATACTATATTGAACATTTTCAATAGCTTTTTGCTTTAGACTAATACTTGCAATGCTCTTCGGAGTAATATTATTACCGAAACTTAAACTTAGCGTGCTTAATATGATAAATATAATAATCGTAAATTTTACATTTAAGTATTTCATTTTTATAAGAAATAAAAAGTTTTTATAACGTAATAATATAAGAGTATTTTTGCAAATTAAATTATTATTCATCATAATAGTTAAAAATAAATTTAAAATTGATAAAATGCAAAAAAAAGTATCCCCAAAAAATATAATATTTGCAGGTTTTGCAACAACAGTAGAGTATTTTGATTTTGCTCTATTTACTTATGTAACTATTTATATATCGGCGACATTTTTTCCAGATAATAACTCTTCAGTTGCTATATTAAAAACATTTGGATTGTTTGCTGCTGGATATTTGATGAGGCCATTGGGCGGGATTTTCTTTGGTAATCTCGGTGACAAAAAAGGGCGTAAGCATGTATTAATATTTACTGTGGCATTGATGTTTATATCTACAGCTATGATAGCATTTACTCCTAGTTATGGTAGCTTGGGAATAGCTTCAGTAATAATTATACTCCTAGCTAGAATGATTCAGGGATTCTCAATAGGTGGTGAATATAATGGAGTACTTGCAGTACTGAGTGAAGGCGCTCCTGATAGTAAGCGTGGTTTGATTACTGCTTTTGGTACGTTTTTCTCAGGTTTAGGTGTTTTTTTAGGTACGTTTATAGTCTATATCTTAACAAGTTTTTTAAATTCTGATCAGATGCATGCGTATGGTTGGAGAGTTTGCTTTATTATTGGAGCGATACTTGCTGTTATCGTTTTGATACTTCAGTTTGCATCAGATGAGTCTCCTGAGTATCTTAAATCAAAAGAAGATGGGATGTTGGATGATACTCCTGTAGTATCTGCAGTTAAAGAATATCCGTATCAAATCTTTATTGTATTTGCTTTAGCCGGATATTTGGGAATTGTATATTATATGGTTTCTGGATTTATACCAACATTCCTAAAAAGTGATTTAGGCTATTCTGTACATACAGCTATGTTGATGTCTATGGTTGCAGCATTCTTCTACTTTGCAACAGCTCCAATATGGGGTGGCTTATCTGATAAAGTTGGTAGAAAAAAAGTATTGTTAATATCTTGTGTTGGGATTGGAGTTTTAATAATACCCGCATTTTATATTATGACTAATACAGATTCACAAATTGTTATAACATTAGTTATGACTGTGATAATGTTATTAATATCAGCAGCTACAGCGACATTTGTAGTCACAATCAATGAGCTATTTCCAACACATCTAAGATTTAGTGGTGTAGCAACTGGGTATAATATAAGTAATGCTTTATTAGGAGGAACTGTACCAATGGTATCAGCAGCATTAGTTATGTATTTTGGTAATGTTGCTCCTAGTTTTTATGCTCTAATAGCTTCTGTGGTTATAGTTATTATAATAGCAACTATGCCTGAGACAAAAGGTATTGAGTTAGAAGAATAAATTTGTAGTTCTGTAATATTTTTTCTATAAATAAATATATTAATTTAGACAATATTTTTATTTGTATTTGCTGTTCTTATGTACTAATATGTTAATACATTAATAAACTTGTTTATTCTAATTCACCTAATGTCTGAAATAAAAAATAATGAAGAAAATCTTCAAAACTTATACGAAGTATTCAAAAGTTTTGAGTCTGCTGAAGAGGCCAAGCTTTTTTTAGAGGATTTATGTACTCCTGTAGACTTAATGGCTATGGCTGCGCGTTGGAGAGTAGTCAAAGAGCTAAAAAAAGATAAGCCCTATAGGCAGATACATGCTGAAACAGGAGTTAGCCTTACAACTATTAGCAGAGTTGCAAGATGCCTTAGTTATGGAACTAATGGTTACAATACCATATATAATAAAATCAATAAAGAGAGCTAAAATGAGAGAAAGATTAAGAGTAGCTGTACAAAAAAAAGGCAGACTATATGACAATTCTATGGAATTATTCAACAAAATAGGTATTAAAGTAGAGTTCTCAAGTAAAAGTAACTTGTTATGCCATTCAATAAATGCTCCAATTGATTTTCTTTTTGTGAGAGATGATGATATTCCAACTCTAGTTAATGGTAATGTTTGTGATTTTGGAATAGTCGGTGAGAATGTTTTAGAAGAGTATTTATTAAGTATCAAAAATACCACTAAGAAAAATGACATTATCAAAACTAAGAAGTTAGGATTTGGCTATTGTAGATTATCTATAGCAGTACCTAATGATGCAAGTGATGATATTAGTACACTTAAAAATACTCGTATAGCGACATCATATCCTCATTTAGTGCAGAAGTTTTCAGATGAAAATAATTTAAATCTAGATCCATTATCTATTTCAGGATCAGTTGAGATAGCTCCAAACTTACAAATGTCTAGCTCAATATGTGACTTGGTTTCTACTGGTCGAACATTAGAAGAGAATAATCTTAAAGAAATTCATACTATCATGAAAAGCCAAGCTATTTTAATTCGCTCAAATGAGAGTTTTGGAGCGGAGCTTGAAGATTATTACCAATTATTGCTTAGAAGGATTGAGGGTGTCAAACATGCTCAAGAGCGTAAGTATATTATGTTCCATATAGATAAAAATGCTGTTGATACAATTACCCATATTTTACCAGGACATGAGGGTCAAACTATAATGCCAATATATGGAGATACTAAAGTTGCGATACATTTGGTTACCAAAGAAGGTGTTTTTTGGGGAACTTTAGAAAAGCTAAAAGCAGCTGGTGCTAGTTCTATATTGGTTTTACCAATTGAGAAGATGTTGGAGTAAGTAACTACAATGATTGAAATATATAATTGGCAAGAACTTAGTCTAGCAAAGCAAGCAGAGCTTCTATCTCGCCCAGTTTCTGCTAATAAAGCAAGCTTAGTTGCAGGTGTTAGAAATATTTTAAACGCTGTTAAGCAGAATGGTGATAAAGCTCTTTTAGAGTTTACTTCTAAGTTTGATGGTGTTGACTTAAAAAATATTGAAGTATCAGCAGATGAGATTAAAGAAGCTTACTCATTAGTTTCACAAGATGATATTGAGTTAGTTAAAAACTCTATTGCACGTATATCTAACTATCATGAGGTAATGAAACCAAAAACAACTGTTTGTGATACTAATGATGGTGTGGTTTGTAAAAAAATCTATAAGCCTATCGAAAAGGTTGGTTTATATGTGCCTGGTGGTTCAGCACCTTTAGTTTCTACGCTAATAATGTTAGCGGCTCCAGCGCAAATTGCAGGTTGTAAAGAGATTTATGTAACTACTCCTTGTGATAAAGAAGGTAATATCCATCCATTAATTTTAATAGCAGCTGATATTTGTAAGGTTTCAAAGATTTATAAATTAGGTGGCGCTCAAGCTATAGCTGCTCTAGCTTATGGTACAGAAACTGTATCCAAAGTTAATAAAATTTATGGCCCTGGAAATTCTTGGGTTACAGAGGCAAAACAACAAGTATCTAATGATAGCCAAGGTGCGGCTATTGATCTACCAGCTGGACCTTCAGAGGTTTTAGTAGTTGCTGATGAAGTTGCTGATCCTATATTTGTTGCTGCAGATTTGTTAGCTCAGGCTGAGCATGGCACAGACTCACAAGCTTTATTGATTACAACTAGTCAAATTTTAGCTGATAAGGTTAGAGATGAAGTTTCTAAGCAAACTAGTACAGCCCAAAGAAAAGCTATTATTGAAAAAGCTTTAGAAAATAGCTCTATTATTGTTGTAGATACACTTAGCCAAGCAATTAATATAGCTAATGAATATGCTTCTGAGCATCTTATTTTAAATATTGAAACTGCAGATAATTATATTAATAGTATCGAAAATGCAGGTGCTGTATTTGTAGGTCCTTGGGCGGCTGAAGCATTAGGCGATTACATTACAGGGTCTAATCATGTGTTGCCTACTTATGGATATGCAAAAGCCTATAGCGGTTTAGCAACTATAGATTTTATGAAAGCTATAAGTATCCAAAATGTATCAAAACAAGGCATAAAAAATATAGGTCAAATAGCAATGAGATTAGCTGACATAGAAGGTCTCAAAGCTCATGAAAATGCAATAGCTATTCGTTTGGAGAGTTTATAACATTATGCAAAAGATTGTGCAAAATCAAACAACAGAAAGTCTTATTCGTAAAGATTTACAAAAATTTAGTGCATACTCATCTGCACGCTCTTTAAAAGTAGATGGAGATATTTGGTTAAATGCTAATGAATCACCATATAATGATGAGTATTTATATAATCGTTATCCTGAGCCACAACCAAAGAGATTGGTTGAGAAACTAGCAAAGATATATGATGTTGATGCAAGCAATCTATTAGTTACTAGAGGTAGTGATGAGGGAATTGATTTATTATTTAGATTATATTGTGAGTATCAAACAGATTCTGCTTTTGCAGTTGAGCCTACTTTTGGGATGTATAAAATAGCTGCTCAATTACAGGGTGTTGATTATAAGACTCTTAAGCTAAAAGAAGAAAATAACTTTGAGATTAATGTTACAGAGCTTTTAGCAAATATTCCTGATAACTGTAAGTTATTATTTTTATGTACTCCTAATAATCCTACTGGTAAATCTATACCCTTAGCTGATATTGAGCAAATTCTATCTGAATTAGCTGGCAATTGTGTAGTTGTAGTTGATGAGGCGTATATTGAATTTAGTAATGAAAAGTCTGTTTCTAGCATCATTAATAAATATGAAAATTTAGTTGTACTAAGAACCTTGTCAAAATCTTTTGGTATGGCAGGTCTTAGGCTAGGGGTGGTAATTACTAATTCAGATAGAATAGTTTGGTTGAGAAAAATCTTAGCACCATATCCAATCCCAAAAACTACCGAAAGTACTATATTAGCAATGCTTGATGATGAGAATTTAGCAAATATAGCTAGTCAAATTATTGAAGTAAAAGAACAAAGGGAACATCTATATCAAGCATTATCGCAAATGAAGATTGTTGATAAATTGTGGTCATCAGATGCTAACTTTATATTAGTCAGATTTAGAGAAAGTATTTTTAATAAACTGATAGATAATAAAATAGTAGTTCGTTCTATGGCGCATTTTTTCAATGATGAAAAAGTTCTAAGAATTAGCATAGGAACAGTATCTGAAAATAAAAGATTAATCGAAGTATTACAAAAATTAAGTAGCGAATATGAAACAAAATAAATATTTATTCATTGATAGAGATGGTACTTTAATAGTTGAGCCACCTATAGATAAACAAGTTGATAGTATCGAAAAATTAGAGTTTTTTGATGGTGTTTTTGAAGCTCTTAAAAAATTACAAAAAGCAGGTTTTAAACTTGTAATGGTATCAAATCAAGATGGATTAGGCACTGACTCTTTCCCTCAAGCAGACTTTGATGCACCACATGATTTGATGATGAAGATATTTAAATCACAAGGTATCGAGTTTAAGGATGTATTGATTTGTCCACATTTTGCTCATGAAAATTGTAACTGTCGTAAACCTAAAGTTGGCTTGTTGATGGATTATTTAGTTGAGCAAAAAATCTCTCTAAAAGATAGCTATGTGATTGGAGATAGAGAAACGGATGTACAGTTGGCTCATAATATTAAAGTCAATCCTATTCAATTTGGTGTTGGAAATTATCAATCTTGGGATGATATTACTACAGCTATATTAAATAAGCCTAGAGTAGCTGAAATCAAGCGTGTAACTAATGAGACTGATATTATTGTAAAAGTTAATCTAGATGTTCCTGGGACTAGAGAAATAGAGACAGGTCTTGGTTTCTTTGATCATATGCTTGATCAGATTGTAAAACATGCTGGGATAAGTGCGACAATTAAGGCAAAAGGTGATCTTCATATAGATGATCATCACTGTGTTGAAGATGTTGCAATTACTCTTTCACAAACAATTGCTCAAGCTCTTGGCGATAAATACGGTATTAATCGTTATGGTTTTTTATTACCTATGGATGAGGCTTTAGTTGAGATTGCTCTAGATTTAAGTGGCAGAAATTATTGCTCATTTGAAGCGAATTTTGATCGAGAGATGGTTGGGGATTTATCAGTAGAGTTGGTGAAGCATTTCTTTGTATCTTTTGCTGAAGGTCTAAAAGCAACACTACATATTAAAGTAACAGGTGAGAATACTCATCATATGATAGAAGCGTGTTTTAAAGGCTTAGGAAAAGTACTTAAACAAGCAATTGCCAAAAATGGTATAGATGAGATTCCTAGTTCAAAAGGAGTGTTATGATAGCGATAATAGATTGTTGTGGTAGTAATTTTGCTTCGATAAAATATGCCTTTGAGAAATTAGGGCAAGAAATAGTCCTAACACATGATGCTGAAGTTATCAAAAAATCAGACTGCGTAATTTTACCTGGTGTAGGACATGCTAAATCAGCAATGGCAAATCTAAAAAAATATGATTTGGATAAGCTTATTCCAGAGCTGACACAACCAGTGTTAGGGATCTGCTTAGGAATGCAGATTATGTATAGTTTTTCTGAAGAAGGTGATACATATTGTTTAGGTATTTTTCCTGAAAAAGTAAAAGCTTTTAAAAAAACGCAAGGTTTTAGCATTCCACATATGGGTTGGAATATTTTACAAAATATAAATAAGGATCATTTTTTATTTAAAGATATTGCAGAAGATGATTATGTATATTTTGTACATAGTTTTTATGCGGAGCTTAATCAATTTAGCATAGCTACTAATGATTATATAAATGATTTCACTGCGATGGTAAATAAAGATAATTTCTATGGCATTCAATTTCATCCTGAGAAGTCAGGTAATGTTGGGATGAAGATTTTAGAGAATTTTATACAAGGAGCTTTGTAAATGAATATATTTCCAGCGATAGATCTCATAAATGGCAAATGTGTTCGTTTAGAAAAGGGTGATTTTAATAAAACTACTACTTATGAGCTTGAGCCAAAAGATGTTGCAAAAGCATATCAGCAAGCTGGTGCAGAGTTTATCCATGTTGTAGATTTAGATGGAGCTAAAAAAGGCCAAACTTGTCAATTTGAGACTATTCAGAAGATTAGAGAAAACTGTAATATGACTCTACAAGTTGGTGGCGGAGTCAAAGATTTTGAGACTATCGAAAAACTTCTGGAAATTGGGGTTGATAGAGTGGTTATTGGTAGCTTGGCTGTTAAGGACATAGCATTAACAAAGAAGTTTTTTGATAGATATGGAGCTGAGAAGATAGTTTTAGCTTTAGATGTATTTATCAAAGAAGGAATACCTTATATCGCAACGCATGGCTGGCAAGAATCTAGTACAACAACTTTAGATGAGATATTGCAAACTTATCTTGGTGATGGTCTTGAGTATGTTTTATGTACTGATATTTCACGAGATGGTATGCTACAAGGTCCAAATTTTGAGCTATATAGAATTTACTCATCTATATATCCAGATGTTCAGTTTATGGCTTCTGGTGGAGTTGGTAGCTTAGAAGATTTAGAAATTCTAAAAGAGCAAAATACTTATGGTGTCATCATTGGTAAAGCTTTATATGAGAATAAATTTACACTACAAGAGGCTTTAGAATGTTAACTAAAAGAATAATTCCATGTCTTGATGTGAAAGATGGCGTAGTTGTCAAAGGTGTAAAGTTTAGAAATCATAGAGTCATTGGCGATATTATTGAGCTAGCTCAGAAATACTCGGATGCAGGAGCTGATGAGCTAGTATTTTATGATATTGGTGCTAGTCCTGATAATAAGTTACTGTCTATCAAATGGATACAAGAGATAGCCAAAAAGATAAATATCCCATTTTGCGTAGCTGGTGGAATTAAATCTGTAGAAAATGCTCGAGCTATACTTAATGAAGGGGCAGATAAAATATCTGTAAACTCAGCAGCATTAGCTAGACCTGATTTGATAGATGAGCTAGTTTATGAATTTGGTAGTCAGTGTGTGGTCGTTGGTATTGATAGCAAATTTATTGATGGTGAATTTAAAGTTTGTCAATATACAGGTAGTGCTGATAAAACTGTACAGACATTATTAGATCCCGTTAGTTGGGCAAAAGAGGTAGAGTCTCGTGGTGCTGGTGAGATAGTTCTTAATTGTATGAATCATGATGGTGTCAAAGGTGGTTATGATCTAGAGCATCTTAGAGAAGTTCAATCAAATGTCTCAATCCCAGTTATTGCCTCTGGTGGAGCTGGAGAGATTCAGCATTTTATCGATGTATTTAAGTACACAGAGATTGATGGTGCTTTGGCAGCTAGTGTGTTTCATGATGATATTATTGCTATACCTGAGTTAAAACAAGAGCTTTTTAAAAACAATATACCCACAAGAATAGTAAAATAGGATACAAAATGGATAACAAAATTATAGAGTCTATAGCTTGGCAAAAAATGGATAATTTAGTTCCAGCTATTATTCAATCAGCAATTGATAATAGTGTCTTAATGCTAGGGTATATGAGTAAAGAATCTTTAGAGAAAACTTTAGAAATCGGCAAAGTGACTTTCTATAGTCGTAGTAAAAAACGCTTATGGACTAAAGGCGAAGAAAGCGGTAATTTTCTTGAATTAAAAGATATTGCTGTTGATTGTGATAATGACTCTATACTTATAAAAGCTATACCGTACGGTCCAACTTGTCATACTGGTAGTAAATCATGTTTTACTAAAAATGAAGAAAATAGCTCGCTGTATATAATAGATAAATTAGAAAAACTAATTGCTGAAAGAAAAGACTATTTACCTGAGAATAGCTATTTGACTAGTTTATTTAAAAAAGGATTACCTAGAATCGCTCAAAAAGTTGGCGAAGAGGGTGTAGAAGTTGTAATTGCCGCAATGAAACAAGATTCAGAAGATGAGTTAATTTCTGAGACAGCAGATTTATTATTTCATTTATTAGTTTTACTGAGAGAGAAAGGTATTTCATTAGAACAAATTTGTCAAAAGTTAGTTTCTCGAAATACTTCTAATTAAGTTATAATTACTATTTGAAGTTAACCAAAAATTTACTTATATGAAAATAATAATTCGTATCTTAGCGATTGTCCTTTTGGCATTAATTACTACATCAGTATACGCAGTGCCTGCTAAAGGTACATTTACAGCAGAGTCATCGTGTCAAGCATATATATCAAAAAACAAAATGACTAATCCTGATAATACTTATGTAATTGCAGGGCAAACTTACTCTATTCAGGAAAAAAATAAAGATACTAATCCTGATTGGTTTAGAGTATTTATTTCAAATGCTAGTGAAAGCCAGTTGCGCTGGGTAAGTAGTAGTTGCGGTATCGCAGATATTGAAGAAGGAGGTGATACTCCTGCTAAACAATGTGTCCAAGAGCCTGGACTTGCTGATAGCTATGTATTAGCTTTAAGTTGGCAGCCGGCATTTTGTGAGACTTATGGCTTCAGTGCTGGAAAACAAGAGTGTAAAAATCTACCTGTAGATAGTGCAGCGGCTAAGAGTTTTTCGCTACATGGATTTTGGCCAAATCAAGATACTTGTGGCACTAATTATGGCTTTTGTGGTGCTCAGAAACAATCTGATTTTTGTAATTATGCGCCATTAAATTTAGATGATAAAACTATGGAGTTGCTGCATAGTGTGATGCCGGGATATAATGACTCTTCATGTTTACAACGCCATGAATGGTACAAGCATGGAACTTGTCAATTACAAGATCAAAACCAATACTATACTCAAGCAGCTACTTTTGTAAACCAAATAAATGATTCAAAATTAGAGCAGTTATTTAGCCAAAATATTGGTAAAGATATAACTATTGAACAGTTTGATAATGCTTTTAATCAAAGTTTTGGAGCTGGTACTAGTAATAAAGTATATCTAAATTGTAAAGATGGTATGCTAGTTGATGTGTATATATCATTACCTAAAAATGCTGATGAGCCAAGCCAAAAAGATTTGTCTGCTTTGCTAGCTAATGCACCAAATGCTAACCAAAGTACATGTCCAAATACATTTAAAATTTCTAATTTCTCTCATACTATTAACTAATCTAACAGCTGACAGATCAATGATCTGTCATATAAGTAGTTGCATTTTCTGCATAATTTTTACGGATGAGCCAAGTAAAAATATAAAGTCTATAGGGCTGCTACATCGCTAGGCATAATGGTTATTGTATCTGTAACAAAACAATTTTCATTATAGTGTTTAATATCTGCTATAAATAAGCGCAGTTTTTCTTCTGTTAATTTTGGTAAAGCAGTTATTGTAGTTAGTTTTTTTCTAGTTGGAGCGTGCCACTTTTTCATAATCTCTTTTGGAATATCTGTTAGTGCTAAAGTTAGAGAGTTTTTGTTTCTAAAAACGTTAATATTATTTTCTTCTAGTATTTTTTGATAATTTTTAGCTAGTTTTAAACACTCATTAAATCTATTTTTTAATCCGTCAGCACCATTTAATTCTTTTATCCGTTTGTAAAGAAGATAAGGAGTTAGACCATTTCTACTACCACCTATTGTCACATCATTGTTCGATGTGTATTCAATATATCTGCCACTTATATATTCTTTATTGATAATAGTTATACCACAAGGCATGGGTAGACCAATAAATTTATGACCACTTATATTTATTGAATCAAAATTTTGACATTTATGAAAATCATCTGTAAATGGAATAAAAGCTCCATCAAATGCAGCATCAGCATGTATATAAAAAGAGGTTTTAGATTCTTCTAATATATTTTTTACAATATTAATATCATCTATAGATGAAGTCATTGTTGAACCTATAGTTGCAAAAAAGATATAATTATATTCAGATTTTATATTTGATTTTAGAGCATTATAATCGATTTCACCATATTCATTACTTTGAATTTTAATCAGTTCTAAATCTAATATATCAGCGGTTTTATCAATTGCATAATGAGAGAACTCATTGCAGATTATTTTTATTTTTTTGTTATTAGTCATTTGTAGATGTTTTTTTGCACGCCATAAGCAGTACATAATAGATTCAGAGCTACAGTTTGCAACATATCCCCAAAAATTTTTATGATCTAGCTTATAAAGATTAATGAAAAAATCAATGACACTTTTTTCGTGAGCATGACTACTAAAAGGATTATTTAAATCATAAGGATTACCTAAACTATTCATAGAATAATCAAGAAGCTCAGCATACTGACTTAGTTTAAAATCTGTTGCTGGAGGGTAGCCTATATATAGTTCAGTATTATGTTTAAGACGATCTATGTACTTCATTTCTTTAATTATTTTTCGATATTTTTAGTATTTTACCATGAAAAAAATTTTATCTAGACCATGAAACAGACATGTGAATAAATCATAATGTTTTTGTGTTTAGAAAATAGAGAGCTAAAATTATGCTAATAAATTTCTATCCATCAAATGACTTGGTAATACATTTGATAAAGAGTTTAGAATATTACTTGGTACCTTTGGATTTTCATGTGCTAAATCTTGGATTAGCTTTTTAACTTTTTTTCTTTTAAGATTTTCTTGAGATCCGCATAGGTTACATGGAATTATTGGGAAATTTTCTTCCTTAGCAAACTCTATGAGATCACGTTCTTGTACTAATACCATTGGGCGAATTACAGTATTTTCACCATCTTGTGTGATAAATTTAGGAGGCATAGATTTAATTTGCCCCTGATACAGAATCGACATTAACAATGATTCGATCAAATCATCGCGATGGTGTCCTAGAATGATTTTATCCATTTTATGCTCTTTTGCATATCTGTAGATGTTACCACGGCGAAGTCTCGAGCATAACGAACAATAAGTCTTACCCTCTGGAACTTTATCTATCACCACACCATAAGTATTTTTTGTTTCAATCTCATAAGATACGCCTAAATCATCAAGATAAGCTCTAAGCTTGCTATCATCCCACCCTGGTTGAGATTGATCTAGTGTATATACATGAAGATCAATATCATAAGTTTTATCTTCGATTAGCCCATGCAAAACTTTTAATAATCCAAAAGAATCTTTACCTCCTGATAGACATAGCATAACCTTATCACCTTTTTCGATAAGCTTATAATCAGCTATAGCCTTAGTGATATAGTGGCGTAATTTTTTTTCAGTTTTGCTTATTTTTATTTCAGTCATTTTATCTATGCGCCTTCTTAAAGATTCTATCCTTTTCGCGAGCCCAATCTTTATCTTTTTGAACCTGACGCTTGTCGTGAACTTTTTTACCCTGAGCAAGAGCTATTTCAACTTTTACACGAGGACCTTTCCAATACATAGCCAAAGGCACACATGTAAATCCTTTTTGCTCAATTCGTCCCATGATTTTGTCTATCTCACGGCGATTAAGTAGTAGTTTACGATTTGCTGAAGCATCAGCTACCACATGAGTAGATGCCGACAATAGAGGAGTTATTAGACAATTAAAAAGCCAAGCTTCGCCACGCTTGATATGCACATGGCTATCTATCATCTGTACTTTACCAGCCCTGATACTTTTTACTTCCCATCCTTGTAGTACTATTCCAGCTTCAAATTTCTCTAGAATAGTATAATCATGGAAGGCTCTTTTATTTCTAGCAATAGTTGCTGGAGAAACCTTATGTTTACTCATAACTTTATTATTTTTTGTAAAAGATATACAATGTAACGCTATATATTATCAGCAAAACACAAAAGATTAAATAAATGAATAAAGTTAATAAATCTGCAATTGTTAATTATACTGCTTCACAGATGTATGATCTTGTAAATGATATTGAAAGCTATCCTCAGTTTTTACCAATGTGCTATGATATAGAAGTTTTTGAGCATACAGAAACAGAAGCAAAAGCATCTCTAAAAATCAAATCTGGATTTGTGAAATTGGATTTTGCTACACATAATACAATGGTAAAAGATCAGCATATTCATTTAAATCTTATGAATGGTCCATTTAAAAGTTTAACAGGTGATTGGAAATTTGAACCTCAAGATGAAAATTCGTGTAAGGTATCATTGGACATGGAGTTTACCTTTGAAAATAAATTTGTGGAAATGGCTCTTGGTCCTGTATTTCGTGGGCTTGCAGATAAGATGTTGGGCGCATTTTGTAAACGTGCAGAAGAGGTTTATAAATAGTGAAAGTAGAAGTCATTTATGCTTTACCTAATGAGCAGAAGTCTTTTTATGTTGAGTCTGATGATTCTCTGACTGTTAGAGAAGCTATTATTCAGTCAAAAATCTTAGATGCTTATTCTGAATTAGGCAATATCGAAAATCTTAAAGTTGGTATCTATGGACAAATAGTCGATTTAGATCATGTTCTTGAGGATAAAGATAGGGTTGAAATATACAGAAATCTAACTATTGATCCAAAACAAGCCCGTATGCTAAGAGCAGAACAAAAGCGTAAAAGAGAAGGCATCAGAGGTTTTGGTGCGTAAAGTACAAATTTCTGCCATCAAATTATTGGTGATGCAAAGTGTTTTATATAACGACTTCTTTGATCCTCAGTTGCTCTGTTCCTTACCCACTCTCTTATTTGATATTCGCTAGCAGGAATATTGAAAGTATTATTTGTTATATTAGCCCAGTTGTGAGCAAGTACTTCCCAAGACTGACTCCATGGATTTTTAGTAGCACTTCCATCATTGTACACAAGTTCTTTATAGTAGGATGTAAATCTGATTGCTTCTGCCAGTAATGCAATACTTCTTACGTGCTCATCAGCAAACTCAGATTTAAAATTGGCTCCATTAAAATAACCTGTTGCCATAAAACTATTCATAATTGTTTCTTTAGTATAGTTTTTATTTTTTCCGCTAACATTTGCATAGTTTTCATTTGTTAGTTTATGGAATTCGTAGCTTGCTAGATCTTCATAATCTAGGTTTTCATCAGTTTTTCTTCCAACCTCTTTAAAGTAAACTCTATTATCAAATTTAAAGGCTATATTTGTATCAGAATTATATATTATAAGTGATTCATTTCCCTCTACTTTATTATTATTCTCATTGGTATATGCATTCAAAGCACAGCTATGTAATTCTCTAAATTCCATCTGATTATTTACTTCGCAAAAATGATTATTTGCATATAATGAGGTTGCTGTAGATATACATATAATAAATCCAGTAATTTTTTTCATTTTTAATCCTTATTTAAATGATTTCTGTTATTTAGGATATATTATTCATCTTTTAATGTTACTTATTGTTTTAAAATGTAAATTGTTGTTAAGTTTAATTCTTTGTAACTCCAGCTAAAGAGTGTGAATTTAGTTGTAATTGCAAAAAATAATGATTTGTACAAATTATTTCTAAGTTAGTAAGAAAATTAAGATCTAAAGTTATCTAGGTCTTAATTTGATTTGGATTTTTTGTGTACAGATTATAGAAAAAAGAGATATCATTATCTAGTAGTATATGAGATACTTTTTTTTTGTGAAAAATGGTAATGATTTTAAATAAAAAAATAGCTATTGTAGGAGCTGGACTAGCAGGGTGTTCATTAGCTTATGAATTAAGTAGAACCCCTAACTTTGATATAACTTTATTTGATAAAAACTCTGATATTGCAACAGAAGCTTCTGGAAACTTTGCGGGAATTTTAGAACCATATTTAACTTCAGATAACAATTTTTCAGATCAGTTTCATACACTAGGATATATTACATTATTAGAGTTTATAAATCAGTATCGTAATGATATCGAAATTTGTAATCAGGGTGTCTTGCAAATATTAAGTGATGAAAAAGAACTAAATAGATATCAAAAGATTTTTACAAAAAGAGAGATAGCTGATGATTTAGCTAGAATAATATCTCATCAAGAGCTTTCGCAATTACTTGGCAAAGATACTCTTAACAAAGCTGTATATTACCCTAATGCTTTATCTGTGGTACCTAAAAGTATTTGTCAGCTATGGCTTAAATTATCAAGTGCTAAATTAAAATTAGATAATGAGCTCTTGGATATTAAGAAATTAGAGAATAATACTTGGCAATTAGAATTTAATAATTTTACTGAAGATTTTGATATTGTGGTATTTGCTGGAGGATATCCATTATTTAAAAATATTTCTCTGCTACAAAATATTCCAGTATACCCATCTCAAGGTCAGTTAACAGTTATTAAAAGATGTTTTGATATCTCAAATAATATTATGGATAAAGGGTATATAATCCCTAATTATAAAGATAATCTACAAGTTATCGGAGCAACATTTCGAGATAATAATGATACTAGTGGAGATATAAGGCAAGAAGATAATAATTTTAATATTAATCAAATTAAGCAAATATTTGATGATGAAAATTGCAATGTTGAAATTGTTAACTCAAGAGTAGCTACGAGATGTGTAACTTCTGATCATTTACCACTTGTTGGTAGGTTGGCAGATTATAGTAGTTTCGAACAAGTTTTTTATAAGCCTCTGTCTAAAGGCTATCCAAAATCAAAAATGCCAAAGATTGAATATCAACAAGGTTTATATGTATCTTCAGGATTTGGCTCAAAAGGTTTATGTTCATCATTATTAGCGGCTCAGATTATCACAGCATACATAACAAATCAAAATCAAAAATACTCGGATAAATTATTAGAAGCACTTGCTATAGAGCGTTTTTGGACTAGAAGCTTCAAGAAAGGTATAAAATTTTCATAAAATATTACTTCAGACCATTTATATATAGCAATTATTGGCTATAATTGTGAGATTTTTTAAAATCAATTTAATAAGTTCATGAAATTAAAAATAAAAAAGAGTATTTTGTTACTCGCCACTATCATAGCATTATCAGGTTGTTCAATTAAATGGGAGACACCAGTTAATGATAGAGATCCTTATGAAAACTATAATCGTAAGATGTTTCATTGGAATAATGAATTATATGAGGATCTGACACCTGTAGCAAAAGCCTATAATTTCATTATGCCAGAAGCAGCACAAACAGGTATATTCAATTTTTTTCAAAATCTTTTTGAGCCCAGTCGAGTAGCTAATGATCTTTTTCAAGGCGAGTGGAGTTATGCTGGAGATGATAGTATGAGATTTTTGGAAAATACGACACTTGGAGTGGTAGGTATTTTTGATGTGGCTGGTAGTAGGTTTGGGTTGCCGATGAGATATCATCAAGATTTTGCAGTTACTCTCCATAAGTGGGGAGTATATAAAAAAGGATATGCTTCACCATATATTGTTTGGCCAATTTTTGGACCAGGTACTATAGAGGGAGTTAGTGATGGTGTTGATGCTATGTTTAATCCACTTTCGTATTTGTTTTTAGCTCCAGGAGTAGGTACATTTACAGCATATGCTGTAAACTACAGTGTCTATGGCTTATACTATACAAATCAGGGTGTTTCATATCTGCCAGCATATTCAAATTTAGAAGAAGTATCGGTAGACCCATATACAGCTATGAGAAACGCGTATATCCAAAATTATGATTATGGTATGGCAAAAGTTCTCAAACAAAAAGATCCTTCACTTGATGGATCTCAAAATGATAAAGCAATATTAAGCGTTTTGGGTATCAACAACACTAATGCTAAATCAGAGGTTGCCTATAGTGATGAGAGTTTTGTTAAGGCATCTCAAGATACTCCACCAGTCCTAAAAAGTAGCCTTACTAGTGTAAATAAAGCTGCTGAAGTCTAGTCTAAGTTATACATAAGTCTTAAAAAAATATCTTTTGTTTAGCTTAAAAGGTTTTTTTAAAATATCGTTTTTTGTTATCTTATATGTATTATGTTTGAAAAATAATTACTGAGGTTTATTAGTGAAAAAACTATTTGTAAGTTTAATGTGTTTGGTAATTTTTTTACCAAATTTAGCTTTGGTTGCTGCTCCAATACCAACAGGTTATGATTTCATCCCTATCCAGGAAGAGATGCAAATTGCTCAACCAGTTGTTGCAACTCATGGTATGGTTTCCTCTCAAGAGGCTTTAGCAAGTCAAGTCGGTTTAGATATATTAAAACAAGGCGGTAATGCTGTAGATGCAGCTGTTGCAGTTGGCTTTGCTTTGGCTGTTACATTACCTAGAGCTGGAAATATCGGCGGTGGTGGTTTTATGATTGTCCATTTACAAGATGGCAATAAGAATATAGCAATAAACTACCGTGAAAAAGCTCCTGCAAAAGCATCTAAAGATATGTTCTTAAACGATAAAGGAGATGTCGATTATGCTAAAGTTTCTGGTTCATACAGTGCTTCAGGTGTGCCAGGTACTGTAGCAGGTTTAGTTGATGCGCAACAAAAATATGGTAAATTGAAATTATCACAAGTTATTGCTCCAGCTATCAAGCTTGCTGAAGATGGAATTCCAGTTAGCTATGACCTAAATCAGTCGCTTATAACTGCAAAACCATGGTTACAAAAATCACCGGAGGCTATGAAGATTTTTTATCATAAAGATGGTTCTGCTTATGCTGTTGGAGAAATCTTAAAACAGCCTGAACTTGCTAATAGTCTTAAGCTAATAGCAAAACAAGGTAAAAAAGCTTTTTATGAAGGAGAGATCGCGCAAAAGATAGCAGATAGTATGGCTAAAAATGGTGGTCTAATAACATTACAAGATTTGAAAAATTATAATGTAGAAGAGATGAAGCCACTTAAAGGGACATATCGAGGTTATACAATATATTCTATGCCGCCACCAAGCTCAGGCGGTGTAATTCTGATAGAGTTATTAAATATTCTTGAGAATTTCCCATTAGCTGATTATGGTAACAATAGTGCTAAAACCATCAATCTTATGAGTAATGCAATGAGCTATGCTTATAATGATAGAAATTCTGATTTAGGAGATCCTGATTTTGTTAAGATGGATTTGGCTAAATTCTTGTCTAAAAAATATGCAAAACAGATTGCTCAAAAAATCACTACAGATAAGCATATTCCAAGTAAAGATATAAGCACAGTTGATCCAGAAGATCGTGAAAAACTTCAGACTACTCAGTTTAGTGTAGTTGATAAAGATGGCAATATGGTATCAAATACTTATACGCTTAATTATTCTTATGGGAATGGTATTGTTGTACCAGGAACTGGTATCTTGTTAAATAACGAAATGGATGATTTTGCAGCAAAAGTAGGCGTGGCAAATGTGTTTGGTTTAGTTCAAGGTGAAGCTAATACAGTTGCTCCCAATAAACGACCATTAAGCTCAATGACTCCAACAATTGTTCTTGATAAAGATGGTAAGCCGTTTTTAGCTACAGGTTCACCAGGTGGAAGTCGTATTATTACAACAACATTACAGGTGATTTTAAATATCATAGACTATAATATGAATCTACAATCAGCAGTTAACAATCCTCGTATGCATAGTCAATTATGGCCAGAAGAGATTGGTGTAGAGCAGGGTATATCTGTGGATACTATCAATCTACTTAAGAAAATGGGTAACACCGTAACTCCTTATGCTGCTATGGGTGCTGCAGAGTCTGTAATGTCTGATGGACAGTATGTCTATGGTGCAGCAGATCCACGTAGAGGTAATGCTTTAGCTATAGGCTATTGATTTATATCAAGTTATTTTTTCTTATTCCTTTATATCTCTTGGTGCAGCAGAGCTTCCTGCAAGTATTCCACCATCTACATTTAGTTCAATCCCTGTGACATATTTTGATTCATCAGATGCTAGATATAAAGCTGCATAAGCAACATCTTTTGCCTCACCCATTTTCTTCAAAGGTATATCCTGAGCAATAGTTTTAATAGCTGCTTGTTTTTGATCCTTATCTTTTGGTAGCATCTCATCCCACATTGGCGTCAATATTGCACCAGGATGAATAGAGTTACATCTAATGTTATATCCCATATCTGCACAGTATAAGGCAACAGATTTTGTATGATTTCTTACAGATGCTTTACTCGAAGCATATGCAACAGCTTGAGGTATTCCTACAAGTCCAGAACGGGAAGAAATATTGATTATACTGCCGCCATTTTCTTTCATAATTTTGATAGCATATTTACATCCTAAGGCTACACCATTAGAATTTATAGAATGAACCTTTTGCCAAGAATCCATATCTAAATCCTCAGGGTTATGAGGACCTGCACTTTCAATAAAGCCGGTAATACCTGCATTATTAATTAAAATATCTAATCTGCCAAACTTTGATTCAATATAGTTAGTAACTTCTATCCAATTACCTTCAATACTAACATCTAAGTGTTTATATTCACAATTTGATGAGTTAATATCTTTAACCGTTTGATTACCTAAACTGTCGTTTATATCTGAAACAATCACAGTTGCTCCCTCATTTGAAAAGAGTTCAGCAGTTGCCTTACCTATTCCTCTAGCGGAGCCTGTTATTAGTGCGACTTTATTTTTTAATCTTTGCATATTAAATTCCTTATGAATAAGAGCTTTAGATAAAAAGTAAGAAAAGAATTAGTTTGAAAGAATGTATTTAATTAAAGCGCACCACGAGATGCTTTTTTACGATCAGATTCTGTTAGATGTTTTTTTCTTAATCTAATAGACACTGGAGTAATTTCTACAAGTTCATCATCTTCGATAAACTCAAGAGCATATTCAAGAGTCAATTTAATTGGAGTAACTAGAGTAAGAGCATCATCTTTACCAGAAGCACGAACGTTAGTTAGCTGCTTACCTTTACAAGGGTTTACAGCCAAATCGTTATCTCTACTATGAATACCTATAATCATACCTTCATAAACTTCAGTACCGTGACCGATAAACATTTTACCACGCTCTTGAAGATTCCAAAGAGCATATGCTAATGCTTTACCAGGTACCATAGAAACTAGAGTACCATTTTGGCGAGTTTCTAGAGTTTGTTTCTTCATTGGTCCGTAATGATCGAACACTTTGTTTAGTATACCTGATCCAGATGTAATAGTTAGGAACTCTGTATAGAAACCTATCAAACCACGCGATGGAATAATAAACTCAAGTTTTACTCGACCTTTTCCATCTGGCTCCATATTTTTAAGCTCACCTTGACGTAAGCCCATGCGCTCCATTACAGTACCTTGATGTTCTTCTTCAATATCTATAATAGCTTGTTCATATGGCTCATGCTTTTCACCATCAACATCTTTAAAAATTACATGCGGACGAGATACAGCAATTTCATAACCTTCACGACGCATATTCTCTAGTAAAATAGAAAGATGAAGTTCCCCACGACCTGAAACTTTGAACTTATCAGGATCATCTAATTGTTCAACTCTTAATGCTACGTTGTGGATTAACTCTTTTTCTAGTCTATCTTTGATTTGTCTAGATGTTACAAATTTACCTTCTTTACCTGCAAAAGGAGAGTTGTTTACTTGGAAAGTCATGCTTATAGTAGGCTCATCAACAGAAAGAGCAGGTAATGCTTCGACATGATCAGGATTACATAGAGTATCAGAGATCTTTAGTCCTTCCATACCTGTTACACAAACTATATCTCCAGCGCTAGCTTCTGGTACTTCATTTCTTTCTAAACCAAGATAGCCTAATATTTGCAGTACACGACCATTTCTTTTTTCACCTTTAGCATTCACGATAGTTACAGGAGTATTTGTCTTGATACGTCCTCTTTGTATACGACCAATACCAATAGTTCCTGTGAAGCTAGAATAATCTAAAGATGATATCTGCATTTGGAATGGTCCATCTTCGTCTACAGCCGGATGTTCAACGTTCTCTATAACAGCCTTGAAAAGATCTGTCATATCTTCTTTTTTCTGATCAAGATCATTAGTTGCCCAACCATTAATTGCAGAAGCATAGATAATAGGGAAGTCTAATTGCTCATCAGTTGCACCTAATCTGTCAAAAAGGTCAAATACTTGATCAACAACCCAATCAGGACGAGCACCATCTCTATCAATTTTATTGATGACTACGATAGGTTTTAGACCTTGAGCAAAAGCTTTTTCTGTTACAAATCTTGTTTGAGGCATAGGCCCATCAACAGCATCAACTAGTAGTAGTACAGAGTCAACCATTGATAGTACACGTTCAACTTCACCACCAAAGTCAGCATGTCCTGGAGTGTCTACGATATTAATTCTATAGTCATTCCATTTTAAAGCAGTATTTTTTGCAAGGATTGTGATTCCTCTTTCTTTTTCAATATCGTTAGAGTCCATAACTCTTTCAACTTCAGGTCCACGGTTTTTAAGTGTTCCTGATTGTTGTAGTAATTTATCAACCAATGTTGTTTTACCATGGTCAACGTGCGCAATAATTGCAATATTTCTTAAATTTTCAATCATTAGGGATACCTATTTTTATAAAATCACCAACAATTATAGACTAATAAGGTGTAAAAGTACCTAAAAAAATAGATACTTTGGTTTGAAAGTAGTTTTCTATTTTTAATTTACGCAATAGAAGATTATCGTGCTAAAAATATATTAAAGCAAATAATCTTTAATAATAAAAAGTTTTGTGTTGTTTAGTACTCAAGTTGAAATTATGGCTAATTTGGAGTTATTAGTATAATTTTGTTAAAATTTAAAGTGAACTTATTAATAACTTATAAATGTAGTTGGAGTATGCTGTCACAAGTTAACAAAGTAAAAGCACTTTTTAAGAGTAGAAACTCATACAATGATACTTATGTTAGTGAGTTGATATCATCGATTCATCGTGCTGATATCAAAGCTGCGATACTATCTATACTTTGGGCAGCTGGACCCGTTACAATTATAGCTATAACTTTAGGCTATTACCTTAGTCATGGTCAAAAAGTTCCACTAGTTACAGTTGCGTATTTTTCTTTTTATGTTTTCTTTGTAGGGTTAGTGGGTTTTATTAGCAAAATTGTTTTTGATTCTATTAAGCATCGTAATAAAGAACAGATGCAAGATAAATTTCTATCTGTAATTGAGGAGTCATATCAAAGTTTATATTTGTCTAAAAAGATTGTTCTCAGTAATTTAACCGATCAAGTAAGAGACAACAAAATTGCATATGAAATTCTTGCTAAATCTCATCCAACAAGTAAAGAAATCTTTTATGCTTTTGAGCTACATTTTGATAAAGAAATGGCAGAATTTGCTGAGATTATATATTTACATCGTGATAATGGTTTTCCTATTGATACGCCAGCTAACAAACGTAAGTTAATAAAGTTTTATAAACAGATCAGTACTAGTCAAAGTATTCCTGAAGATTTAAAGGAGAAGTTCTTGCAAGCTTTAGTGGGCAAGTATTCAGATCTAAAAAGGGGTCTTGACAGAAAAGCTGGCTTTTTATCTAAAGTTTATAATAGTGCAGGGATGTATAATCTATTTGATTTAGAAGATGCGAATAATGTTATAACTCTTTTTATAGAGCTACTATCAGGTAGAAAAATTTATTATTTGAAAGCAGTTTCTAAGTTTGAAGATGCTAAAAAAGATTATTTATTTAATTCTATAGAGAAGTTAAGAACAGGAGTTCTTGAAAAATATAATCATATTCTAGGTATTTATAAACAATGTTATTTAGCTGTATCTGAAGTTGCGCCTGATTTAGATTTGATAGAAGTTGTTGATACAGCTCCAGATATAACAAACAATCTAAATCAATTAGAGCAATCAATAAAACAGCTATCTACAAAAAATCAGCCTAAAGAAATCAAAAAGCTAATACAGCAAAATAAAAATAGATTTTACCAAAGAGTGAGTATAGTAAAAACTCGGCTTAAAAGGATGAATATTCTATTGAACCAATGGAAATCTTTAGAGTTTGGTAATGATGAGAAATTGAGCAAAAATATAGAACATCAATTAGCTTATATATTTCTCGAAGAGCAAAAGAGAATGTCTATAGCTTATAAAATGTTTGAATATATCAACTATGAGCATGATTTTTCATCAAAAACTGAGCAAATCAAAGCCTATGCTCGACAGATTGTAAAAATATTACAGGAGCCTCTAGATTTACAAGAATCTACAGTCTTAACAGCTATTGAAAGTTCTCCAAGGGCAAATCTTAGTAGCATAAGGTTTAGTAATTCAACAACAGAGAAGCTTAATACTACATATAATTTATGTAGATCTGTGAAGACAAATATTGTTGAATTAAGAAAACAATTAAACAAAATATTAGTAGCACAGTATATTTAACAAGTTATTTTGTTAGTCTTGTATACCTAGCCATCATAGTTTCGTTACCACTAGTTCCACCACAGTGAATATAGATAATAGGCTTTGTAAGTTTGTGATGTTCTTTTAATAATGCACGCCAAGCTATAGGGTCATATAGTAGCTCAAACTCAATTTCTGTCTGCTCTAAAAGCTTTTGGTATATTGCATAATTTTGGATATCTAATTGCCCAAAATGAGTTTTAAAGTTTAAATTGAGAATTTTAGGATGTTTGAGACCATTATCAATATCATTAAATTGTTTTTTTAAGTATTGATTATCACCAACACAGGCAATAGTGTAGACTTTGTTTGGTAAGTACTTTTCAAGATATAGTGCAGTTGTGCCAGTACCAGATGCCACAACAACACTATAATTATCGATATCATTTTTTAGACAGTACTTTTTAATTTCATTAGCACAGTCAGCTATGCCTTCTTCAGCGAGAGTATTCCTACCACCTTGATCAAAGAAGTAAAGGCTATTGCCTATATTGTAATTTGTTTTTATACTTTCTAAGTTGAGAGAGCTTGTAGTCTCAAATAACTGCATGCCATTTTCTAGAGCTATCTTTAGATTACCATTTTTAGCATTTTTAAGAAATTTTGGTAGTGGTTTTATCCAATAATGGAAATCCCAGCCTTTGATCTTAGCTAGCTGTGATAGTGCCAGCATGAAATTAGACTGATTACCGCCAAAAGATACAATAGTCTTGATGCGAGAGTATTTATCTGGATTTTTTAGAAGATAAGCTAATTTTCTAGCTTTATTGCCAGAGAAAATCGGGTGATTTAGATCATCTCTCATTACAATGAAATCTTTATTTTCAAAAGATATTTCTTGAAACAAGGAGACCATTTAAGAAATTATTCTTCTAATAGTTCAAACTCATCCTTACCAACACCACAGTCAGGACATTCCCAGTCTTCAGGGACATCTTCCCATCTAGTACCAGATTCAATACCATCTTCTGGCCAACCTTCAGCTTCATCATAAATTAAACCACAAACGATACAAATGTATTTTCTATATTCCATAATTAACTCTAAAAAAATGATTAGTAAATAAAAAGTTGCAATATTTTAGCATTATAAAAATCGTATATCCAGTACCTTATTAAAACATTACAAAAGGTTATACTTAGATTCATCAATACCAATCTTACGTGATTTATTTGAAAAGAATACAATATTATTTTCAACGAAAAGATCTGTAATTTGTCTAGGTATATCTTTGTCTAAATGTCTTCTAATGAGTCTATAGAAGGCATCTTGATTTGTTTCATTAAAGTGTTTTTTGAATGTTTTATTAACAACGCTTTCATGGCAAGACAGGAATTTTTTGATACGTATTTTAGGATCAGTATTACTATTACCAGTGTCGCATTGGTTAGGAGCCGCAGTAGCTATATTAAATCCCTTGCGTGTATAGTATGATGCAATACCTCTAAAAATTCGATCATTACTAAAAATAGTGATGCTAAGGTAAGTACGGAAATCACGATATCTTTCGACATACTCACCAACTTTAGCACAGATATAACCATCCATATTATCTTTGTTGCCTTCACCATAAATTATTGGTACAAGTTCAAAGTTATGATAGATTTGGGTTTTATTGAAGTTTGCTTCTAATTCTTGTGGATTAGTAAAGACAATTACTCTGTCAAAATTACCTTCAGAAATATGAGCGAAATTATTATAGTTTTCAGAATCAACTATTGCTAGTTTGAGATATTCCATAACTATTTGACTCCTTATCCTAGCGCTTATGGTATCTATTTTACCTCAAAAGCTATGATATTATCTATACTCTGCTAAAATTATACTAAAATAGTAAAGTATAGATTTTATGATTGATTTCCAATATGGTTATACGGATTTATCTGATAAGTTTTATTCAGCGCAAAAAGTATACAGATATCCTGATGCAAAGTTACTGATTGTAAATGATTGTTTAGCCAAGAACTTAGGTTTAGATTTAGAAGGTAAATCAGAGCAAGAATTATTAAAAATTTTCTTAGGTTATACTAGTAAAAAGCCAATTTCACAAGCTTATGCTGGTCATCAGTTTGGTAATTTTACAATGTTAGGAGATGGTCGAGCTATTTTAATTGGTGAATATGAAAAATCCAATGGCGAGCTGGTTGATTTTCATCTAAAAGGATCTGGCTTAACTAAGTTCTCTCGAGGTGGTGATGGTAAAGCAGCTTTAGCGCCAATGCTTAGAGAATATATAGTTAGTGAAGCTATGCATAATCTAGGCATACCTACTAGCCGAATTTTAGCTGTGATATCAACAGGTGAGAATATTCAAAGAAATAAATTACAACAAGGAGCAATAGCTCTTAGAGTCGCAAGTAGTCACATTAGAGTAGGTACTTTTCAGTATGCAGCTATGCTTGGGGAGAATTATAGCCAAGAATTATTAGACTATACGATTGTTAGACATAATATTTCATATAGTGATAATAAAACTTTGAGCTTACTTGACTATGTCATTGATAAACAGACAACTTTAATAACACAATGGGAAAGAGTAGGTTTTATTCATGGGGTTATGAATACTGATAATATGACTATTTCAGGCGAAACTATTGATTATGGACCTTGTGCATTTATAGATACTTATGATCCTGATACTGTTTTTAGTTCAATAGATCGAGATGGAAGATATGCATTTGCTAATCAAGCATCAATTGCTGGCTGGAATATTGCAAGACTAGCAGAAAGTTTATTGAAACTTATCTCACAGGATGAGGATGAAGCTATTAAATTAGCTCAAGATAAACTGCAAAGTTATTCAGAGATTTATAAGCAAAAATGGAGACAAATGTTTCTTAGTAAAATAGGTTTTAGTGTCAATAGCGAATACGATGATGAACTTATTTCCGGTTTGCTCATTGATATGTTTAAGCATAAGTTAGATTATACAAATACGTTCTATAATCTAAGCTATAATAATTTTGATCACTTGCGAAATAAAGGCTTAAAAGATTGGTTAGATAAATATGTCAATTACGATATCAATTTCGAAAGTATGATGAGATCTAATCCAGTAATAATCCCGCGTAATCATCAAGTTGAAAAAGCACTTAAGTTTGCAGAAAATGGTAATTTTAGCATTCTTCAAAGTCTCGTGACAGCACTTGAAACACCATATGAATTAAATGCTCTCACTAAGAAATATATGGCAGAACCTCTAGAACAAGAGAAAGTTAGATTTACTTTTTGCGGTACTTAAATAGTTTATCAAATATTACTGTGTTAAGAAGCTTTGGTAGTTTTATCTACGATAATAGCTGTTGTCATAGTACCGTGAATATTTAGAGGAGTTCTAAAACTATCGATAATAGCGTCAACACCGATGATTAAAGCAATCATTTGCCAAGGTAATCCAAAGTAAGAAAAAACAACACCCGCAGCAACAAATGCTGTACCTGGAATTCCAGATACACCTAGTGAAGCCAACATACAGATTAGCGAAATCAATATCACAGTTGAAAATGTGATATCTACACCTGTAGCATTCATTGCCATTATTGCTAGCACTGCAGGAAATACTCCAGCACAACCATTCATGCCTAGGGTAGTACCCATAGTTGGTGCAAATGTAGCAATACTACTGGTAGTACCGTATTTGTTTAAACCATCGATTGATAATGGTAGAGTGCCCATACTAGATCTAGATGTAGCAGCAACTAACATAGCTTTCCAAATACTTTTGTAGAATCTGACAATGTTAGTTCTAAATATAACTAATAGAACAATATGCATTATTAGAACAATTGCTAATGCTATATAACAAGTGAAGATAAAATATAAAACTGTAGAAATGCTATTGTTATCTAGCTCTATGCTCATTTGTATCATCAATCCAAGTACACCATAAGGTGTGATAGCAATAATCATTCTAGCTAATTTCTTTATTACGAAAAATGCAGAATCTACAAAACTGATGAAAGGAGCTGCTAGTTTACTATCTTCACGATGAGCTATTAGCATTGAGAAGCCAAGAAGTATCGCAAATATAACTACGGCCATTACATTATTATTATCCATCTGATGGAAAATATTTTCAGGTAAAAATCCTAAGACAGTCTCAGATATGCTTGATGTTTTTATATCTTTAGCAACATTGCCTGTAATAGATGCGATATCTATACCATGACCTAAATTCATTATGATAGCAACAGTAGCTCCTATAGCAGCACTTATCCCAGTTAATATAAGTAGTATTGCTATTGTTTTATATGCAAATTTTATAACGTAAGAGCCTTCGTAGTTTTTTAGATTCACTATTGAGTGGATAATAGATGTTAGAACAATAGGGATAATTAGCATCTTAAGTAAAGAAATATAGCCGTCTCCCAATATATTGCTAATCTGGATGAAACTATTACTATAACTATTAGTCCAGTTATAGATAATACCTATAATTATTCCAGTAACTAGAGCGAATATTGTTCTAAAATTAAAACTAACCTGCTTAATGTGTAAGTATATTAATAAGGCGATTGAGATTATAAGTAAAATTACCATATTTAAAACCTATTATAGAAAGTTGTAGAGAAGGATTTTAACATAGTTTACTAATTTGGTATACATAGTAAATGGCGGAGAGATAAGTTATCAAAAATTAATAATGACGGTTTAAATTTGATAGATGTTTTTTGTTGTAAAAATAAAAAAAACAAGCTTATAATGGATTACCTATAATTTTTATTTCATCAGTTAATATGACAAAAACTCTTATGCACCAAGAGGCTAGTAGTAGCTTCGAGAAAGTCGCTAATCAACTTAAGCTCAATAAAGATATTGTTAAAACTATAGTCAAAACTCTTAAAGAAAAAAATATTAAAAGAGTTATTACTGTAGCGAGAGGCAGTTCTGATTGTGTAGCTAATTATGCAAAGTATTTATTTGAAACGCAGCTTGGATTTAGTGTTTCGTCTTTGCCACCATCTATAACAACTATTTATAACAAAAATATAGGTGATGAAAATACATTAGCTATAGGTATATCACAATCTGGAGGTAGTCCGGATTTGCGTCTAGCACTTGAAGGTTGTAAAAAAGCTGGATGTACTACTTTAGCGATAGTGAATGTTGAGGAATCTCCTTTAGCAGATAGTGCAGACTTGGTCTTACCTGTAAGAGCTGATGCAGAAAATGCAGTTGCAGCGACTAAGAGTGTAATAACTTCTTTAGTAGCGCTAGTAAATATTGTAGCTGAATATAATCAAGATCAAGCTTTATTGGATAGTTTAAATAATCTTCCAAAAGCACTAGAGAAAAGTCTAAATTCTGATTGGACTCCAGCTATAGAAGAGCTTAAAAAAAGTAAAAATATGTTTGTCATCGGAAGAGGTTTTGGATTTCCAATAGTCCAAGAGATGGCTTTGAAGTTTAAAGAAACTTGTGGAATACATGCTGAAGCATTTAGCTCTGCTGAAGTATTACATGGTCCATTTGCTCTTATGAATCAAACTTTTACAACATTTACTATTTTGCAGCATGATGAAAGTGCTCAAGGTACTTGTGAGATTGTTAAGAGAATGACAGAGTTGGGAGTTAGAACTGTATTTGCTACAACAGATAATCAATCTGATGCAAAGGTTCATTTACATATTGATGTAAAAACTCATCCAATTCTTGAAACTGTAGTTATATTGCAAAAATTCTACCTAATGGTAAATGAATTGGCATTGTCATTAGGATATAACCCTGATAGTCCAAGTAATCTAAAAAAAGTTACAGAAACTGTTTAATTTATTTTGAAATGATAATTTACTGATGGCTTTATTTTTTTAAGGAGAAAAGAATGAAAGAAGCTAATAAGCTTAAAGTCTTTATGATTATATTCTTCTCAGCAATGGGTGGAATGTTGTATGGATATGATATAGGTATAATAGGCGGTGCTTTACCTTTTATCAAATCTGAATTGGGTATGACTGCAGCACAAGAATCATTCTTAGGAGGTTCTGTTTTATTTGGTGGAGCCTTCGCAATTCTTATAGGTGGGATATTAGCGGATATCTTTGGTAGGAAAAATATGATCACAGCATCTGGGCTGATATTTACGATATCAGTTTTTATGATTTATTTCTCTGAAAGTTATGATTTTCTATTATTCTCAAGATTAGTTCAAGGCGTGGCAGTTGGTTTTATATCTATAACAGTTCCGTTATATTTGACAGAATCTGTACCTAGTATGATTCGCGGTTTAGCCGTTACATGTTTTCAGTTATTTCTCACAGCAGGAATATTAATATCTGTTGCAGTAAGTTTATTATTTATATCAAATGATCCTGTAACTGGTTTAGAAACTGGTGACTGGAGAAATATGTTTCTTACAGCTTTAATTCCTGGTCTAATCGTGTTCATAGGAGGGTTTCTACTGATTAAATCTCCTAGATGGCTAATCATGAAAAATAGAGAGCAAGAGGCGGAAAAAATCTTATCAGAAACTATAGGTGTAGATGCAGCAAAACAGCAAATGCAAGAAGTTAAAGCTTTGATTGAGAAAACTAAAAATGAAGGCAGTCTATTATCGAGTCTTACAAAAAGACATTATTTAATGCCGATGCTTATAGTATTCTCTGTTGCAATTTTAGCTCAAATGACTGGGATTAACAGTATCTTACAATACGCTCCTACGATGCTAAAAGAAACTGGCTTAGGTTCTGTATATGCCGCTGTTGTTGGTGGCGTTGCAATTACGGGTCTTAACTTTGTGACAACGATTATAGCAGTAGTTATAGCTGATAAAATAGAGAGAAAATTTGTAATTACTTTTGGAACTTTAATGGTTTCCATAGTTTTACTTACTCTGGCAGTTCTAATGTATGCTATGCCTGATACTTCAGCAAAAGGTATGGTATTACTTATTGGTTTCATATTATATATATTCTTCTTTGCCATCGGTCCAGGAGCATATATATGGGTTATTATGTCTGAGTTATTACCTACAAATATTAGAAGTAAAGGTTTAGCTGTAGCACTATTCTTAAATAGTATGGCATCTGCAATTTTAGCTTCATCTGTTATGCCTATTACTCAACATTTTAATGGAAATTATGGTGTGATTTTAGGTATATGTGGGGTATGTACTTTGGTCTATAGTTTTATAGCGTTTAAGTTTGTACCAAAAACAAATGGACGTACTCTAGAGGAAATCGAACAAGGTTTTATTAAATAATTTTTATTAATTCTATATTATTTCTTATCTTTCATTTTCAATAATCAGATAGTTTAGATAATATCTTTATTAAGTATTATCATTAAAATTTATTCAATTTGATATAAGGTATATGTATATATGAAAAAGAATTTAATAGCTGTATTACTTGGTTCGCAGTGTTTACTTAGTAGTGGATTTGCAACTAATTTTGATGTACAAAAAATTCAAATAAAAAATATCAGTCAAAATAAGCAGAATTTTGATATGAGTATTGATGTCACGGTTAATCAAAATCAATCAGGGAATTGGCTTTTTGGTTTTTATATGCCAAGAACTTATAATTCATCTAAAGATGTGAATCCAAATCTTACTCTTAAGGTAACTGATTTAAGTACTAAAAAATCAGCAAATTTGATTTATGTTAAAAGAACTGACAATCTGACTACTATGCCTATTTATGCTGATGGTTATAGTAATTTGTTTAGAGCTACTACTGATTTTGAACTAGAGGCAGGGCATATATATAGATTTAGTTTCGAAAATAATGATCTGTGGGTTCCTGGTAATATATCATCTCTTCCTCAAAGCTTCTTTTTGATTGACTCTAACGGCAATGTAGTAACTTCCACTGCTAATCTAGATGCTTATATATCTAAAAATACTAAGGAAATCTCAAGCATTCAAGGCTATGATTCAGCTAAGATTAATTTGGAAATCCAAAAAAAATTACAATCATATGTTGATAACTCAATTTCCAGAGATTCTTCAGAATTTGCTAATCAATATCATCTGATACCGACTCCCCTAAGTATTAGTAATGTTGGTTCAAAGCAAAATATAAATTTAGACAATGGAGTATATGTGGATGATTCTAATAGTAAGCAGAATATCAAATTGTTAAATCAATATTTTAAAACAGATAAGATTACAACTAATGACTTAAAAGCAGTTACTGATAAAAATCATGCGAGTATTATTCTTGAAAAAGACTTATCTATTAAAAATAAAGAAGGCTATATTTTAAAAATAATTGATAATAAGATCTATATTAGATATCAGACAAGTGCTGGTTTATTTTATGCTATCCAAACACTGAGAAACCTTTATCAAAAAGATAATGTTGGTAGTAAGAATACTAGTAATATGTTGATACTTCCTCAAGTAACAATCAAAGATCAACCAAGATTTCAGTATAGAGGTATATTGCTAGATGTCGCTAGACATTACTTTAGTGTTCAGACAATAAAAACACTAATTGATGCTATGGCAAGCCAAAAGTTAAATACTTTACATATTCATTTTTCTGATGATGAAGGTTTTAGGTTAGCTCTAGATAGCGTAGATGTTAAAAGAGCCAGTACAAGAGGATATAATGATAGCTCAACTATTCCGGCACAAATGTATCAACAAGCAAATTTAGATAAATCAAATTACTTTAATCAGAAAATAAAAGATAGCGATATTATATCGCCTAATTACCCAACAGCTGCAACGATTTATGAGGGATATTATTCAAAAAAAGATATTCAAGAGATTATTAGTTATGCAAATGCTAGACAAATAACAGTTATTCCTGAAATAGATTTGCCAGGTCATGCTAAATCATTGATTGACTCAGCACCTGATATATTTATTAATAAATCTGATAAAAGTGACTATATAAGTGTACAAGGGTATTATGATGATGTTTTACCAGTGTGTTTATATAACCAGTCAAATACTCAAGGAGAAAAGTTTACAGCTAAGATTGATCAGATTGTAACTGAGGTATATAAACTTTTTGATAACCAAAATACAGTATATTTTGAGCCACAAATTAGTGTAGGTGGTGATGAAGTTTCTGCTGATGCTTGGACTAATGACTCGACATGTGAAAATCAAAAAGATTTAAATGCATTAGAAAAATCGCATAAGTTTTTTAAAGAGTTGCAACAAAATACTAATCTAAGAATATCTGGATGGCAACAAACTGTCCAAAATGATCCTAATGGAAATTTAGCGGGAGGTATTGATAAAAACTCAATACCTTCTGAGAAAACTGGATATATTTGGGTTTGGAGTGCATTTAATAGCTCTGGATACAATGAAGCACAGCAACTTGCAAAAGCTGGTTACTCTACGGTATTAGCATATGCTGATGATACATATTTTGATTTATCATATAATCCAGATTTTTGGGAGCCTGGTTTTTATTGGGCTACTGAATATGCAGATACTCATGCTGCTTTAAATAGTGCTTTAGATTCAAAAACTACGATCACCAGTTTATCAACAAAAGAAGCTAAAAATATAAAGGGTCTAGAAGGAGCTCTGTGGTCAGAGAATATTAATAATGCAAATCATTTATGGTATATGGCATTTCCAAAAATGACTGGTTTGGCTGAGGCATCATGGACGGATCCAAATATTATTGTCAAAGATAAAAAAATAAACTGGAATAGTTTAGTGTATAGGCTAGGAACTGATAACACCAAATTTTTGGGATACATAGATAGAATTATTAACCCTAATAATGATAAAACTATTATCTCTTATAGAGGATACCCTAATGGTATCTCCCAAGAATTACCCAAGAAATAATAAGTATGGCTATGCCGGATTATCTATATCTATAAATTTAGCATCTAGAGTAAACTCTTGTTTAAGCAAATTAGCAATAGCCTTTACACCTTCTTTTTCTGTAGCGTGATGTCCTGCTGCGATATAGTTTATACCTAGTTCTCGAGCAGCATGAGTTGTTCTTTCAGAGATTTCTCCTGATATGAAAGTGTCAGCTCCTGCTTGATATGCATATTCAATATAGTCTTGTGCCCCACCAGTACAAATAGCTACTTTTTTATTTTGCTGTTTTGTAGAAATTACGGTTGGCTTTTTATCAAGTTTATTTTCTATTAAATTGCTAAAAGTATCTAAATCTAAATCACAGTTACCTATCACTGAAATATCAGGCTTGGAACCTGTTTCAAAAAATTCTATATTTGTAAGATTTAGTTTTTTTGCTAATAAGATATTATTACCTATTTTAGAATGTCCATCTAGAGGTAAATGATAACCAAATAGATGTATACCATTTTTTATAAGTTTTGAGATACGCTCATACTTCATACCAACGATAGGGTAACTTTCACCTTTCCAAAAATAACCATGATGTACAATAATGGCATCAGCATTCTTTTTTACAGCTTGGTCTATAAGTGCCTGACATGCTGTGACACCAGTGACAACCTTTTTGATATCTCTATCTCCTTGAATCTGTAGACCATTTGGGCAATAGTCTTTAAATTGAGCAATATCAAAGTAGTTATTTAAGTAATTTTCTAATTCTTTAAAGTTCATAGCTTATGAAAATTAATCTTTATAATGATATAATCTTACATTGTATACTTTTCGTGAAATTATTTAAAAATATAAATATAATTTTTTGGGTTCTTATATGAGTAAAACAAATGTTGTAAGAGTTGGAGATGTTTTAATTGGCGGAAATAATCCAGTTGTTGTCCAATCAATGACAGATACCTATACTGCGGATATTGAAAAGACAGTTAAGCAAATTTTAGCTCTTCATAAAGCAGGTAGTGAGATAGTTAGAATTACCGTTAATGATGAGCCAGCTGCTGCCGCTGTGCCAGAGATTGTTAAAGAGTTAGCAAAGCATGATTGCCATGTACCTTTAGTTGGTGATTTTCACTATAATGGCCATACTCTACTTAGTAAATATCCAGAGTGTGCAAAGGCATTAGCAAAATATCGCATAAATCCAGGTAATGTAGGTTTCGGTAAAAAGAAAGATACTCAGTTTGCTGAGATTACCAAAATTGCCATTGCAAATGATAAGCCTGTTCGTATTGGAGTTAACTGGGGAAGTTTAGATCAGGCATTATTAGCTAGACTAATTGATGAGAATAATCTTCAAGAAAATCCGTTAACATTGCAGCAAATAATGCATAAAGCCCTTATTACTTCAGCATTAGAGAGCGCAAAATATGCGCAAGATCTTGGCTTAGCAAAAGATAAAATCATTATTTCATGTAAAGTTAGTGAAGTTCAAGACTTAGTCGCGGTGTATCAAAAGCTTGCTAAAGAGTGTGATTATGCTCTACACTTAGGGCTGACTGAAGCAGGTATGGGTACAAAAGGTATTGTTGCTAGTGCTGTTAGCTTGGGAATATTGTTACAACAAGGTATAGGTAACACTATACGTGTCTCACTAACTCCTGCACCAAATGCTCCACGTACAGAAGAGGTTAGAGTGTGTCGAGAGATTTTGCAAAACCTCGGTATGCGAACATTCACTCCAAGTGTGACATCTTGTCCAGGCTGTGGAAGGACTACTAGCTCATTTTTTAGAGAGCTAACTAGTACAGTTAAAGAGCATTTAGATGAAAAAATGCATACATGGAAAGACCAATATCATGGTGTTGAAGCCATGAAAGTAGCTGTGATGGGTTGTGTAGTAAATGGTCCAGGTGAGTCAAAAAATGCTGATATTGGTATTAGTTTGCCAGGCAGTGGAGAGTCTCCTGTAGCACCAGTATTTATAGATGGCAAAAAAGCTCATACCCTCAGAGGTGATAATATCTCAAAAGAGTTTATAGAGATTGTCGAGAATTATGTTAAAAATCGTTACGCTAAAAAATAGGTAAGTTTAAGAGGATGTCAGTAGTTTTTGTAAATACGCCTTTTGCTAGACTTAAACTAGGTTATACAAATAATACTCAAGGCTTTAGTAAAGATAAATATGCTAAATTTAATCTAGCAGATAATGTTGGTGATAAGCATTTAGCTGTAGAAAAAAATCGTAATTCATTTAGATCTTACATTAACGCAGATATTAAATGGTTAAGACAAAATCATACCAATATTGTCACAAGTTTTGATGAATATAATGGTGATTTTTGTGATGCTATCGTTACAGATAAGCCTAAGCAGGCTTGTGTGGTTTTGACAGCAGATTGCCTGCCTATAATACTTTTTGATAAAAAGATGACAAAAGTGGCTGCTATTCATGCTGGTTGGAGAGGTTTATTGCAAGGAATATTAGAGCAGACCCTCAAAGAGTTTGTTGGCTTAGATCTAGTAGTTTGGTTTGGTCCTTGTATATCTGGAAATTTCTATGAAGTTGGTTGTGATGTTCATGATAAATTTGTAGAGCAGCATGAGGCATATGGACAAGCATTTCGCTCAAAAAGTGAAGATAAATATCTTTTTGATATGAAAATGGTAGCTCGACAAATATTAAATGATAATCACTGTTTTGATATAGTCGACTCTGGTTTATGTACTTACAGTAACAAAAGATTTTACTCTTATCGCAAAGAAGGTATTACAGGTAGACAAGCTACATTTGTATGGTTTGAATGAATTTAAATATATCTAATGGGGATAAAATGTCTGAAAAATTACAAGTTTTAAGAAGATTAATGAAAGAAAAGGGCTATGATTTTTATTTAGTTCCTTCTATAGATGATCATAATAATGAGTATGTTCCAGAGTGCTGGCAATATCGTAGCTGGATTAGTGGCTTTGATGGTTCAGCAGGAGATGTCCTTATAGGTTTAGATAAATCTTATCTTTCAACTGATGGTAGATATTTCACTCAAGCCGAATATCAACTTGATAAAAATGAATTTGTATTATTAAAACAAACAGCTTTTTCTTCAAAAATAGAAGAGTGGCTTGAAGAAAATTTAGCTGGTAAAACACTTGCAATAGATCCAAAAAAAATTGGTATTACCAGAGCGGAAAATTTATTATCAATAGCAAAAAAAGTTGATGGTAAAATTGTTTTTGATAATACTAATCTGGTAGCTCAAGCTCAAAAAGAGCTTAATCAAGAAACTGCTATACCTAAAGAAAATATTTTTGTACACGAAATTCAATATGCTGGTCAATCTGTTGATTCAAAGCTAAGAAATCTTAGAACATATTTAAAATCTATCAAAGCAGAGTGTCTGATAGAGACAAGCTTAGACTCAATTATGTGGACTTTAAACATAAGAGGCAGAGATATCAAAAATACACCATTGGCTATTTGCTATATGGTAGTTACAGTTGAAAGTACTTTCTTGTATATTGACAAAGATAAAGTTACAGATGAGATTCATAGTCATTTTGAGCAAAATAATGTGATCATTCTTGATTATAAAGAGTTCTTTGCAGATTTGAAAAAGTTTGCTGCAAAGTTTGTTATCGATAGTAATGTTGCAAGTTATGCTGTTAAATTAGCAATCAAAGAAAATGAACATAGTAAACTTATCGAAGACACTAGTCCAATAATTTTGAGCAAGGCATTAAAAAACTCTATTGAAATAAATGGATCAAAAGATGCTCATAAAAAAGATGCAGCTGCATTTATTTCGTGGTGGCATTGGATGGAGAACAACTATCAAGGGATAGATGAACTTGATGCGATGGCAAAACTCAGAGAGTTTCGCGCTAAGCAAAAGGGTTATGTTGAAGATAGTTTCTCATATATTGTTGGTCATGCTGCTAATGGTGCGATTATTCATTATTCAGCTAAGAGAGATGCAAATCTAAAGAAAATTGATGATCAAGCACCTCTTTTGTGCGATTCTGGAGGGCAGTATAAAGAAGGAACAACTGATATTACTCGCGTACTGCACTTCGGTAGACCATCTAATGAGCATAGAAGATACTATACATTAGTTTTAAAAGGTCATCTAGGCTTAGGTAGAGCAGTCTTTCCAAAAGGAACTACAGGATCTCACTTAGATGTATTAGCACGTGAGCATTTATGGCATTTCTGTTCAGATTATGCTCATGGAACTGGTCATGGAGTGGGTAGTTTCTTAGGTGTGCATGAAGGGCCTCAACGTATAAACTCAGCTTCTAAAGTTGAGCTAATGCCTGGTATGATTCTAAGCAATGAACCAGGAGCATATTTTCCAGGCCACTTTGGTATTAGAATTGAAAATTTGTGTTATGTAAAACAACGTAATCAAGATTCTCCTACAGGGCATGGACCTTTTTATTGTTTTGAGGATTTGACATTAGTACCTTATGAATATAATTTGATTGAAACATGGATGCTAACTTATACCGAGAAAAAAACTATAAACAATTACTACAGTAGAATTAGAAAAGAAGTATTACCATTAATCGAAGATCAAGAAGTCAAAGATTTCTTATTATTCAAGACAAGACATATTAAATAGCTGAATAATTTTTTATTTCTAATATTTTTCAATTAATATAGATGAAAATTTCTAGTGATATTTTTGTGATAAAAAACAGGTAAACATGGCAGCAAAAAATAAAAACTCTAACAAAGACAATAAGAAGTCAATTCGCTATGTAAAGATAGTATTATTTTTGGTATTAACTATTAGTGGAGGTTTTTCAGGACTTCTATTTGATAAGTTTGATATTAAAGAAAAATTTATAGATTTACGTTATAAAATATATAACTATTTTACTAGCGATCCACTAAAGCAATATACTGCTAAAGATAATCAAAATATAATTGCAAAATTCTTTTCTGAAAGTGATAGTGCAAAAGATCAACAACAGCAAATAAATCAATTCGAGAACCTAAAGCAGTATCCACCTGTTAGAACACTGCCTGCTGTAACTGATTATTGTCATGGTTTTTTGGCTTATGGTAATCCTAGCTATGATGTGACAGAAGGATTAGGACAGTCAAATCTCTATCTATGTCGTGATGGTTATGTTGTTGGCTATAATTATCAAACTAAAGAGGCGAGTTGGGTGGCATTTAAACTTACAAAGTCAAAAGTTGCTAATAAACTAAAAAGAGATGATAAATTTAAAGAGGATAGTGATGTACCTTTTGTTTATCGAGCTACATTAGATGATTATTCACGCTCTGGTTATGATAGAGGGCATTTGGCATCTTATGCTTCTATGGATTTTAGTAAAAAGTCTGCTGATGAGTCATTCTTATTGTCGAATATGTCACCGCAAAAAGCAGGCTTGAATAGGCAAGGCTGGGAGAGATTAGAGACAGATGAGCGAATTTGGGCAAATATGTATGATTCAATCTATGTATATACAGGTCCTATCTATAAGAAACAGAAGATATATAAAACAATAGGTGATAATAAAATAGCAGTGCCTGATTATTTCTTTAAGATAATATATGTACCTTCTAAAAACCAAGCTATTGCCTTTGTAATGCCTAATGCGAGAGTTGAGAAGACAAAGATTGAAAATTATAGAGTATCAATAAAGGATATTGAACAGCGTACAGGACTACATTTCTTAACTAATATTCAAGATAGAGATTCGGTTGTAAATAATGTCTCTTCTATGTGGAGGACTGCTTATTTTTAATTTCAGCTTTATGCTTTAAATTTTATATAGTACGATTAAGCTAATATATTTTAAATGATATCTATTTAATGTTTCAAGAAATTATCAAAATTCTTTTTAGAAATAAACTTAATATTTTAGTCTTTGTTATTGTACTTTTTATAATCAGAATTTCTTATGAGAATATTTCTAATATTTTAATTTTTATTGTAGCTTTTATTTTTTTATTTTTTCTAGTCAAAGATATTTTTATTACTATTTTTAAAACTCCTACTATAAATAGACTTTTTACGAAGTTATTAAAGGTAAAAAATAAAAAAATTAGAAAGTTTATAACATACTTTAAAAAGTCTAAAAAATTCTATCAGAAAGAAAAGAGATATCTACAGGCGTTGATATTATATTAGGTGATTGGGGTAGTGGTAAAACTCATTATTTTAACAGTGTTTATGTTAAAAAATATAAATCTTTTAGGATAGAAAGACTAAGTTGCTTCTCATATAGCAGAGAAGAATTTATAAAACAGCTAATAACTATAAAGTTTTGGAATAAGTGGTTATCACTAAATGGCTTGTTAGCAGGATATATTTTGCATAACTGGCATAAAATGTTACCTAAAAATATGCTGATATTTATCGATGATTTAGAAAGATTACCATGTGATAAATATATGGCTAATGATTTTATAGGGATTGTTGAAGAGCTAAAAAAATATAATAGGGTTGTGATAGCTTGTAGTCCACAGGATATTAGACAAAAGATAATAAGTAAATATTTAGAAAAATTAGTAGATTACTTCCCTCATCAAATTACTTTAGAAAAGCAAATAAAATCAGAGGCTATAATTATTAAAACAATTGAATTTACTATTAAAGATATCGATGATAATAAACCTTTTAAAAAGGAGGTTAAGAAGCTTACTAAATTATTATCAGAGGAATTAGCGAGTAAACCATATAAATATCATAAAAATTTCACAAATTTATTTGCTAAAAACTCGTCAGATGCTATTAATTTGAGAAATATTAAAAAAGTTCTTAGTCAGATTTATAAGCAAGAAAAAGCCGATAAAATTATAAAAGTTATAGTTGATATAGTTTCTCAAGATATATCTAGAGATATAACTTTTGAAAATATAAAAAATTATTATCGCTTCATAAAAGTTGAAGAAAAAATACAAATATATTTAGTAGCTTATGAGTTGTTATTTACTTATCCAAATTTTGCGACTCTAGTACAGCGCTGTAAAGGTGATAATATAGATCACAAGAGAAAAATGGAAAGAGGATATTTTATTGATAAGATTCAAAGCTCTAATAATGACTATAGTGAAGCTAAAGCTTTAGTTGAGTATCAAGAAGGGTTGAAAGAAAAAATAAAACCAAAAGATATTTCAAAAGCAGCCTTTTTATTTAAAAAAATGCAAATAAATGAATTAGAAGAATTAAGTTTTTCCTATGTGGGTAATATTTTAAAAGAGATAAATACACTATCTGATATAAGTAATAATGACTTACTTGAAGATTTAGTATTAGGTAATAGTATAGAAATTGAAAAGCATTTTACTTCAAAAGATGATAAAACCTACGCTTTTTGCAAGAAAATGGCTTTATGGATTATAACTAAAAACATATTACAGACAGATGTTTATTTTCCAGGTGCATTTTTAGAAAATATCAACACAGGTATAGAGTATTTACAAAAAAATCAAAAATTTTGGAAATCTATTATAGATCAGTTTTCTTCAGATGGATCTTTCGAGTCATTAATAATAAAGATCTATAATAGAGTAGATACAAAAAATTGGTACACTTATCAAATAGCAGATATACAAAGAGTACTATCTTTAGTTCAGTTTTATATGGACAAGAATAGTATTGATTGTCCATCTGACAGTTTTAAATTAAATGATTTAAAAATATGGGATGAGGAATTTAAGAAATATTTACAAAAGCAGAATATTAATCAAAACTTTAATTATGAGTATTATGAGATTTACCTTTTTGAATTGAATGCTAAATTGGATAAGGAAAAAATCACTAAGCTTGAAGAAAAAATTTCTGAACTATACAAGTTGAATTATAGTTCTGTAGGAGAAAATTTTGGGATACCAATATATGTAAATAACAGTAAAAAAGATGATTCTTCAAAAGTATACATAGAAGAAAATTTTGAATCTCTTTTTCCTAAGGAGATTGAGTTTTTTAAGAATCTTTCTTAGCTATACTTTCTGAAACTAACTTAGATGCTTGCTGAATAATTTTTTCATTACTTGGAGCTTTTACATCACTAGGGTTTGTATATAGAATACTTAGAGCAAAAGGCGGTTTATTCTGTGGCCAAATTATAGCTACATCATTAGTAGCCGCATACTCTCCACAAGTTCCTGTCTTATCACCAATTGTCCAATTTTTAGGCATACTATACGCTATTCTATTTGCACCAGTATTGTTTTTTTGTAAATATCCTATGAAGATTTCACGATGTTTTTTATCCAAAATATTACCAAATGCTAGATTATAGATATCTTGAGTTATAGCTTTGGGCGTTGTTTTGTTGATATTACTATCTGGCTTTGTATGATTGATTTTAGGTTCATCATTTTTGATAATAGTATCTTTATCTCCTAGTTTTGCTACTAATTTATTAAGCTTTTCCAAGCCCCCAATCTCTCTAACAAGGATATTAGCAGCAGGATTATCACTTAGAATAGCTGCGTAATTGAGCTGTGATATTGTCAAAGTTTTACCAATATTTTTGCCTGTTACTGGAGCATAACCTAGAGTACCAATATCGTCTTGAGTTATTAGAATTTTTTTATCTAAAAAACCTTTGTGTTGCATATCATATTCTAGAACTGCACCAACTAATAAAAATTTAAAAACACTACAAATTGGGAAGTGATAATTTTCATTGTAGCTGATATTAGTTTTATCATCTGTATTGAGGGTGTATATACCGAGTTTACCATGATATTCATCTTCCAGATTCTTAAAAGAGTCATCTAGAGTAGTGTTTGCTAGTAAAAATGTTGGAATTAAGTATAAAGATGTAAATAATAAACGTTTCATATTGATAACTATTTTTAGGATTAATGATCACAGGCTATATGAAATTTGCTAGATAAGAAAGTTAAAATTATCAGAATAAGTTAGAAAACTAGAATGTAATCAAATTATCATAGAAGCTAACTTTTTGATACATTTATAAAATGCTACAAAGCTTTAATTAGTATATAATATATTATATAATCTTTGTTTAAAAAAAAGTTCGTTATAAATGAAATTTTCTAGGGTATTGTTTTACTTATTTTCTGTATCATCAGTTGCTTCATTGACATCTTGTCAATCAATTAAAGATGCTTATCAAACTTATTATCAAAATACAGGAAGTTCTGACATTACTTCAAAATCCACATATACTTGCTCGAAATATGAAGTTGGTAGCGTAATTAAAAATGGTTTTGGGAATAGTTATACTCTTGTTGTAGGTAATATATCTATTAGAGATGGATATGTTACTAATCTACTAACAAAAAATATACCGTTTAATTATGAAAACTATAATATTAATCATATTTGTACTTCGCATGTTACCGATATGAGTTATTTATTTGATGGTAGTGAGGAAATAAAGGCTAATATAACTGATTTTGATACATCAAAAGTAAACAATATGAGTTATATGTTTGCTAATGCTAGAAACTTCAATCAACCAATTGGTAATTGGAACACCTCAAAGGTAGAAAACATGGATCATATGTTTTATAGAGCTAGAAGTTTTAATCAACCGATTGGCAATTGGAATGTATTCAATGTTAAAAATATGGATTATATGTTTGCGGGAGCATATAGATTTAATCAGCCTATAAATGGATGGAATGTTCTAAATGTATTAGATTACTCCAACTTTATTTCAGCAACGTCTGCTTTAAACCCTCAGTATAAGCCTAAATTTGTAGTCTATGACTTTTCAATAGGCTTAAAAAAATAACTATATCTTATTTTCTGAAAAAATATGATAAGAGTCACGACTATTTAGTCGCATAGTAAATTCAGGAAAGGATTTCATTATAAAATCTATCTTCTTCCTCCAGCCATTCTCATGCCCATTGGCGCTGCTGCTTGCGTAATTCTATTAGCATTGATATTTTGTTGTATATAATGATCATTTTTTTCTCTATCTATACTGTCCCATGTTCTGTTAGCAGCATTATCTAACCCATAATAAGGTCTATGGAAGAAATATCCACACTCATAAGGAATATAGCTATATGATGAGTAATTGTCATAATATTGAGAACAGTAACCTGAATAATAATTATTTTCTAATTGAGTATTATCATTACTGCTACTATTAGTTTGATTTGAAATATTGATGTTATTGTTTATAGTAATTTTATCAGAGTCTGAAGGTTCATCAACTACGTTTATATCTCCAAGATCTAGCTTTTTAGAGTTTTTAGTTGGTTCGTTAGAAAAAGTTGGTATTCCATTATCATCTTTTTCATATATCTCAGAGGCAAAACTATAGCTTAGAGCAAGTCCAAAAATGCTAACTAAAAATATCTTATTTTTCATTCATTACTTACCTCTATAAACTAGCTTTCTTTGTTATTTCTTTTAGTATTATTCCAACAACTAAGCTAAGTATTATAAGTCCAAAAATTAGAGCCATTCCAATTCTCATCCAAATAGAGTGATAGTCATTGAGATACACTGTTTGCTCAAGCGATGCACGAGTATCTTTAGGTAGTTCTTTGACAATTACTCCATCTGAATTGATAACTGCTGTAATACCATTACTTGTAGTTGTAAGAACATATTTGTTATTCTCTATAGCTCTTACTTGAGATATCTGTAGCTGTTGCTCACGTGCTATAGAGTCACCAAACCACGAGTCATCACTTATTATAGAAATAAGTCTAGCACCTTGTAGTTGATCTCGAACCTGTTCAGGATATGCAACTTCATAGCAAATAAAATTAGCAATAGGCGAGCCAAAGGCTGTCATAATGGGTTGAATATTATCTCCAGCATTAAAACTACTAAGACCAACACTATCTACATATCCAAAAAACTTAATTGGAAAATATTCACCAAATGGGACTAAGTGATGTTTATTATAAACGCCTTCACCTTTGCCAATAATGATAGAGCTATTATAAATTTTAGTTCCAGCAGCTGATTGATCAGCACTTAAAGATCCTATAAGCATAGCATTATTATTTTTATTTGCAGATTTTGTAAGATTTCTAAAATATTCACTCATAAACTGTCGATAATTAGGGATGGCATTTTCGGATAGTATTATTAAGGAATCTTTGTATTTAGATGCAGCTTGTTGATAGTACTTTTGCATTTTTGCAAAGTTATCACGATCCCATTTAAACCCTTGGACAAAATCGCCCTGGATCAAAACTACTTTTTGAGGTTGATTCGTTTGGATTTCAGGTTGATTGTGTTTAATAAGATAACCACCTAAATATAACGTTACTATAATAGCTACAACACTAATTGTCTTCTTAGTAGAAGTGTTGTCACAGATGAAAAAGACTATTAGAGAAGCAATCAAAGCAATTATATAGCTTACTAAATAGACACCACCAATATTCGCATACCAAATTAAAGGCGATTCTGTCTGTGAGTAACCAAGAGAAACCCAAGGAAATCCTCCCCATAGAAGGTTTGCTTTGACAATCTCAAATAGCGTCCATAATGCAGGATAAATTAATAGCTTAGAAAAGTTATTAGCTTTACGTGTGAGAATATGGCTAAAAACACCAAAAGGTATTATATGTAAGAAGCTAAGTAAAATTACTAATGCAATAGCAGCAGATAGTCCAGCAGCTACTGATTCGGTAAATAGATGAATACTTATATATACCCAAGATATACTAGTACCAAAAAAACCTATTCCAAATAACGTAGATGTGAAAAAAGCGTCACGAATTCTAACTGATCGATTTAATAAATAAAAAAAAGCTACTAAAGCTACAACAGCTAATACATCGATGCGAAATGGAGCAAAAGCCAACGTTAGTAAGGCGCCACTTACTATTGGTGGAGCGATTTTTAGAATAATCTTTTTCATTACTTCTTAAATTTTTCTACTAAAATTTTGATGATTTTTCTATTATCTGCTTCTTGTACTATAAATTTCAAGCCATCAATAACAATACTATCGCCTTTTTCAGGTAATCTTTCTAAGGTCTGAATTATCATCCCAGCGATAGTATCATAATCACCATCATCATCTATCGATGTTGCAAAATATTCGTTGAAATCTTCAATTGATGTTGTAGCATCAATTATAAATTTATCATCAGCTATTTTGACAATATTTTGACTAGAAATATCAAACTCATCTTCTATATCACCAACAATTTCTTCTAAGACATCTTCGATAGTTATTAGTCCAGAAATTGCACCATACTCGTCAACAACAATAGCAATATGATTTTGACTATTTTTAAAGTCTTTTAACATTGCATTAAGTTTTTTTGTTTCTGGAATGAAAATAGCAGGGCGAAGTATAGTCTTTATATCCTCTGCTTTTAGTTCTTCATCATCAGAAGATTCAATTTCTTTTTCAAAAATTAGTTTTAATAGATCTTTTGAATGCAGAATACCTAGTACCTCTGACTTATCTCTACAATAAACTGGCAAGCGCGTATGGCTTGAGTTTATAGTCTTTTTTAGGATTTCACTGATTGACATTGACATATCTATAGCAACTATTTTTGTATGAGAAATCATAATGTCACCGACATCTAAAGATGATATTTTCATAGCACCAATTAGCATATTCTGTGATGTTTTATCAATAACCTCATTATCAGCAGCTCTATTAATAGCATCAATAAGGGCATTTTCACTTTTAATATTAAAAATGCTTGATGTAAGTTTTTTTATAAAATGATTATTTTCGGCCATTCTAATTCTCTTGTTCAATATACGGATTAGCAATTCCTAGTTCAGCTAGTAACTCAATCTCTAAATTCTCCATTTCCTCAGCTTCTATATCATCAATATGATCATAGCCTAGTAAATGTAATAACCCATGGATAAAAATATGTTGCCAATGGTCATCTAAATTTTTATTTTGCTCTTTGGCTTCTTTCTTGAGTACTTCTGGAGCTATAACAATATCTCCCCAAAAATTGTCAGCTATATCTTCTGGTAACCCTTCAGGTTTTTCAAATTCAAAAGAGATAATATTTGTCGGTTTGTCTTTGTGACGGAATTGCTTGTTAATTTGCTGTATTTCTTGATTTGATACAATACTCAGATTAACTTCAGCTTGTGAAATATTATGCTTATCAGCTACGAGAGCAAAACATTTTTCTAGTAAATCTTGATTAGGTATGGGGTGTTCGTCATCGTTGATGACATTTAAATTTAGACTATCCATTTTTAGTGTTCTCTTCATGCCTGTCATAAGCATTTACAATTTTTTGAACTATTTGGTGGCGTACAATGTCTACTGATTTTAAATAACTAATAGCTACACCATCAATATTGTCAAGAATTGATAGAGCATGTCTTAAGCCAGAAGTTACATTCTTAGGTAAGTCAACCTGAGTTATATCTCCTGTTATGACAGCAGTAGTATTAAAACCAATTCTTGTTAAAAACATCTTCATTTGTTCCTTAGTAGTGTTTTGACTTTCATCAAGAACTATAAAAGAGTCATTAATGGTTCTACCACGCATATATGCCAAAGGCGCTATCTCGATGGCTTGTTTTTCTATTAGTTTTGTAACTTTTTCGACACCCATAAAGTCAAACAAAGCATCATACATTGGACGTAAGTATGGATCAATTTTTTGAGCTAAATCACCAGGTAAGAAACCCAATTTTTCTCCAGCTTCAACAGCAGGGCGAACAAGTACTATTCTTCTAACTTCACCTCTTTCATAAGCAGATACAGCACAAGCGATTGCCATATATGTCTTACCAGTACCTGCCGGACCAACACCAAATGTAACAAAATTATTTTTGATATTATTAAGGTAAATAGCTTGGTTTTGTGTACGTGCTTTTAGTTTTTTACTTCGTAATTGAACTTCAGCTTCTTCAACTTTTTTTTGAGCTTTATTACTTGATGCTACTTTTTCTTTTGCGGTAGCATTTAGGATCGTTGTGATTTGCTCTAGGTCAAGCTCAGTATTTCCAGCTAAAATTTCAGCATAACATGATTTGATAAATCTTTTTGCTTGAGTATTATTGGCGCTTGATTCACTTGTTATCTCAAATTCATCCGTACGGTGTTTAATTTCAACATCAAAATAATTTTCAATCGCGCGAATATTTTCATCAAGGTTACCACAAAGTAGCATCATGGCATCGTAATTATAGGGCTCTAGAACAAATTGAGTTTTATTCATAAATTAAATAAGTTCTCCTCTAAGAGAGTTTGGTAAGCTTTCTGTTATTTTAACCATAGCAAACTGACCAATCAAAGACTTATCGCCTATGAAATTAACAATTCTATTATTTTCTGTTCTACCAGCCAGAACATTATCATCTTTTTTAGATGTACCTTCAACTAAGATTCTTTGCTCTGTACCTACCATTTGTCTAGAAATAATTTGCGCATTACTATTTAATAAATCTTGTAGTCTTTTTAGTCTATCTTTCTTAACTTCTATTGGAGTATCATCAGGTAAGTCAGCAGCTGGAGTACCAGGACGCTTACTATATATGAAGCTAAATGACTGATCAAAATTCACATCTTTTACTAGATCCATAAGCTTTTGGAAATCTTCTTCAGTTTCACCTGGAAAACCAACAATGAAATCAGATGAAATAGTAATATCTGGTCTTATTGCTCTTAACTTTCTTATCTTTTGTTTGAATTCTAGAATTGTATGATTTCTTTTCATATTTATTAGAACTCTATCTGAGCCATGTTGTACAGGTAAGTGTAAATGATTAGCTAGTTCAGGTACGCTACCGTAAGCATCGATCAGGTTTTGTGAGAACTCAACAGGATGAGAAGTTGTAAATCTAATTCTTTCGATACCATCTATTTCAGCTATGAAGTGAATTAGTAAGGCTAAATCTGCAGTTTCGCCATTTTCCATTGGACCTAAGTAGTGATTTACATTTTGTCCTAATAAAGTAATTTCTTTAACACCTTGTTCTGCTAGAGCTGCACATTCTCCAAGTACATCTTCAAATGGTCTGTTAACTTCTGGACCACGAGTATATGGTACTACACAGTATGAGCAGTACTTATCACATCCTTCCATAATTGATACGTATGCTTTAGCACCTTCAGCTTTTGGCTCAGGTAAAAAGTCAAATTTCTCAACTTCTGGGAAAGATATATCAACTTGAGATTCTTGAGTGCTTTGTTTTCTCTTAATCATCTCAGGTAATCTATGAATAGTTTGAGGACCAAATACTAGATCTACAAATGGAGCTCTTTTGATAATGTTTTCACCTTCTTGAGATGCAACACAACCACCAACACCGATTACTAAATCTTCTTTTTTCTTTTTAAGATTTTTCCATCTTCCTAACTCATGGAATACTTTTTCTTGGGCTTTTTCTCGAATAGAACATGTATTTATTAATATTATATCTGCTTCTTTGTAGTCATCAGTTTTAACGGTATGAAAATGCTCATCTAATACCTCATGCATTTTTTGAGAGTCATATTCATTCATTTGGCAACCTAAAGTTTTTATAAAAACTTTTTTTTGTTCTTTCATTGATCTGAAACCTTTATAATTTTATGCTGTTATTTAATTTATTCTCTAAATACTAAAAAGTTGTTTATAGTAAAATGCTCGCAAATTCTATCATAAAATTTAACTAAAAGCACGGCAAGTCTCTAGACTAATGATTATCATTAATGCAAAATACCTGGAGTCAATTATTTTATATTCTCATTTGTTATGAAACAAAATCAGTTTACTGAAGATAGTATTTGGCAATACTGTATTGAGCATACGAGTGATTTATCAGCTAATCTAAATCTTTTAAATAATTCTACAAAAGAGTCTGTTCATGGTGCTCAGATGCTATCAGAAAAGATAGTAGCTAAATTGTTACAGTTTTTTGTATTTACAACTCAAGCGAAAATTTGTGTAGATGTTGGCACATTTACTGGAATGTCAGCTATTGCGATGGCAGAAGTATCAGTTAATACAAAGGTGTATACTATTGATAGAGCTAATCAATCGGGCGAAGTGATAGCTAAAGAGTTTATAGCTAAGTATCCTAATATTGAGTATTGTCAAGGTAATGCTATTGATATATTACCAACTTTACCTAATTATATAGATATTGCATTTATTGATGCCGATAAAAAACAAACTCAACAATATTTTGATATTTTAATTAAGAAGCTATCTGATAAAGGAGTTATCATAGTAGATGATATACTTTGGCGTGGTGAGGTGATAGATCCACAAGATAAACGAGCAAAAGCATTAGATGATTTTAATAAATATGTAAATCAAAGAGATGATCTGGAAACATTAGTTTTACCTATTCGTCATGGGATTAATATTATTAGGAAAAAAATATAAAGGGTTTTAATAGTGGCAAAATTATATTTTAGATATTCAGCAATGGATGCGGGTAAAACATTGGATCTCTTAAAAGTAGCTTATAATTATGAAGATAGAGGCAGAAAACCTTTAGTTTTAACTTCAGCAATAGATAAAAGAGCGGGTTTAAATAAAGTTAAATCACGAATAGGTATAGATCAAGATGCTTATTCATTAACAGATCAAGATAACATCTTTGAATTTGTCAAAGATTATAACGAAAAACATAAGGTAGATTGTGTTTTAATTGATGAGATACACTTTTTTACCCAAGCCCAAGTTTGGCAACTTTCTGATATTGCGGATCAGTTAGATATACCTGTTATCTGTTATGGACTACGTACTAACTATTTAGGTCAACCTTTTGAAACAGCAGCTTTATTGCTTGCAATTGCAGACACTTTAGAAGAGGTCAAAACTATCTGTCACTGTGGTAAAAAAGCTAGTTTTAATATGATGGTGCAAAATGGTAAAGCTATAAAAGAGGGTAATCCAATAGTTGTTGATGATGATTCTTTAAAAGATATCGATACTCGATATGTTTCAGTTTGTCGTAAACATTGGAAAAAAGGTGAGTATCAATAATCATGTAGGAATGATTGAGTATGAATTTATTATTCAATAAGCATTAATATATGTTGAGCATTTCTTACGCCTAGTTGAGCCGCTTTTTTATAGTAATACATAGCTTTTTCTTTATCGTAAGGTACTCCGTTTTGCTCTTCATTATAATATAAAGATGCTAGCTTATAATAAGCAGGACCATATCCTTTATCAGCAGCTTCATTGAAGTAATCGAGAGCTGTTTTATACTCCTTTACATTGTAGTAATATTCCCCAGCATAGTACATGGCATAAACGTCACCATCTTTTGCTACCTGCTCTAGCTTATATAATTGTCTAAAATCTCCTTTTTGAGCAAATACTTGCATTCTTTGGATTTTTTCTTCATAGGTTAGTTGGACTTTATCAACATTCGTTTTAGATTTTTCTGTTTGTTTTACTTTTTCTTTTATAGGTTTATTTGAGTAATCTAAAGGCTGTTCCTGAGCATTAGCTAACTTTGGAGTTAATGATGACTCTTTAGCCTTTATATTTTTAAGAGCTGCTATGGCACTTTGTTTGACCATTTTGTTCTCATAATTATAGAAAAGATAAACAATGCCCTCATACTTGTTATTATTAGCTTTTTCGCCGAAGTCAAATCGTAAAGATGATCTTATGTCTATATATTTCGATAAGATTAAGAAATCATCAATATAACTATAATCCAGATTATTGTCGGTATTTAATAATTTTATGTCGATAGATGCTTTTAGTATATCTGAATAAAACTGTTGTAATTGACCTTTATTTACTCTTGAGAGATTTAAATAAATTAATCCATCTAGATTAGTTATTTCTTGTTTTGGTGTTGATAATGCAAATTCAATTTTTTTCTGTACTTGTTCGATTCTTCTAGTATCATCCAGTTGTTTTTTACGCAAATTTTGCTGTATTTCAATGCGTTTTAGTCTTTCTTTTTCTAGAGTTTTCAATCTTTCTTGTTTAACTAGATTTTCAACTTCTACTGTTTCCTTTTTAGCTAGTTCAGCTACCTTAGGATCTGAGCTGTATAATAGTGTTTGCCATAGCATTAGAGCTCTATAGTTATCACCTTTGTCTGTAAAGTTACGTGCTTGAACAATTATGGCTGGTTCATAACCATTAGCCGCAGCTGTTATAATGTATTTATCTATGGTTTTATCATTTTCATTAGGTAGTTTACCATCTTTGTAAGCTAGATATATTTCATATAAGATTTCTGGATCGGTGGTTGATATTAGATTGTTATTAGAACTAATTATATTTGCTAAATCGACTATTGAATTTTTGTAACCTAAGTCATATGATTTTTTGAAGTAATCCATAGCCTTTGTATTATCTTTATTAACACCTAAGCCATCTTCATAAAGAACACCTATTTGATAAAAAGCTTGAGGATAATTTAAAGAAGCTGATTTCTTGTAGTACTTGTAAGCATCAAAGTAATTTTTTTCAGTACCAAATCCATATTGATATGAGTACCCTAAATAAAAAAAGTCTTGAGCAGTAGCCTCGTTATCTTCAACAATCTCTTTGAGAATGCTAAAAGCATTATTATAACCATTGCTATTATGATTTTTGATATCCTTGATAGCAGCATTATACTCTTTTAGAAATTTATTATGTTTATAATCTAAGTAGCTATTTATACCGTAGACACCACCACTGATCATAGCTACAATCAGTAGAGCACTAAGAATATTTTTTCTAGTAGCCTTAATGTGGCCAATTTTTTTTGGTTTTGTTGAAGTGTTTTCTAATTCAGACATTAATTATAGTTTCTAAATAAAAGTATCTAACTATGCTATATGATAGCTTTATATTGATTTTAAGACAATTAGAGATTATCTTCTTGCTCAAGTTGGTTCATAATAAATTGTTCTTTTTCTTGTTGTATAATTTGAGGATCTTCCAGAGAAATTTTACCGAAATGCCCGGCTCTAAAGTCATGAACAATATTTTTGGCTGCTTGTTTTACATTATAGTTGGTTTTTGTAGCTGAAATATCTTTAATTATTTCTTGAGGATGTTTTTCTAAAAAATCTTGCTCAGATATGAAATTATATCGCGATAAGAATTTTTTTGTATTCTTCTGTTTGAGAAAGTCTATAAGATAATAGGCTGTACCTTCGTAGTCCATAGCTGTATCACGAATAGAGCCTATACTTGCAATTCTATAACCACTAACTTCACTTTTAGGACTAGGAAACATAATTCCAGGAGTGT
>NZ_DS999316.1:110618-502984 GCF_000156715.1 Francisella philomiragia subsp. philomiragia ATCC 25015 | reverse complement strand
CAAAAATCATGAAATTTTTACTAATATCAATACGTTGCTGAAGTTTAGTTACAGCTGGTTCATTTCCTGTCTTAGCAACTTTACGACCAGCGAGCTTATTTATCATTGTTGACTTTCCAACATTAGGTAATCCAAATATAATAGCTCTTGTAGGTTTTAAGACAGTTCCTCTTGAGGGACATTTTTTCTGAGCTAAATCAAGTATTCTTTTTACTATATTTTTATCTTCTAAGGTATTAACTGCGATAGCACTTCCTTTATAAAAATCAAGCCACTGTTTAGTTATTAGAGGATCAGCTAGATCACTTTTTGACAAAATTCTTATTATGGGTTTGTCACCAACAATATCTTCTAAAACATGATTACTGCTAGAGTCAGGAATACGTGCATCAACTATTTCAATAGCAATATCAGTAGAAGGCATTTTTTTGCGAAACTCTTTGGTAGCTTTATGCATATGCCCAGGAAACCAATGTAACATTGTGGATAAAAAATATAAATTTGGTTAATATAGAGTGTGATTTTACCCATTGGAGAAACTATATGCAAAGTTATATTATAAAAGGTGCCAAAATTTATGCTCAGAATGGTTTTCAACATAAGGATATTGTAATCAAAAACAATGTTATAAGTGCTATAGATGAAGATATAAAGGTCGCTGAATATAATTTGCCTGTAATAGAACTAAGCTCTGATGATTATGTAATTCCAGGGTTTATAGATATTCATATACATGGATCAATGGGCGCAGATGTTATGGATGCTGATATAGATGCGTTACAGACAATATCAAAATCACTATATAAGCAGGGAGTTACAAGTTATCTTGCTACAACAATGACAGCTTCAAACGACCATATTTTAAGAGCAATGAATGCAATCAAATCTTATAATTCACATCAACATACAGACAGTTCAAAAATTGTTGGGGTTCATTTAGAGGGCCCATTTATATCTCCTGGTAAAATTGGAGCGCAGAATCCAAATTATTTGCAGCAGGCAGATGTTGCTAAGATGGCAAGTTGGCACAATGCTTGTAATAATTTAGTCAAAAAAATAACAATTGCTCCAGAAATAGAAAATGCTAAGCAAGTTATAGATTTTTGTAATAATCATAATATTGTCAGTTCGATTGGCCACACAAGCTGTACTATGGCGCAGGCTCTAGAAGCGATAGATCATGGATGTTCACATGCTACACATTTATTTAATGCAATGAGTCCCATCGATCACCGTAATCCAGGTGCCGCTACGGCACTACTGATGTCAAAGAAAGTTTTAGCAGAACTAATAGTCGATGGTATACATCTTCATCCAGATATGGTTAAGTTTGCTTATGAAATCAAAGGTAGTGATAATATTGCTCTAATTACAGATGCAATGTCAGCACAATGCGCAGGAGAGGGTGTATTTGATCTTGGAGGTCAAAAAGTTATAGTTAAAGATGGTCAAGCAAGATTAGAAAATGGTGTGTTAGCAGGAAGTGTATTAACAATGAATAAAGCTTTAGAAAATTTTATTAAATTTACAAACTGTAGCTTACATGATGCAGTTAAGCTGACAAGTACAAATCAAGCTAAATCTTTGGGTTTTAAAAAGGGTAATATCAAAGTTGGCTATGATGCTGATCTTGTTGTTTTAGATAAGTATTATCAAATCAAACAGGTATTTAATTAGAAGATGAAGTTTTTAATAATAGACACATCGAGTAAGTATTGTTCTATAGTATTATCTGTAGATGGTCAAGTATATAACGATACTAGAGAAATTCCTCGTCAGCACAATAAGTATGTACTTGAAATGATTAAAGGTGTCTTTGATAGTTCTTGTACTGATATTAAGTCTCTAGATTTCATAGCTTATGGTGTTGGACCTGGTAGTTTTGTTGGAGTAAGACTTGCTGCAGCGATTAGTCAAGGCTTCGCTGTTGGCTTAGATATTCCTATTATAGGATTTTCAAGTATGTTTGCTTTAGCTAAAAGTACACCAGCAGCATCCGAAAAAGTAGCAGTAATTCTCGATGCTAAAATGGGTGATTTTTATTTGGGGCTCTATAATTTGCAGACAAATCAAATAATCTCTGAGAATGTTTATAAACTTGAAGAATATTCACAAGAACTATATTCAGGTTATGAATTAATAGGAGAATCTATTGCTGAGTTAGAAATAGTTAATAGAGATTTTAAGATTGATGTGGGTAATATTGTAGAGTATATTTTTGATAAGTATCAGCAGCAAAAAGAAACTCAAAGCTTAACACAAGAAACCTTTCCTGTTTATTTGAGAGGTACTAGTCACTGGAAAGCTAAAGGAGAATAACCTTATGTGTAGATGGTTAATGTACCATGGTGATAAAATCAAAATGAGTGATTTATTAGTAGACCCTGAGAACTCACTTATACATCAAAGTATACATTCATCTCAAGGTGCTGTTTCTGTTAATGGCGATGGTTTTGGTATCGGTTGGTATACAAGTTTGCACAAAGAACCAGGAGTTTTTAAGGACTCACTACCAGCTTGGAATAATCAAAATTTGATATCTATAGCTAAGCATATCAAAAGTAGAAACTTTATGGCACATATCAGGGCAAGTACTATTGCTCCGACATCTCGAGTAAATTCTCACCCATTTGTATTTGATAATCATCTTTTTATGCATAATGGCTCTATAGGTGATTTTGATGATATTCGTCAAGAGATTGAACAACATATCAAACCTCAGTATTTTAAAGCAAGATTTGGTTCTACTGATTCAGAAGCTATTTTTTTATTAGCGCTTTCAAATGGTATTGATGATAATCCAACTTTAGCTATAGCTAAATCTATTGAGCAAATAACTAAGATCCAAGCTAGAAATGGTCTAAAAGAAAAGGTCAAAGCAAGTATTGCATATTCCAATGGACATACATCATATTCGCTAAAAATGTCTACCATTGGTGACCAACCATCGTTATACTATATAAGTTATAAAGATATTATAGAAACTCTAAAACTGTCACAAAAGCATAAGCTCAAAAATGGATATCTGGTACTATCAGAGCCCCTAGTTGATTCTGACTTGTACACATATATAGATAATTATTCTTGTATTGAGATTAAACATAATGAGTTTAAAGTAGAAAAGTTATAAGGAACTAAAATGGCATCACTAAATACAAAGATTCAGAATGTTTCGACTTCACCAACTAATGCGATGGCAGCATTAGCAAAACAAATTAAAGATCAAGGTCATGATGTTATTTCGCTTGCTATCGGAGAGCCGGGTTTCAGTTCTCCTGATATCATAAAACAAGCTGGTATAGAAGCTATCAATAATAATATTACAAAATATACTAATGTAGATGGTCTTAAGGAGCTACGAGAAGCAGTTTCAGCTAGATATAAAAGAGAGTATGGCGTTGATTTTGCTGCTGATCAAATCTGTATAACATCTGGAGCTAAGCATAGTTTACACAATATATTTAACTGTATTTTAGAAGAAGGAGATGAGGCTATTTTCTTCGCTCCTTACTGGGTGTCATATCCAGATATGATTGCTCTTACAGGAGCTAAGCCTGTTGTAGTTAAAACTAAATTTGAGAATAGTTTTGAGATAGATGTTACAGACTTAGAAAAACATATTACAGAAAAAACAAAGGCTGTTATTATTAACTCGCCAAACAATCCAACGGGATTAATTTATTCAAGAAAGTGCATAGAAGATTTAGCTAACTTGCTCAGAAAATATCCTAATATTTGGATAATTGGTGATGATATATACGATCAGCTTTATTTTAATAATAGAATTACTCTAATAACAGAAGTAGCTCCTGATCTAGCAGATAGATATGTAATTGCTAGTGGAGTTTCAAAAAACTTTGCTATGACAGGATGGAGGGTTGGTTTTACTATTGCTCCAAAATTGTTAAACGATGCAATGAAAAAATTTCAATCACAATCGGCCACTTGTGCTTGTTCTATATCTCAGTATGCAGCCATTACTGCTATGCAAATGCCGTCTCAGGATTTGCAATATTTTGCTGATTCATATAAGCAGAAAGAGCAATTTGTTACCAAGTGCTTGAAAGATATGCCTTATATCGATGTCAAAAGAGCAGATGGTACTTTTTATCTTTTTCCAGATATTCGCGATTTAATCAAGCATACTGGCTTTAGCAGTGATATAGAGTTGTGTAATGCGTTGCTTGAAGAAGAGTATGTTGCAATGATGCCAGGAACAGCATTTGGCTTGTCTGGATTTGCTAGAATAAGTTGTGCAAATGAAATGCCAGAATTAGAAGAGGCTATGAGTAGACTTTCTAGGTTTGTTAAACGACATGTTTCTAAGTGATTTTTAGTCTACAAAAATTGTTAGATTACAATCTTCTATATTGAAAACTTTACTAAATATTTTCGACTCTAAAGCACATACCTGCTAAAATTAAATATATTATTTCTATTGTAAAGCTTTTATGAAAAGATGTGGCTATATTTCAATTATTGGTAGACCAAATGTTGGTAAATCAACGTTACTAAATAACATACTAAAATATAAAATTAGTATTACTTCACGCAAACCTCAGACAACAAGACATCAAATAACGGGAATTAAAACTCTTGGAGATACTCAGTTTATCTACGTTGATACTCCAGGTATCCACATAGATGAACCTAAAGCGATTAATAAGTTTATGAATAAAGCCGCTACAGCTATGGTAAAGGAAGTTGATGTGATTTTATTTGTGGTTGAGTTAGGCAAATGGACTGAGTTAGAAGATAATATTGTAGAGAAATTAAAATATTCACAAGTTCCAATATTTTTAGTTGTTAATAAAGTTGATAAGAAAAAATCATTGGAAGCTTCAATGTTTATTGAGTCAATTAAAGAGAAATTAAGCTTTTATGATGTGATATATGTATCTGCTAAGCAAGGACATAATGTAAATGAACTTGAGTCAAGAATAGAGAAGCTTTTACCTGAATCAGAATATTTTTTCTATGAAGATGATCAAATTACTGATAGAAGTATTAAGTTTATGGTTGCTGAAATAATTCGTGAGAAAATTATGCGAACTATAGGTAATGAAGTACCGTATCAAATAACTGTAGAAATAGATAGCTATAAGGTTGATCAAGAAAAAAGCATAGTTGATATTTATGCTAGTATTCTTGTCGAAAGAGACAGTCAGAAAGGCATAGTTATTGGAGCAAAAGGAACCAAGCTTAAAAAAATCGGTACTGATTCTCGTATAGATATCGAAAGATTAGTTGGTATGAAAGTTAACCTTAAGACACATGTTAAAGTAAAAAGTGGCTGGTCAGATGATGAAAGAGCTCTGAAGTCACTTGGATATGATCTAATATAAATTTTGATATATGCAGCGATTAGAAATCAACAAGTCGCGAAAGTATAGAGCAATCGTTTATTCTTGTTTGATATTTCTAACAAGTTTTGTGGTTGGTGCTTATTTATAACCAAAACATTATTTTTTATTTAGGTGGATTTTTAATTCTATTATCAATATTTTTTGAATCTCGACCAAATAGGCAAGTAATCGAAGCAATTTTATTACCAAATGAATCAGATAATGAATCTTTAATATTTATAATAAATAGCAATGAGTCTGATTTTTGGGATATCAGAAAGTACATTATTATAAATGCTTGGATCTATATTTACGCAGTTCAGCAGGGTTCTAATAAAAAAATCAAAATATGGTTACATAAGTCAAATTTCAAAAATAAAAATGATATTCGTGATTTGGCTAAATATATTTCATTTACTGAAAAATAATTAATCTTCAGTATAATCTTAGGTATACTTTCATCAAGTATATATCCACAGATTCTTTCTAATGTTAAATGAATTTAAATCCCAGTTAAGAGGCCATCTAAAAAGTAATCAAATTGTTGAAAATGAGCTACTTCGTTACGCATATTCTACAGATGCTAGTTTATACAGAATGGTACCTAAATTAGTGCTTATTGTAAAAAAAGAGCAAGAAGTAATACAGATCATTAAATTAGCTAATCAGTATAATATTAAACTAACGTTCAGAGCGGCTGGAACTAGTCTCTCTGGTCAAGCAGTTACGGATGAAGTGCTTGTGGTTTTAGCATCTGATGCATGGTTAGATTATCAAATTATTGATGATGGTCAAAAGATTAAGCTTGAGCCGAGCATAATAGGAGAAAATGCTAACAAATATCTTAAAATATATAATCGTAAAATTGGTCCTGATCCAGGTTCAATTAATAGTGCTAAGATTGGTGGTATTATTGCAAACAATGCTAGTGGGATGTGTTGTGGCACAGCCAAAAATTCTTATGCAACTTTAGATTCAATACGGATTGTGTTTTCAGATGGTCAGATATTAGATACATCTGACTCTAATAGTATTAAAAACTTTAAAGATAATAATCAAGATATTATAAGTTCAATATTATCAATTCATAATCAAATCAAAAATGATGTAGAGCTTGTTGATTTTCTTAAAAAAAAATTCTCAATAAAAAATACTAGTGGCTATAGTTTAAATGCTTTTCTAGATTTTGATGATCCCATAAAAATCATAGAAAGATTGATTATTGGCTCAGAAGGTACTCTTGGTTTTGTGAGTAATGTAACATTAAATACAGTGGCAGATCATAAATTTAAAGCCTTGAACTTAATATATGGAAGTCTTGATGAACTAGTAAAACTTACTACACAATTAGAGCCTTATGCTCCATCATCTGTTGAGTTACTTGATAACTTATCATTAAAGTCAGTAGCAGATGTGGCAGAATTACAACCCTTTTTGATAAATTTTGAAAATACTGATACTGCTGCAATTATGGTTGAAGTATCTGAGGATAGTCAAGGTAGTTTAGATAGCAAGCTTGATATAGTAAATCAAAGTATTGAGCGGGCAAATATAGTTCATCAAGTAGGTTTTAGGCAAGATGAACGAGATATTCAAACTATGTGGAAGGCACGGAAAGGTATTTTGCCTACAATCGCTGGACAAAGACCAAATGGTAGTACTGTATTGATTGAGGATATCGCAGTAAAAATATCTGACTTACCTAGTTTAATAACAGATGTAAAAGAATTATTCATCAAATATAACTATACTAATGCAGCAATTTTTGGTCATGTTTTAGCAGGCAATATTCATTTTGTCCTTACTCCAGATTTTAATGATGAAAGGCAGTTAATTGAGTATGATCAATTTATGCAAGATATTACTTCATTAGTTGCAGAAAAATATAATGGGTCACTAAAGGCAGAACATGGCAGTGGTCGAAATATTTCACCATTTGCGATAGTGGAATGGGGTGATAAATGTTTAAATATTATGTGGCGTATTAAAAAACTTTTTGATCCCAAAAATATTCTTAATTCAGATGTTAAACTTACGAAGGATAAGAATTTACACATTAAGAATCTTAAAGAGCTAAATAGTGTTGATGAAAAAATAGATAAATGCATGGAGTGTGGTTTTTGTGAGCCAGTTTGTCCATCAAGAAATTTGAGTTTAACTCCAAGACAAAGAAATACTGTTGCGCGTAAAATTCAAACGCTAGGTAATGAGCAAAAACAACAATGGCTCAAAGATTATGATTATTACGGTATACAAACATGTGCTACAACAAGTCTCTGTAAGACACGATGTCCTGTTGATATTGATACTGGTGATTTTATTCTTAGTCAGAAAAAACTACAAAATAAGCTAGTTAATCATGACAAAGAAATAAATAAAGCAAAACAAAAAGTTAGGTTAGGAAATTTAGCAGCCAATCTAGTTGGAAAGAAAAATCTCCAGAATATGACTAAGTTATTACATAATAATTTTAAATCTATTCCCGTATATCTAGAAACTATGCCAAAAGTTCAATCAGCAAGCTTTATCAACTCTTCGAAAGAGAATACCAAACCAAAAGTATTACTATTGCCTGCTTGTCCAAATAGAATTTTTGCAAGTAATAAAAAATATGCAAAGTATCCGAGCCAATTAATATTAGAAAAACTAGGTTTTGAAGTTAATTACCCGCAGAAAACAAGTAGTCAGTGCTGTGGTCAGATGTATCATTCACAAGCAAATTTTATTCAGCAACATGTATCTCAGGACTTATTGAAGCAAAGTATAGATTATACTCAATATGATTATGTTGTGACTGATAATAGCTCTTGTGCTAATTTTGCTAAAGATCAAAATTTAAATATTATAAATATCAACAGTCTAATTATAGATAAGCTAGATGCTATTAATTTAAATAAAAAGTTTAGTAAAATAGCTTTGCATATTGATTGCTCTACACGTAAGCAGAATATTGATAATAAATATCTAAAAGCACTGAAAAAATGTAGTACTTCTGTAATTGTTCCTGAGCAAATCTACTGCTGTGGATTTGCCGGAGATAAAGGCTTTACAACTCCTGAGTTAAATGCCACGAGTTTAGAGTCTCTTAAACCACAAGTCAGTGATTGTGAAATCGGTGTTAGTTTTAACCGTAGTTGTCAGATAGGTCTGTCATATCATGGACATTTAGAGTATATATCTTTTACAGAGTTATTATTAGAATGTTTAGATTAGAGAGTTTATTTAAGTTGATTAAAGATGTCTTGAGAGACTTTATCAACTGCTTGGTCACCATCTATTTTTATGTATTTTGGCGTTTTTGTATTTGCAGATGAGAAGTTTCTATAAAAATCGATTAACTTAGAGGTTTGAGCATGGTATACAGAAAGTCTTTCTCTAACTGTGTCTTCATTGTCATCTGTACGAGTTATTAAATCCTCTCCAGTAATGTCATCTTTGCCCTCAACTTTGGGAGGGTTAAATTTAGTGTGATATGTTCTACCAGATGCAGGATGAACTCTTCTGCCTGTTATTCTTTCGATTAGCAGATTATCTTTGACATCTACTTCAACAATATAATCGATATTTACACCTAGCTTGTCTAGCTCTTCAGCTTGGATTATTGTTCTAGGTACACCATCTAACAAAAATCCATTTTTGCAATCATCTTTAGATATTCTATCTTTGACGATTTTGATAATAAATTCATCCGAGACTAGTTGCCCAGCATCAAGTACTTTTTTTAACTCTTTACCTATTTCACTACCTGATTTGATAGTTTCTCTTATCATATCTCCAGTAGATATGTGAGCAATATTATATTTATCTTCGATTATCTTTGCTTGAGTTCCTTTACCAGCTCCTGGAGCACCTAAAAGTATTATACGCATAGTTAATTTAGCCTTAACGTTTTAAACTATAGTTTACTTAATGTGGTTTTAATTATAAAATAAACAAACTTATATATCTAGAAATAGAGTATCTAATTTTAGGCTATAGTTTTTATAAGAAATTTTATGATATCGTTACTACTTGAAAAAAGACGCAAAAAAGCACAAAAGACAGTTTTAGGTATTGAATATGACAGATATTCATTAGCTAGCGTGAAGCTCGATAAAAAAGGAGATAGTTACACATTAGTAAGTTGTAATAGTCACGTATTTGCTCCAGAAGCTTATTTTGAAGGTGAATTAACGAATGAGTATGTTGGTAACGTTGTTGCAGAAATCATAAAGGAAAATAAGTTAGGTCGCTTTGTTAAACTAGGATTTACTAGTTATAATGAAATTGATGTCACTAAAGAAGAAATTACTTGTGATAAAAGAGCATTGGAAATTATCAAAAAGGAGGGTGTATTCTTTTATATAAATGAGTATTTCTTGAAGAAACGTTTTCCAGATACGTATACAGACATGGCGTATGACTATTACGATGAATCAGAAAGTAATGGTACTTTGATCATATACTATATTTCAGATATTGAAAAAATTAAAAGATTATATAGTATCGCAAGTAAAGCAAGACGGGCCTTATCTGTATGTACTTTAGATAAACTTGCAATTAGTAGTTTTGTTTCAGAGCTTTTTATCGGTGAGATATCTCAATATTCGAGTGATAGTGTTTTTTTAGGGTTATATTCAGATAAGTTGTCTATTTATAGTTTTTCTCCTCAAGGCGAGCTAAAAAGTTATGAATCTATAAAGATTTTTGATGACAATATTAGTGATGTAGCATATGTGGATGAAGTTATTCAGTTGTTGCTAAGATTTATGGATTTTATGTCCTTAGATTTTGGTGAAAATAGCTTTGATAGTTTTGATGAAATCCAAGATAATAATGTTTATGTATATGGTATTAAGCAAAATTTTGAGAGCATTTTTGAATCGATAAAGGATTTATCACAAAAGAATTGTAAGATACTTGATCCATTCATAAATATAGATTACCAAAAGTTTGGGGATATAGAGCAACCATATAGGTATGTTTTACCAATAGCAATTGCTATGAAGGAGGCTCTATAAGTAATGAAGGATCTTAATTTTGTACGTGGTCGTTGGCGCCAGAAACAGCTTACTTATATAGGCATAGATCTTGGGTTTATGATATTAGTGGCCTTTATATCTATGTTTATTCTCTCTATAGTGTTCTCATGGTCTAGTGATGAAGATATTAAAGTAGAGAGATATATCCAAACTCAAATTACTAAGCTAAACAAAAATGTAGCTGAATATCCAACTGTCAAAAGTCAAAGAGATAAACTATTGGATGTATCTTCAGATTTAGCTAATATCAAAGCTAGTCAATATTACATACTACTTGGTTTAGAAAAAATTTCTAGAGCAATAACTGATCAGTTATATATTACAAACATAAATTATGTTGCAAATACAGATATTCTTGTTATTACAGGTGAAGTGAGAGATTTGAAATTACTTTCAATTTTTATGAAAAACTTAGAAATTGAGTTTAGAGTTAAAAAAGTTGAGCTTAAGAATTTAGGATCTGAGAAAAATGGGCAAAGGAGTTTTTCTTTAGAGTTTAAATTTGGTGAAGGTAATGCGTTTAAGGGAGAGAGTGTGAAATGGTAGATAAAATAAGAAGATTCGTTTTATCTAACAAGTATGCTGTAATAGTTATAGATGCTCCATTAAAGATTAAGCTACCAGTATTAATAATTACTTTTGGATTATTTATATTTATTTTCTATGGTATTTTGGTTAGTCCTGTGATTTCACAAGCGAATCAAAGAGAAAGTCATATAAACTCAATGGAGTCTCAAATACCAAGACTTATTAAGAAAGAAAAAGATTTAGAAGCTCTTAAAGAACAAGTGAAGGTATTAGAAAAGCATAATATTGAGGAAAGATTTAGTATTCCTGAACGTCATTCTGTACCTATTTTCTTATCCGCGCTAAATGAAGCTATTCGTAGTTCTGGTATTACAATTATTGATTTATCACCAGCAGGTGTGGAAAAAAATAAATATTTAGACTTATATGCGCTAGATTTTAAAGCTAAATTAGTTGGTGATTTTACTCAGTTGATTAAATTGTTCGTAGCTTTGATAGATATGAAAGATATCGCCGTTATCACTAATATAAATATTAAAAAAGAGTCTGATTCTAAAATAGTTACTGAGCTAAATTTGCAGACCTATTCACGTCAAGGAGTAGGAGCGTAATTTAAATGAGTAAATATCAAAGATTAAAATTGTTATGTCTAATATTATTGATAGCTGGTTATAGTAATTGTTATGCTTCTTATCAAACTAGAATAGATCAGGTTAATCAACTTATTCAGAATAGTACTAAGACTACAAAAAGTACAGAAAAGCTTGATATTCCTGAATATAAAGGAGATACATTAACTTTTGAGAGATTATCAAAAATACGTAATATTTTTAATATAGATCACAAGCTACCTTTTGAAAAAAGAGTACCTATCAAAGGGGTTAAACAAACACAAGAAGTTGTTAAACTTAAGCCAATAGTTATTCCAGAGGAACTTAAAGAAGTTATGAGTAATAAACCTACAAGTTTACAACAGTATCCATTAAATTCCTTTAAGTTTAAAGGAACAGTTTCTCAAAATAATCAAAAATGGGGTGTAGTTGAAAACTCAATGGAGAATAAGCCAATATATATAAAAGAAGGTGAACTCATTGGACAAAATTATGGGAAAGTCGAAAATATTACCAAAGAAGGTATTGTAGTCGATGAATGGAAAAAAAATGATCAAAAGAGAGTTTGGCAAAAAACTCCAGTTACTATACATTAGGGTGAATTAATGTTTTTTAGAAATAATAAATTATTAACTGTTTTGACTCTATTGGGAGGATTGCTAGGTTGTGAAGCCTCATTTGCAGACTCACAAAATAGCAGTCAAACACCAGCAAATCAGCTTCAAGAGGCTAAGCCGCCGGAAACGAAGATAGTTGGAAGAGATGAAAGTAAAACCACTAATTATAGCAAACATATTAAAGATCTAGAGTTTCATCGAAGTTTGAATGGTAGTGCTGTTTTTGATGTTGCTTTTGAAGAAAATATTAGCAATTTCGCTGGATATAAGACAAAAGTATCTCAAGATGGCTATACTCTTACTATAACTTTTGATGATACAACCATATCTGATAAATGGGTAAGTAATATTGATACTAAAGTATTTAATACGATAGTAGATTCAATAAAAATTCTTAAAGACAATGGTAATGTCATTTTTGTGATACATTCTCTAGATAGAATTGCTTTGAGTGATTTTAAAGAGGGTAATACTTTTAAGTTTAAAATTGATAGACGTAATAGCCGTGTTGAAGGCTTTAACGTTAACGAGCCTATAACAATATCTTTTAAAGATACGCCTGTACAGACAGTTCTTCAAGTCCTATCAGAATTTGCAGGATTAAATTTAGTTGTTAGTAGTAGTGTACGTGGAAACGTGTCTATTGATCTTAAAAATGTTCCATGGAATGAGGTGATGAATATCGTTCTTGTTAGTAAGGGACTAGCTACCAAAAAAATGAGTAGTATTCTTTATGTTGCGACAGCTGCTGAAATCGCAGCACAAGAACAACTCGAGCTACAAACAAAAAGATCATTAGAAAATAACGCGACGTTAGTAACAGAGTTTATTCCTTTAAACTATACTACAGCACAAGCAGCTCAGACAGTTATTACTTCTATGGCAAAACAAAATGGTGGAATTATGTCGCCACGAGGTAGTATAACATCAGATGCACGTACAAATACGCTTATTGTAACCGATACAGAGGAAAAAATTCCACTTATCAGGAATGTAATAAATGAAATTGATATACCTAATGATCAAGTACTTATAGAAGCAAGAATTGTAGAAGTACAAAGAACAAGTGGTTTAGAGTTAGGGTTTAATTATGGTGTTAGTCACCCATCGGGACTTAATGTAGGACTTGATACATTTCGTAATCCAACTCCAAAGCCTGGAGAAACAGATACTAGTGTAGTAGCTAGTACTGCAAGACTTGCCTATACTCTGGCAGGGGGGCTTCAGTTAGAAATGGAGATAAGAGCTCTTGAGAATGAATCATTAGCTAATCTGGTATCATCACCGCATTTGGTTGTTTCTAATAATGAAACAGCATTTATTAAAGATGGTAAAGATGTACCATATCAACAAGCAACTGCTTCAGGTGCTGCATCTGTAGCATTCCAAGAGGCAGTGCTAGAGCTTCAAGTTACTCCTCAAATTGCACCAGATGGTAATATTGTGATGGAAGTACTTGTAACAAAAAATAGTGTTGGCGCATCTTCAGGTAAAACCTCAACAGGTGAAGACTTACCTCCTATAATCAATAAACGAGAAGTAACAACCAAAGTAATGGTTAAAGATAGTGAAACTGTAGTGATTGGTGGGATTTATACCAAAGAGCAAACAGAAACGCGTAATAAAATACCATTTTTAGGTGATATACCTTATTTGGGTTATTTATTTAGTTATACTAAAATAGAAGATAGGGATGCAGAGCTTTTGATTTTTATAACACCTAAGATTATTGAGTCGAAGGTCCAAAAATGATAGCAGATAATAGTTGCAATAATATTAATATTTAGGTATCTTATAGCCTATAATTTTTTATGTACAAGGGGTGATTAGTAACAAACTATCACAGTGTGTAATCAACTTATAATTTTGAGTCAAAAATGATAAGAACAAAAAATATTTTCTTAATTGGTCCAGTTGGTGCTGGAAAATCTACTATTGGTAAGCAATTAGCTAAACAGTTAAAATTAGAGTTTATAGATTCTGATGATACAATAGAAAAAAAGTGTGGTGTTGATATTAATTGGATCTTTGATCTAGAGGGTGAAGAAGGCTTCAGGAAGCGTGAGCGAGATGTTATTGCTGAAATTTTGGCAGAAAAACAAAACATAGTTCTAGCTACTGGTGGTGGTGCTATACTTGATCCAGATACAAGATCATTGTTATCTTCACGTGGTAAAGTTGTTTATCTTGAAGCAACTATTGAGCAACAACTTGAGAGAACGGCAAAAGATACAAAGAGACCTCTTTTAAGAGTTGATGATAAAAAACCTGTCTTAGAGCAATTAATGGCTGAGAGAGAGCCTTTATATAGAAGTATTGCTGATGTTGTGGTTGAAACAAATGGAGCAACAGTAAAAAATATAGTTAACAAAATATCTACATTCTTAGTTGAAGAAACAATACTGTGATTAGTGAACTATCAGTAAATCCTACGTCTAGTGAAAGTTATAATATTATAATTGATTCTTCACTAGATCTTTCTCATATTATTTCTCATATTGAAAATAAACAAGTCTTAGTTGTCACTAATACTACAGTAGCTGGTTTATATCTTGATAGTTTTTTAGATTCAATGCCTAATGAATTAGACATTAAGACATGTGTACTTGAAGATGGTGAGCAATATAAATCTCAAACAAGCTTAGATAAAATATTATCATCTTTGCTAGAAAATCAATATACTCGAAATTCAACTGTTTTAGTGGCACTAGGCGGTGGTGTTATTGGTGATATTACAGGTTTTGCTGCTGCTATATATCAGCGAGGAGTAGACTTTATCCAAATTCCTACTACACTATTATCACAGGTAGACTCTTCTGTTGGTGGTAAGACAGCAATAAACCACCCTTTAGGCAAAAACATGATAGGAGCATTTTATCAGCCAAAACTTGTTTATACATCTGTGCAATTTTATCAAACTTTACCTCAACGAGAATATATATCTGGTATGGCTGAAGTTATTAAATATGCTTTTATCTCAAAAGATTTTTATCATTGGCTTGATTTAAATAGAGATAAAATTTTAGCTAAAGATGCTTCTACTTTGATAGAAATGGTCAAAAGAAGTTGTCACATTAAGGCTCAAGTTGTCGCGGAAGATGAAAAGGAAACTACAGGCGCTAGAGCAATCCTTAATTTCGGACATACATTTGGTCATGCTATTGAGAAATGTCAAAAATATCTAGGTTTAAAACATGGAGAAGCAGTAGGTGTTGGAATAGCTCAGGCTATAGATTTTTCTTGCTACCTAGATATAATTTCACAACAACAAGCAAAAGATTTTAAAAAATTTATAGTTAGCTTTGATATTTCTATTGATTTCCCTAGAGATATTTGTCAAAAAGAGTTTTTAGATGCAATGCTTTTGGATAAGAAAAATAGTAATAAAGAGTTAAAATTTATTCTTATAAAAGATATCGGAAACTTGGCTTTACAGAAGCAGTCTAAAAAAGATTTAGAATTATTCTTGAAAGTTTCTAATAGAAAATAATTGATTATATTGATATTCTATTTGTATTAGTGATTTATATAAGATTCTAAAATATGAAAAATAAAATTTTAGTGGTATGGATATTGTTATTTTCATTGTCGGGAGTTTCTTTTGCAAGCTATACTGTTTTAGATGATAAAGGTAAAGCTATAACTAATTGTGCTGATTTAGAAATAGAGAAAGATAATCAAGATAGATTTTCTAGAGCTGTTTTTTCAAAATGCAATAATAGAGAAGTATTCTCTTATACTGGGAATTTTAGATATCAAGAAAGATAAATATTATAATTTTAAAGGCTAATACAAATAAAATAGCTTTCTGAGATATTTCAAATTTATTAGTCTAGTTAATTTTTGTTATCTATCAAACTTCTAGTAGCTTTTTTTAACTCATTTCTGTAGTAATCAAGATTTTTTGAAGACTCAACTTTTAGATCTTTGATTTGTTGAGTGAGAAATGCAATTTGGCTCTCTAGGCTTTCTTTCAAGTCAGATATACGTTGCTTAGATTGTTCCTGAATAAGATCACAGTATGATTTAGCATCTTTAGCTAATCTTTCTGCTGTCTCACGGCGAATACTCTCTTTTACTAATGCTGAGTATAGTTTTTTGATTTTGATTTCATCATCAGATTCATTAAGTAGAGTCGACCACTCATCTGAAATATTGCTAAATAAATCTAGTTCATCGATATCTTGAAGTATTTTTGTAACATTTTGACTGATAGCCATTAAATTTAAATCCTTTTAGTATTTTTTAGTTTGAATAAACTTATTTTAGATAGGTAATAAATAGTTATGAATAAACCTAAAATTATAGAGCAAATAATACCGGATTGTTTAGCTAAATAAAAGAGTATTTTTTGAAATAATTCCTTTAACGATATTGGTTGTCTTAAGTGTATAGTATAAACTAGTGTAATCCTTATATTTAATAAGCTTGACTATTTATGATAATAAAAAATGATGATCTTATATTCAGCTCAGTAGAAAAAATAAAATACTCTGCACGTAGAGGTATGCTAGAGCTTGATATAATATTAGCCCCATATTTAAATAATTGTTATATGCAAGAAGATCTTGCCGGTAAAAAGTTGTTTGTCGAGTTTTTGACTAGCGAAGATAATGACATGTTTGACTGGTTGTTTAAAGGAGTTACTCCACCAGATAGATACAGAGAGCTTATTAACAAAATTATTCTAGAAAAGAAAAAATTTAACAAAAATAGATTAAAGTAAGTATAAAAGGAAGCAATATGAATAACTTATTAAACCATTCAGGTGAGTATCCTATTTCAAATGAAATAATGAATATCTCTAAATATTGGCTTATAGAAGAAAAAGAGGCTGTAACTAAACTCGTAGATAAAGCTCATATGTCTAGTGTGCAAAAAGCACAAGTAAGAGAAAGAGCATATGGTTTAGTAGAAAAAGTTAGAAAAAATAGGCTAAAGAAATCTGGTATTGATGCTTTTATGATTGAGTATGACTTATCTTCTGAAGAGGGTATCGTACTAATGTGTTTAGCTGAGGCGTTATTAAGAGTACCTGATAAATACACCATTGATCTACTTATCAAAGATAAATTAACTAGTGCGGCATGGAAAAATCATGTTGGTAGAGAAAAACATTTGTTTGTTAATGCTGCTACATGGAGTTTGATGTTAACTGGTAAAATTTTGAAGAAGCCTCATGGAGCATATAGAAAGGTTTTTCAAAACTTGCTAAAAAAATCAAGTGAACCAGTAATTCGTCAAGCTATGAAGCAGGCTATGAAAATAGTTGGTAAGCAATATGTACTTGGTGAAACTATTGAAGAAGCATTAAAGGTATCAGAAACTAAAGTTGCTAGAGGATATAGTTATTCTTATGATATGCTAGGCGAAGCTGCAATGACTATGGCTGATGCTGATTATTATTATAGTCAGTATTTGCATGCTATAAATGAGCTGGCTAAATATGCAACAAATAAAGAGATTAAAAAGAATCCGGGTATATCTATTAAGCTATCTGCTTTACATCCGCGTTATGAAGTTGCAAAGCATCAAAGAGTTCATGAAGAATTGTATCCAAAGTTATTTAAACTTACTCAGTTAGCTAAAGAATATAATGTAGGAATGAATATTGATGCTGAAGAAACTGAGAGATTGCAAATATCACTAGAATTGGTAGAGAGATTGGCTCATGAGCCATCTTTAGATGGATTTGATGGGATTGGTATAGTTGTTCAGGCTTACCAGAAAAGAGCTCCTTATGTATTAGATTACTTAGCTAATCTTGCTAAGAAAACTAATCGAAGATTTATGATTCGTCTTGTAAAAGGTGCATATTGGGATGCTGAGATTAAACATGCACAAGAGCAAGGTTTAGCAGGTTACCCAGTATTTACACGTAAATATCATACAGATGTTTCTTACCAAGCATGTGTGAAGCAACTTTTTGAACATCATCAATATATTTATCCGCAGTTTGCCACTCATAATGCCCAAACTGTAGCTGTAGTGATGGAGTTGGCTAATGGCAATAAAGATTTTGAGTTTCAATGTCTACATGGTATGGGTGATCCTTTATATGACAATATAGTTGGTAAAGAAGGTTATGAAGATATTCCTTGTAGAATATATGCTCCGGTTGGTGGACATAAGCACTTACTTGCTTATTTAGTCAGAAGATTACTAGAAAATGGTGCCAATAGCTCATTTGTAAATAGAATCGTTGATGAGAACTTACCAATTGAAGAGCTAATAGAAGATCCAGTTAAAAAAGCTGTTGACTATGGTTGTGGTCAGCATCCTAATATACCATATCCAAAAGATATAGTAGCTCCTAGGTTAAATTCACAAGGTCATAATGCTAATGACTTCGCAGTGTTAGCAGATATGTATAAAAATATTGAGAAATATACTCTTAAAAATACATATAAAGCAAAGCCAATAGTTTCTAATGTTGATATTGACAAGAGCACAGCTGAAGCTGTTATAAATCCAAATACTGGTGATACAATTGGTACTGTGATTAATGCTGATGCTAAAATGGCAAAAAGAGCGTTAAAAAATGCTCAAAGTGCATTTGAAGATTGGAATAATACTCCAGCTAGTCAAAGAGCTGATATTCTAGAAAAATTCGCAAATTTATTAGAAAAGAATACTGATGAATTTATTGCTATAGCGATGATTGAAGCTGGCAAAACTTTATCAAATGCTATTGATGAGGTTAGAGAAGCTGTAGATTTCTGTCGTTATTATGCTGCTCAGGCACGTAGAGAATTTAATGGACCAATTGATTTACCAGCGCTATCTGATCATTTGAAACAGATTGAGTTTACAGGTCGAGGAGCAATGGTATGTATTAGCCCTTGGAACTTTCCTCTAGCAATATTCTTAGGTCAGATTACAGCTGTTTTAGCTGCTGGTAATACTGTTGTTGCTAAACCTGCTGAGCAAACTCCTATTATCGCTTATAAAGCTATCAAGTTACTATTTAAAGCAGGTCTTCCTAAGGGTGTCTTACAGTTTACTCCTGGAGATGGAGCAACTGTTGGTAGTGCTTTAGTTCAAAGTCCTGTATGTAAAGGAGTTATATTTACAGGCTCAACAGAAGTTGCTGGGATTATAAATCAAACATTAGCATCAAAATCTAGTGAGATAGTACCATTTATAGCAGAAACGGGTGGTCAGAATGCTATGATAGTAGACTCTTCATCTCTGCCAGAGCAGGTTACTGGAGATGTGATACGTTCAGCTTTTGATAGCGCTGGTCAGCGTTGTTCGGCATTGCGTATATTATGCTTACAAGAGGACATCGCTGATAATTATATCAAAATGATTGTTGGTGCGATGAAAGAGCTTAAAATAGGTGATTCAAAGTATATTGATACAGACGTTGGTCCTGTAATAGATAAAGAAGCAGCTGATAACTTAAATGCATATATAGAAGAGAAGAAAAAACAATTTAAACTTGTATACCAAGCTCAACCAAATGAGGATACTCAAAAAGGTACATTTGTAATGCCTACTGCATTTGAAATAGAGAAGTTATCTGACCTTGGTAGAGAACAGTTTGGTCCAATTCTTCATATCCTTAGGTTTAAAGCAAATGAACTTGGCAAACTTATAAAGGATATTAACTCTACTGGTTATGGATTGACTGCAGGTGTTCATAGTAGAATTAATGAGGTTATGAACTATGTTAAAAATAACATCAAAGCTGGTAATGTATATGTAAATAGAAATATTGTCGGTGCTGTTGTCGGTGTCCAACCTTTTGGGGGACAAGGTAAATCTGGTACTGGTCCTAAAGCAGGTGGTCCATACTATATGCATCGTTTGGCAAATGAAAAATTATCAGGTGTTGGTGCGGTAGAAGAGATTTATAATCCAGAAAAAATTGCTAATGATGAACTAGCTACAAACAAACTGATAAAAGATAAATATAGTATCACTAATATTGTAGCTGGTGAGAAAGCTAAGAAGGATAAATTTGTAGATCTAAAATCTGCTGATGGTAAGAATATTGGTAAAAAATATGTTGCCTCTGTAAGTACCGTCGATAAAGCTATAGAAGCAGCTTATGCAGAAGCAGATGCTTGGAATCATATAAATGCTGAAGATAGAGCTTTAATTGTTGAAAAATTCTTGGATTTATTAGAAAAAGAGCGTCATCTAATAGCATCATGCTTGGTTACTGAATCAAATGTATCTGTAGAAGATGCTCATATTCAGATTGATAAAACTATACAGCAAGTAGCATATTATTGCTTACAGGCTAAAAAGGAATTTGCACATCCTGAGTTGTTACCTGGACCTACAGGTGAAATTGATGAGCTAAGCCTGAAAGGGCGTGGTGTAGTAGTTAGTATGTGCTCAAGTTGTGACTTATTAATAAGATTTGTAGGTCAAACAACAGCTGCATTATTAGCCGGTAATACTGTTGTAGCTAAACCTGCATATACAGGTAGTTTAACAGCTTATAATATTGTTAAGTTAATGCTTAAGGCGGGTGTTGATCCTAAAGTTATTAATTTAATTTTATCTGATGATGAAGAGATTACTTCAGCGCTACTGTTCAATAGTAAAGTAGCTTTAGTGACTTTTTCAGGAAGTATTTCAGCAGTTAAACAAGTTCATCAAGCTTTGGCATTACGTAGAGGAGCAATTATCCCGTTTGTTGCAGAAAGTGTTGCTAAAGATGGTAAGTGCACTAGCTTAGCAATAGAAACAGCATCACCTCTATATTTGCGTAGATTCGTTGTAGAAAAAACTGTCAGTGTCGATACTACCGCATCTGGTGGAAATGCATCTTTAATGAGTTTAGAGGAGTAAAAAATATTGTAAACTCATATTCTTGATGGTAATTTAAAACTTACCTTGTCAAATTTTTTGTCAGTCGATGATCAAAAATTATCAAAAAGTTATAGCTAAAAAATATGTCAAATATTTTTTTGTCTAGTTTTAAATTAATTATAAGGAAAGAATATGAGTGATAATGTATCTGTAAAAAAGATGTCGTTGTTTAGTGCTGTATTGATCGGTACTACTTGTATGGTCGGTTCAGGCTGGCTATTTAGTGCTCAGCTTACAGCTAAAAATGCTGGTAACTGGGCTTTTTTGGCTTGGATTTTAGCAGCATTAATTGTTGTAATGATTGCGCTATGTCTTGGTAAAGTTGTATCTTTGTATCCAGTAAGAGGAGCTACAACTAGATCGAGTGCGATATCTCATAATAGTATTTTTGCGATGCCATTTGCTTTTGCAAACTGGTTTGGTATTGTTGTAGTTATTTCATCTGAAGCATTAGCAACTACTCAGTATCTATCTGGTGTTAAGTCTATGCAATGGTTAATGAGTGATGGCGTTTTGACTACAGCTGGTATGACTTTCGCATTAGCTGTATTATTTATATATTTAGTTATTAATTTTTATGGTGTTAAATTATTAGCTAGAGTCAATAATGCTATAACAGTATTTAAAATGGCAGTACCATTTATAATCGTTATTATATTTATAGCCTATGCATTTATACATAGCTCTGATCATGTTAGTATGTTTTCCGAAGATATTCCTAACAATTCCCAGTTTGGATTTGGCTCAGCTTTGACTGCTATTGTTGCTGGTGGTTTGATCTATACCTTCAATGGATTTCAAACAGTTGTTGCTTATGCTAGTGAAGTTAAAAATCCTGGTAGAAATATTCCATTAGCAATTATTTTAGCTTTACTTATAGTTTTAGTTTTATATTTAGGTTTGCAATATGCATTTATGCAGGCAGTTCCTCATCAATACCTTTTAGAAAAAGGTGGTTGGGCTGGATTAGATTTTGATTCACCATTATTACAATTAGCGACACTATTAGGACTTGGTTATATATCATTTTTGCTTATAGTTGATAGCGTAGTTAGTCCATCTGCTACAGGATATACATATTTAGGAGCTTCTTCGAGAATGCTATATGCAATGTCTTCAGAAGGACAGATGCCTAGATATTTTGCTAAAATTACTCCTGTTGTAAATATCTCGCGTAGATCTCTTCTTGCAAACTTTATTTTATCAGTTATATTTTTGTTTTTCTCAGATAACTGGACTGGTTTGATGTTGGTTGTGACAGGTTTTCACATTATAGGATATATGGCAGCACCTGTAAGTATGGGAGCTTTAGCGCCACGTACTAGACTATTTGGTTTGGTTGTATTTGTGGTTTTGACATTGTTACTTAATACAGTAGAGATTCAGACACAAATAAATATGAGTGCAATACTTGTAGTTTTAATAACTATATATGCAAGCCTTGAGTTTAGAAGAATTGGTATTAAAAATCTTTTAATGCTTATATTACCATTTATAATTTTTGTTTGTTTAACTACACCTATAACAAACTATTTTGCTGACGCTATTGTTGGTGCAGTATTCTATTGGTTTGTGACTGATAAGCGTTATGTAGCATTTTGTAGGTCTACAGCAAATGAGAAGAATATTATTGTCGATTAATGCTTTTTAGCTATAGTCATTAAACTTTTATCTATCTATAATACATCTCTAATATTATCAATTTATTTTGAATAATGAAAAATGCAAAATGGATTTTAGTAATACTGTGTTTAGGTTACTTTATAGATTTTTATGATTTGACTGTATTTAGCGTCTCTTATGTTGATTTACTAAAGCAACAATTTGGAATTTTTGATTCTACTAAAATTCAACAAGCTTATTACTTGATAAATAATATTCAAATGGTTGGTATCTTAGTTGGTGCAATCCTCTTTGGTATTTTAGCCGATAAGTTTGGGCGTATTACGGTCATAAAATATAGTATTTTGCTTTATTCTTTGACTACTTTATTGTGTATATTTGTAAATAATATCTACATTTTTATGCTACTAAGATTTTTAGCATACTTGGCTCTAGCAAGTGAGTTTGCTGTATCTAGTGTTTTGATAGTAGAATTTTTTCCGCCTAGATTAGCTGCTTGGGGAATGAGTCTTTTATATATTCTTGGAGTATTAGGAGGAGTGGTCGCTACACTTTTGGGTGTTTTATCTTATAAAGTAATGTTTATTTTTGGTGGATTTGCTGGTTTGGGAATATACGCATTTCGAAGAGTATTAGAAGAGTCACCATATTTTATAGAGTTGTATAAATCTGATAAATTTAAAAATGCGGGAAGTATTGGTTTTCTTATCAGAAATTATAATAAACCGCTGATTCTTAACTTTTTAATTACACTACCTTATTTCTTTGTGATAACTGTAATGTTTGCATTGGTGAAATTCATCGCGAATGATGTCGATTTTGCAAGTTTAGTTAAGCTGTTTTTATTTGGATTTTTTGCAGGAAATATTATTAGTAGTATTCTTAGCGGAATATATAACCAATATTTTAAATCACCGAGTTTATTTTTTGTAATAAATATAGTTATATTTCTGGTGAGTATCTTTGCGTATAAATATGTATCTAGTGATTTTATATTTTTCTATGGAATACTTATTGGGCTTATTGGTGGTGGTTATAACATTATGTGGGCACAATATGCAGCAACTGAGTTTCCGACAGAAGTTCGTTCATTAGCTACTAATATGATATTTGCCTTAGGTAGGACTAGTAGTATTTTCTTTGGGATTATTTTTGCTTATTGGATTACTAATGAAAGCACATTTAGAATGAATGTAAATATCTTAGCTGTATTAGTAGCTATTATGGTTTTACTAATAATTATGTTTTATAAAAGAGAGAAGATATTAAATAAGTAGAGATTAATATTTATGAGTAATAAGATTTTATTTGGGATTACTGGTAGTGTATCAGCTTTTAAGACTATAAATTTGATAAGACTTTTTATTAAAAGTGGTGTTGAGTGTAGAGCTATAGTCACTAAAGGAGCACAGCAGTTTATAAAGCCTGAACTTTTAGTAGCTTTAGGCTGTAATGTCTACACTGATGAATCTTTGAATATGAGTGAATATAGTCAAAGTATGGCACATATTAATTTATCACGTTGGGCTGATAAGATATTTATAGTTCCGGCTTCAGCAAATACTATTGCAAAATTGGCTCATGGTTTAGCTGATGATTTATTAAGTCAAACAATATTAGCTAATGAGGATAATTCTAAAGTATATATAGCTCCTGCTATGAATGTAAATATGTGGCAAAATCAATTAACTCAGATGAATATTACAAAACTTCAAAATATAGGATTTAATTTGATTGCTCCAGATCAAGGCATTCAAGCTTGTGGAGATATAGGTAGTGGCAGATTACATGAGCCTGAAGTTTTGTTTGAGTTATTGAATATTGCTCAAGATTTCAAAGCTAAAAAAGTAGTGATAACAGTAGGAGCAACTGTAGAAGATATCGATGGTGTTAGATATCTATCAAATTACAGCTCTGGTAAGATGGGTTTTGCATTGGTAAGAGAGTTACTTGTAAGAGGAGCAATTGTTGTAGTATTAAAAGCAAAAACTACAATAAGCTTTAATTTTAATATTAAACATCCTAACTTAGAAATCATTGATACCAAAAGTGCTGATGCAATGAATCAAGCAATGCTCGAGAGAGCTAAAGATAGTGATATTTTTATTGGTTGTGCTGCAGTAGCTGATTATAAGATCAAAAATAAATTTACAAATAAAATTAAAAAAACTGATGAAACTTTAACTTTAGAGTTTATTAAAAATCCTGATGTTTTAGCAAATTGTAAAAAATCATATCCAAGTATTTTTGCTATAGGCTTTGCGGCCGAGTCTGAAAATATAGTTGAATATGCTAGATCTAAGCTTGTCAAAAAAAATCTAAATATGATAGTTGCTAATTCAACCGAAGTATTTGGTAATGATAGTTCAAGTGTAACAATCTTATCTGAAAATAATTTAAAAGAGTATAATAATATATCAAAATCACAAGTTGCAAAATTGATATTAGACTATGCTAAAAGTATCTACTAAAAGAATTAAAATCGCACAAAACTTCCTAAATGTAATTTCATTAGAAAATAATAATATCCAATTAGAACTATTAGACATTGGAGCTACTGTATATTCTCTTAGAACTAGAGATAACAATGGTAAGTTTGAAAATATAGTCTTACAGTATGCAGATATAGAAAATTATTTTAATAATCCATCATATTATGGTGCTAGTATCGGTAGGGTAGCTGGGAGGATCAAAGATGGTGAGTTTATCTTAAATAATAAAAAATATAGTGTTAGTAAAAATGAGAAATCTATTAATACTCTTCATGGAGGTTTTAATAATATCTCTCATCAAAGATTTGATTATAGAGTTAATCAAAATAAAGTTAAATTTAGCCGTATTCAAAAATCATCAGATGATGGTTTTCCAGCAGATGTACAGATTGATATAACTTATGAGTTACAAGATAATTCATTAGTAATCCATTTTGAAGCCATAGCTAATGAAGATACATTACTAAATCTCACAAATCACAATTACTATAATTTATCTGGAGATTTTAAAGCGACTATAGAAAATCACAAATTACAAGTATCTGCAGAGAGAGTAGTAATAACTAATACAAACAGTATACCTAAGCAAATTATAAAAGTTCCTTATGAAATGGATTTTAGTCAAGAATCAGTTATTGCAGATAAATTAGAAACTAATTTTGAATATTTTAGTGGTGGTGGGATAGATCATTGTTATATTGTTGATGGAGCTATTAAATTTACAGATGAGATTAGTGGTCGAAAGCTTGTAGTAACAAGTTCTTATCCAGCTACGCAGATATATACTACTAATTTCCCTGATGGTTTGAAGTTATCAAATGTTTTAAATTCACAGAAATTTCATGCAATATGTTTTGAGCCACAGTTTATACCAGTAATTGGCAAAAACTATGATAATTCAGATATCAAACTCAAGAAAGGGCAGCAATATAAGCAATTTATTAAGCTTGAATTTTAGAAAAAATTAAAGTAATTGATATTATTTCCAATAATAAAGAGCACTATTACCAAGTTCACTTTCTATTTCTAATAAGCGATTATATTTGGCTATACGTTCACTACGGCAAGCTGAACCAGTTTTTAGATGTCCTCCATCCATAGCTACTGCAAAGTCAGCTAAAAAATCATCCTCTGTTTCTCCTGATCTATGTGATATAAAGTAACGCCAGCCATTATCTCGACACATTCTTACAGCCTCTATAGTTTCAGAAACAGTACCTATTTGATTAAGTTTAATTAATGCTGAATTTGCAGTTTTTTCTTTTATACCACGAGAAATATATTCGGTATTTGTAACAAATATATCATCACCAACAACTTCTATATGCTTACCAAGTTCAGCTGTAAAATCTCTAAAACCATCCCAATCAGCTTCCGATAAAGGATCTTCCCATAGGATAATGGGATATTTTTTAACCCATTCTTTAGCTAAAGATATTAGGTCTTGATTAGTTTTTTTACCAATTCCAGACCATTTTAGATCATATTTATCATCAATGTTTGGAGAGAATGAACTTGCTGCTGAATCTATAGCTATTGATATGTCTTTACCTGGTGTATAACCTGCTTTTTTAATAGCTTCGATAATTAGTTCAATAGCGCCTTCATTACTTTCGACATTTGGAGCAAATCCTCCTTCATCACCAACACTAGTTACTAGGTTACGTTCTTTAAGGATACTTTTTAATGTATGAAAAGTCTCTGCTACATAGCGTAAGCCTTCACTAAAGGATTTAGCACCAATAGGTATGGCCATAAACTCTTGGAAATCAACATTATTATCTGAATGCTCGCCACCATTTAGGATATTCATACATGGTACAGGTATTCTTCTAGCTCCAGCACCACCAAGATATTGATATAAAGGTATTTTATGAGATAATGCTGCAGCCCTTGCAACAGCCATTGATACTCCGAGTATTGCATTAGCCCCAAGTTTAGATTTGTTTTTCGTACCATCAAGCTCAATCATTATACGATCTACTTGTGATTGTTTATGAGCATTTATTCCAATCAATGCAGGAGCTATAACTTCACTAACATTTGCAACTGCTTTTAATACACCTTTGCCACCGTAACGTGATTTATCTCCATCACGTAACTCAACAGCTTCATTTTCACCTGTACTAGCTCCCGAAGGTACGGATGCTGTAGCTTGTGTACCATCTTCAAGTTCTATATGAACTCTTACCGTTGGATTACCACGTGAATCTAAAATTTCCATTGCTTTAATAGCTTTTATTTTATCACTCATAACTATTCTCCTCGATTACAGCTATACTAATAATCTCAAATATAAATGCTATAGACTATAGATAATTAATAATATGGATAACATTAGTTTAATTTCTTATGCAACTCTAATGCTTTGTCTCGAGATTTCTTGAGATCTATCACAGGTGTTGGATAATTATCACCTAATTTAACTCCTGCTTCTTGTAATACTAGCTCGCTTGCTTCCCATGGCTTTGCAATTAGCTTATTTGGTAGAAACTTAAGTTCAGGTACATACTTACGAATATATTCATAAGCTTCAAATTTTTCAGCTTGTAGTACAGGATTAAAAATTCTAAAGTAAGGAGCGGCATCTAGACCACAACCAGCAACCCATTGCCAGTTAGCATTATTACTAGCAAAATCAGCATCAAATAAAGTATCAAAAAACCATTTTTCTCCATATTTCCAGTGGATAAGACAGTTTTTGATAAGGAAGCTAGCAACTATCATACGTACACGATTATGCATATAGCCAGTCTGCCAAAGCTCTCTCATGCCCGCATCAACTATTGGAATACCTGTTTGTCCAGTTTGCCATCTTTTAAGAAGAGTAGCATCGTTATCCCATTCAAAACTATCAAACTTTTGGTTGATGTTCTTGTTATGTAATTCAGGATAATAATATATCTGATAATAAGAGAAATCACGCCAAACTAATTCTTTGATAAAGTGCTCTTCATTGTTACCAATATAGTCTAGACTCTGCACGGCATTAAAAATTTGGTTAGGTGATATCTCACCAAAGTGTAAATATGGAGATAATTTAGAAGTTGAGTCTGTACTCATGAAGTCTCTAGCTATTTTGTATTCTTTTACTTTACCATCTAGAAACTCCTCAAGGATTTGATGCGAGGCATCTTCGCCAATTTGCCATTGATCTATTATATTTTGCCAAGAAAGTTTTGGTTCTAGTAGTTTTAAAGAATCTAATTCATCAGCAGTTTCTAGTTTTTTTAGGGAATTAAAACTTGGTTTGACAATATTTGAGCGATATTTTCTAATTTTGATAAGCTCCTTGTAGAACGGAGTGTATACTTTATAATGTGTGCCATCATCTTTTTTACATTGCCATGGTTCGATAAGTAGACTTCCATTAAAACTACTTACATTTATATCTTGCTCTTGCAGAAATTGTTTAATCTGAGTATCTCTATCAATACTGTACTTGTCATAACATCTATTCCAATAAAAATCTGTGATATTATTTTCTTTGACAAGTTTTTTTATGATTTCTAGGGGATTACCACTAAAAAAGTTGAGCTTATTATTTAGAGATTTACTTAGACTGCTCAAAGAGTGATGAAGCCAAAGTTTGCTAGCTCCACCAATCTCTTGATTCTCATCTAGTATAAATATTGTAATTGTCTCATCTGCTTGACTAGCCTGATGTAGCGCAGGATTATCCGCAAGGCGTAAGTCTTGACGAAACCAATGTATAGCTATTTTTTTAGGCATATTTCCTCATTTATAATATTATATAACATTTCGACATGTTCATCAGAGTCATTTAAACATGGAATTAAAACAAACTCTTTACCACCTTTTTCAATAAAGTTTTCTTTTTCAGTGATTGCTAGCTCTTCCAATGTTTCTAGGCAATCGGCACTAAATCCTGGGGCTATAACTACAACTTTTTTATTTTGCTTTGCAAATTCTTCTAGTTTGACAGTTGTATATGGTTCTAACCATTTTTTAGGACCAAAACGAGATTGAAATGATAATTCAAAATCTATATCAGGATATTCATTTTGCAGGTTTTCTTTGACCAAGCGATAAGTTTTGTGACAATGGCAATAGTAGGGATCACCTTTATCAAAATATTCCTTTGGTAAGCCGTGGAAAGAAAATAAAATTATATCCAGATATGAGTCTGTAACTTGAAGATAATTTCTAATTTGTTGACTAATAGTTTGAATATGAAACTTATTATCATAGTAAGGATTTATTGCTTTGATAGCGGGTTGCCATCTTAGCTTTGATAGGACTCTGTATATTTCATCATAAACAGTTGCAGTAGTAGTCGCAGAATACTGAGGATATAGTGGAAATACTATTATCTCAGTTACTCCTTGATCTTGTAAGCTTTTAATCTTACTTTCAATGCTTGGATTGCCATAACGCATCGCACAATCTACTATGTAATTATCGAGTCTTTGATCTAGTTTTTTTGCTAGATTTTCAGTGTATAAGAGCAAGGGCGATTTATTATGCTCTTTATTCCATACGGCTTCATAAGTATGCACATTCTTTTTTGAACGAATTGGTAGAATAATTAAATTTAAGATTAGCTTCCATAATAAAGGATTAGCTTCTATTACTCTACGATCAGACAAAAATTCTCTAAGATATTTTCTAATAGATTTTACATCATAGTTATCTGGAGTACCTAGATTAACTAATAAAATAGCTTTTTTATTATATTTAGTACTGTATTGTTGCATATCTTTTGTGTACACATTTAACCTAAGGATAATTGTAGCAAAATATCTATAGTCTAAAGTTAAATTTTTTTCATATAACTAACTAAAAAAGGTTATAATTAATTTTGGGCTAAAGGCCTTTTAAAGGAGATGTAAACAAATGAAAAAAATAATTTTAATCACTGCAGGTTTGCTGGGTGTTGCGATGAGCTATGCCTATATGCGACCAGCTAATCCATACACAATGTATTATGGTCCAGAAGTTGAGCAAGAGAGAGCACAAGGTGCTGCTTATGTACCACCTGATAGAGAGTTTATTAACTCAAGATATGGTGAGTATATAGACAATAGACAAGTAGAATTTAGTCCTGGTGATGATGCAAATAGACTATTTTGGTCTTATAGTCAGCCGTAATTAATTAGACGATATTGGTTAAGTTTAAATTCAAGGTACTTTGTACGGTCATAGTATAGAATATCAATAACTATAGAGTTCTGTATAGAACCATTTTTTTGTAAGAAATCTAGAGATATGAATACGAAAAGAGCTCGAAAATTAATTAAGAAAAGAAAAAGACTAGAGAATTCTAAATTTTTGGGTTTTGTAGCACATAGACTTACAAATAAAAATCTATGGGTTGCTAATTATAATACTATTGCAAGAGGTGTCTTTATAGGATTTTTTTGGATGATGATTCCATTACCTTTGCAAATGACTCCAGTAATTATTTCAGCTATAATTTTGAGAGCTAATATACCAATAGCAATTTCAACTGTATGGATTAGTAATCCTCTAACATGGGTGCCAATGTATTTGGGTAATTATATATTTGGATGCTTTTTGCTTGGAGAACAGGTAGATATCTCTAACTGGGAAACATTTGGTTCTTATATGCTAAATCATTTACATGAATTTTGGAAACCACTATTTTTAGGTAGTTTTGTTGCTGGTCTTTTAGTGGCGAGTGCTGGATATATAGCAGTCCATGTATTGAGGATTGTTAATCATTTTTGGTTAAGAAGAATTAGATCAAAATAAAAAATCAAAATAAAGATTATTGAAATAAGGTCAATTAGTGGATATCAAATAAGTAATTTAATCTAGCTGTTAATTAGTATATTTAGTATTATTTTACGATATATGAAGTTTTGAATTATTTTTTATAAAATGCAACAATGGCACCAGTTAGAGTTTACACTAAAACCTAAATATTTTGACATAGTCGAGAATTACCTCTTTGATAATGATGCAGGTTCTGTAACAAGAATAGATAAATCCGATGATATAGTCAGCATTACAGTCTTATACGAGAACCATCATAATATAGATAGTATTATTGCTAACATTCAAAAAAAGTTTGAAAACATAATTGAAAGTGAAATAAATTACGAAATAATTAAAGATCAGCAGTGGGAAGCTGCATGGTTATATGATTACGATCCAATATCTATTGGTAAAAATATAGTTGTTTATCCAAATTGGAGGCAACCACCTCAAGATAATGAGCATACTTATATAATAGTTGATCCTAGTATTGCTTTTGGGTGTGGTAATCATGAAACAACTAAAATGTGTCTTGAATGGTTGGAAAAATATGTTTCAAAAGATTCTTTAGTTTTGGATTATGGTTGTGGTACTGGAGTCCTAGCTATTGGGGCTGTTAAGCTAGGAGCAAAGTATGCTGAAGGTATAGATATTGATCCAAACTCAATAGAATCATCTATCAAAAATGCTCAAGAAAATAGCGTAGCTAATAAAACCCACTTTAGTGATAATCCACCTAAACAACAGTTTGACTTAGTAGTGGCCAATATTTTCTCAAATGTGCTTATAAGCTTAGTTGAGAGTATAACTAGTAGTTTAAAGCTTGGTGGAAGATTAGCTCTATCTGGAATCATAGAAAATCAAGTTGATGAAGTTCAACAAGAGTTTAAAAAATACGGCATGAAATTTGATAAACCCAAACAAATGGGACAATGGTTTCTGTTAGATGGTGTGAAAGATGGGCTTTAAAATTGCAGATATAGAAATTGAAAATAATGTTGTACTCGCACCAATGGCAGGCTTTTGTGATAGTGCATTTCGTACTATATGTAAAGAGCATGGCGCAGGGCTGATATATACTGAGATGGTGAGTAACAAAGCTGTAGTGGAGCGAAACTGGGAAACTATGGAAATGCTCTATATGGAAAATATTGAAAAACCACTTGGAATACAGATATTTGGTACAGATATTGATAGTTTTGTTGGCGCAACAAAATATATCGCAGAGAATACAGAATGTGATTTTTTAGATATAAATATGGGTTGTCCTATGCCAAAAGTTGCTAAGAAATTACAAGCTGGAGCAGCACTTCTAAAAGATGTCGATAAAATCCATGAGATACTAACAGCTGTAGTAAAGGCAGTACATAAACCAGTAACTGTAAAAATGCGTATTGGTTGGGATGATGAAAACATCAATGCTATAGAGGTTGCTAAAGCATGTGAGGATGCTGGTGTAAGTGCTATTGCTATCCATGGACGTACGCGTGAACAAATGTATACTGGTAAAGCAAATTGGGATATTATCCGTGATGTCAGAAAAGCTGTAGATACAGTTGTAATTGGTAATGGAGATGTTTTTTGTCCTCATAGTGCTAAGGCTATGATGGAGCATACAGGAGTAGATGCGGTGATGGTAGGGCGGGCATCTCGTGGTAATCCTTGGATTTTTAGGCAAATTGCTGAGTATCTAAATACAGGCGAGCTAATACCGCCACCAACACCAGTTGAGCGTGTTGAAGTATTAGGAGAACATCTAAGAAGACTCATTAAGCTAAAAACTGCCAAAGTAGCTGTTAAAGAAATCCGAACTCATGCAAGTTTTTATCTTGCTGATTTACCTGGTTCAAAAGAGTTTCGCATGAAGTTAAATCAATTGGAGCATGAACGAGAGATTTTTAGAGTTTTAGAAGAATATAGCAATAGTTTTTAACAGGATTAGATATACAAGGGCAGATATAGAATCTACCCCTACAATCCAAATTATAGAAATGTAAATAAATGTAGGAGCTGACCTGTTTGTCAACCCAATATAAAATATGAGCTAATTGAAGAAAAGGGTACTTATTTTAGAATTTTTAACCATTATTTAGCATTAAGAAATCTACTACTTTTTCTTTAGTTTTGTTGGTAAACCTTTATGTATTTTAATCTTATTTTTCAGATCAAAAAACTTTCTACCATTTAGATGATTTGTAGTATTTAGTACAGATAAATTTGCAAGATTTTTATAGTAAATAGATGGTCTAAATTTGAACACAAACTTGTATAAGCAGCCCTAAGCTTATAATGAGTATATGTGGCTTCACTTTGTCTCATAATTAACAGTCATTTCATTTAAGAAGTTTTCATACTTGCTATGCCAGTTTAGTAGTTTATTTTAAAATCTAGTTTCTATTGTTTTAGTAAGCCTATTGAATATTTTTTGTAATTCAATGCTAGCTTCTAATCTAGTTTTTTAGAGGCAGTTGTAAATAAACATTCATTCTATAGTACTTATAGCTATATTTTAGGCACCATTTTTTTCAATTAGCTCGAGTATGAGTATTCTTTCCATATGGTGGTAGCAAACAATGAAAGCGCTTAAGAAATTATACGTACAAAAGCTAGTTATGAGTAATTTTTAGTGGAATCTTTTAGTATGATTTATAGTAGGGTAGAAACAAAAAAAAGCCCGCTACAAAGTAGACGAGCTCTATGTTTATGGCGGAGAAAGAGGGATTCGAACCCCCGGACCTGTTACAGTCAACGGTTTTCAAGACCGCCGCTTTCGACCACTCAGCCATTTCTCCGAACTGATGGAATATATTATACAATTATTTGTCTGCATTGCAAGGTGATTTTTGACAAAAATACTAAGATATTTGAAGATTTATATAGTAACTTTTAGAAAAGATAATATATTATCGATAATATACTTATATTTAGAGGTCAGATGATGATAGATTTCTTAGCAAAAAATCAAAATTGGGCAAAAGTAGCTCCATGGGCTGGTATATTATTCACTGTATTATTATTTGCTAATTTTTCTGTATATGATCCACATTTTTGGGGATTAATTAATATTCCAATGTATTTGTTTCATCAGACAGAAGAGCACTATGTACCAGGTGGTTTTAAAGATTTTATGAATCGCACTGTTATGGGGCTGCCGCAAGGTCAGGAAAAACTTACAGACATTAAGATATTTTGGATAAATATACTTATGGTGTGGTTAGCATTTGCTGTTTTTGGCACTTTGAGCTTTATCAATCTTGGTTTTGGATTATTGATTATAATTTTTAGTATTATAAATTGTTTAACACATATTGCAGAAGGTATTAAGCGTAAGAGTTGGAATCCTGGATTAGTAATGGCTAGCTTACAGCTTGTAATATCTATATTTGCAGCTTATTATCTAACAGTACATGGTTTGGACAATCCTATAGCTTGGTGGATAGGGACAATAATTTTTTCAATCTTTGCACATATATTATTATTTAAACTTGTTATGACTAAAGATTAGTCATAAATTTTATATTTATAATAGACATTCTTGATACATCACATTATTATCTTGCTTAAAATTTGTTTAGTTAATCTAATAAAAGAGGCTTAAAGATGTCAGATACTAGATATCAAATTACTAAAAAAGTTACTCTAGTAGGTATGTTTATAAATGCATTACTTGCTATTTCAAAGACATTTATTGGAATCATAGGGCGATCGCCAGCGTTATTTGCTGATGGAATACACTCATTTTCAGATCTTTTGAGTGATGCTATGGTTTTATTTGCTGCTAAGTATGCTAATAAGGGTGAGGATCATAATCATCCTTATGGACATGAAAGATTAGAAACCTTAGCAACTTTAGTATTATCTGGTTTGCTTATATCTATAGGTTTTATGATTGTTTATCACTCATTAGCTACATTGATTGTAGGTGAGTATGAAACTCCAGATAGATTTACTGTGTATGCAGCAATTTTCTCTATATTAGGTAATGAGTTTATTTATCAATACACTATGAGAGCCGCAAATAAGATTGATTCTGATATGCTAAGAGCGAATGCTTGGCATAGTCGTTCAGATATGTGGTCTTCAGTAGTAGTATTAGTTGGTTTAATAGGCGCTTTTGTAGGTTTCCCATGGATGGATGCTATCGCCGCCTTAGTAGTCTGCTATATGATCGTTAAGATGGGAGTCAAGTGGGGTTACTCTGCTGTTGCTGAACTTATCGATGAAGGTGTTGATGCTGAAACACGTAAAAGTATCAAAGAAATAATTACTAATTCAGAAGGAGTGCAAGACTTTCATTTTTTAAGAACTAGAAAAATGGCTGGTAAAATTGTACTAGATGTTCATATTTTAGTTGATAAGTATAGTACAGCTTCTGAGGGGCATTATATCGCTGAGATTGTTAAGAGTAATATTTATCATAATATCGAAAATATCAAGGATATTACAGTACATGTAGATGTTACAAATCATGAAGACGGTGTTATTAAGCTTGAAAATTTTGAACCTTCTCGCATAGAGATATTATCTAAAATAAAAGAGATATTTGCTCAAAATAATATTGATGAAAGTAATATTTTAGATAAAAAGATGTCTATATATTATTTTGAAAATGAAATCTTAGTAGATCTATATGTCAAAAGATCAAATGATCTAAAAAGATTGTCTAAAATGTTGAGCAACCTCTCTGTAAATGGTTATAATACTAATGTAAGCTTATATTGTCATCTAGCTGATAGCTGATAGCTGATAGCTGATAGCTGATAGCTGATAGCTGATATCTGATATCAAGGAGATTAAATGAAAATCAAAAAAGCAGTCTTTCCAGTTGCTGGTTGGGGAACTAGATTTTTGCCAGCAACTAAATCATGTCCTAAAGAGATGTTAACTGTTGTAGACAAGCCATTGATTCAATATGCTGTTGAGGAAGCTATCGAAGCAGGCTGTAAGGAAATTATTTTTGTTACAAGTTCTAACAAAAAATCTCTTGAAGATCATTTTGATAGAAATTTTGAATTAGAGTATTCGTTAGAGAAAAAGCAAAAGTATGAACTATTAGATTTAGTCAAAAACATAATTCCGAAAGATGTAAGCTTTTTCTTCGTTCGTCAGCCAGAAGCCCTAGGCTTAGGCCATGCTGTGCTATGTGCAAAACCTCTTGTTGGAATTGAAGACTTTGCGGTGATATTGCCGGATGATTTAATCTATAATCATGATTGTGGTACTGGTACCCTTAAGCAAATGGTGAAAGCTGTAGAAGGTACTGATATCAGAGGGTGTATAGCTACTCAACAAGTCAAAAAGGAAGAGACTAGCTCTTATGGTATCGTAGCTAAAGATAGTGAGAATCTTATCAAAGCAATAGTTGAGAAACCAGCTCCAGAAAAAGCACCATCAACTAATGCTGTTGTGGGTAGATATCTATTGCCTAACAAAATTTTCAGATGTTTAGAATCAACTTCAGAAGGTGCAGGCGGAGAGATTCAACTAACTGATGCAATCGCTAAACTACTCGATCAAGAAGAGAAAATTCTATCTTATGAGTTTAAAGGTACTCGTTATGACTGTGGTAGTAAGCTTGGATTTTTAATCGCTAACTATGAAATAGCTCTACAGCACAAAGAGTTAGGTAGTAAATTCAAAGAATATCTTCAAAGTAGATAATTATTTATCAATATTTGATAAATATTGTTAAATATTGATAGGGTAAACATAGTCAAAAATTCTAATAAATATGCTAATATGATTTTAATTGTGTTTTAAAATTAATAGATATGTCATATTCAAATTTTCAAGTTTCAGAAGAGTTTATAGCTCAAGCTAATGTTAATGCCGAGCAATATGAAGCTATGTATAAAGAATCAATAGAAAATCCAGAAGCATTTTGGTCGAAGCAGGCTAATTATATTAGCTGGCATAAACCTTTTGATAAGGCTTTTGCAAGTAGCTTTGATCCTGTAGATATTCAATGGTTCAAAGGTGGTGAGCTAAATGTTTGTTATAACTGTGTTGACAGGCATTTAGTAGACAAGGCGAACAAGGTTGCTTTTGTATGGCAAGCAGATGACCCATATCACACTAAGAATATTACGTACAGAGATCTCTATCACAGAGTATGTGAGATGGCTAATATACTTGAGGCAAATGGTGTCAAAAAAGGAGATGTCGTAACTATATATATGCCAATGATACCAGAGGCAATATATGCGATGCTTGCTTGTGCACGTATAGGAGCTATGCACTCAGTTGTATTTGGAGGTTTCTCAGCAGAAGCACTTAAGCAGAGAATTATAAATGCAAATAGTAAATTTGTAATTACAGCAGATGAAAGTATTAGATCAGGTAAGAGAATACCTCTTAAAAAAAGTGTAGATAGAGCAATCTCTGGTTTAGACTTCGTTAGAAATGTCCTAGTTGTGAGTAGAACTAAGACAAAAGATATGGTTTGGAACGATATAGATCTTTGTTATGAAAAAGAGTGTGCTAAGGTCTCTGATGAACATAAGATAGAATTCTTTGATGCAGAAACTCCATTGTTTATGCTATATACTTCAGGCTCAACGGGTACTCCAAAAGGTCTTGTTCATACTTCAGGAGGCTATCTTATTTACGCAAGTATGACTCATAAATTAGCTTTTGATCTAAAAGATGATGATGTATATTGGTGTACCGCTGATATTGGTTGGATTACTGGGCATAGTTATGCTGTTTATGGTCCGCTTGCTAATGGTTGTACCTCTCTAATCTTTGAAGGTGTTCCAACATACCCAGATGCTTCTAGAATGTGGAAAGAAGTTGATAGACATAATGTGAAATCCCTATATACAGCCCCAACTTTGATCAGATTATTAATCAAAGCTGGAGATCAGTACCTTAAAGATTCAGATAGAACTTCATTAAGAGTATTAGGATCTGTTGGAGAACCTATTAATCCAGAAGCATGGAACTGGTTTGTAGAGAAGGGCGCGAATAATCAAGCACCTCTTGTTGATACTTGGTGGCAAACTGAAACTGGTGGACATATGATTCTGCCATTACCAGGTGCTCATAAACTAAAACCAGGATCGGCATCTAAACCTTTCTTTGGTGTTGACGTAGCTTTATTAGATACTGATGGTAAAGAGATTGAGGGAGTTGGCAAAGGAGCTCTATGTATTAGAACTGCGACTCCTGGTATGGCTAGAACTATTTATGGTGACCATGATAGATATATTCAAACATACTTTAGCAGTTTCAACGGTTTTTATTTCTCAGGTGATGCAGCCAGAAGAGATGAAGATGGTTATATATGGATAGAAGGTCGTATGGATGATGTTATTAATGTATCAGGCCATAGAATGGCAACTGCTGAAATAGAAGCTGTGTTGAATACTCATTCTAGCGTTGCAGAATCAGCTGTAGTTGGTATGCCTCATGATATTAAAGGTGAAGCGATTTATGTCTATTGCATACTAAAAGATGGTCATGATGGCAAAGGTGCTGGAGATGAATATCTTGATAGTATCAGAAAAACATTAGTATCTTATATTAGACAAGAGATTGGTCCAGTAGCAAGTCCAGATGTGATTCAGTTTACTCCAGATTTACCAAAAACTCGTTCTGGTAAAATTATGAGAAGAATTTTGAGAAAAATAGCTGCAAATGATTTTGATAATTTAGGTGACACATCTACACTTTTAGATCCGAGTATAGTAGAGTATCTGATAAAAAACAGGTAGTCTAAAATTCATGAATTCTTCTTTACTACAAGGGTATGTCAAAATATTCCTAGCCTTAGTATTTTGGGCTAGTTTGTATCATATAGCTCCGCTTCCATTAGAATATGTAGATATATATTTGGTTGGCTTAATTCGTTATGTTATGGCGTCTCTTATTTTTCTTGTAGTTCACTATTTTTTTACCAAAACATTTTTCCCACGCTTAAATCTTAGACAATGGCTTTATGTTATAGCTGTTGGATTCTTTGGGGTGTTTCTATATAACATAGTATTCTTATGGGCGGAGAAGCTAATATCTGGGAATATTGTTGCGATTATATTTGCATTTAGTCCATGTTTGATAACTATCTTGTCTAGTTATATGTTTCAGATGAAAGTTAATCAACAAGCAAAGATTGGTATATTGGTTGCATTGTTAGGTACTATCGGTGTTGTGATGTTTTCTAGTAACTCTTCTATGCAATGCTCAACTGGTATCAATATGAACCTAGGAGAAATATTAAGTATATTAGCTGTTGTATGTTTTTCAGCTTATGCGATATTTGGTAAATGTTGTGTAAGAGCAGGTGTTGATATGATTACAATCAATACTTACGGTGCTATAGTTGGCATGATAATGTTTGCTATAGTAAGTTTATTTAAATCAGACTTTTCAGAACTTGCTCATACAGATATTAAGTTCTGGGGTAGTATGCTATACATAGCCGTATTTGCAACTGTATTAGCTTATTTGTGGTATCTAAGAGCTCTTGAGGAAATTGGAGTTTATAAGACGGCAGTTTTTCAAAACACCATGCCATTTTTAGTTATTTTGATTGGTTTTGTATTATATGGAGAAACAATTTCTATGCTATCACTACTTTTTGGTGGTGTTGTGTTTTTGGGTGTGTATATGACAAACGCAGCAGTTAGTAAGCGATCATAGACTGTAGCATATTTTATTAATGCTTAAATTAACATAATATATTATTAATTCTAACATTTAGTTCTAGCTTAGATCAATTAAAATTTAACAAGGACTGTCAATTATTCCCGTATGTTTCGAATTAAAAAATTGCTATTATCAGTTTCGAAATAGTTCTATATATCATTTGGATGCGCACAAAAGCAGGATTTTCATTATTGGAGTTAATGGTTATAATAGTCGTTGTTGCTATTGTAGCTACTATAGCTATACCCATGTATTCAAATTATAAGACTAGAGCTAAAATTTCGGTAACAGATGCAATAGCAAATAGCCATCTCAATCAAGTCACAGATTATACCTCTGGGAAAAAGACATTTCCTGATGAAACTTCTGAATTATGGGGGTGTAGAGAAGTTAATAGAGATAATGTTATTCAGGTATGTATAGAACGAATAGATTCAAAAAATGCTGTTATGAGGGTATATATTGATCAAGATATATTACCTAATATAAAGCAACCTTATTATCAATATAATTTAACCTTAGTATATTAGGAGAAGTGATATGTTTACTAAAACACTAATAGTTACTATTGGAATTTTTTTGAATATATCTTTACTAAATGCAGCTGTTCTTTATATAAATAAAATTGCTGGTAATATACCTAATAATTTAGTTACAGGAGTTGGTTCTAATAAATCTACAACTAATCAGAACTCTAGTTTAGATTATCTTTATGATACACCTACTTTTCGAAATATAACTAGTATGCCTTGGTTTAGTAGGTGTGGAGAAACTACAACAGTTTGCAAGAAATACTCAAATGGAGTTTATGTGGAAATTGGTAATGATGTTTTCCATATTGTTTCGGGTAATGGAGAAGTATGGGAAGATACTTATCTTGATAGGAATATTTTTGGAATTTCTATAGATTCATTAGGTAGATTAAAGACTTATAGTGGTATATTAGGAAATCCAGCTCCATATGCACATAATGCTGGAGATATTATTGATAGATATACTAATACTGACTTTTCACCTTATGATCCTCCCAACTTTAATGTTATTGATGAATTTGAGAAGTCAATAGCAGCTTTTTTGGAGACGCAAGACTCGGAAGATAGTGATATAATAAATAAGCCTTGTGGAAGTAGTTGGTTTTGTTCAAAAGAAACCGTGCGTGAACAAATTAATAATTATTGCTCTGAAAATCAAGCAAATAAATATTGTCAAACAAGATCTTCTTCTAATTAAGACTATTTCTGAAATCTGCTCCATAAGGTGAGTATGTGAATCCTATGCTCTCACGATTATGAACTTCAACAAGTCTTGAGTGAAGATCAGAACTGGTTGATGAATCTCTATGAAATTTGCTCCACTGATTATTTTTATAGGAATCTTTACAACCTACAAGTAGAAAAGTTAGAATTATTAAGCCTACAATTTTCTTAAGCATAGTTGTAAATTACTTTATTAATTAATAATAAGATTAATAATACATATTATCAGATTAGGCTAATGAATAAATATTCTTAGAGAACATTTTTTATATATAAATGTAGCTTCGCTAATTAACTTTTAATGGGTGCCATTATTTTTTTCTATATACACGTAAATTAATAGTAGTTATCCTAAGTCAATTTTTATTTATCTATATAAGAGTATATGAATAGTAGAGGATTCTCTCTAATAGAGCTAATAATTGTTATAGCGATAATTGCTATCATAGCCACTATAGCAATACCAATGTATTCAAACTATCAAGTTAGAGCAAAACTTTCTGGTGCAGATATCGCGGCACGAAGCTATATTAATGAGATTACTCATTATACATATGAAACTGGAAAATTTCCCGATGAAAACTCTCAACTTTGGGGATGTGTTGAAGTAAATAAAGATAATGTTGTACAAGTATGTAAAGAAAGAGTAGATGCTCAGAATGCAAATATTAAAGTTTATGTTGAACCAACTTTAATACCTGATGTTGCTGAACCGTACTATCAGTATGATTTGGTATTGACTGAGTAGGAGATTAAACTAAGAGGTATAGTTATGAAATTTAAAAAAATAGTAGTTTTATTAGGTAGTTTTTTATTGGGTGATATTGCTTCAAATGCTGCAAATCTTGAAGTGACTAAATCTGCAGGGAATTTATCTAGTAGTATGGTTCCTGGTGTAGCTAATGATAGTGATACAACAGATGAAGCATCTAACACTACAACTGATACAACATCTGCTCCAACAATTGAAGATACTCGAGCAGCATTAATTGCATCTGGTGATATTGTACAACAGGCTATTCCAACTAAATCTTTATTAAATGATCAGAAAAGTTATTTAAATGAAGAGGGTACACATGGATTTGAGTGGGTTGGTACTCCTGAGGAGGGACATCTTGAAATTGCTGCACCAGATGGTTCGAGGCTTGCTCTTGAACTTCCTGAAAAGGTTGGATATAGATACTCTTGGGGAGATCGTTATTGGGGTCTAAAAGATGCTGAAGGTAATAGTTATTCAATTAATTTACATGATAATGGTAGTATAGATGCTTGGCTAGGTTCAAAAAATGTCTATTCAAACTATGATTATGGAGATCCTGCGAAAAATAAAACATTAGAAAAAGCGCCTCAAGGATTCCAAGATCTTTTTACGGCTATTAAAGAAGAATAATAATATTAAATTTAGTATTTATTTACATCTTTACTTCTTCTAAAAACCACCTATCAAGAGAAATTATACAGTTTCCATATTTAATAGACTCATAAGTTCCTCCATTATATGCAGAGCTAATGTTTGAGCATATATTATCACGGTATTTTTTAAATTCTTTGATGTTAGAGTTTTTGAGAGAATCTAGTTTTTTATCATACATTTGCATTTGTGTCTTAAGGCATTGATTAATCTCATAGGTATTACCATCACATATTGGACTATTGGCAAAAACTAGTATTGGTAGAAATAGTGAGAGTATTATTCTAAGCATTGTCTTATATCCTATATTTCGATGATATGACTATCTAAATTAAGAAAGTCGATGATTTTATTTTTTTCTGTAGTCGTAATAAAAACTTGTGATTTTAGATTTTTGAGATAGCTAAAAAGGGTTTTTGTATGAGTATTATCAAGTTCAGATGTTATATCATCTATTAGATAAATACATTTGTTTTCATTTTCTGAATTATGAATCTCTCCTTGTGCTAATTTGATTGCACAAATTAGTAGTTTCTGTTGTCCACGGGAAAAGATATCTTGTATTGGTTTATGATTTATAGTTAAAACTATATCAGCTTTGTGAGGACCGTGACTAGTAACATTGTATCTGTTATCAGAGTCAAATGATTCTTCTAAAACTTGGACTAGGCTTTTATGTGAGTTCCAACCGCGGAAGTAATCTATATCAAGTTTCAAATCTGGATTAAATTGTGACAGAACTTCATATATTTTAGGTTTTAGTTTTATAAAATAAGCTTGTCTTTTGTAATCTAGAATATCAGCAAACTCGCATAATTTTTTATCTATCCCGTTGATATAAGCCTTTGGGTAGTTTTGTTTAAGAGCAGAATTTCTTTGCTTGATAAGAAATTTAGTTTGTTGCCATATTTTTAAAAAAGTTTTATCAAGATAAAAAGCGCCCCAATCAAGAACTTTACATCTTTGTTGAGCACCAGAGTTTATGATATTGAAACTTTCAGGATTCATTAATTGGATAGGTAAAACTCGCGTTATTTCAGTATGATTTTTTTGAATTTCGCTATTTAATTTTGAAATATTATTACTATTTTTTTTACGTGATAGTGATATGACTACTTCATCAGGGTTATAAGCTTTTGTATAGACTATAAACTCATCGCTATCATGGTTAATTATGCGATTGAGCTGTGAGCTACGAAATGATCTACTATGTGAGAGAAAATATATCGACTCAAGAATGGATGTTTTGCCAGAACCATTTTTACCAACTATAAAATTTATACTATTTTTAAAGTCAAAACTCTTAATAGGAATATTTCTAAAGTTTTGTAAGCGTAAATTGGCTATATACATTTTTTAGATAAATTCTAAGCTAGTATTATAAATTTGTTGTTTTAGTATATCAGGATTTACTTGATAAATATCCTTAAGCAATTCAAAAATTGTAGGTATATTTTCTGGAGTGTTAATATCTTCACAACTATTATAAAGTCTCATGTCAGGTGAGTCTGTTTCTAAGACAATATTTTTCGGGTTGATTTTTTGTAGAGTTTGTTTAAGTTTTGACTGTGGGTGAGAGATAATTCCTCCAATGCCTAATTTAAAGCCAAGATCTATATACTGTTGTGCGATAGTATCGCTTGCATTAAAAGCATGAATAATTCCACCATTAGTAAATTTTAAATCTTTAATGATTCGTAATACCTCATTATGAGATTTTACAACATGAATAATTACCTGTTTATTGAGATTTTTAGCAATAGCTATTTGCACTGAAAAAAATTCTATCTGTTTATCAAAATTTTCAAATCTTTTATCTAGACCAATTTCCCCTATGATTTTAGTTGAATACTTCTGAGTATATATTTCTAAATGATCTAAATCAGATAAACTATGATTGACTGTAAATACTGGATGTAAACCAAAACAAATAGCGACGTTACTGTGTTGTTTATTAAGTTGAATCAGATTATCCCAATTATCTCTTCGAGTCGCAGGGTTTATAAAGTGATTAATACCTAATTCATTACAGTTTTGTAATATTGCATCTCGTATCTTATCAAAAATAGCAAAATCTAAGTGACAATGTGTATCAATAAACATAGATGTTTAGTTAAATTCTTTGGTTTATTAAGTTATAATATAGCGCAATATACATAACAATTATACTTTTCAGCATCTTGAGAGTATTAGTAAAATAAACATTTATCTATAAGGTTTGTAAATGAGCAAAGTTACAAAAGATTTTTTATTTGAATTAGGGACAGAAGAACTACCTCCAAAAGCATTACGTGGCTTAGCAGAGTCTTTGTTAAATAGTGTAGAAACTCAATTGAAAGACGCAAAAGTTGGTTTTGGCGGTACCAAGTGGTTTGCTTCACCTCGAAGATTATCTTTTATAATCAAAGACTTAGCTGAGTCTCAAGAAGACATAGTTGTTGAAAAGCAGGGTCCGCTAGTTAGTATTGCTTATAAAGATGGTGAACCAACAAAAGTAGCTTTAGGTTTCGCAAGTTCTTGTGGAGTAGAGCTTGATCAATTAGATAGAATCGAAACTCCAAAAGGTGACAAACTTTTTTATAAAACTATACAATCTGGTCAACTAACTGTTTCCTTGTTGCAAGAAATTATTACAAAAGCACTTAAGCAGCTCCCAATTCCAAAAATGATGCGTTGGGGTGATTCTGTTGTTGAATTTGTGAGACCTGTGCATTGGGTACTAGCGTTGTATGGAAATGAGATTGTTGATATTGAAATTTTAGGACATAAAGCTTCTAATATTACTTATGGACATAGATTTCATCATCCTGATGCAATATCTATCAATGAGATTGCTGAATATGAGAGATTATTAGCTGAAGCCAAAGTTCTTATCGATTGGGAGCAACGCAAGCAGATGTTAATTGAACAGGCTAAAAAGATAGCTAAAGAAAATAACTATAAGGTCGTTTTAGATGATGATCTTGTAGAAGAGGTTTGCGCTATTGTAGAGTATCCAAATGCTATGCTATGTAGTTTTAATAATGATTTCTTGAGAGTTCCACAAGAAGCGTTAATATCCTCAATGGAGGAGCATCAAAAGTGTTTTGCATTATTAGATTGTGATAATAATCTTGTTGCAAACTTTATTACAATCTCAAATATTGAGAGTAAGAAGCCTGAGCTTGTAACATCTGGTAATCAAAAAGTTATGAACGCAAGATTAGCTGATGCGGCATTTTTCTATGATACAGATCTAAAGAAATCTTTAGAACAATTATTACCTAGATTAGAGAATGTTACATTCCAAAATAAACTTGGAAATATGTATCAAAAAGCTCAAAGAATTGCTAATACAGCACAGAAATTAGCAGATTTGAATAATGTAGATAGCCAACAAGCTTACAGAGCTGGTTTATTAGCTAAGGCTGATTTGATATCTGATATGGTATTTGAGTTTACTGATTTACAAGGGATAATAGGTAAGTATTATGCAAAAGCACATGGTGAAACAGATATCGTTGCTGATGCTATAGAACAGCAGTACTGGCCAAAATATTCTGGTGCAGAATTACCAAGGACTGATGTCGCAGCTTGTGTTGCACTAGCAGAAAAGTTAGATACTTTAGTTGGGATATTTGGAATTGGTCAAAAACCAACAGGAAATAAAGATCCATTTGCTCTAAGAAGATCAGCAATTGGTATTCTGCGTATTCTAAGAGATACAAATATTGATATAGCTTTAGAAAAGGTTATCGAAATTGCATTAGATAGCTATAAAGAAGTGAATAACTTAGAGTTTAGTTCTGATATAAAAGCAGAAGTAGTATCATTCTGTCTAGATAGACTAAAAAATCTATATAAAGATGAAGGTGTTGCTGTAAATATCTTTGAATCAGTAATTAATACTAAATATGATTCAATCAAGGATTTTGCAGCTAGAATAATAGCTGTAACTAGTTTTATATCTACAGATAAAGCTCAGAGCCTTATAGCATCAAATAAGCGTGTTGCTAATATTCTTATTAAGAACGCATCTGAAGATAAAAAGTACTCTTATAATATTGAGATAGCTAAAACAGCAGGCAATGAGTATGAGCTAGCTCTTGCTTATAGCATAGAAGAAATAAGTGCTGATCTTGATAAGTATCTAGGTAATAGAGAATATAATTATGCTTTAGAGCTTTTGACTTGTTTAGATAAGGTTATCGCAGAGTTTTTTGAAAATGTTATGGTTATGGATGATGATGCCAGTGTCAGAGATAATCGAATTGCATTACTTGCAACTATTCATAAAATGTTTGTTGGTGTAGCTGATATTTCAAAACTTTAATCTTAAAATATTTATTTCATTATTTTTCTGATTTATTATATTTAATAAAGCAATCTTTTTTTAAAAAAATATGTCAGAACAAAAAAATGTTTTAGGTGGTATGTTGAAGCTGTGTTGTTTAGAGCCTAAGACTGGGTTTTATAGAGATGGATTTTGTCGCACTGATAATCATGATCATGGCTTACATGTTGTATGTGCCATTATGACCAAAGAGTTTCTAGAGTATACAGCATCAAGAGGCAATGACTTGTCTACACCTAATCTTTTATTTGATTTTCCAGGGCTTAAAGCTGGAGATAAATGGTGTTTGTGTGCGTTGAGATGGTTAGAGGCATATCAAAATGGAGTAGCTCCAGAAGTAGTGCTTGAGTCAACTAATGAGAAAACTCTACAAGTAGTTAAGAAAGAATATCTGTTAGAAAAGGCTCACTCTGTAGAGGTTTAGCTTCTATCAGCTTTTTTATTTAGTTTATAAATTCCAAAAAGTAGTATAACTGTTGCTAATGCAAAGATGAACTGAGCAATTGGTGATGCTACTACCAAGTCTCTACCATGATAGAAACTTATAAAATAACTTCCGCTTGCTGCAATCATATTTTTGATAAAGTTTACAATTGAATTAGCTGTACCAAAACTATGATCAATTTGATCTATTGCAAATGAATAAATAAGAGTTGAACTAAAAGCAACGCTAGCACACAAAACAAACATTATAACAGTATAGATAAAAGCATTGTCTAGTTTTAGAGCATTAAATAGAATCAAAATAATACAGCTTAACGCTATTAATATGACACTATAGTATAAAAATTTTAATTGTTGAACATGGTGTGAGTTCTTTTTGATAATAACATTTGCAAGTATAGAGCCTAAGCAGCAAACTCCATAGTAGATACAGTACCATAAAGATCCGGTAGCATAATCACCTAAATATATTAAAGCTGATGATGATATAAAGATAAAAAGAGTTGCAAAAATAGTTCCACTAGCGATTGTAGCAAGCATAAAGCGAGGATTAGTTAAATGTTGGAAGTAGCTTGGGATTAATTTTATTAGGCTAGATTTTCTATCTTTAGACTCTAGAGTTTCTTCGATTAGAAAAGCACATAGAAGCATAACTACACCATATATAGTTAAAAAGTGAAATGTACTTTGCCAAGTATGAGTTAAATTTGTAAGAATAGTACCAATTATTGGAGCTACTATTGGAGCTATTAGCAATATTATTATTATTGATGCTACAAGGTTTGTAAGTTTAGCACCTTTGTAACAGTCACGAGCTATTGAGAAGGCTATTACAGCACCTACTGAGTCGGATAACCCTTGTATTAAACGCATTATTTCAAGCATTTTAAAGTTATAACTATACGAACATAGGACAGTACTTATGATATAGATTACGCTACCGATGATAATAACTTTTTTGCGTCCATATTTATCAGAGATAGCTCCCCAAAAAAGCATACCAAATGAAAAGCCAATAAAATATGTTGCAAATGTTGTAAGAACAGTACTATTACTAACACCAAAGTCATTAGCTATCAGTGGAATAGCAGGAGCGTAAGTGTTGACAGCTAGTGGCGGAAGGGCAGCAAACAATGCCAATACTATAGGGAATAATTTAGAATCTCGAGTTATATTTTTCATAAGTAGATAGAAGAAAATGTCATATATTATTTTATGGTATCAAGTATATACTCTTTTAATTTTTTACCAACTATTTCATATCTCCAACCAACCAATAGCTTATTACTCGAGTAGTTAGGGTCGATACTAAGATTATATGCTACTGAACGGATATCTTTTCTTGATGCTATTAATGAAGCATCGAATTTGAAGTTTCTTGTTTCATTATCAAAAAAAGTAGTTATTTTGTCATTTATCTCGGTGGAGATTTTAGCTCCAGATTTTTGTTCTAAGTTTATATGCTCTAGATTCTGGTTAGAGTTAATAACTGTTATTATACTTTTTTTGATCCAAGGCTTAAGTTTTTTTAGTTCTTCAGTATCAAATGAGTTTAAAGACTTAGGATTTTTATGAGCTATAGCATAAAGAATTTTATTATCAAAAATAAATCTAACAGGAATATTTTTTTGTTGAGCCATAGATTCACGCCATTGAGCTACTAATATAGCGTTTTTTTGTGTTTTTTCACTAAATTTTTGGATATTACCAATTTTATTGTGAATATTCTCAACAGTGTTAAATTCTGTTTTTTGTATATCTAATAGTTCTTCATAGAAGTATTGCTTGTAATCAGTTTGATTAAGTTTTGATTCAAGATGATATTTGATTTCTATAAGATGCTCAACATCTTTTAGAGCATAGTCAAACTGCTTTTGAGAAAGTGGCCTTTTACGCCAGTCTGAAAACTGTGATTCTTTCTCCATTTCAATATCAAGTATATCTTTGAGTAGAGCCTTGAGAGATATTTGCGATTGAGTACCTAAAAATGAAGCTGCAAGCTGAGTATCAAAAATATTATTAACTTCACAATCAAAAAATCTTTTTATAATTGGGATATCATTTGTTGCAGAATGGATTATTTTTTGGATATTCGTATCCTCAAAAATATCTTTGAGTTTACTAAAATCAAGATCTTCAAGAGTATCTATCAAAAAAATTTCATTTTCAGTAGCTATTTGTACAAGACAAAGCTCTGGGTAATATGTACGCATCCAGTAAAATTCTGTATCTACAGCTATTTGTGAAGTACTTTTAAGAATTTCAATCACGTTATTTAATTGTTTATTTGTATTAATTATCATCGTTTTTTTAGTTAAAATACTTATAGAAATTTAAACTTATCTATTTAGTTAGTATAAAAATTTATATATGTTAACATTTTTCATAAACTTATTGTTTAATAAAATTAGATGATTGCTGATAATCCTAAAGATTTTGATTTAAAAAGTTTCTTAGCAAACTTAACCACACATTCTGGTGTTTATCGTATGCTTGATAAGCACGGAGAGATAATCTATGTTGGTAAAGCAAAGAATCTTAAGAATCGGGTGAATAGTTATTTTTCTAAAGGTGCGAAAGATAGTAAAACTCTAATGATGGTAGAGCAGGTGGCTCGAATTGAGATAACTATTACTCCTAGTGACTATGAAGCATATTTGTTAGAAAATAATCTCATTAAGCAACATCGCCCTAAATATAATATTTTATTTAAAGATGATAAAAGTTATCCATATCTAGTAATTTCTCGCGATAAATTTCCTAGAGTATCTTTTTATCGTGGTAAATCAGCATATAAAAAAGGTCAATGTTTTGGACCTTATGTATCTATATCATCAGTTAAGAATACTCTAAATATTATCCAAAAAATTTTTCCAATTCGTCAATGTGAAAACTCATACTATAAGTCTAGGGTTAGGCCATGTTTGCAATATCAAATTAAATGCTGTCTAGCACCATGTGTAGGCTTGGTTTCTCAAGAGCAATATGATGAACAGTTAGCTATTTTGAAGAAGTTTTTAGCTGGGAAGTTTAGTAGTGTTTTAGAAGAAATTTCAGCTAAAATGTATCAGGCTTCTGAAGATATGGAGTATGAAAAGGCTCAAGTATATCGCGACCAGTTAGTGATATTACGCAAACTACAGCAGCAGCAAATAGTCGATATTCAAGAAGATAAAACATTTGATGTAATCGGTATCTATATGCAAGATAGCTATGCAAGTATAGCCTTATTACAAATTCAAAATGGTGATGTTGTCGCAGATAGACATTGGAGTATAGATGCCAAAGGGCAGGATAAAACCTCAATCATGCATGCTTTTTTATCTCATTTTTATTTAGGTGATGAAATTCGCAATATTTGGCCTAAAAATATAATCCTATCAAAAGTTGAGTTTGCTGATATTACTGATCTTATGAATAGTATCTCCCAAAAAATTGGTCAAGCCATAAATTGGATAGTTGCACCAGCTGCTGACAATCTCAAGTGGTTGAAATTAGCTGAGGTAAATGCACGACAAAAGCTAAATATCTACACAAGTTCAAAATCTCAGTATCAAAAACGCTTAGAAGCACTCAAAGAATTTCTTGAGTTAGAAAAAGATATTAAGCGTATTGAGTGTTTTGATATTTCACACTTCCAAGGTGAGGCAACTATAGCATCATGTGTTGTATATACAGATGAGGGCGAAGATCGCAAATCTCATCGCAGATACAATATCAAAGATATCAAGGCTGGTGATGACTATGCAGCAATTCATCAAGCAGTATCGCGTCGAGTTAGTTCAGGATTAGAAGCTGATAATCTTCCTGATGTTATGATAATAGATGGTGGTAAAGGGCAGATTCATCAAGCAGAAGCAGTTTTTAGAGAGTTTGGAATTCAAGATAAAGTTCAACTTGTAAGTTTGGGTAAAGGTGTTGAGCGTATTAGTGGTAAAGAAAAAATCTACAAAGGTTTTGATGATACCGAATATACATTAGATGAACACAATCCAGGGTTTTTATTATTACGACAAGTTAGGGACTCTGCTCATGATCATGCAATTAAGGGTCAGCGTAAAAAAGTAAGTGCAAATAGACAATCATCAATTATTGAAGAAATAGAAGGAGTTGGACCAAAACGCCGTAAAGCTTTGATAATGTATTTTGGAGGCTGGCAAGAACTATCTAGAGCATCTGTTGATGAAATCACAAAAGTCAAAGGGATTAGTAAAAAACTAGCGCAAGAGATTTGGGAATGTTTTCATTAAAAAATACTAAACATCAGCAACATAATGGCGTAGAATATTCGCATTTTAAAAACTATCAAATTAAAAAAATGAATAAAAAAGGTTTGCTACTAATTATTTTAGGAATATTTTCAATACTCTTTTGTTACTACTTTGTCGATAGACAAATTGTTTGGTTTCTATATGAGCATAATTCTCGACAATACACGATTATGAAGTTTTTCTCAGATGATATTATTTCATTTATAAAAGTTTTGGTATTTGTATTTTATGTATACTATTTCATTAAGCTTATACTTAAAAAAGTAGTAGATATTGATACAAAATTCTTGCTAGTAGCTAATGCAATTATAATTGGGCAATTTATCAAAGATATTCTGAAGGGTGTTTTTGGTAGATATTGGACGGAAACTTTTAAGAATAATCCTTCTTTGATTAGAAATGATTTATATGGATTCAATTGGTTTTCATTCGATAATATTAACAACTCTTTTCCATCTGGTCATGCTACATTTATATTTTCATTTAGTGCAAGTATGTGGATTTTATTTCCAAAGTATAGATGGATTTGGGCATTATTGGCATTTTTAGTTGTGGTTACGCAATTGCTACAATACTTCCACTTTGCTAGTGATTTAATTGCTGGGTCAATGCTAGGATCAATTATTGGGTATTATGCAGCCCAGTCTTATAATCAGAAATCTAAACAGTCTAAATAAAAAATACAAATCTTACAAAACTATAGTTATAAAATGTTGATATGTTAGAATTATTACAAATATTTAATATTTGATTTAATTAGACAAAAATAATAATGGAAAAGAAACAAGTTAAAGCAGTATCACTAATCTCTGGTGGTCTTGATTCGATGCTTGCAACAAAGATGATGCTAGAGCAGGGTATACATGTAGAAGGTATAAATTTTTTTACTGGTTTTTGTGTAGAGGGACATACTCATGCAATCCGTAAGCAAGATAAGGAAAAACAAAAACGTAACAATTCACTATGGGTTGCTGAACAGTTAGGGATTAAGTTACATATTATTGATGTGATTGAAGAGTACAAAGACGTATTACTAAACCCTAAATATGGCTATGGTGCGAATATGAATCCATGTTTAGATTGTAAGATCTTTATGGTGCGTAAAGCAAAAGAATGGGCAAAGGAAAATGGCTTCGATTTTATAATTACAGGTGAAGTAATAGGTCAAAGACCAATGTCACAGCGTAAAAGTACAATGCCAGTTGTTCAAAAACAATCGGGTGTAGATGATTTATTACTTAGACCGCTAAGCGCTAAAAATTTGCCAGAAACAAAACCTGAAAGAGAAGGTTGGGTTGATAGATCTAAGCTAATGGGAATAACTGGTAGAGGTAGAAAAGATCAAATGAGAATGGCGCGTGAGTGGGGTATAGAAGATTATGCATCTCCTGCTGGAGGATGTTGTTTTCTTACTGATAAACAATACTCTGATAAACTAGTTGATTTATGGCAGGCGCGTAACTCAAAAGAGTATGAATTTGATGATATTATGCTTCTTAAAGTAGGTAGACATATTCGTTATAAACCTGAATATAAACTTATAATTGGTCGTGAAGAAGGTGAGAATAATTATTTAAATGGCTATAAAAATCAGTTTACTCATGTATACTGCTCATCCCATCAGGGTCCTTTAATTCTTATTGATGGCGACTTTGACAAGGCTGATGAAGATTTTACAGCACAAATTTTAGGTAGATTTACACAGGGTAAAAATGCTGAAATGGTAACAATGGTATTTAACTATCTTGATGATACTAGTAAAGAAGTTGTAGTTAAGCCAATGCCTGCTGATGAGATTAAAAAAGAGTGGTATATATAATGCAACAATTAAATTTAGAAAGACTTCTTTGCCCAATGCCAGTTATCAAAACACAAAATGCTTTGAAAGCTATGCAGTCAGGGGAACAACTAAAGGTAGTTTGTACAGATCCTGGGACTATGCATGATATTCCAGCATGGTGTAAAGTAAATGATTATACACTTGTAAAAGCAGAACAAGTAGCAGATAAATATGAATTTATAATAGAGGTGAAATAGTGGATCATTCAGTTTTAAATGTATTAGTTTGTCCAGTTTGTAACTCAAACTTACATTATGACAAAGAAAATCAACTCTTAATTTGTAAGGCTGATAAATTAGCCTATCCAATTCGTGAGAATATTCCAGTAATGTTAGTTGAAGAAGCCAAAAAACTAACGCTAGAAGAGGTGAAAAAATATGGTTAATATTCATGTTGTAATCCCTGCTAGGCTTAAATCAACACGCCTACCTGGTAAGATGCTTGCAGATATCGCAGGTAAGCCAATGATTCAAAGAGTATATGAACAGGTAGCTAAATCAAAATTTAAGAGCATAATCATAGCTACAGACTCTCAAGAAATAAAAGAAGTTGCAGAAAATTTTGGTGCAAAAGTAATATTGACAAGAGATGATCATGAGTCAGGTACAGATAGGATAGCTGAGGCTGTTACTAAGCTAGGTTTTGCTGATGAAGATATTGTTGTCAATGTACAGGGTGATGAACCTTTGATCCCTGTTGAAAACATCGAACAAGCAGCACAATTATTAATCGAAAAGCCAGAAGCAGTTGTCTCAACATTATGTGAGAGAATTACTGAAGCAGAAGATATATACAACCCAAATAATGTCAAAGTTGTTTTTGATAAAAATAATTATGCTTTGTATTTTAGTAGAGCCTCAATCCCTTTTGAAAGAGGTTTTTCAGAGAATCATCAAGTTAGTATATCTGAATTCTTTAGGCATATTGGTATATATACTTATAGAGTTGGCTTTTTGAAGCACTATGCGGAGCTTGCAATATCACCAATCGAAAAATATGAAGCTCTTGAGCAATTAAGAGTATTATATAATGGTTATAAAATTGCTATTGAACAATCAGCTAAACCAACTCCTGCAGGTGTTGATACGCTTCAAGATTTAGAAAAAGTAAGGAAACTATTTAATGTTTAAGCTAGATTCTCGTTTAGAGGCAGATACTTTTGAAGTTTGCGAATACTTAGATTGTAAAATTTTGCTAATGAATAATTCTATAGTACCTTGGTTCATAGTTGTACCATTTACAGATAGAACAGAGTGGTATCAGCTTGATGATTCACAGCAATATAATATCAATAAGATTATTAATAAACTATCTAACTTTATAGTTAAAGAATATAAAGCAGATAAATTAAATATAGCTACTATAGGTAATGTAGTTAAGCAAATGCATATTCATGTAGTAGGACGTTTCGAAAATGATCCTGTATGGCCAGCTCCTGTATGGGGTAATATTCAGTCCAAACCGTATACTGAGCAAGAAAAAATCAAGTTATTAGGAAAAGTCAAAGATATATTCTAGTTAAATTAATCTTTATATATTACCTACTCTAATTAACATTTAAATTATTAATTAGTTATAATGATAATTAAACATTTTTTATTTTAAATGAGCTTGAATTTCTATGAAATTAAACAAGATATTAATAGCAGTCTCAGTTTTATTTATTCCTATACAGTTTTGTTATAGTTTTGCTCTAACAACTGGCGGGCAAATTAAAGATATTGCTCAAAACTATGCTGAGAAAAAATACGATAGACAATATAAGGTTGAAAGAACATATGATCGAGGGTTATCAGTAGTTCTAGGAGAGTATGTTGATACTGGTTGGCTATCAAGTGAAAAAGTGAATGAGTGTACTGTGTTTGTAGCTAATCAACTTGATAATAATCTTATAAATGCCAATCCAACTGTACCTAGCATAGATGGGAAGTATAATGTAAATAGTGATAATTGTGGCGAGAGTATATTGATGCCCAAGATTGAAAAATACATAGATAGTAATTTTATAGCTAACTACTATGATTTGAATACTGTAAATTTTCGTATAAAGATAAGCTATAACTCATCAGAGGATCATCGTGACTATGAGAGGTTATCATATAATAGTGAGCGAAGTTATGAGATCTTTAATCAAGATAATAACTGGAATTTGAGTGCAAAAGAGTGGTTTGATAAATATAAGGCTCAAATTAAGATTGAAAATGTTGTCATAGATATTTACGATCAACCTGAAAATCCTAAAAGTATAATAAAAGCTATAGAGTTTAGCTATAATCTAGATTCTTATCTACGTTACTTGACAAATAGCAACAATATAGAAGGAATGTATATTCATGTAACTTCTTTAAGTTCTCAAGAGATGAAAGATAAAGGTGGATCAAAAACTAAAGTTGAGATATCGAAAGAACATCCTAGAGGAGTTATCTATAATTACTATCTAGGGATTGCTAATGCAAAAAATGAGCCACTGACAATTTCAAATATATTTGAACATGCTTATCTTACAGATTCTAATAGTGATACTGGCTATATACTTGTTAAAGATTCAAAGTATTATCAAGAGGTTGAGAAATTAGCTAAAACATAAATTATTATGTTTAATTGTAATTTATAAAAATGAGTATATTAAGCCAGTGGTTACAATATTTACAGATGTTTTATTAAAGTTTCTAACATAAATATAGTTAATATCCATACTAAGATTATCAATAGATTTTATAGGAATTCCTAGACTAAATGGGAAAATTACAAAACCTGTCTTAGCATTATTACTTTGAAGGTATTCTTCGGGGGCGTTATTGGCATTTTCTATATTTAATATACTGTTATAACTTAGTCCAGCACCAACTCCTGAGCTAAAAGTTAAATAATTATTTATTCTATAAAAATATTTTAAAATACCCATGTAATTGCTATTAACTTGAGTAGTAGAATATATATTTGAAATAGCTCCAGCATAGGCAAACTCAGCTCCAAAAGATTCAGTAAATCTATAGCCAACAGCTGTAAATATAATTCCAGCTGAAGGACCTGAAGTGACATGTCCCCAGCCACCGCTAACTCCAATAAATGGTGCTGGTTTGAAATCTTTACTATTTATATCATCAAAATTAAAGACATTGTAGTACTCTTTTTGATTTAATATATCTTCATCTTTAAGAGATTCTGAACCAAATAATAGTACTGGCATAATCAAAGCTAAAAGGATACAAATTGTTAGTAGCCAGAGTTTTTGCAGCATTATTTATAGTATGGTAAGATGTATTTTCTCTTTAAAAGAATAGCATCTTAATATAATTATTTATAGGTTCTAAATAATGTTAGAGATCTTTATTAAGAAATTATATGTGTACCTTGACAAGCTTTTGAAATATAAAAAGTTGGCTTTATATTAAACTTTTTAGAATAGTTTTTTTCTAAGTAGTCAGTATAATCCTTCAAAAGTTTAGTCGGCAGAAGGTGTATAGTTGAGCCTCCAAAACCGCCACCCGTCATTCTAGCTCCATAGACTCCGGCAAAACTTTGAGATAGCTCAACTAAGTAATCAAGCTCATTACAACTAACTTTATAATTATTTTTTAAAGAGTTGTGAGATTGGTACATTAGTTTACCTAAATTACTCCAATCTTTAGTTGTCATTGCACTAGTAGCATCTATCACTCTTTGATTCTCTGTGTAAACATGTAATGCCAGTTTATATTCTTCCTCGTTAAAATTAGCTTTAGTATGCTCTAATTTTTCTATATTTAGCTCGCGTAAGGATTTTATATTATTAAATTTAGCTATATCTTCACAGACTTGACGACGTTTATTATAAGCAGAATCTGCTAGATTGTGTTTAATATTTGTATCACAAATAAGCACCGATAGGTTATCAAGCTCAAAAGGTATGTTGTCACAATGATTATCATTACAATCAATCATTGTTGCAGCATTCTGCTTTGAAAATAAACAAGCCATTTGATCCATAATTCCACATTTTGTACCAATATATTCATGCTCAACTTTTTGAGCAATTTTTGCAAGCTCAAGCTTAGAGATGTTTAGCTCATAAATCTCATTATAAGCATAAGCTAATGCAGTATTTAACGAGGCAGATGATGAAAGGCCAGCCCCAAAAGGCAAATCACTAAAGATATAAATATCTGCTCCTTTGATATCTTTATAGAAATCTAATTTAATTATATTTATAACGCCTTTTATATAGTTTTGCCATGTGTTTGATACTACTTGCTGTATTTCATTGATATTAAAAGAAGTTGAGTCATCAAGATTTTCACTATAAACATTTACAATATTGTCACTTCTTGTTGCGATAGATATAAAAGTACCTTTGTTGATAGCAAATGGCATTACATAACCATTATTATAATCAGTATGTTCTCCAATTAAATTTACTCTGCCAGGCGAGAAAAAAACTTGGGGTTTTTTACCATAAAGTTTAACGAAGCGATTAATTAAATTATCTTTAATACAGTCCATCATAATTATAGCTCTCTTAAAACTTGTGCCGCTAGCTCTGGAGTGATATCTCTTTGTGATTCTCCAAGCATTTCAAAACCAACCATGAATTTTTTAACCGTTGCTGAACGCAATAATGGCGGATAGAAATGTGCATGAAGCTGCCAGTAATCAGACTCTGTAGCATTTATTGAACCATGCCAACCCATTGAATATGGGAAAGAGGTATCAAATAGCTTATCATATTTTACTAATAGTACTTTTAGAGCATTAGCAAGTGATTTTCTTTGCAAATTATTCAGATGATTAATATGAGCGCATTTGAATTTTGGTAGCAATAATGTTTCATATGGCCATGTTGCCCAAAATGGTACAACAATTAACCAGTCATCATTTTGATAAACAATTCGGTCTTTTTCCTTTATTTCTCTATTGGCGTAATCTATCAGCATACTAGATTTGTTTTTCTCAAAATATTGTTGTTGCGACTCATACTCTTTTTGAGCTTCTGTAGGTAAGAAATCACAAGCCCAAATTTGTCCATGAGGATGAGGATTTGAGCAACCCATAATTGAACCTTTATTTTCAAAAACTTGTACCCACTGATATTTTTTGCTGAGTTGATTGACTTCAGTCGCCCATAAATCTACAACTTTAGTTATATCTTCTTCTTGCATTGACGCCATTGTCAGATTATGTTTAGCAGAAAAACAAACAACCTTAGCAATACCTGCAGCACCACTTAATTTGAATAAATCATCATTTATCTCAAGTTTAGGATCTATTTTTTCTTTAGAAAGTGCTGAGAAATCATTCTCAAATACAAAAGTTTCTTTGAAGTCAGGATTTACTTCTCCATTTGCTCGAGTATTAGTTGGACAAAGATAACATTTATCATCATACTCAGGAAGGGTGTTTTTTTGTGTTTCTTCTGATTGACCTTGCCAAGGTCTATTTAATCTGTGAGGGGACACTAATACCCATTCGTTAGTCAAAATATTTTTACGACGATGGGAGGATTTTAGTTGTGAGACTGTAGCTGAAATCTTCATTTATAATTAAAAAAATGTTGTTTTGTATTTTGAGTATAGTATATCATGAGTAATTGGAGTATTTAGTAAAAATTAATATAGGAAGTTTGTATGCAGAGTGAAAAAAAAATTAATTTTGTAGTCATTCGTGTGGCTATAATAGCAGCACTTGCTGGTCTACTTTTTGGTATGGATATTGGCTATGTCAATGGTTCATTACATTTTATATCCCAGACATTTGACTTGAGCGTAGCTGAGAGTGGCCATGTATCTAGTGTTTTATTATTGGGTGCTGCATGTGGAGCATTGTTTAGTGGCTTTTTGTCAAAGCATTATGGTCGTAGAAAAGTTTTATTAATTGCAGCAGCTATATTTTCTGTATTTACAATCGTGGGTATTTTAGCTCCAAATTATGAAGTGTTTATTTCATCAAGATTTATCTTGGGCATAGCAGTAGGTATAGCTTCATTTATAGCTCCATTATATCTATCTGAAATAGCGCCTAAAGAATTTAGGGGAGCACTTATAGCTTTGTATCAGTTAATGATTACTATTGGTCTATTTTTGGTTTTTTTAACAAACTCTGCATTAGAAAGTACTGGTTCATGGAGAATAATGTTAGCAGTATTAGCAGTTCCATCTGTGATAATGTTTTTTGGATGTTTGACATTACCAAGAAGCCCTAGATGGCTGGTCTTAAAAGGTAATAATGAAGAAGCAGCACTAGTTCTTAAGAAGATAAGATCAAGTGAAGCAGAAGCTTTAGAAGAGCATGAGGAAATTAGACAAACAACTCATACAGGTGTTAGTATTTTTTCTCTACTAAAGCAAAAGTTTTTTATAAAAGTAGTATTACTAGGTATTGCTCTACAAGCATTTCAACAATTTACAGGTATGAATGCTTTTATGTATTACTCAACTGATATTTTTAAGTTAGCAGGATTTACTAATCCTTCAACATCTACAATAGTAATTGGTTTACTTAATATGTTGACTACATTCTTAGCGATTAAGTACGTTGATAAGTTTGGGCGTAAGCCTATTTTATACTTTGGTTTAAGTCTACTTATTACATCATGCCTAGTAGTAGGGTTTATATTTAAAGCGCACTTTGCATATGGTCAACCAATGGTTTTATCTCAGACACTACAATGGACTGCGTTAATTTTTTGTCTACTATTTATTTTTGGTTTTGCGATATCTATGGGGCCTGTGATTTGGATTTTATGCTCTGAGATTCAACCTATTGAGGGTAGAGACTTTGGTGTAACGGCTTCGACTATGAGTAACTGGATTTGTAATGCTATTATTGGTAACTTTGCACTAACTTGGTTAACGTTCCATCCTGATAGTACGTTCTTTGGATTTGCGATATCTTGTATAGTTTGCTTACTATTTGTTAAGTTTTTTGTACCAGAGACAAAAGATGTTTCATTGGAAGAGATTGAAAATAATCTGAGAGCTGGCAAGCGTCTAGCTAAGATTGGTAGTTAATTTGTTAATCATTGAGTAACTAGTGGGGTTAAAATATGGATGCTCATCAAGAATATAAAAAGATAGTTTATCTAATAGCAACAATAGCGGCATTGGGAGGTTTACTATTTGGTTTGGATCAGGGTTTTATCGGTAATGCAGGTGATACTCTTAACAAACTTTATGGTTTGGATGCAAAGGCTGCTGGTAGCTTCAATGCTATATTAGCAACTGGGGGTATATTAGGTACTATTTGTAGTGGTTTTTTTACTAAATTTTTTGGTAGAAAAAACACGCTAATGATTGCAGGATTTGCTTTTCTTGTTGGGGCTTTAGTTTCATCATTTTTGCCTCCAATAAACATACTAACATTTTGTAGATTTCTACTTGGTTTTGGTGTTGGTTTAGCATCTTTTGCTACGCCATTGTATCTTGCCGAAACTGCTCCAACAAAGATTAGAGGATCAATTTCAACATTATTCCAGTTGATGATTACTTTTGGTATATTCTTAATTTCTCTAACTAACATAATTATCGTAATGTGGTTAGGTCATGAAAAAATTTCATTATCACTAATGTTTAGTGTTATTACACTATTTGCATTTTTGATGTTTGTTGGATGTTTTTTCTTGCCTAAAAGCCCAAGATGGTTATTATCTAAAGGTAGAGATCAAGAAGCTCATAAAGTTTTAACTAAACTGAGAGCTGCTCATGAAATTGATAATGAAATTGCGGAGACTAAAAAAGTTCTTAGTACTAATCATGGCTCTGTGGTAGAAAGCTTAGCTAAAAAATATTTTTGGAAAATACTAATAGTTGGTGTAATTATTCAAATGTTTCAACAGTTAGTTGGTATTAATATGATGATTTATTATGCACCACATTTTCTATCAGATGTTGGTCTTAATGTATTAGTCGCCGCGTTAGCAGTATATTTAGTTAACTTTTTATCTACATTCCCAGCTATCAAGTGGGTTGAGAAATGGGGTAGGAAAAAACTTTTAACTGTCGGTGCAGTTGTGATGATGTCATCACTGATAGTTTCTGCGATTTGTTTCTATTTCATTAAACATACTCAAGATCCAGCTGATTTTATCAAATATGTATTACTTGTATCTTGTTTAGTATACATTTTTGGTTTTGCTTGTTCATGGGGACCTGTTGCATGGACTCTTTGTTCAGAGATTTTTCCTATTAAAACTAGAGAAATAGGTATGACTGTCACAACAGTTGTTAACTGGACGTTTGCAGGAGTTGTGATTGCTAATTCAAATGTTATTATGACTAAAGTAGCATTTGGAGATGTTATTATTTTCTTGGTTTATGCTGCCTTCTGTTTGGCTTCTATATTCTTCTTAAAAATGTTTGTCCCTGAAACAAAAGGTACTAGTCTAGAAAAAATTGAAGATAATCTTATTTCTGGCAAAAAACTACGCAATTTGGGAGAGTAGTGCCCTTTAATAAAGTTGTATATTTTTATCAAATAATGTATTCTTTACTTTGTAATTACTGATAGTTAAATCAAAAAATAAGGAACTATAATTATGAAAGCTTCAGCTAGACATTTATTAGTGCAATCAGAATCTGAGTGTCAACAAATCAAAAAAGATATATCTGAAGGTAAAATAACTTTTGAAGAAGCAGCTAAAAAACATTCTCTATGCCCATCTGGAGCTAGAGGTGGTGATTTAGGTACTTTCTCTCAAGGTCAAATGGTTCCTGAGTTCGATAAAGTTGTATTCAACGATGAACTTCACAAAGTTCACGGTCCTGTTCAAACTCAATTTGGTTATCATTTATTAGAAATTACATCTCGCGGATAATTTTAAATTTCTCATAATTTTCAAATTATTAAATAAATTTCTCATATAAAAATTTACGGATAAAAATGAATTCTGAAACTAAAAAAGATTTTAGTCAGCTTGGGCTGAATCAAGATATTATAGATACTGTTATAAAATTAGGTTACGAAAATCCAACACCAATTCAACAGTATGCTATTCCATATATCTTATCGGGTAGAGATGTGCTTGGTCAAGCACAGACGGGTACGGGTAAAACAGCAGCTTTTGCATTACCTTTAATAAATAATATGGATTTAGAATCTAGAGATAGAGCTCCACAAGTTTTGGTATTAGCTCCAACAAGAGAGTTAGCTATCCAGGTAGCAGAGCAATTTCAAGCTTTTGCTAAGAATATACCAAACCTAGATGTTGCGTGTATCTATGGTGGCCAAGAGTATGGTTCTCAAATAAGAGCACTTAAGCAAGGAGTAAAAGTTGTAGTTGGTACTACTGGTCGTGTGATGGATCACATCGAAAAAGGTACATTACAGCTTGATAATCTAAGAGCATTAGTATTAGATGAAGCTGATGAGATGCTTAGAATGGGCTTTATTGATGATGTTAGATATGTTCTAAGCCATGTATCAGATGAATGCCAAAGATTGCTTTTCTCAGCGACTATTCCTACTGATATAGCAGATATTATCCAAGAGTATCTAAGAAATCCTTGTAAGATACAAGTAAAAGCAAAAACAAAAACTGCAAATACTGTGACACAAAAATTCATAGTAATAAAAGGCTTTAGAAAGATAGATGCATTAGATAGATTGCTTGAAGTTGAAGAAACCGATGGCGTCATTATCTTTGTTAAAACTAAGACAAGCACTATTGAAGTAGCTGATAATCTAAAAGCTCTTGGCTATAGAGTAGCAGCTATTAATGGAGATATGCAACAATCTCAACGTGAATATATAGTTGATCAATTTAGAAGCGCTAAATCTGACGTTTTAGTAGCTACAGATGTTGTTGCCAGAGGTATAGATCTTGAGCGTATTAGTCATGTAATTAACTATGATATGCCTAATGATTCTGATACGTATGTACATAGAATTGGTCGTACAGGTAGGGCTGGACGTGAGGGTATTTCAATTTCTCTAGTTCCATTAAAGGAAATGAGATTTTTGCGTACTTTAGAGAGATTTACAGGCTCTCCAATGCAAGAAGTGTTTATGCCAAGTGCAAAAGACTTAGCACAAAGTAGAATAGATCATTTCAAGACTCGAATAGCTTCAGCATTAGATAAAAATAAATCTTTGGATAATTATAAAGAAATTATTACAAGTATACGTGATGAGCTAGAGTTAGACTCTGATGAGCTTTTGGCTGTACTTACATTATTAGCTCAAGGTAAGAAATCATTCTTCCCGAGAGAAATCCAAGCTAGAGATGATAGACCTCAAAGAGATAGAAATTTAAGAGGTAACTCTAGAGATGGTGGCAGAAATGATAGGTTTGAGCGTAGAGGCGATCGTAGTGATAGAAATAGTCGTTTTGATAGATCTGATAAATTTGACAGATCAGACAGGTCTGATAGAAAGCCTCGTAGAGCTGTAAATATTGATTTGACTACATATAAACTTGAAGTAGGTCGTGATAATGATGTTCAGCCAAGAAATATAGTAGGTGCTATAGCTAATGAAGGAAATATTGATAGCAAGCATATTTGTAATATCTCTATCCAAAAAGATCATACATTAGTAGATTTGCCAGCAAATTTATCTCCAAAAGTTATAAGTCACCTTAGAAATGTTTGGGTTGCTGGCAAAAAATTAAATCTTACAGCTCAATAATACTGGTTTCTTATATTCTCAAATAAATAATTTCTTGTGTATTATTCTATTTACCTATCTAAAGTTGTATAATTCATCGAACTATCTATACAATAATTTTTTCTATAAATGAGTAACTATATTTTTATAGTTTCTGCGCCTTCTGGTGCCGGCAAAAGCTCCTTATTAAAAGCTTTTTTAGAAACTGAAATTGGCAAAGAAAATTTTGCTGTGGCAACATCACATACAACCAGAGATCCTCGGATAGGTGAAACTAATGGTAAAGAGTATCATTTCGTTTCGATTATAGAGTTTGAAAAGATGCTAGACGCTAATGGCTTTATTGAATATGCTAAAGTTTTCAAAAATTACTATGGGACATCTAAGTCTGAAATAGATAAATTACTTACGCAAGGCAAAAATATAATTCTTGAGATTGATTGGCAAGGTGCCCAACAAACAAGATCTATATATGGACACAAGGCAAAAAGTATATTTATTTTACCTCCGTCTATGGATGAGTTGAGAAAGCGTCTAGAAACTAGAAATACAGACTCTAAAGATATTATAGACTATCGAATGAGTCAAGCAGAGTCTGAAATCTCTCATGCAGATGAATATGATTATCAACTCGTAAATGATGATTTTAGTCAATCATTAGAGCAATTATGTAAATATTTCGAAGAAAATATCCAAAGCTAATAACTAAGGAGACATTTGGATGTTAAATCAAAAACTTATAAAAGACAAAATATCACAAGCTAGACAAGAGTTACCTAGTTTGAAAATAAAAGATACTGAAAAGCAACAATATATGCATGAAATACAAGAGCTATTGAAGCAGAATAATGCTTGCTTGGTAGCACATTATTATGTTGATGCAGAAATACAAGAGTTAGCAGAGAAAACTGGTGGCTTTGTTGGAGATTCGCTTGCTATGGCAAAGTTTGGTCTTGAAAGTGAATGCGATACTCTCGTGGTTGCGGGTGTTAGATTTATGGGTGATTCTGCTAAGATCCTCAGTCCTGAGAAAAAAATTCTTATGCCAACTTTAGAAGCTGAGTGTTCGCTAGATTTAAGCTGTAGTAATGATGAGTTTAAAAAGTTTATAGAAGCCAATCCTGATAGGGAAGTTGTTGTATATGTCAACACATCTGCAGAGATTAAAGCGCTAGCTGACTGGACTGTGACATCATCAAATGCTTTAGAAATATGCTCACATCTGCATAAGCAAGGTAAAAAATTACTTTGGGGCCCTGATAGATTTCTAGGAGATTGGATTATAAAACAAACAGGGGCTGATATGCTACTATATGATGGTAGCTGCATAGTGCATGAAGAGTTTAAGGCACAAGCGCTGGATGATCTGATGCTTGAGCATCCCGATGCTGCAGTTTTGGTACATCCTGAGTCACCTGCTGAGATTATAAAAAGAGCAGATGCGGTAGGATCAACTTCTCAATTAATAGCTGCAAGTAAAGACATGGACAATGATAAGTTTATCGTAGCGACTGATACAGGTGTGTTTTATAAAATGAAACAGTTATCACCGCATAAACAATTTATTCCAGCACCTACAGCAGGTCGTGGTGCAACATGTCAATCATGTGCAAAATGTCCATGGATGAAGCTAAATCAGCTTAAGAATCTAAAAGATTGTTTGATTAATCAAGATAATGAGATATTCGTAGAAGAAACAGTGCGCCAAAAAGCTCTTATTCCTCTAAACAGAATGATAAATTTCTAAGGAAGTATTATGTCTGAAATAATGTTAAATACTAATCAGATTACTAGTGTTCCAGAGAATGTTATTAAAAAATTAGTAGCAGAATCTTTAGTCGAAGATATTGCTGATGGTGATATTACAGCACAACTTGCCGAAGATGTAGATACGACAGCATTTTGTATTACACGTGAAGATATGGTTTTATGTGGTAAAGAGTTTGCTAATGAAGTTATAAATCAAGTGGATAAAAATATCCAGATAATATGGTTTTATGATGATGCAGACAAAATATCTGCTGATGAGAAGATTTTTGAGCTTAGAGGTAATGCTCGGAGTATTTTAACAGCAGAGAGAGCAATGCTTAATTTTATTCAGATGCTTTCTGCTACAGCAACAGCAACAAATAATTTAGTTAAATTGATTGCTGATTATAAGACAAAGCTTCTTGATACGCGTAAAACTATTCCATGCTTTCGTATGGCTCAAAAATATGCTGTTACATGTGGTGGAGGATTTAATCATCGCATAGGCTTATTTGACGCATATTTGATCAAAGAGAATCACATCCGTTCAGCTGGCGGCATTGCAAAAGCTGTTTCAAAAGCTGCTCGTTTACAACCTACAAAAACTATAGAGGTTGAGGTGACTAATCTTGATGAGTTAAATCAAGCGATTCAAGCTGGTGCTAATATCATTATGCTAGATAATTTCTCGATTGAGGATATAAACAAAGCAGTCGAGATTGCTAAAGATAAGGTAGCGCTTGAAGTATCAGGTAATATAGATAGTAACTCTATAGTGAAGATGGCTCAAACGGGTGTGGATTTTATATCTGTAGGAGCAATTACTAAACATATTACGGCGATAGATTTATCTATGCAGGTTCAATTATAACAATGATTACTAGAAAGCATGATGTAGTTATAGTTGGTGGAGGATTAGCTGGTATAGTAGCCACTATTGAGTTAGCTGAGCATGGATTAAATGTGGCTTTGATTTTTGATCAAAAATTAAGCCATAGCGCAAGCTCGTATGCTCAAGGCGGAATCGCAGCAATAGTTTCTCAAGAAGATACAATACAATCACATGTCAACGATACATATATAGCTAGTGGAAAGATTGCAAATCTTGATAGTATTACAAAAGTAGTGACAGAATCTAACTCCTCAATATCGTGGTTAGAAGAACATGGTGTGGATTTTGATAGAAAGTCAGATGGTAAATATAGCTTACATTTAGAGGGAGGACACTCTTTAGCAAGAATCTTGCATATCAAAGACTATACTGGTCGAGCTGTTATTACTAAGTTATATGAAAATCTAGATAGATTAAAAAATATCACTATATATTCTGAACATAATGTTATTGAATTGATTAAAAAAGATAATAAATGTATAGGCTTATATACTCATGACATAAGTCATAATGTGACTAAGTTTATTGCAAAGAAAGTAATATTAGCATCGGGAGGTGCTTCAGGACTATACAAATATGTAACTAACGCAACAGCTGGAACTGGTAGTTCTATGATAATGGCTTATGATATTGGTTGTGAGCTTGAGAATTTAGAATTCACACAATTTCATCCAACATGTTTTTTTGCTCGAAATGGAGATCCTGTATTAATATCAGAAGCTATTCGGGGTAGTGGAGCAATACTAGAAACTGAGAAAGGCTTGCGAATAATGAAGTCAGTTCATGAAAGACAAGACTTAGCTCCTAGAGATATTGTTGCACGACAAATATACATAAATATGCAAGCTGGAAGAGATATTTACCTAAATGCTACTCATTTGAGCTCTAGTCAATGGCAAGAAAATTTTCCGTACATATATCAGAAGTTATTAGATAATAATATTGACCCTACAAATGATAGAATCCCAATATCTCCGGCAGCGCATTATAGTTGTGGAGGAATTAGTGTAGATAAATATTCCCAAACAAATATCGATGGACTTTATGCAGTTGGTGAGGTTTCTTGTACTGGTCTTCACGGAGCAAATAGACTTGCGAGTAATTCACTATTAGAATGTATTGTGTATGCACTTGCAGCAAGTAAACATATTTTAATAAATATAAAAGATACTTATCTAGAGGACAATCAACAGTTAAAATTAGTTGAATCTAATTATGATTATACAAAACAAATAACTCATATACGCCAGTTAATGTGGGATAGTGTTGGATTAGTCAGAAAGCAAAACGAGTTAATAAATGTTTATAAAGAGCTAGAAGTATTAGAAAAATCTATTGCCCATAATCATGATTTAGAAAATTACGACCTAAAATTAGAGGTATATCGTAAAGTACTCAAGTTAGCTAAGCTCTCTGTAGAACAAGCAATAAGTAGAAAACATAGTGTAGGAAGCCATTTTCTTAGAGTGTAATATTAGTTACTTTAATAATACCGCATCTTATTTAAATTATTTCTTATTCATTTTCCATAGTAGGCTACTAATGTAAGCTCGTCTATTTTCTTTACAAGCCACCATTAGCAATTTAGTGATTTTTAGATTATGTGCATCAGAAAATAAAATAATTAGCATTTCTCTAATATAGTTAGTATCTAAAGTAATGTAGTTATCCGTACCAATACCTAGTTTGATACCTTTTTTCTCCCACCAGCTGAAAGGGTGGTCTTTGTAGTCTGGGATGGCTGTAGTTAATTTGAGATTAGAAGAAGGAAGACCAACAACACCAATATTTTTACTGATAATTCTATTTAGAACATCGTGCTGATATCTTTCTATTTCAATAGCTGTATGGAATTTTATTTTTGTAAATTCTAAAACTTCATCAGAATTTAGTTTTATTCCATTTGTGATTTTATCTCTAATTAAAGAGTTATTTTCATTCCAATGAATTTCTTGTATCTCTCGATATTCCATGGATTTGTCATCAAGAGGCTGAGAGTTCTGATTAAGTTTTAGAACCTTTTGTAGCAATCTTTGAAAGTAATAGTTCGGATTGATACCAATTGATAGACCATGTTCTAGTGTATCAATATTCCAAATATTTAAAGCATTATCAACTGCTTGCACGCCTTTCTTTAGTGTGTGGAAAGTCTCTCCATGATGTGAGCGAATTTTGAAACCATAATATTGCAGTTTTCTAATTCCTTGTTTTAATGTTTCAAAATGGGCTTTTTTGTAGATATTTTTTTCATCACCAACAGTATCTATATCCTTCATTACATTCTGTAGAAATGGATACTTTTCTAATATATCGATTAGACAATTCACTTGGTATTCAAAACTTTCTTTTTTTGTTTTAAACTTTGTAGCATCAAAAAAATTAGCTTCTTTTCTAAATGATGGAGAAAGCACATAACCAAAATCTGGATATTCTTCTTTGAATTTCTCAAAACCTTCATAAAGTCCAAGAACTACATCTTCTTCTGTTGCCAAGTCCTCATTTAAAATTGCTTCTTTTTCATCACTTGTAGAACGAGATAGTGTGAATTTAAGTCTAATACTTCCAACATTATGTTTATGATATAGTTCACTAGCCATGTGATAAGCGGCATCTATATGATCTTGTTTTGTATTGAGAATAATTTTTGCAAGATACAAAAGATCTAAATATCTTGAGAATTTTTCACCATCTTTTAAAACTATAAGTTTTTCAACATCTTCTACAGAATTTATTGGTAGTGCATTTTCGCCATAGATATTTACTATTTTTTGGCTATAGATATTACCATTTTTACCATCTAAAAGTTTCTTGAGGCGTGGGTAAATAAACTCTGCTGAGAGAGAGCCTGTTAGGTGGATATGCTCTTCATGATATTTAAGAGGAAAACTCTTTAAAAAGTCATAAAATGCTATACCAATAGGGTGATTTAGTAAGTCTTCTATATCTAGCTCATCATTATTAAATAATTTGAGTTTTTTTATGAAATCTTGAAGGCATTGCGATGCATGTTCATCTAGATTCTCATAACTTAGTAGTTCAAGGGTGTTAAATATTGATAAACCATTTGTTTCAATAATTATTTTATTTAACTTTTTATTTAGAGAATTAATTTCAGACATTGATTAATTTAGTTAAAATCTTTTTTAATCGTGTAATTATAAAGTTATTTTTATCTATGATAAAGTAGAATTATTAGCAGTGTTTAGTTTGAGTGGAGTTAGACAAATGAAAACAAATTTAAAAGATATCAACCTTGAAGCATTTAAGCCAGGAATTTCTAAAAAGTTATTAGCGAGAGATGACTCAAGAAACTTTCAAATAGACTTTATTAGATTGGAGCCAAATGCAAGATTAAGCCAACATAGTCATCCAGATGTTGAATGGGTATATGTTATAGAGGGTTCTATGTGTGATGAAAGAGGAGAGTTTAGTAAGGGTGATTTTTTTATCAATCCTATTAACTCACAACACTCTGTCGTTTCAGGAGCTGATGGTTGTGATATTTTATGTTGTTGGTGTGGAGAAATTAAAGATTGTTAATGTGATTTAAAACTTTTTGGAAAACTTCTTCGATAGATAGGTTGCTAGTATCAACTAAAATAGCATCATCAGCAGGCTTCAAAGGAGCTACTTTTCTATTTCTATCTTGAAAATCTCTTTGTTCAATATCATTTTTGATTTTATAAAAATCAGGATTTTCACCTTTTGTCAGTAACTCATCATATCTTCTTTGGGCTCTAACTTCTGAACTAGCATCTAAGAAGAATTTGTATTTAGCATCAGGGAAAACAACTGTACCCATATCTCTACCATCTGCTACAAGTCCAGCATCAGTTGCAAAAGAGAGCATTTTATCATGTAACATTTGGCGTACTTTTGGATATGCAGAAGTTTTTGATGCTAGCATCCCAGTTTGTTCAGTACGGATAGCTTTAGTCACATCAGCATTATTTAGAAGAACTATTATAGAATCATTTTGAACTTTAAACGATATGTTTAGTGATTCAAGCTTATCACAAACATCATCTTGATTATCTAAATTAGCACCAGCATTGTAGCAGTGTAATGCTGCTATTCTATATATTGCACCACTATCCAAAAGCTTATAGTCAAAGTACTTGGCTAATTTTTTTGATAATGTTCCTTTACCGACACCACTTGGTCCATCTACTGTTATTATTTTAGAGTTGTTCATTCTCAAAGCCTTGCATAAATTGTACTAATTTTTCAACATCTTCTAGACTAACAGCATTATAAAGACTAGCTCTACAGCCACCGACACTTCGATGTCCTTTTAAGCCATAAAAACCAGCTTTACTAGCCTCACTTAGGAATTTATTGGTTAGTTCCTCATTTGATAAATGAAATATAATATTCATGTTAGAACGATATTCTGGCTTGATATCATTTTTGAAAATTTTTGAACTATCTATAGCTGAGTAGAGTAGATTTGCTTTTTGGTTACTAAAAGTTTCTACATTTTTCAAATTATCAAATTTGTTAATTAAATATTCTAGAGTCAACTCAAAAGTAACCCATGAGATTACAGAAGGAGTGTTGTAAACTGAATTTGATTTTTTGGTAACTAGATAGTCAAATACTACTGGAATATTATCTTTTGCTTTGATTAAAGAATCTTTGACGATAACTATAGTCAAACCTGGTATACCAGCATTTTTCTGCGCACCAGCATATATCAAACCGTAATCACTAATATTGATCGGCTTTGATAGAAAGCTTGAGGACATATCACAGACTATTTCAGTGTTGCAAGACTTAGCAAGTTTGTTAATCTGAAAACCATCTACAGTCTCATTATCTGTGTAATATATATAGTCGTATGTATCAGCTTGGAAACTTTGAGCAATATTATCATCATATTTCACAGCATCTACAGAGATGAATTTAGCAGCTTCTTGAGCAGCTTTTTCTGACCATTGCCCACTACATACATACAATGCTTTATTATACTTATCTGCTAAATTCATAGGTATAGCAGCAAATTGTGCCGTAGCTCCAGCTTGCATCAGAAGCACAGAGTAGTTATCCGGAATATTAAGCAAACTTCTGAGATTTTTTTGAATAGAGGCATGCACTTCATCAAAAACTTTATCACGATGTGAAATAGATAATAAAGATACGCCAGTATTTTTATAATCAATCATCATTTGTTGCAACTGTTCTATTATAGATGTAGGCACAACAGCAGGACCCGCACAAAAATTAATTTTCATAATCTAAAAAAACCTCTAATAATTTGAGCTTATTGTAACATAATTATTTTTTACATAAATGATATGTTTTTTACTTGTGAACACTATTTAATCCAATCTCTTGGCTTTATATATTCATATACTTTTTCTTCTTCAGAACCAGGCTCAGGTTGCCAGTTATACTTCCAAGTAGCCATAGGTGGCATTGATGATAGTATTGATTCTGTGCGTCCACCACTTTGAAGGCCAAATATTGTACCTCTATCGAAGACTAGATTAAATTCGACATATCTACCACGACGGTAAAGTTGAAAATCTTTATGCTTTTGTGAATATTCGATATTTTTTCTTTTTTCTACTATTGGTATATAAGCATCTAAGTATGAATTTGCACAATCAGTCACAAATTTAAAACATTCATCAAAAGATTTATCATTTAAATCATCAAAAAACAAACCTCCAACGCCTCTACATTCATCACGATGTTTGAGATAAAAGTATTCATCACACCATTTTTTGAAACTAGGATAGTAGCTAGTGTCATGTTTATCGCAAATATTTTTTGCAGTCTGGTGCCAGTGAATAGCATCTTCCTCAAAAGGGTAGTAAGGGGTTAGATCAAAACCACCACCAAACCACCATATAGGATTATCTGTATCAGCACCAGCAACGAAGATTCTAAAGTTAGCATGAGATGTTGGCACAAAAGGATTGCGAGGATGAATAACTAACGAAACACCTGTGGCAATAAATGATTTACCAGCAAGTTCTTGTCTTTTTGCGGTAGCTGATGGTGGTAAAGCATCTCCGTGTACTCTAGAGAATGCAACGACGCCTTTTTCAAAGATTTCACCGCCCTCTATAATCATAGAGTTACCATAGCCTTTGAGTTTTTGTTCAGGAGTATCTGGCTTTTGCCATTTATCACTAATAAATTTAGCTGAGCTAGTTTCAGATTGCTCAAGAGTAGATGTGATTTTTTGTTGTAGTTGAGCTAAAAAGTTCTCAAATTGTGTGATTTTTTCTTGCATAAGAGTTATAGCCTTTTATGTTGAGAATTTATATCTTAAAAGAAATATTTAAATATATGTTATTTTAACAGTAGGAGTATAAAATTGCTTCTAAAAATATGATTTGAATTTTGATTGTTTATAAGTAGAAGTCAAATTTCACTTTTTGCTTTTTTACGAGCTATTTCTTTTGCTTGTTGTTTTTGTTGTTTATTTAATTTTGCTAATTTTTTGGCATCATCACCAACATGTGAAAACCCTCTTTCAGCAGCTAGTTGAGATTGTTTTTCACGTTCTGCAAAGCGTGCTTTTTGCTCTTCTGTAACTTTATCATAACAATGATGACAGCTTATACCTTTGACATACTCTGGGCGTTTTTTGTCCTCTTCGGTGATAGGCATACGACAAGCAAAGCATTGATCATAGCTACCTTTCTCAAGATCATGATTTACAGCTACTCTTGAGTCAAATACAAAACATTCACCTTCCCACATGGATTCTTCTTTTGGTACTTCTTCTAGATATTTTAAGATACCGCCTTTTAGGTGATAAACCTCATCAAAACCTTTAGCTTTCATTAAAGCTGTAGATTTCTCACATCTAATCCCACCGGTACAAAACATAGCTACTTTTTTGTGCTTTTTAGGGTCTAGGTTTTTATCGACATATTCTGGAAATTCTCTAAAAGTCTCTGTGCTTGGATTAATAGCATTTTTGAATGTACCTATTTCTATCTCATAATCATTACGAGTATCTACAAGTATAGTCTCTGGATCAGATATAAGAGCATTCCAATCTTTAGGCTCCACATACTTTCCGCAGACTTTATTTGGATCAATCTCTTCGATACCAAGAGTTACAATCTCTTTTTTAAGTTTTACTTTTGAACGATAGAAAGGCATTTCTTGATGATAAGACTCTTTGTAGTCAATATCAGCTAATCTAGAATCAGATTTTAGATATGCTAATAACGCATTTACACCTTCTCGAGATCCTGCTACTGTCCCATTAATACCTTCATTAGCAAGAAGTAGTGTACCTTTGACATTATTTTTTATCATAGTATCAAGCAGAGGCTGGCGCATAGCTTCATAATCTTCAAGCGTTACAAATTTGTACATTGCGCAAACAACTATTTGTGACATATTTATTCCTAGAAATTCATAATTTATATAACTAAAGATTTGCTATTATAACAAATATTACAATTTTTGTTAGAATGAGTTAATAATTGTGTCATCTCATAAATATAGTGTTTGGCTAATACCAGCACAGAAATATCTCCTAGCTCTAGCTAGATGTATAAACTATAATTCTTATATTGCTAGACAACCATCATTTATACCTCATTTGACATTATTTAGCTCTGCTAAAAATATTGTTGAAGATTTTGGGTGTTGGGCGTGTCAGCTTAATTATCAGAATATTTCATTAGATATTGATGATACGACTATAGATAGATACTCTTATTTTATGAACTATTATCTCAAGTTATCAAAAACTATACAGTTAGATAATCTTTTTGCTAGTATAAGAAAATTAGATACAGAAAGTGAATATAATTTAGATCCTCATGTTAGCTTAGTGTATGGTGCGACTAATCATGACAAGCTTTTGAAATATCAACTTTCTAAAAAAATCATCTTTGACAAAATAGCTATAATCAAATATTTCCCAGCAGATACAGCAACAACAGTCATGAGTTTTGAGATAGTTAAATCATATAAACTATTAAATTTGTAGTTTAATAGTTTTACTTTATGATTAGATGTTTTATTATTTTGAGACAGTTTTATTATATTTAATCGTTTTTTATGTTTTTTAAAAATCTTACAGCATTCAAAATTACTGATATTAATATAGATGTTTTTGAAGATTCGATGAATAAACTCGCATTTATTCCTTGTAGCAATTCTCAGAAATCTTCGAGAGGTTTTACAAACCCGTTTATAAAAGATGAACGATGTCTTTTTAAGTTTAATCATTTAGCTGCATTTTGTTTGCTTACTGAAGAAAAAATTCTTCCTGCTCAAGTTATCAACCAACAAGCACAAGAATATATTCAAGAGTTAGAACTTACTCGATATGTAAGTAAAAAAGAAAAAACACAAATAAAAGAGGATATGGAGCAAAAGCTACTACCTCTAGCATTTAGTAAGTTTAGAAAGATTCACGGCTATTTGGATCTGACTAATAACTATTTAATAATTGATAGTGTTTCAGAAAAACAGATTACAGAAGTTTTAGATCTATTGCATAGATGTGAAGCAAGGTTTGAGCCTGTCATTAAAGAAGAAACAGATATTCTAACAGAGTGGCTTGTCGAAGATACTTATCCAGTAGATATTGAAATAGCAGAAAAATGTAAGCTAACAAGTGCTATAGGAGATAGTATTGCAAATATCTCATGTCAAGGTAGCTCGATGTTGAATGATAATATCAAATCATTTATTGATAGTGGAGGGTACATTACAGAGTTAGCTATAACTTGGAAAGAGCAGCTTGCTATGACAGCAAATACTAAGTTACAGTTTAAAAGTATTAAATTCTTAGATGGTATAAAAGATCTAAATAAAGAAGATAATGTTGGTCATGAAGTTGATTTATTGCTGATGGCAGATATTTTTGCTGAGCTTATTACAGCTATGCAAAGTTGGATCAAAGAAGATGAGAGTTTGTAAATATGACATTAAATGATAATCAATTAAAAGCATACGAATATGGTCTAGCACATCACCCAAGTTTAAAAGAAGGGTGTAAGATTTTTTTAGAAAAAGATTTTTTGAAAATTCAGCTGACTGAAAATGACGCTACGATAGAAAAAATATTCAAACATGATAATACCAAAGCAGGCTTAGTAGCATTGCTAAAAAGTGATGAAGTTAAAAATTTATTAGGTTTTGATTTTTCAAATTTGATATCGATTATGTGTATTAGATAGTCGAGATGAATTACTGGTACTCGCAACTGGATTCGAACCAGTGACCCCTACCATGTCAAGATAGTACTCTAACCAACTGAGCTATGCGAGTATTTAGAATAGATATTATATTTTATATCTTATAAAATCAATAGATTTTCGCTTATTAATTGTTATTTATTGGAATTAATATATCATTTAACACATATTTTATATTTTATAATTTCTTATGCAAAATTTTACATTTTTCGCTAGCTGTGCAAAGGGTATAGAGCTTTTATTAAAAGATGAGCTAGATGCGTTAGGCATATCATCATCTGAAAAACTTGCTGGAGTTGAGTTTGAGGGATCTTTTGAAGATGCCTACAAAGTTTGTATTTACTCTCATCTAGCAAGCCAAGTTATGCTAAAAATAGCTACTCAAAAAGCTACAGATCAGCAAGCTTTATATGATTTTATATCATCAATAAATTGGTTAGATTACTTTGATGTTAACACAGCTTTTAAAATCATAATCTCAGGTAAGCATTATGATTTTAATAATACTATGTTTGTTTCGCAAAAGACAAAAGATGCTATAGTCGATCAGTTTCGTAGAGAAACTAATGAACGACCAAATATTGATACTGATAATCCCGATAATATAATAAAATTACATTTACATAAGCAGTATGTGAATGTGTTTTTATGCTTAAATATAGAGAGCCTACATAAGCGTAGCTATAGACAATTTCAAGGCCAAGCACCTTTAAAAGAATCTTTAGCAGCAGCGATACTTATCAAAGCAGGGTGGTTAGATGAACTTGAAAAAGATCAACCTATATTGATTGATCCAATGTGTGGTTCTGGGACTATTCTTATTGAAGCTGCTCTTATGGCAAAAAATATAGCTCCTGTGTTGTTAAATAAAGAATTTAAGCTATTCAATTCAAAGCTTCATGATCAAGACTTATGGAGTAACTTATTAGAAATAGCAAAAAAAGCTCAAAAGCCAACAAATGCAATTATTCAAGGCTATGATATTGATAACAATGTTTTAGATAAGGCTGATAGAAACATTTATCAAGCTGGTGTTGAAGATGTTGTTAATATTAAGCGACAAGATATCCGTGATCTTGAAAATGAGTTTGATAGTGAGGGTTTGATAGTTACAAATCCTCCTTATGGTGAGCGTTTATATGGTGATCAGCTTGATGAACTTTTAGACATATTTAATGGTTTCGGTGATAGATTATCTCAAGACTTTTATGGTTGGAAAGTTGCGATTTTGACAAGTTTTGATGAATCAATTAAAGAAATGCAGCTACGTACTACTAAGAAGAATAAATTCTATAATGGCGCTATTGAAACAGTATTGTATCAGTTTGATATAAATGAGCATGCAAGATTTAAACATGAAAGCCAGCTTGAGAAAAATATTCGTATAGCTGAAGCAAGTGCACAAAAGTCAGATGAGCATATAGATTTTTCTAATAAACTGAAGAAGAATCTTAAAAACCTAAAACCATGGTTAAAGCAGTCGGGAGTAGAGTGTTATCGTTTATATGATGCTGATATTCCAACTTTTGCTGTAGCTGTAGATATATATGGTGAGCATGTGTTTTTACAAGAATATCGTGCCGATGCTACTATAGATCAGAATATTGCTAAACAAAGATTTTATCAAGCTATATATCAGATACATAAAACTCTAGATATTCAATATGAAAATATACATACAAGAGTCCGTCAGCGTCAAAAAGGCAAAGAACAGTATCAAAAAAATAATGACAAAAATAACTTTCACGTTATTAATGAATTTGATGCTAAATTTTATGTGAATTTTGATGACTATTTAGATACTGGTATTTTCTTAGACCACCGTAAAATTAGACAGCTTGTGGCAAAAGCTTCAAAAAATAAGACTTTATTGAATTTATTTAGTTATACATGCACAGCTAGTGTTCATGCTGCTTTAAAAGGAGCAAAAACTACAAGTGTAGATATGTCTAACACTTATCTTGAGTGGGGTAAGAATAATTTTGAGCTAAATAACTTAGATATTAAAAAGCATAATTTTATTCAGGCAGATTGTATTAGTTGGTTAAAATCCAACAGCGAGAAGTTTGATGTGATATTTTTAGATCCACCAACATTTTCAAACTCTAAGCGTATGGATGATATTCTTGATATTCAAAGAGATCATGAATTGCTGATAAATTTAGCTATGGATTCCCTCAAAAAAGATGGAGTATTATATTTCTCTAACAATTATCGTCGCTTCAAAATGTCACAAGAAATAATAGCTAAGTTTAATTGTGAGAATATTGATAAAATTTGTTTATCAAGAGACTTTTTATCTAACAAAAATATCCATAATTGTTGGGAAATTAAATACAAGAAATAAATATTATAAACTTAATGCATAATAGTTTTTGAATATGCACAAATAATAATAGTTCCAATAAGTATAAACGATGTTCCTAAGACAAATGGTAAATCCAACTTTTGCTTAAAAAATAGATATCCTATAATTCCTATTAAAATAATTCCAAATGCTGACCATATAGAATACGCAAAAGCAATATTCATATATTTTAATGTTAATGATAAAAAGTAAAACGAAAGTCCATAAAATATCAAAACAAATAGTGAAGGAACAATCCTTGTAAAACCATTGCATAATGGTAACGAAACTGTCCCAAGGACTTCAGTGATTATAGCTATAACTAGATATACGTATGGCATAGAAGATGTATAATTTAGGTATTATATTCTTAATAATATTGTAGAATTGGCTTAATTAAAATATTTTTTATTCAACCACAAAGCCACATTTACTAACCCAATCAAAACTGGCACCTCAACCAGAGGACCAATTACACTAACAAAAGCTTCGGTAGAGTTTATGCCAAATACTGAGATTGCAACTGCTATAGCTAACTCAAAATTATTTGAAGCAGCTGTGAAGCTCAAAGATACGGCTTGCTCATAAGTTGCTTTAGCTTTATATGACATAAAAAATGATATGCTAAACATTATCAAAAAATATATCAAAAGCGGAATAGCAACCTTGATTACTTGAAATGGCAAGTTAATTATTTCATTTCCTTTTGTAGTAAACATCAGCACTATAGTAAATAGTAGGGCGATCAATGTCAGAGGTGATATCGCTGGAGTGAATTTATCTATATACCATTGTTCGCCTTTATTAGAGATTAAGATAGCTCTAGTTAATATTCCAGCTACAAAAGGTATTCCTAGATATATTCCGACACTTTTTGCAATATCTAACATTGATATATTTATATTGATGTTCGTATCAAATCCCAGTAGTTTTGGAATAACTGTAATAAATATATATGCGTAAGCAGCATAAAATATTATTTGAAAAATAGAATTAAACGCAACTAATCCGGCACAATATTCTCTAGATCCTTTGGCCAAGTCATTCCATACAATTACCATAGCAATACATCTTGCTAACCCTATTAAAATTAGTCCTATCATAAAGCTAGGTTGGTCATGGAAAAAAATAACTGCTAAGATAAACATCAGAATAGGACCAATCAGCCAGTTTTGGATTAAAGATAAAAGTAGAATTTTAGTATCTTTAAATATTTCTGGCATTGTTGAGTATTTAACTTTTGCTAGTGGTGGATACATCATCACAATTAGACCTAGTCCTATTAACCAATTACCTGATCCAATATCAAATTTTGATATAAAGTTTTTAGCTTCTGGTAGAGTATATCCAATAGTGATACCCGCAATCATAGCTAAAAAAATCCATAAGGTCAGAAACCTATCGAGAAACTTTAATTTCATTATTACTCCTTAAATTTTACAAATTTCAGAAATTTCTAGTTTAGATATTATTTGTTGAACTTCTTCGTCTTTATCTATTTGTTTGAAAAGCTCATTTAAAATGTTTAATTGATATTCTGGAATATTTTTATCTAGTTTATAAAACACCCATTTGCCTTGTTTAAAAGACTCTAGCAATCCAGTAGTTACAAGATTTTTTAGCTGTATTGATAACGCTCCTTGAGTTAATGAGATAAGTTTTTGGATATCACATACGCAAAGAGTATTTTTGTTTAATACATATAAAATAATTAATCTATTTTTATCAGAAATTACTTTTAAAAAATTTGTGATAGATGACATATTGAAATAAATATATATTTAAATTTATAAATATAATAATGGTTTTAATTATGATTTTCAATTTGTTTCTAATACTTATCGAATAACTTAATATTTAGCCAATATAGACTAGATGTGTTAAAATCTAGCTAGTTTAGAGTAATATTTAATTTTTAATGAGTCGATTCAGTCAAAATTTGATGTATGTTGGTATATTGTTTATAGTTTTTATATCTTGTATATATTTTTTTGTTTCTAAGAATATCCCTGAACCAAAAGGTGTATATTTACCTAAATATAGTGCAAAATTGCCAGCTACAGATCCAAAACAAGTCAGAATATTTAATCTACGTTATCAAACAGATACACAAGATAGCATAGGTGAAATAAGAGTGGTAATAGGTGTAGATCAAGAGAGAGATTTCCAAAAACTATGTAATCAAAATATAAGAGAGGCTGTAAAATTAGCTGCTCAAAATGGCGCGCATGAGATAAAATACGTTTGTCTGTTCCCAGAGGGTCAAATTACTGAATTAAGTAGTGTTCAATTACGGGCATATGCTTTTAGAGATTAGTAACAATGAAAAAGTTAAATATAGTTTTTGCTGGAACTCCTGATATTTCAGCACAAGTTCTAAAAGACTTATATCAATCGCAGCACAATATTCAAGCGGTGCTTACTCAGCCAGATAGAGCAAAAGGGCGTGGTAAGAAGATACAATTTTCACCTGTCAAAGAAGTGGCTATAGCCAACAACACACCAGTGCTTCAACCATTATCTTTTAAGAAATATCCTCAAGTACTTGAGCAAATTAGAGAACTAAAACCAGATGTCATAGTTGTGATAGCCTACGGAATTATACTGCCTCAAGAGTTTTTGGATATTCCTAAATATGGTTGTTTAAATATTCATGTTTCATTACTTCCTAAATGGCGTGGTGCAGCACCTATCCAGAGAGCAATTCAAGCAGGAGACTCTAAAACTGGAATCTGTATAATGCAAATGGATGCTGGACTTGATACTGGAGATATATTGAATACTCTAGAGGTTGAGATACAAGATACAGATACATCCCAATCACTACATGATAAATTCGCTAAACTATCAATAAAACCATTATTAGAAACTCTAGAAAATATTGATACGATCAAACCGCAACCTCAGCAAGGTGAGCCTACTTATGCACATAAGATTACTAAGCAAGAAGGTCTTATAGATTTTACAAAATCTGCCAAAGAAATTAGTTGTCATATTAGAGCATTTACTCCATGGCCATCAGCATTTTTTATGCTAGGAGGTGAGCAAGTCAAAGTAGGTGATTTTGAGATACTTGAAAAATCATCAAATGATGAAGTTACAGCAATTACGGATATAACTAAAAATGGTTTTGACATTGCTACAAATGACAAGATAATCAGATTTAAGCAATTACAATTTCCCAACAAGAAAATGTTAAATATTGCAGATATTTTGAATGGCAAAGATTTAGATAAATATATCGGGTATAAAATAGGATAAATAATGAAAGTAGGATTTATAATAGATAACTTAAACTCTTTTAATATTTCAAAAGATAGCACATATATGATGCTACAAGCTGCTCAAGATAAAGGCTGGGAAATTTATACTTTTTATTTAAATGATTTATCTATAATCAATGGTAAGCCAAAAGGCGATGCGCTTAAGATAAAAATCCATAAAGCAAAAGAGTCTTGGTATGAAATATTATCTCAACATCATGATTTATCACTGTTAGATCTTGATTGTATATTTATGCGCAAAGATCCACCATTTAATATGGAGTATATATATGTGACATATATGCTTGATTTGGCAAAAAAACATGGAGTGTTAATCGTAAATAATCCGCAAGCACTTAGAGATTTTAATGAGAAAGTAGCTATTTCAAATTATCCTAAATTTGCACCAAACACTCTGATAACTAGAAGCTATAAGCAGATTAATCAATTTTACGCAGAGCATAAAGATATTATTGTTAAGCCTCTTGATGGAATGGGTGGCAGCTCTATCTTCAGGATCAAAGATGGCGACAAAAACAAAAATGTTATCCTTGAAACTCTAACTCATCATGAAACCAGATATATAATGGTTCAAGATTATCAAGAAGCAATCAAAGATGGCGATAAGAGAATTTTGATAGTAAATGGAGAACCTATTAAATATCTCTTAGCTAGGGTTCCTAGTGATAGTGATAATCGTGGTAACTTGGCAGCTGGAGCTAGAGCTGAAGTAAGAGAACTTCAGGAGCAAGACTATAAAATAGCTAAAAAAGTTGCTAAAAAGCTGAAAAAAGAAGGGGTAATGTTTGCTGGTTTAGATGTGATAGGAGATAAACTAACAGAAGTTAATATTACTAGTCCAACTGGTATTCAAGAGATCTATAAAGCTACCAAAGTTAATGCTGCAAGCTTACTAATGCAAGCAGTCGAGAAAAAAATAAATAAAATGAGACAGGAACAAGAACATGGAGAATAAAATTAACTCTCAAAGTTTATTCCAAGAGGCCTTACAATATATACCTGGTGGAGTTAACTCTCCAGTTAGAGCATTTAAGAGTGTTGGGCAAGAATTTCCAAGATTCATAAAATCAGCGAAAGGTGCTTATTTGTATGATGTTGATTGGAACAAATATATAGATTATATCGGATCGTGGGGACCAATGATTTTGGGTCATGGTGATGATGATGTCCTTGAAGCTATACAATGTCAGCTAAAAAATGGTCTAAGTTATGGCGCTCCTTGTAAACAAGAGATTGAACTTGCTAAAAAAATAGTAGAGCTTATGCCAAATATTGAACAAGTTAGATTCGTAAATTCCGGTACTGAAGCGACAATGAGTGCTATTAGATTAGCAAGAGCATATACAGGTAGAAATAAAATTATCAAATTTGAAGGCTGCTATCATGGACATGCTGATGAGTTTCTTGTAGCTGCTGGATCTGGAGCACTATCATTAGGTCAGCCAAATTCACCAGGTGTACCAGAGGATGTAGTTAAGGATACTTTAGTTGCTAGCTTCAATGATATAGACTCAATACAAGCTCTCTTTGAAAAATACAAAGATGAAATCGCTTGTATCATAGTTGAGCCAATCGCGGGCAATATGAATATGATTTTTCCACAAGATGATTTCTTAGCTAAACTTAGAGCGGTATGTGATGAAAATAATAGCTTACTTATCTTTGATGAAGTGATGACTGGTTTTAGAGTTGCTTTGGGTGGTGCTCAAAGTATTTATAATGTGAAGCCTGATTTAACAACATTAGGTAAAGTGATTGGTGGTGGTATGCCAGTAGGCGCATTCGGTGGTCGCAAAGAAATTATGCAAGAAGTATCTCCGGCTGGACCAGTATATCAAGCTGGTACTTTATCAGGTAATCCAATTGCTATGGCGGCTGGTATCAAAACATTAGAAAAAGTTTCACAAGATGACTTTTTTGTTAAATTAGAAGCTAAAGCTAAACAATTAGTTGATGGATTGAATGAGGCCGCTAGAGTTTATGACTTTAATTTTCATGCGAAATATTTAGGTGGAATGTTTGGACTATTTTTCTGTAATGAAAAGGTTGCTGTTAATACATTTACAGATTTAGGTAAAACTAATCTTAAAATGTTTAATAAATATTTTGCATATATGCTTGATAATGGAGTATATCTCGCTCCATCTGCTTATGAAGCGGGCTTTATATCAATTGCTCATAGTGATGAAGATATCGAAAAAACTATTTGTCTCACTAAAAAGTTCTTCCAAGATAATCAAAGTTAATTAATCCCAATGAATAACAAATTTAAAGATATTTTGCTAATTTTAGCTACAATGATTGTAGCTTTTTGTATGTATGGCGTAGCTAATTTTTATGCTCCTGATGAAACTAGATATTCTGAAGTAGCAAGAGAGATGCTTGCAAATCATAACTTTATAGTTCCATATATTGATGGAATGATATTTTTTCATAAGCCTCCGCTAGTATATTGGATTACTTGTATATTTATGAGCATATTTGGCGAGAATACATGGGGAGCAAGACTTGTAAATCCTGTATTACTAGGTACATGTTTAATTTTTACATATATAGCAGTACGCAAAGTATTAGAGTGCCGTCAAACAGCATTATTATCAGTAGCAGTAAGTTTAAGTACGATTTTATTTCTATTTGTTGGTAGATATTTGAACATGGACTTAGCAATAGCTGTATTTTTAAATATGACTATGCTTAGTTATTGGGTAAGCCTTAAATATGATGATGACTACAAGGAAAGTACGTATTGGCTTATTTTAGCATTTATATTTGCTGGTTTAGCTGTTATGACTAAAGGACTAATGGGAATAGTTTTTCCTATGGCTATAGTAGGTTTATATTCTGTTATTATGGGACAGTATAAAAGGTTACTTGATATTAGGCTTTACCTAGGTTTGGTAATTGTAGCAGTTATTTCGTTACCATGGATATTTGCAGTTGAACAGTATCATCCTAATTTTGCTTATTATTACATAGTAGTACAACAGATACTTAGATATTCTACAGATGAGCAAAATAGAGAAGTTTCTAAAATTATTTATTTGTTAGCAATTATGGGAGCTTTTTTTCCTTGGACTCTGTTTTTACCTAAAATTCTTAAGAGTTTCTTCTCAAAACAGGCTTTTAAAAATCGTAAGCAAAATTCAGATAAGTGGTTTTTATTTAGTTGGGCGACATTTATATTTATATTTTTTGGGATTTCTAAATCTTTCTTATTTGGTTATTTAGCACCATTAATATTACCATTATCAATACTTGTAGCTATGCACTTTAAGAGTATAGACTTACAAAAGTTTGATAAGTGGGATAGTATAAGCTTTAAATTTATTATCCTTATTTTTACTTTGCTACCTATCGTTGCTGTGGCTCTTTTATGTCTTCCTCAGTATTGGATTTTTGGCTATAAATATTTCTTAATCTTATTAGCAATTGCAATAATAGCTACTGTAATCACGATCAAATTAATCAAAGAATTAAATACTTTTTCAGTAAATAAATTAGTTGCTTATATTTGTATTATGATGATGACTATTGCAAATTTAGGTTATGTACTAGGAGATTATTTTGATACAAGCTCTAAATATAAGACAGCCCAAGAAATATCTAAAATATATCAAAAATATCCAAATGCTCAAGTTTTTGAGAGTGATCGCTTTTATGACATTATCTTCTACACTAAACATAATGTAATTATTATTAATGATGAAGGTGAGTTAGATGATGTTAGAGAGTTCCCTAAATCAAATGTAGATAAATATTTAATGAAATTTGATAAATTTGTTAAATATTGGAATAACTCAAATCAGTTAAATATTCTTGTTGTAAAAAATAAGGCTAAAGAGCATAGTCCTCTAGCTTTTGCTGACTATAAAAAACAACTTAATCTAAGTAAGTTTTATGTAATCTCTAGTCAAGATAATGCGACGATAGTTGCTAGCGAAAATATAAAAATATAGTTTAAAGACTTATTCGTTATTTTGATTTGGGGGCATGATATTGCATATATCAATAAATCTATAGTCACTTAATCTCGCTATAAAATCATTGCTTGCTTGATTTAGTATAAATTTGAGTTTACAGTTCGGTATTAATGGACAGGTTGCTTTATCCTTATCAAAACATTCTACAATGTTCATTGGTTCTAGTTCTTTGACAATAGTTGATAAATTGATATTGTATGTAGCTTGAGAAATTGACACACCACCAAATCTACCTTTATATGATTCTATATAGTTCAGATTGGATAATTTATTAATAATTTTAGTAGCATGATTAAGTTTAATATCTAATATTTCTACAAGATCCTTAGTTTTATATTTTTGTTTAGGATTTGATCCTAAAATTATTAATATTCTGAGAGAGTAATCAGTAAAAGAAGTTAAATTCATATAAAATATTTTAGTAAAGATGTTTTCAAAGTATAGGATAAATTTGTATAAATTATAATATGCATATATAATGCATATTATAATTTGAATATATGGAGACATCTTATGTTAAGTCAAAAGAATATAGATACAATAAAAGCAACAATTCCTATTTTAGAAGAAAATGGAGTTGCTTTAACAAAACATTTCTATGATAGAATGTTTAGGCATAATCCCGAAGTTAAAAAGTTTTTTAATACCTCAAGACAAAAAAACTCATCTCAACCAGAAGCTTTAGCTGTAGCAATTTTGGCTTATGCAAAAAATATTGAGAATCTTGAGGTTTTAGGCAATGCAGTAGAGCTAATAGCTCAAAAACATGCATCATTACAAATCAAAGCGGAGCATTATCCAATAGTAGGGTTTAACTTAATCGAGTCAATTAAAGAAGTCCTAGACTTAAATGATAATGATGACATAGTTATAGCTTGGACAGAAGCCTATAATTTATTAGCTGAAATTTTGATTAATCGTGAAAAGAGTATATACGAAGAGAATTTAGAGCATTATGGTTGGAATAATTTTAAAGAGTTTGAGGTAATCAAAAAAGAAAATGAGAGTATAAATACATATTCTTTCTATTTTAAAAATAATCTTTTTAGAAGATATGATTTCAAACCAGGACAATATATTACTGTTAGAGTTCCATATAATGGAACTACAACTATGAGAAATTATAGTATTTCTTCAGCTACTGGTGAAGATTATATAAGAATAACTGTTAAAAGAGAGGGGCAAGGTTATGTATCTCAATACCTATCGCATGAGATAAAAGTTGGTGATAGAATAGAAATAGCGCCTCCTTGCGGCGAATTTTTCTTGGAAGTAAATAAAAATCTTGATAAACCGATAGTTCTAATTTCAGCAGGAATCGGTATTACGCCTTTAATGAGTATGCTTTTATCAGAGTTAAAAACACAAAATCAAAGACAAATACTTTTTGTCTGTGGTAAAAAAAATATAAATGAACATCCTTTTGCTAAGATGTTAGAAAAACTATCAAATGAGAACCCAAGACTTAAAACTATTTTCTTTTACGAAGATAATTCTGAATCTGACGCAAAGCAAGGACTAGTCTGTATACATACTGTCCAACAACAGCTTAGTGAAGACAAAAATGATGCTCAATACTTCTTTTGTGGACCTAAAGAATTTATGCTTTCTATACATGAAAAGTTATTAAAAAATGGTGTTAGAGAAAAAAATATTCACTATGAATTCTTTGGCTCAAAAACAGCTTAAGACATTAAATTTGAACAGGCAATTTTCCTGTTAGGATATTACCGCTAAAAATATTTTCTAACGCTGCCTGAATGTTAATTTTTAGAGAAGTCTTTGTATAATTTGTCTGGTCCATAGAAGTTGCACCATAAATACAAACATAATTGACAATATTATCGATATAATTAATATCATAAGGAGCAAGTGCTGCTATATTTATAGTTTGCTCTGGCTTTATAGAAGTTATATAACTATAAATCTGATTATATTCACGAAGATTTGCTGAAATTAGCAAAATTATATCAGCACTTTCGATACTAATTTTTATATCTTGATTATTAATATTTTCAGAGTTTATGATAGTAGGGGAGTTATTTTTTGATATTATTTTTTGTAACTCATCATCAAAATCTGCCATACGTTGATTATCGCTATCTACAATCAAGATATTTTTTAGCTTATTGAGATCGCATGGAATAATTCCTGAATTTTTGACTACAGTTGTACTTTGCTTGGCTATATCTAAAGATATTTGTTGATGTTTACTAGAGTTAACTATTTGATTAGCATATTTTAATTGCTCATCGTGTGAGAGTTTGAATATTAAGCCTTCTTTGAGTTTATGTTTTGCTTTGAAATCAGTAATATTCGTGTAGGCATTATCAACTGCACTAGCAAAATTAGGATTTTGATTATATTCTTTTTCTAGTTCACAAAAAAGCTCTTCTAACTTATAAAGATCATTTTCTGACCATACTCGAACAGGCATTAATAAAATATCTATACCAGCTAAAATAGCTAATTTAGATGCTTCAATAGTTCCAAAATGTTTAGCAATAGCATGCATGTCCATAGCATCAGATACTACTAGACCATTAAATTTCATTTGTTGTTTTAGTAATTTAGTTATTATCTTATAAGAAAGAGTAGTTGGCACATAAATATTCTCACTTGTTGAAGCTGATTGATACTGAGTATCATCCAGGGCTGGAATACTAATATGAGCTGTCATTATCATACTACAATCTTTAGCAAGTTTACTAAAAGGTAGTAGCTCTGTAATCTCTAATTCTTCCGAAGTTTTATCTAAGATTACATTACCTAAATGACTATCTGTTGTAGTGTCACCATGACCAGGGAAGTGCTTAATACAATCTATGATTTTAGCATCATGATAACCATTTATAGCATTTTTGGCATAGTCAGTAACTACATTAGGATTATCCGAGTAAGACCTTACACCAATTATAGGATTATTTTTGTTAGAGTTAACATCCACAGCTGGAGCAAAATTAATATTAATACCTAAAGAATATAATTCATCACCAATTATTTTAGCCATAGTATAAGCATTACTAGGATTATCTGTTGCAGCTAGTGCCATATTACCGCAGCCACTAGTACCTTGTTGTAAGCGATTAACTCTACCACCTTCTTGATCTGTAGCAAAAAATATTGGTGTATTGATATTAGCTTGAAGATCTCTTAATAGAGAAATAACTTGCTCATTATTTTGAATATTCTCCCTAAAGAGAATAAAACCACCTAAATTATAATCTTGAAAGATCTTATTGACGATATCATTAGTTTTTGTAAAAGGTATACGCTGATTATTTGAATCTTCACCCCAATAGCGAAAATCCAACATAATTAGTTGACCAAGTTTTTGTCTTATATTTGAGTTTGTAGACATCTACAGTTTTAGAATAATAATTAATATGAGAATAAATATATCACAGAAGTATTAGCTTTGTTTACATTCCCCAACCATGACTTACCAAAATCTTCTGACCTGTTAGAGCATTGGTTTTGAATCCAGCTAAGAATATAGCTGTATCAGCAATATCTTGAACTGTTGTGAACTCACCATCTACAGTGCCACCAAGCATAATATTTTTGACCACTTCTTCTTCACTGATATTTAGCTCTTTTGCTTGCTCTGGAATTTGTTTTTCTACTAATGGAGTCATCACAAAACCTGGACCAATTAGGTTAGATGAGATATTGTGCTCAGCACCTTCTTTAGCTAAAGCTCTTACAAAACCAACTTGTGCATGTTTAGCTGCTACATAAGCGGCTTTATTTTTTGATGCAAGAACTGAATGAACAGAGCCTACAACTATAACTCTACCACCAGTTTTTAGTTCAATCATATGTCTCATAGCAGCTTGAGTTACAAGTAATGTACCAGTCATATGAATATCAAATAATTTTTTCCAAGCTGATACACTAAAATCTACTATAGGTGATATTATCTGAATACCTGCGTTATTAATCACAGTATCGATACGACCAAATTTTTTGACAGTTTGATCTACACCTGATTTCACTTGGTCCTCATTTGTAACGTCCATTTGTACAGCTAAAGTTTCTACAGTATATTTATCTGCTAAATCTTTTGCTACAGCTTGTGATTTTTCTAGATCTAAATCTGCGATTATTACTTTAGCGCCTTGTTTTGCAAATTCTGTCGCCATACCTAGTCCAAGACCTGATGCAGCTCCGGTAATTAAAGTCACTTTATTTTTAACTGACATTTAAAATCTCCTAACTATAAAAAGTATCGTTGGTTATCTAAGTTTATTATATATTACTAATTATCAGATAGATGAGAAAATAATAGATTAATTACAATAATCATATATATAATCTATATTATTTCAGATTGAATAATGTTTTAGATGTCTAAATATATATGTCTTAAAAAGAACAGTATTATCTTAGGTATTACTGCCTCTTTGGTAATAGGTTTTTTTACAGTTCTACAAGTTGTCTTAGACTTACAAAATATTTATGCTTTGTTTGCAGCATTAGGATGCTTTGTAGTAGCACTTCATCAAGTTTCAATACGTAATCATAGTATTAAATTTAAGCTACATGCAGGAGTATTATTTATATTTTGTATGAGTATAGCAATATCTTTAGGTAGTTATTACTCACATGATTTAATTACAAGTTCACTTATATTACTAGGGTTTTCTTTTTTGATTGGCTACACCGCAAAATCAGATTTGGTTTTTGCTAATGGCATTCTCTTTATTGCTGATATATATGTTATAGGAACTGGATTTAATGCTGACGTCACTGATTCAATACTCATCGGATTATTTACACTGATAGGAGCATTAGCATTTATAATAGTTTTAGTAGTTATTCTAAAAAAAATAAGTATAAAAGATACTTTTGATGATAATTATAGAAGTATAAGAATACTGCCAGATATAGATTCTACTATTTATGCGGTTAGTTTATCACTTGGTTTAATTATAGGTAATTTTATATCGATTTACTTTGACATTGAAATAGGATACTGGATACCTATGACAGTTTTATTAATATTTAAACCGGATGTAATTAGATCATCTACAGCTATTAAGCATCGTTTGATAGGTACTATAATAGGGTCATTATTTGCCATACCTTTAGCTATTTATTTATCAAATGCTTACATTATTTGGATGATTTTGTTTATAACAACATTTTTTACTATATGCTGTATCATTAAGCATTATGGAAGCTATGTATTCTTTTTGACAATATTTATTGCAATGCTCTTAAAACTAGCACATTTATCTGGGTATGAGATAAGTTTATCTAGACTAATTTATACTGTTATAGGTATAGTTATAGTAGCTACAATAATCATACTATCAAAAAATATAAGAACAATTTTAAAAAGAATCTAGGAAAATACTACTTAAGATAATCAAAAACTACTTTACCAAAACCTAATGTAACATCAGCGATAAAGTGAGAACCTTTGACAATTTCTAAAACAGGTAAATGATGAAGAGCTGCTTGAACATGATTAAATACTTGCAAATCTACAGGTCCAGTCCATGCACCTTTTACAGTTACATCTTTAACATGGTACTTTACAAGTTCACAAATACTTACATCTCTACCATTAACATGAGGTATGGTTTTAAGTAAGAAGTTAGGGGTTTCTTCTAGCGATTTTTTGATAGCATCTTTATCAAGCTCTTGATATTTATATCCCATTGTTCCAAAAGCCACATCAACACTGTTATATTTTACTGTACCTAGTAATGTATCAGAATCTACTGTAAGAGTAGGGTGAGCATATTTTTTTGGAAAGCCCCATATTTCACGTCCGGCAGCGATTGACGGTAAATTATCTAATAGCATAATATGGGAATATAAGCCTTTCTTACCCTCAAATTCAACTTCAATAAGTTGTCCAGCTTCATTAAAGCTACCAAAACCATTTGCATCATGCATTTTCATGAATTCAAATTTTACAAGACCAGTTGGTTTAAGGGGCTCTGGTACATATTTTTTTAGGATTTCTATATCTGCTATATAGTCGATTATGAAGTATTCTCTATTTGTAAATTTATAAACTATTCTATTTGCTGTAGGCGATACTAGCGGCATCGAAAAAACATTTTTTTTAACATCTTCTATTTTCATTTAGATCTCCAGAATTGTTTTTGTTCCAGTTAACATTATAAGCTTTAATATTTTTTTTAGTAATAGTAATAACTCAAAGATGTTTGATTAAAAGCATATTTACTATTTTTTTGAATTAAAAATACTCAATAAAAATATCTATTTAATAGTATAAAGTTGAATTATGTATTATATTTGTTAAAAGTAAGCTTTTGATTATCTTATGCTTTTATTAAGTGGTAATTTAAGGCTTACGGGTTCATACTTAGAAATTTTTTGAGGCAAATTTTATGAAAAAAAACTATTTAATAGTATCTGTGGTGATGATTGGCTTTTTTGCTGTATCATTTGTGACTAATATTCTAGGACCTATAATCCCAGATGCAACTAATGATCTGCATTTGACACTTTCGCAAGCTGGGGTTTTACCGTTTGCATTTTTTATAGCTTACATTATTTCAATTCCGGCAGGCTATGCGCTAGAGAAATATGGATCCAAAAAGATGATCTTATTTGCTTTTTTATTGGGCTCTCTGGGTTCAATTTTATTCTGTCTAAAAGTTAGCTATCTTACTTATATTGTAAGTTTATTTATAGTTGGTACAGCTGCTGCGATATTACAAGTTGCTTTTTGGCCTTTATTAAGAGTTGCTGGTGGAGAGGAGAATTACTCATTTTTCTCTGTATTACAGCAAGTATTTTTTGGAGGAGCATCATTTGTTAGTCCATTTGTACTATCTTATTTAGTTATGAATCTTCCATATTCTGGAGATAGTAATTATTTTTTACTATTTTTTAATAAGCTAACAGGGACAAACTTTAGTTGGGTTGCTATTTATTGGTTCAATGCAATTGTAATGTTTTTGCTAGTAATATTTATTGCTTTAATTAAGTTTCCAAAAGTTGAGTTGAAGGAAGATGAGAAATTGGAGGGTTTTGCTACTGTATTACATCTTTTAAAGAATAAAGTCGTAATAATATATTTCTTAGCGATCTTTGCTTATGTTGGTCAAGAACAAGGAATTAGTGTCTGGATTTCTAAATTCTTGAGTGATTATCATGGCTTTAATACCGAAACTGTAGGCAATACTACAGTAGCATTATTCTGGATCATGCAATGTGTTGGCGGTATTTTAGGTATAGTTTTATTGAAACTATATAATGTCAAAAATATTTTGAAAGTATTTCTAATCTTACAACTAATATCATTGTCTCTAGCATTGTTTGGATCGGCTACTATGGCTTTGATATTTTTCCCTGTTTGTGGTTTTTTGACATCGATAATGTATGGAGGGGTTTTCTCATTAGGAATGAATTCTCTAAAATCACATCATGGAACAGTATCAGGAATATTCTGTACGGGGATAATTGGTGGTGCTATAGTGCCATTAGTGGTTGGTAATATTGGAGATATCTTAGGCTTAAGAATAGGAATGTGTTTTGTATATCTAACTATAATATATATTTTATATGTAGCCATAACAGCTAAGCCATTAATTGATAATAAAACTATAAAGCTAACAGAATTATTTAAAAAATAAGTTGAAGTGATATGAGTAAAGAAATTCAAATTAAGAATAGAACTGTGGTTGGTGTTGATATTGGTGGCACTAAAGTGAATGCTGGTAGGGTATGTGGAGAAAATTTATTAGACTCTTACTTGAGCAAAATTCCGCCAGATGCAGAACATAATGCTCAATCTGTTATTGATGTTGTCATAGATACTATAGCAAAAGTTTTCACTTCTGAAGTAGAGGGCATAGGCGTTGGTATTCCTAGTGTTGCAGATCGAGAGAAGGGAATTGTATATGATGTACAAAATATTAAATCATGGCAAGAGATTCATCTAAAAGAAATACTAGAGGCAAAGTTTAAAGTACCAGTTTTTATAGATAATGATGCTAATTGTTTTGCTATAGGTCAAAGACTATATGGCAAGGGCAAAGAGCATGAAAATTTCGTTGGTATTACAATAGGCACGGGTATTGGTGGCGGTATTATCAATAAAGGCTCTTTACTAAAAGACTCTAATTGCGGAGCAGGAGAGTTTGGCATGTTACCATATTTAGATGGAATCTTGGAGGATTATTGTAGTGGCCAATTCTTTATAAAAAAGATAGGTATTGAAGGTGTTGAGATCCTTAAACGAGCAAGAAATAATGATAGCGATGCTATAGACATCTATAAGCAATTTGGTAAACATCTTGGAGTAGCAATAAAGTCTATTATGTATACTTTAGATCCAGAGGTGATAATAATTGCAGGATCAATAATGTCAGCTAGAGAATATTTTGAAAAAGCAATGTGGGAAGAGATTAAAACATTTGCCTTTACTCAGTCGGCTAAAAAAATTAAAATAGAATGGTCAGAAACCGAAGGTGATTTTCAGGTTTTTGGTGCTGCAGCTGTTTATTTGGATAGAAGTAGCAATTTATGATTTTGTTAAAAGAGCAAGGCTAAATGAACAAAACTCAACAACAAATATTAACCTTTTTAGATGATAAAAAATATGTAAGTGGTGAAGATATTGCCCAAAAGTTAGGTATATCAAGAGCAGCAATTTCAAAAAATATCAAAGCACTTAAGGATAACTATCAAATAATAGTATCTTCTAACTCAAGAGTTGGATATCGACTCCAAGAAAAATTAGATCTAATAAAGGTTGATGAACTAGCTAAAGTTTTTAATAATATAAATTATTTTTATTCTATAGACTCAACATCTAAATATGCAATAGAAAATCAAGCTAAGTATAGTGAGAATGCAATTTTTATCTCAGAATTTCAAACAGATGGATTTGGACGATTTAAACGTAAATGGATTTCACCATTTGGTAAAAATATCTATTGTACTATGCTTGAAGTAGTTGAGCTAGATATATCGAAACTTAATGGATTATCCTTAGTTGTAGGAATCAGTATTGCAAGAGTTCTAAAAAATATTAACTTAGATGCTAAATTAAAATGGCCTAATGATATCTATGTAGATGATAAAAAGATAGCTGGTATTATTATAAATGTTAGTGCCGAAATTAATGGTAGAGCGAAGCTATTTATAGGTTTTGGTATAAATGTTAATATGCAATATAATGAAGAAATATCTAAAGATTGGACATCAATAAAGTTACAATCTCAACGCCATGCTAATCGAACTAACCTAACTATACAAATTATCAAGGCTATTAAAGAAGATTTAGCAGTTTTTATTAATAAAGGTTTTACATATTTTAAAAATGAATTTGAATCACTTAATTATCTAAGAGATAAAGAGTTTTCATTGGCTTTAGTTGATAAAACTTATAATAACTGTAACTATGTTGGCCTAGCAAATAATGGCGAAATTCTTATTAAGAATAGTGAAGGGAATTATTCATTTTCTTCTGGCGATATTAGTATCTTGGATAAATCTATAAAATCTAAATAATCAGCATTTTGAGAAATTTTTGCACTACACTTATATCCTGATAGTTGTTCTATAGTATTTATTTGTTCATCAATGTATTTGATATTTGAGTCATTACAATTAGCAATCCAACCAGCTAATTTAATATTATGACGATTTAACTCATTTATAGTTAGTAAGGTATGGTTTATGCAACCAACTTTTATAGCTGATACTAGTAGTACTGGTATTTGCAGAGCTTTTATTAGATCAAACTGGGTAGAATAGTTTGAGTATGGAGTTAATAATCCACCAGCTCCTTCGATAAATAGAATATCTAAATCTCGACGAGTATACTTATCTTCAATAAATTGCTTGAGATTTTCAATTGAAATATCTACTTTTGATTTTGCTGCTATTATATGTGGGGCAACTGCTTCACTGAATGAAATTAGGTTTATTTCATCTGCTGTAAATTTGTTCTTATAAGCATTTAGAATATTCTCTATATCTTCACACAGTTCTGAAAATTGACTTTGTCCAGATGCTACAGGTTTCAAACAAAGTGATTTAATATTTTCATACTCACAAGCTTCAATGAGTTTGGTAGAGATATATGTTTTGCCTACTTCAGTATCAGTACCAATTATAAAAAACTTTTTCATAAACTATTCCTTAAAACATATAAATAGACCAATATGATAACTAAGGTTTATACGGTCAGTATTTGTAAGAAACTTTTTGATATTTGAAAAGCTAGGTTTATTATTGCTTCCTGTATAAGTATTAACTCCCGTAGATTTTAGATGATTTGTTAGTTCTTTAAAGTTATTGAATTTAATATCTAAATATAAATCTTCATGATGTAGGCAGTTCAAGTTAGATTTTCTGATAAAGTCTAAAATATTAGAACTACTGTGCATTTTATTTATTCTTAGTATGTCTTTTACTTGATGAAAATTGTTATCTAAAACAGTACTAAAGGCTAAAATTGCACGATTATTTAATTTTTTTGCCAGATTTTTAATTAATGATTCTATGTTTTGGCTCCATTGGAACGACATATTTGAAAATATTAAATCATAGCTATTTTTAAGTAGACGTAGATCTGTATCAAAATTAAGTTTTAGTGTGTTTATATTTGTATATTTTGAATTTTTTGTTAAAGCAATATCGCAAGCATCTATTTGCTTTGCTGAAAATATCCTATTAAGTTCTAATGGCTCTGATAAGTCGCGTACTCCTAAATTTAGAATATTGTTAGTATGATTGTAGCTAACTAGTCTTGAGTAGTTTAGTGTCTGCTCTAAAAGTAATTGGCGTACTTGATTTTGGATAGTTGAGTTTTTAGAGTAATCTGTAGCTTTTGCAAAGTTACTTTTAACTTGATCATATATGTTCATATTTGACCTCTTTTGAGATAATTTCTAAAGCCTGATGAATTTGGTCAAAGGTGTTATTACTGTGTAGTGAAAATCTCAATATAGCTTGATCTTTAGGTACTGTAGGATATCTAAAACAAGACACTATTATTTTATTTTCAAAGAGCTTATCCTTTAATCTAATCGCTAGATTAGCATCATTTAGTTGGATACTTCTAATAGGTGATAAATCTTTAGACACTAGTTCAAGATCTTTATCATCACATAGTTCATTAAAAAAAATGATATTTTGTTGAAGTTTTGCTCGATTATCATTAGCCTTTTCAAGGTTTTTTAGTTGTATCAAAGCAGCTTTTAATATCATTGGTGGTAATGCTGTTGTATAGATATAGTTACGTGCAAATTGTATTAGGTATTCTGCAATTGCTTCTGTAGTACAAACCACAGCACCGACTCCACCAAATGCTTTACCAAGAGGAAAAATACAGATAGGACAATTTTTATAGCTTATTTGAAAGTAGTTGATTGCGCCACGACCATTTTTACCTAAAACTCCAAAACTATGAGCCTCATCAACTATAAGCTTTTCTGGTGTGATTTTAGCTAATTTATCAAGTTGAGTAATTGAACCTGAGGTACTAAAGACTCCTTCTGTTGTAGTGAAGCTCTTGCCATCATATATATCTTGAAGGTGACCTAATTGTTGATGTTTGTATCTTTTTAGTTTAGCTTGTGAAAGTTTGATTCCATCAATAATAGATGCATGGATATACTTATCTGCAAAGATACTATCATGCTTACTAAATAGTGTTGAATAAATTGCTAAATTTGCCATAAACCCTGAACTAAAAAATATAGCTCTAGGATAGTTAACAAACTTTGCAAACTCATATTCAAATTGCTGTGTTTCATCGGTGTAACCACAGACTATATTAGATCCCTTACTTCCAAAACCATATTTATCAAAACCAGTTACTATGGCATCTTTAAGATTGTGTGCTGATGATAGATCTAAATAATCGCTAGTTGTAAAATCAATAGTGGAATCATCCTTTACAAAAGGAGTTAACTCTCTTAATAAATTATCCTTTTGATATTGAGTATATTTGTCTTGTAGGTTTAACATAATTCGACATTTGATTCCAAACCAAGCTTAGCTAATAAAAAATTATCAGAATTAACAGTAGCATTATTCTCTGTTAATAATTTATTACCATAAAATATTGAGTTAATACCAGCAAGAAAACATAGAGTTTGAGTTTCCAAAGACATATTTTCTCTACCTGCTGATAATCTTAGGCGTGCTTGTGGAAATAGTATTCTTGTAGTTGCAATAAATCTTACTAATTCAAAACTATCAATTTGAGCATTTGTATATTTATCTCCTAAAGGAGTTCCTTTAACAGGTATTAATGTATTGATAGGAATACTTTTTGGAGCAGCAGGTAGTTGTAATAACTCTAGTAATAAATTAAATCTATCATCTAGAGATTCACCCATACCCAATATACCACCACAACAGACATTTATATCAGCGTTAGCAACATTTCTAATAGTTTCAATTCTTTCTTCAAATTTACGTGTGGTAATTATTTCTGGGTAAAATTCTCTTGAAGTATCAAGATTATGATTGTAGTAATCCAGTCCTGCTTGCTTTAGCTTAGTTGCTTCATCAGCATTAATACTTCCGAGAGTCACACATGTTTCTAAGCCAAGATTTTTGACTTCAGTAATAATCTCAGCAACTTGATCAAAGTCTTTTTTAGGAATGTGCTTCCAAGCAGCACCCATACAGAATCTTTTGGATCCAGCATCTTTCGCATTTTTTGCTTCTGCCAATATACTATCTTTATCTAATAGTTTATGCTTTTCGATACTAGTATTGTAATGGCCACTTTGAGGACAATATTTACAGTCTTCTGGGCAAGTACCAGTTTTGATACTTTTTAGTGAGCATAACTCAATATCATTACCAAAGTTTTTGTTGTGAATTTCTAAGGCTTGTAAAATTAATTCTGTTAATGGTCTTGAGTAAATTTCTTTGATTTGTTCCAATGTCATTTTTTATAAAAAATTGTTTTAAAGTTGTAAAGTATTTTATATCTTGTGTACAATTTATGTCAACTTAATATTTTACAAAAGGTTTACAATATGTATAGCTCAAATATATGGCATCCATGCACGCAAATGAAAGACTTTGAAAAATCACCTCCTATGAATGTTTATAGAACTGAAGGGAGATATATCTACACTAAAGATAATAGAAAGCTTTTTGATGTTACATCAAGTTGGTGGTGTAAATCTCTTGGACATAGACATCCATACATAATAGATAAGCTTAAGACACAACTAGATAAATATGAGCATACGATATTTGCAAATACTACAAATGATGAAATAGATAGGTTTAGTCAAAGAATTTGTAATTTGACAGGTATGGATAAAACTTTATACGCAAGTGATGGATCTTGTGCTGTAGAGATAGCTCTAAAAATGACGACACACCTTAGAAGCTTTCAAAATCAAACTAAAAAGACTAAGTTTGTCTGTCTTGAAAACTCATATCATGGTGAGACATTGGCAACTATGAGTGTTAGTGATTGTGGTTTATATTCTGATCCATATAAACCATTATTATTTGATAGTTTTAAGTTAAAAAATATTCCGTATGTTAGTGGCAAAAGTGATCCACTATGGGCAAATGCTGAAGTCTATTGGAGTAAATCTCAACAATATCTTGAACAACACAAAGAATTTATTAATGCTTTAATAGTAGAGCCAATTTGTCAAGGTGCTGGAGGTATGTTGATTTATAGCAAAGATTACTTAAATAGACTTTGTAGGTGGTGTAAGGAAAATGATGTTTATATTATTTTTGATGAGATAATGACCGGAGTAGGGCGACTGGGTAAATTTTTTGCTTATGAATATCTTGATATTAAGCCTGATTTTTTGTGTGTTTCAAAAGGATTAACCTCTGGGATTATACCTTTTAGTATTGTTTTGACAAAAAATCAATATTATGAGATGTTTTATGATGATGAGTTAACTAAAGCTTTTTTACATTCACATACTCATAGTGGTAATGTTTTAGGAGCTGTAGTAGCAAATGCAGTATTAGATATATTTGAAGAAGAATATATACTTAACAATGTTAAAGATCTTGAAAAACAATTTAGTAAATCTTTTCTTGAGCTACAAGAGCAATTACCGATTATAAAAAATATCAGAGGTATTGGAGCAATTATTGCAGCAGATTTAAATATTGATAAAAAAAGAGCTGGCCTAGATGTTTATCGAGAAGCTATAAAATTAGGCGCATTATTAAGACCATTAGGAAATACTATCTACTGGCTACCACCACTAAATAGTACACAACAAGAAATTGAGTTGTTAAAGAACGCAACAAGACAATCTATATTAAATACATTTAGTTAAACTACTTTTTACGATTATTGAAATACTCTCGATCGGCAATATATATAGTTTTGGTTGCTTCAGCATAAATATTATTATCAGTATCTTCATAGCAGACTGGTAAACTAATTACAGATTTATTTTTGGTTATAACATCTTGCTTTATTTTATTGATAATCTCTTGTGATAGTAGAAATCTTGCATAAACATGATGCGTAATTGGTCTAAGATAATCTATATTAGCTGATAAATCCCAAACCACATAATCATCACCAAGAATATTACATAACTGTAATGGATAAATTGGATCTAGTGATGAGTATATAGCTCCACCAAAACCAGTACCATGATAGTTTTTAGTATTATCTGTCAAATTAAATCTTAGATGTACTTCATGAAAATCATCTGAGACAAAAACTATTTCTCCACCAGTTGCAACAAAAGCAGGTAGGTCATTAAATTTTTTAATAAGTTCTTCTGATTTTTCGCCAGATTTTTTATCAGTTTTAAAAAATGGAATCATATAATTTAACCAGTATTTATCTTTTATTTATAAACTCAATTATTTTATCTAAAGCTATTTTAGGATTTTCAAATGGAACTACACCAAGTCCTCCAATAAAACCATGATACATTTCATCATCATAGTGAGTTTCAACATAAGTACCTTGTTGTTTTAGCTTCTCTTCATAAGCATAAATTCCATCTATAAGGATATCATGAGTAGCTGCTACAATTAGAGTATCAGGTTGTTTTGTATCTTTATAAAATAATGGAGATATTGTAGGTTGTCTAAGTTTTTTAGGCTCTGACATGATATCTTCGCCTATATATGCTTTTAGAAATAGCTCGCACCATTCGGTAGTTAGGTGATATTTATACTCATCAAATTTAGTATTGCTGTCATATTTAGTATACATATCGACAGCAGGATAAACCAAAATTTGTGCTTTTGGCATATTTTCTTGACGTTCATGGCATATTATAGTTACAAGATTTCCACCAGCACTATCGCCCATTACAAAGATATTTTCAGTAGATAAATTAAACTTAGTAATATTTTCATAAAGCCAGTCATAAGCATATAGCGCATGATTAACAGCAGCAGGATACTTATCTTCAGGGCCTAAGCCATACTCTAATGAGAAAATATTTAAATTACCTTGATCACATAAGTATCTACATACGTGATCATAAGTATCTATAGAGCTCAAACACCAACCACCACCATGAATAAAAAGTACAGCTTTATCAGATGCTTTTTTAGGTTTATAGTGTCTTAATATAGTATCATTTTCTAACTTAATATCTTCTTCGATAATATCAGGGCGAGGTAGACGTTTGATTTGTGCTATTGAAAGATCTGCAAATATCTTACGCTGATCTCTTAAATCTAATTTTTTTATTTTTCTTATTTCGGGAGTATCTAATAGCGACTCTAATGCTGGATGGTATGGCATAATTTTTCCTTACTAAATTTTATGTACTCTTATAATATCAATATTGAGTTTTTCTAATTTTCTTGAAAGTTCTCTTGTAGCACTATCTAAAGTACTGATGTGACTATCTTTAGGAATACCTAATACAGATGGTTTACGTGAATGTCCAACTAGTGCTTTTAGATTTAGTTTTTGTTTTATATTAACAATATTTTCTAATAAGTATTTTGCAGTATCTGCTTTTTTACCAAAACCAAAGCCTACATCAAAGTATATATTTTGTTGCTCTACACCATGGTTTAGGAGAATTTGTTTTTTGTTTTCAATAAATTCACATACTTTATCTGTAGCATCTTCTTTATCTAAATATTGATTTCTGTCTGTAATACCTAAATTATGAGTTATTACATATTTCTTTTTATATTTAGCTATAAGTTGAGCTTTTTTATCAATATCATTACATTCAACATCATTTATCATCCAGATAATATCATAATGTTTTTCTAGGATTTTACTCATGACTTCAAATCTACGTGTATCAATACTTACAAGAGGTCTATAGCTTAAATTATTAAGTTGTTCTTTAAGATATTCTAAGAACTCATCTAATTTATTAAACTCTTCATCTACACTAGTAGCAGTAGCATTAGGCTTAGTTGATTCAGCACCAATATCAATAATTTCAGCACCATTTTTTATTAGCTCAAGAAAATTTGATTTACGCTGAGTATCATCAAAACCACCATCTGAGAAAGACTGATCTGACAAGTTAACTATACCCATACGCATTGTATTTGATAGTGTTTGATTAAGCTTCTCAATTGGTTCTAATTCCTTAAGTTTAATACTTAGATCTTTTTCTATTCGGATTGGGTGATTCCAACCTTTAGATAATTCTAATAATGGTGCTAGAGCAAAGTTGCGATTGAGTAGTTCCTTATGTGGAATCGTAAGTTTATCTGTTTCTAAAATCAGATCTTCAGCAGCAAGAATATCTAAATCAATAAGCCTAGGAGACCAAATCGGAGCATTAAGATCTCTACCAATTTTTGCTTCTATATCTTTTAAAGCTTTCAACAAATTTTCAGGTTTAAGATGAGTACTAATTTTAACAGCAGTATTTAAAAATGTAATATCCCATTCTTTGGGGGCATTTTCTTTGAGTAATGCTTTACTACTATATAAGCTAGCTTTTCTAATAATTCTTATACTTTGGTGTGATGCTAGAGCATCTAACGCAAGATGAATATTCTCGATAGTGAAACCAATATTTGTTCCAATCCCTATAATATATTGCACATTAATTCCTAATAATAAAAGAAGCAGAACCTATCTGTGAAACTGGGGGCTTTTTGTTAAGTTTCAAGTATTTGATTGTTATATCTCTATGTTTTTCTCCGATAAACAGATAAATTTGCTTAGCTAAGTACTCTATAAGATTACAGCTAACGTTATCACAAAAGCGTTGAATATTATTTCTCAGAGTATAATAACAAATAGTTTCTTCAAGATTATCAGAATTACTTGCGCTATAGTTTTGGCTAAACTCAAGTTCTAAGTCTAGAGTTATCATTTGCTTGTGAGATCTTTCCTCTTCAGAGCAGCCAAGACTTACATATATTTCCATATTAGATAAAAACAGAGATTGTTTCATTTTGTTAGATAAATTAGAGTAAATTTTGTTATTTAATATATCATATTGGCAAATGCTTAGATAACTTATTGTTCGCAAATATGCACCAACTTAGAGATTTTTTAGCAAATATAGAAAAATATGGTAAAGATACTTATATATATTTTGATAATACTAAATATAGCTATTATGAAATTTTGCAAAAATCATATAGTTTATCTAGATTCTTAGAGTCTTGTAGTTATAGGAAAATATACTCAAATCTAAAAAACTCGCCATTATCTGTAAGCTTATATATAGCTAGTTGGATAGCAGATATAGATATTTTTGTGCCAATCAATCCAAGATTAGTTGATAATGAGCTAGCAGCGATAGTTGAAGATGATAGTTTATTTATTACAGATAAAATATCTAGTCTTGAAGTAAATAAATTGTATATAGAAAATCCGACATCGTTTTTTGAAAGTCTTGAATATACGGAAGATTATTCGATTTATGCTAGATCTCTAACAGCGCATGTAAGTTCTGGGACAACAGGATTTTATCAAAAGCATTTTCATGATATTAATCAAATAATCAAATATGCTAATGATAGAATTAATGATTTAGGTCTTAAACAAAATGACCACTTATTAGTAGCATTATCAATAAATCATGCTTTTGCTTTTTCTTATCAAATCTTACCAGCATTAGCTATGGGTTTAAATATAACAATTATCCGTGAATTTGATGCAAGATTAATAGTCGAGATTATTAACCAAAATAATGTAACTGCTTTAGCACTGTTACCAACAATGTATCATTTTTTGTTAGAGCAAAATATTCATAGTAACAATAATTTATGCTATCTAAGTGTTGCTGGTGATATAGTTAGCGAAAGTTTAGCAAATCAAGTTGAAAATAAGTTTGGTATATCATTACGAAATGGTTTAGGTATGACAGAGGTTTTTGGATATGGTCAAAATATATCTGCTAATAAAGTTAATAAAGTTAAAGTTTTTGCAGATACTCAAGTAAAAATAGTTAAATTTGAAAATAGTGACTATGGTAAAATCTTCATCAAAAATAATATGCTACCTCTAAATATCCAAACTGAGTGGTTAGAAACAGGAGATATAGGTAGTTTCGATGCTCAAAGCCATGAGCTTAGTTTTTATGGGCGTTATAAAGATATAATTATAAAAGGCGGCTCAAACATATCTCCAATTGAGTTAGAAGCAGCGATTTTGAAAATACCAAATATTGATAATTGTATAGTTACATCTAAAAAAGATAAAATATGGGGAGAAACTATCTGGGCATATTTGGTGGCATCTGAACAATACTCATTAGAGTTTATAAATAATAAGCTAGGTAATTACATAGCTGAATACAAAAAATTAGATGGAATTATTTATATTGATGAAATTCCAACTACTACAACTGGCAAAACTGATAGAAAAAAACTAAAAGAAATGATTAATCATGAGTAATACCCAATTACCACAATTTGCAATTCTTGAAGATACTTTAACAAATAACCAAAGTTACTATTTTTACAATCCAGTTGCAGAAGTTATAGCTAATGATAATGAATCACTTGAGTTAGCTTTTGGGCAATTGGAAGAACTGCAGCAACAAGGCTTATATCTAGTTGGGTATTTAAGTTATGAAGCTAGCTATTATCTTAATAACAATCTTTATGATTTATGCGATCATGATAATACTAAATTACTTCATTTTGTCGCTTTTAGTAATTATTCAAATGAAATCCTCAAGAATATAATTTCAGATAAAAATATAGATCTAATGATAGATAGTCTTAATTTTGCAGATTATCAAAAAAGCTTTGATGAAGTTCAACAAGCACTTATCAATGGTGAAAGCTATCAGATTAACTTAACTAAAAATATCTTAGCTACTACAAAGCTTACTAGCTATGAGTTGTACAATAAGCTCAAACAACAATCAGTTAAATATGCTGCATATTTACCATTTTTAAACCCAGATATAATATCAATATCACCAGAACTTTTCTTTAAAAAGGATGCTGAAAATTTGATTGTTAACCCAATGAAAGGTACAGCAAGGCTTACAGGTAATGATTCAGAAGATCAAAAGATATATCAAGAATTATCATCATGTGATAAGAATAGGGCAGAGAACTTAATAATTGTCGATCTTTTACGTAATGATTTATCTGCTATTGCAAAAACTCATACTGTTAAGGTAGATAAACTTTTCTCAATAGAGAAATACAAAAATTTACTACAAATGACTTCGCAAATTTCAGCAAAAGTAGATAAACAAATATCTTTTAGGAAGATCCTAGATGGCTTATTTCCTTGTGGTTCGATTACAGGAGCACCTAAGAAACGAACTATGGAACTAATTAAACAAATAGAGAAAGATAAAAGGGGAGTATATACCGGAAGTATTGGATATATTATGCCAAATAATGATATGTGTTTTAATGTTGCTATTCGGACTATTCAAAAATATCGTGATAACTTACAGATTGGTGTAGGTGGTGGTATTACTGTTTATTCAGATGCACAGTCAGAATGGCAAGAAATGAATACCAAGATAAACTTTGTACGCCAAATTTACCAACCAGATTTTTGCTTAATTGAGAGTATTTATTACCATAATAAATTTAGAAATTTAGAGTTACATTTTGATAGGCTTGAGGACTCTGCTAGACAGTTATTTTTTGATATCGATATTTGCAAGATTAGAGATCAACTATATGACTATGTAGAGCAATTAACTGATGATAAAGAATATAAAATCCGACTAGAATATCATTATGATAAGTCTATAAATATCGAGCATACTGAAATTAATACTACAGATCAACAAGCTATTAAACTAAAAATCTGCCCTGAGAAAATAAATTCAGCGAATAAATTATTTCAGCACAAAACTACACATAGTTCGACACGAGGCTTTTATACTCAAATGCATCACAAATACATTCATGAAGATAATTGTGAGCTTATCTATTTAAATGAAAAAGATAATATTACTGAAACTAGGTTTCATAATATAATCATCAAGAAAAATGATAAACTTTACACACCAAAATTAGAAGATGGTGTCTTAGCAGGTGTTGCAAGAAAATCTTTAATTTCTCAAGGCAAACTGCAATCCAAAAGCCTAAATTTTGATGATCTAAAAAACGCTGATAAAATATATCTTATTAATAGTGTCAGAGGTTTGATACCAGCGTATTTGGGGATTTAAGATGGTTTTATATATCGATCATTATGATTCATTTAGTAGTACGATTGTCGATTATATAACTTATCTTGGCTATCAAGTATCAATGGTAAAAACTGATGAGCAAATTGATAATATTGAGCAATATTCACATATTATTATTGGCCCGGGACCAGGTCATCCAGATGAGCTCAAAAATATATATCCAATCATTGAGTATTGTCAGCAAAATAATTTGCCTTTGTTAGGAATATGTTTAGGTCATCAGCTTATTGCTCAATATTATGGTGCAAAAATCATAAAAGCTAAACAAATATACCATGGTAAACTCTCTGAGATTAAACAACTTCAATCATCTTCATTATACAAAGATCATCCACTGAAATTTGCTGTAACACGTTATCATTCTTTAATTGTTAATGAAATTAAAGAGCCTTTGATTACTTTAGCCTCAACCGAGAATGATGAAATTATGTCTTTTGCTCATCGAAATGCAAATATTTTTGGTGTTCAATATCATCCAGAAGCATATTTGACCGAATACGGTTTATTAACTTTAAAGAATTTTTTAGCTCTTTGATTATATTTTTTGAGGTTTTATATAAAAGCTTAAAATATTAGCAATAATCAATAATCCCAAGAATAAACCATAAGCTATTTTATAACTCAAAAAAGTAGCAAAATCATAATCTATTAAAGTTTTTTGGATATACGCAGCTAATGGATTAATAATACTATTTAAGACATATTCAACTAAAAAAAGTAGTGACAATATGCTGACAAGATAGCTTTGTTTGCGTTTATTTGCAGTATCAAAAACTATACCTGTAAAACCAAAACCAATACCAAAAAACAATGCAGCTAAACTAAGTATATAAATATTTGTGATATCTGTATAAAAGATCATAATGACTGAAATACTAGCTAGTGATGTAAAAATAAAGATATGACTTCTTTTGAGTAGTTGAGTAGCAATAATCAAACCAACAATGATTGAAGCAATACCAGAAGCAAGTGATGCAATGCTATTGCCTATTAAACCAGCTTGTTGGCTATCTAGCTTAGTATTTAATAAGATAGTATTTCCCCAATAGCCAATAGTGTTGAAAAATACACAGGTAAAAAGACTAGCATAAAGTATCGTAAAGATTATTTGTCTATCTTTGAAAATATCTTTAATACCAGCAAAATAATCACTAAATGATTTGATATCATCGCTTCTAGGAATCCTACCATATTTAAATCTGCTAATAGAGTAGAGCATCAATATAACAAGCATAATACCTGCTAATGTCAAAACTATGTAAGTATAATTATATTGCTTAACAGCATAATTTAGCGGAGCTCCTGAAATAGAAACTGCTAACGAGCCAAAGAAATAAATAAAACCTGTCGCAATTGCAAATAGACGCTTATTCAGGATAATACTTGTTAGTCTATAAGCACTCATCATAGCAAAAGTTGTACCGACACCTATAATAAATCGTGAAGTCAGTAGAGTCGTTGAGTTAGTAGGAAACGCAAAAATTATAGTTCCAACTAGAACTATTGTCATCGCAATCATTACAGGGATATCAATACCATATCTATCAACTATAACTCCAACAGGTATTTTCATAATTAGCATTGCGATGCTGTATATTGATATAGCAAAAGCAATGTCAATACTAGAAAATCCATATTGATTTATCAATGGTATAGAAAATGCTGAAAGTGAAGTATTTATCATGCGAGTATACATATAAAATGCTACTGCACTTAACCATATTAAGATTAGGAAGATTTTTTTGGACAATGTTTTGAACCTGTATTAGAACGGTATTGGATATTTTCTTCTAACTTTTTCGATATCTGCTAGTACTTCAGCTGACAACTCAAGATTTATAGCATCAATATTAGTCTTTAGTTGTTGCATAGTAGTTGCCCCAATTATACTAGAGCTCATATATTCTTTTCTAATTGTGAAAGCTATAGCCATTTGACAAACATCTAAATTATGTTTCTTAGCGATTTCTAAATATTCTTTAACAGCCAAATCAACTGTAGCATTCTGTCTAGTTGCAAATCGAGCTTTCTGCTCAGGTGATCCCATAACCTCATCAGACATTCTACTTCCAGCGGGGATATTACCATCTAAGTATTTACCACTTAAAATTCCCATTTGTAGTGGTGACCATGCTAGATAAGATATATCTTCAATAGCACAAGTCTCCATTACATCAGTTTCATCTCTTCTTCTAAGTAAGTTATACTCATTTTGTAAACTAACTATTCTTGGTAGATTATGTTCTTCGGCTAAGTTAATAAATTGATTTAGACCCCAAGCCGAATCATTTGATAATCCAATATGTCTAATCTTTCCAGCTTTGATTAACTCATCACATGCTTTAAGTGTTTCAAAAATATTATCTTGTATTTGTTGTTTAGCATTAGCACCCTGAGCTGGTTCAAATGACCACCAATCTGCAAAATGATAGTTCGGTCGATTTACAGTCCAGTGAAATTGATATAAATCGATATAGTCTGTCTTTAATCTTCTAAGACTATTATCAACAGCTGAAATAATATTTTCACGATTTATCTGAGGATTCTCCTCATTTCTAGCCCAAGGTATAGGGGAGAATTTTGTAGCTAGTATAATATCATGTCTTTTTTGTCTAGAAGTAAACCAGTTACCAATAATTTCTTCTGTCTTACCATAAGTATCAGGTGTTGGTGGAACAGCATATAGCTCAGCAGTATCCCAAAAATTAACTCCTTGAGAAAGAGCATAATCCATTTGTTCAAAACCTTGATCTTGAGTATTTTGTGCCCCCCAAGTCATAGTTCCAAGGCAGATTCTACTTATATCAATGTTAGTTTTACCTAGTTTTGTATATTTCATATTTATCTTTAATTATTTAAAACTGTGAAAATTATAACAAATAATGGCCAAAATTTGATTTGTATTTAGTTTTTCTAAAATGGAACAGGATATTTTCTTCTAACTTTTTCAATATCAGCTAAAACCTCATCAGAGAGATTTAGATTAATAGATTCAATATTTGTTTTTAGTTGTTCCATAGATGTAGCACCAATTATGCTACAACTCATATAGGCTTTTCTAATTGTAAAAGCTATAGCCATTTGACATATATCAAGATTATGTTTTTTAGCAACTTTGATATATTCAGTGACAGCATCATCATTAGTAGCAAATCTAAAAGCATAGCGATCTTCTTGTCCATCTAGAATTTCAGCAGACATTCTAGTACCAGCAGGGCGAGCACCATTGCGATATTTACCCGTTAAAACTCCTTGTTCAAGTGGTGACCATGCAAGATATGATATCTCTTCAAGAGCACATGTCTCCATGATATCTGTTTCATCTCTACGGCGATTCAGATTATATTCATGCTGAATACTTACAAGACGTGGTAGATTATGTTTTTCTGCTAAGTTAATAAATTGATTTATCCCCCAAGCTGAATCATTTGACAGCCCTATATGTCTAATTTTTCCAGCTTTAACTAACTCATCACAAGTAATTAGAATTTCATAGATATTATCAACTATACGCTGTTTATTTTGTTGACCTGCTAAAGGTTCAAAATCCCACCAATTACCAAAATGATAGTGAGGTCTATTTGTCGGCCAATGGAATTGATATAAATCTATGTAATCGGTTTGTAAGCGCTTTAGACTATTATTTACAGCATCAATGATGTTTGTCTTATCAGTAATAGGATTTTGCTCATTTCTAGCCCATGTCATAGGCGAGAACTTAGTCGCTAATACTACATCATTTCGTTTCTGCCTTGTTTTAAACCAGTTACCGATTATTTCTTCAGTTTTGCCATAAGTCTTAGCAGTAGGGGGGATTGCATACATTTCGGCAGTATCCCAAAAATTAATACCTTGTGCAAGAGCATAATCCATCTGCTCAAAGCCTTCATCTTGAGTATTTTGACGTCCCCAAGTCATAGTTCCAAGACATATTCTACTAACATCAATATCAGTTTTACCAAGTTTAGTATACTTCATAGCTAATTTTTAAATTTAAATCTGTATAGAAATTATAGCCTAAAACTTAAGTTATTCTAATGAAATCTTTCTATTGAGCTATAGATACTGATTTAGTCGATAGTGTTGGATTATATTTAATATCTGCGTTAGGGAATGCATCATAATTCTTACGAGCTTGGTGTAATTTTGTAATATCTAATTTTTCTATAACTACATCTTCTTTATTGAAATTACCCATATTTAAATGATTGAGTTTAAAAGCTTTATTCTGAGGAGATGTAAAAATTATTTGACTTACTCCATCAACTCCTTGGGTATTTTGTTTATCTAAGCCTGAAGCCATACCTACTACCATACCATATGCAAAATTTTGGATAGATAGCATTTTCATTGCAGTATGAACTCTATTTAAACCGTACAAATCATTGGTGTAAGATGGTGCGATTATAATATCTGGCTTAATTTTTGAGAGTTGTTCAGAGACATTCGGAAATTCACTTGTATAACATATTACAACAGCAATTTTAGTGCCTTTATAATCTAGTACTAATATATTTTTACCAAACTTATTATAGCCAACATTTCTTTCTTCTGGAGTTAGATAAATTTTATCATTTTCTATTACTTGCCCGTTGGGCAAACCTACTAAAACAGTATTAGATATTTTATCTTTGTTGTTTTTAGCAATAGTTCCACCTATAACAATTATCTGGTACTTTTTAGCTAGATTAGCTATTAAGTTTCTAGTTTGACTATAATACTCGCTAAGTTTGATTATGCTTTGCTTATTCCATGGTAAATCATCAATTAAGTTTATCGTGTTATCTTCAGGAAAAACTACAATTTCAGCTCCTTGGTCTTTAGCTTGCTTAGTTAGTCTATTCATATCATTGGCAAACTCATCAAAAGACTGTTGTTTGATTAGCATCTGCGCAGCAGCAATATTAATTGTTTGGCTATATCCATAACTGCTAATAGATATAATAATTAGTATCAGATATTTTAGATGTTTAATCATTCTAATTACTCTCCTGTAAAAGTAATTGACTTTTTAGACCTTAAGATGCCTGAGATTGAATACTCAAATATTCTGATTTAGTTTGATAAACTCTAGAACCATTTTTCATTAATTTAAGAAAAGCTTTTACATCTTTATTTTTAAGAGCTTGATTCATAGCTGTATGAGCATCATCTATAGATTTCCATTCGATGATATCAACCCATTCATTTGGGTTTTTAGTATTTTGTGTTAGGGTTCTCTTTATGAATCCCTCGTAGTTTTTTAAGTCTTGAGTTACTTTATTAGATAAATCTAGTACTTGTTGAGTAGAAGTATCTTTAGAGGTTTCGAACGAGACTATCTCTAAAATAGGTGGATTGCTTACAGCATGAGCATCAGAAGTATCTAAAAGCAAAAAAAGCATACCAATGGTCAGACCAAATATAATTGCGACTTTCAGTAACATTTCTTTGAACATATCATTCCACAATATAAAATTATAACATTTATACCATTATATAGTTTTAAAATCTTTCTTCAATCTTGGGTTGATGTTTTAATGAAATTAGAATATTCCTTTATTTAACGGATAAGTAAAATTTAATAATTCCTAAATACTCATGAATTATTGCCTGTGTTATATAAAAACTATATGCACTAGGCAAAAAACTTATTTCGGGAGCTAATTTAGATGAAGCTATGTTTATTGTATTTATATTGAAGCTATCAAAAATTAATTTAGCTCTTTGGTAATGGATACCCCCAGTGATTAAGCAATATGTATTATTGTGATCGCTTAAAATCTTTTTGGTAAATTGAGCATTCTCGTAAGTGTTTTTAGATTGTTTTTCTAATCTTATTTTTGATTTAGGAATTCCTAACTTATAGAGAATATCAGCATAAACTTCAGCTTCTGATAATTTATAACCAGATGGAGAGCCACCACTTATTATGATATCTTGAGGATATTGGTTATAGACCTCAGCAGTTTTGAGAATACGATCATAAGCACTGAGGCTAGGTTCTAATTTATCAAATGCTTGATTGATACCAGCTCCTAATAATATTATAGCTTTGGTATTCGCACATTGTTTAATATCTGTAGATTCTAATCTAATAGGTTTAGCCAAGATATTAGCAATAAGGCCATTACCCACAAGATAGTAGATAATTGTTACAATGATAACAAAATATCTAAGATAGCCTGTTGCAAATATACAAACAATTATTAGGATAATAAAAAATAAAAATCCAATATTTAATAAACTACTCATTTTAGAATCATTCTTTTTTAGCAAAGACACCACCAAGCATTTCGGTGTATGTTTCAGAGTTTTGATTATTTGTACCTCTAAATGATACACAAGTGTGTTTTGCTTTTATCTTTACACTTACATCATCTGTTGAGAGGATGAATTTTAGAGTTTCAAATATTTGAGCAGTCATTCTTTCTTGTATTTGTGGACGTCTTGAAAAAAAGTTGCAAATACTATTGATACGACATAAGCCTATAATATTATTATTTTTAGGAATAAATGAAACTTCAGCAATACCTTCAAATGGCACAAAATGATGCTCACAAAATGACATTATAGTTATATTTTTTTGTGTAAGTATTCCTTCATACTTAAATTCATTCTCATATAATGCACAAGCTGGAAAATTAGCATAATCTAAGCCATTGAATACTTCTTGAGTAAACATCCTAGCTACTCTAAAAGGTGTTTTTTCAAATTCATGTGTCTGTAAGCCTAGAGCATCTAATATTTCACGATATGCTTTTGAGATCTTAGCAATTTTAGCATCGTTATCAAGTTCAAAATTTCTAGCTTGTTCTAGACCTAATTTTATGAGATGTTGTTGTACATCTCTACCTAGCTTAGAACAGTATTTATCATTCATGTTTTATTAGTTTTCAATTTAATTAAATGGGCTTTAAGTATTATATTATTTAATAACTCATCTTTATAGAGTAAATAGAGGCTATTAGTGTTAATATAGCTATGCTAAAAAATACCGGAAATAAAAAATTCATGCAATTCTCAGATTTAGGTTTAAATCCTTTGATATGTAGCGCTTTAGAAAAAAAAGGCTATACAAAACCAACTCCAATTCAAGCCAAAGCGATTCCATTAGTTCTAAAAGGTAATGATGTCATGGCATCTGCCCAAACAGGAACAGGCAAGACAGCAGGCTTCACATTACCGATTATCCAAAGACTTCTTGATCAACCAAAAGCTCAAGCAAATCGAATCAAAACTCTAATCCTAACTCCAACAAGAGAGTTGGCAGCACAAATACAAGAACAAATTCAAATATATGCAGCGAATACTCATATTCGTTCAGCAGTGGTTTTTGGTGGTGTTAGTATCAATCCTCAAATGATGAAGTTACGCAAAGGAGTTGAGATTTTGATAGCTACTCCAGGTAGATTGCTTGATTTATATAGTCAAAATGCTCTCAAATTTGATAGCTTAAATACATTTGTTTTAGACGAAGCAGACAGAATGTTAGATATGGGTTTTATTAATGATTTAAAAAGAATCCATAAGCTTTTACCAAAAAAGTTACAAACATTAATGTTCTCAGCTACATTTTCACCAGAAATAACAAGTCTTGCAAATGAGTTTCTTGATAATCCTCAATCAGTATCAGCTGATGTTGTAAATACAACAGTCAAAAAGATTACTCAGAAAATTTATACACTAGATAAATCAACTAAGATTAATGCTTTGATTTCACTAATAAAAGATCAAGATCTACATCAGGTTTTGGTTTTTTCACGTACAAAGCATGGTGCTAATAAGATATCAGAGAAACTAAATAATGCTGGTATAACAAGTAGTGCAATACATGGTAATAAAAGCCAAACAGCTAGAACAAAGGCATTAGCAGATTTCAAATCCAAAGATATAAATGTCTTAGTTGCAACTGATATCGCAGCACGAGGAATTGATATCGCGCAACTGCCATGTGTGATCAATCTTGATCTACCAAATGTAGCTGAAGATTATGTCCATAGAATAGGTAGAACTGGTAGAGCAGGGCAAGATGGTCTAGCTATTTCTTTAGTAAGCGCAGATGAAGTTGAATCACTATCAAATATAGAACATTTAATTGGGCATTTATTACCACGAGAAGAGTTAGAAGGTTTTGAGGCTACTCATAATGTGCCTATTACAAGTATGTCGCGCAAAACTAAGGCTAAAAAAATTGATGAAGTTAAAATAATAGCTACAAAGAGAGCAAATAAAAATAATAAAAACACTAGTCAAAAGAAAAGCTCAAATCATAATAAAGATTTTGCAAAAAAAATAAAACAAAAAATTCATCAGAATAAAAGTGTCAGAAAGCCAAAGGCTCAAGATTAATTATTTTGTAGGTAATACCGAAGTCTCTTCATGCATTCCATGAGTGTTCTCAGATACGAAATGTACTCTCGTACTTTCAATGATAGAATTTAACCATCCGCGAGCAATCCACATAATAGCTGCGATTACTGTTACAAATATTCCTATAGTTAAAAATACATGTCCATAGACTGCTAGACCTTCTACTTTTGTAAATACAATACCCTCTGCAGGAGCAGTCAAGGCACCTACATAACCACCAATAGGACCAGCGACCATTGTTGTTAGAGCCCACATTCCAAGGGCAAATCCACTCATCTTACGAGGGAATAGCTCAGCAACCATAGATAATCCCAACGCTGAGATTAAAAGCTCTCCAGTAGATTGGAAGAAATAACTAGCAACTAACCACCATCCGGATACAATGCCATCAGTAGCTGTAAACTGTGGAAAGTATAGTACTAAAAATGCCATAGCACATAGTGTCATACCAAAACAGAATTTTGTTACATGCGTACCAGGTATTTTCTTATATATTACAGATAATAAAGGTGACATTAATACAATCACTAATGGATTAAGTACCTGCCATTGTTCACCATGAACAGTCATACCTAAGAAGTGAGGGTTAACATTATTAACGGCAAAGAAATTAAGTGAAGTAGGCATCTGTTGGTATAGTACGAAGAAGATAATTCCTTGAACAATCAATATTAGAGCTACTAACATTCTTTTTCTTTCATGCTCAGACTGTTTGAACATTTGCATAAAGAAGTATATTAGTGCTAGTATCGCGATTACAACAACTATACTAGTACATAAAGTAGTATCTTCTAGAATATTACCTGTAATAAATATAGCTATACAAGCTCCTATAATGACTACAAAGACTTTCATCCAAGACATCTTTTGCTTACCAGCTTCTGTAGCAATTCTTTGAATTTTTGGATAGAAAACAGTATAACTAATCAAACCAAGAAACATCCCAAACGCTGAACATAAAAAAGCATGTAGATAGCCATATTTTGCTGCTAATACTGGTGTTATAAGCATAGATACAAATGAACCAATATTAACCGCCATATAGTATAAAGTCATAGCACCATCTAGAGCTGGATCGCCTTTTTCAAATAATTTTGAAATCAAAGAAGTAGGATTAGCTTTAAATAACCCGCCCCCAATAGCAACACCTGCTAATGAGTACATTACGATAGTTTTTTCTGTACTGTTTAATAAATCAGCTATAGCTGTACTAAAACTTAGAGATAGGTAAGATAAAAATAAAATTCCTGCACCAATAAATATCGTACGCTTAGCACCCAAATAGTTATCACCAATCCATCCACCAATTAATGGACCACCATATAATAATGCTGAAAAAGAACCGAAGATCAACATTGCTTCAGATTCACTGAAGCCTAACTTCTTAGCAAAGTATATAGCTAATATTGCCTGAAGACCATAATAACCAAATCTTTCCCATAACTCTAATGTCCATAGAACCCAAAAAGGGGTAAGATTACTTTTTTTCGAATGACTCACATCATTTATAGTCACAATTATTCTCCTATTTTGAACAATATAAATAACCTTTGAAAAAGGTCAAAAATTCATCATAGAATATTTAAGCTGTAAAAACAATAATAAATAATAGGAAGGATTATATTTTTATTCAATATGACTTAATATAGGTTTAATATATTACCTGATAACAACAGCAGTGCCATAGCAAAAGACCTCTGTACCACTAGTAGTTCCACCTAAACTACTTGAGTCATATCGAATAGCTACTATAGCATTAGCACCTAACTCTTGAGCTTGATTTATCATCTCTTGCTCAGCATGTAATCTAGCTTCTTTACAGACATTAGTATAAGAGGTATTTTTTCCTCCTATTATATTTTTTAGTCCACCCAATATCCCTTGAGTTATAGTTGGAGTTCGCACAATTATCCCTGTAACTAAACCCTTATATTCTATGATTTCTCTTTTACCAAGAGTATCAGCTGTAGTCAATATCATAAGATTTCCTTACATAGTTACAAGCTCTTCTGAGCTAGTAGGGTGGATAGCTATAGTATCATCAAAATCACGCTTTGTAGCGCCCATATTGATAGCTACTGCAAATCCTTGTAGCATCTCATCAACATTTATACCAATCATATGACATCCAACAACTCTTTCATTATCACCTGTTACAACTAGCTTCATAACGGTTGGCATTCTATGACCCGAGATAGCACAATATAGAGCTGTAAAGCGAGATTTGTATATCTTTACATTATCATCACCATATTTATCTCTAGCTTCTTTTTCAGTTAATCCTACAGTACCAATAGCAGGGTGTGAGAAGATCACAGTTGGGATATATTCTAGATTAGCTTTTAGATTAGTTTCACCATTAAATAATCTACGAGCTAGATATCTACCTGTTTTGATAGCTACAGGTGTAAGTTGTGGCACGCCTGAAGCATCACCTAAAGAGTACACCCCTTTAACATTTGTTTCAGACCATTCATTAGCAGGAATTATACCTTTATCAGTAATTTCTATATCGGTGTTTTCTATACCTAAATTATGAGTATTTGGCGCGCGACCAGTTGCCCATATTAGAGTATCAACATTTTCTAAAACCTTACCTGTATCAGTAGTAATTTTTAGAGTACTACCAGCTTTTTCAACCTTAATGATATTTGTATGATTCATGATATTTAGGTTTGTCATTTGCATACATTCAACCAGAGCATCACTAATACAATTATCAAACTCCATCAATGGCTTATCTCTACGCACCATAACAGTTGTATCTGTACCGTGAGCATTTAGCACTCCAGCGATCTCAACACCAATATAGCCACCACCAACGATTACAGCTTTTTTTGGAGTTTCTTCTAATTCAAAAAACTCATCAGATGTGATACCAAGTCCAGAACCTTCGATATTTTTTGGCACAATAGGGTAAGCACCTGGAGAAATAAAGATATGATCTGCTGTTAGCTCTGTACCATCATCAAGTACGATAGTTTTGTTATCTTTAAACTTACCCCAATTATTAAAATGGGTAATGTTCCATTTATCTAATAGCCTGTCATAGAAACCATGAATATTACCTATGTAAGTAGCTCTTTTTTCTTTAAGCTTTGCCCAGTTAAATCCTTTAACTTCAACGTCAAAACCATAGCCTGCGACATCGTGTTTCAAAGCTTCTGCTAGATTAGCACCATACCACATAGCTTTTTTAGGTACACAACCTCTATTTACACATGTACCACCGAGTTCATGTTTTTCGATAATTGCAACTTTTTTACCAAACTTAGCAGCTTGTACAGCAGAAGCTATACCACCAGAACCACCACCTAAACTTATTACATCAAAATGATTATTACTCATTTTATTTCCTTACTATTTATTTTATGAATACAATTTTACTTATTTAGTTTGTAAATATGTAGAGTTTTAGTTACTTGTCCATTTTCATCTACTTCACCAAAACCGATTGCTTTAATCTTAAAGCTAATTGGTTTTAATTTAGTATCTTTGATAATTTCATTAAAATCTTTGTCAAAGCTATCTCTTTCTTGATCTGTTTGTAAATTAGCAGCTAATATACTTATATGAGGATTAAATTCTGCAAAAGCATTAGGTGAACCATATTTTTCAAAAGATGCTAATTTACTCGGATAGAATTTAACCCAACTTGGGGCAGGATAGTCTTTATCTCTGTACTTTGCTAAGTTACTTATTACAGAGTTTGATAATTGCTGTAATGATTGAGAATTTTTGATATCAAGCATTACAAAGCCACTTTTACCAGCACTAAACCCAGTAGTTTCTATATAAAATGGTTCTGTGTTCTTAGCAAGATTAGCTAATTGACTGTTAATATCTTTAATATATTTGCTTTGAAAACTTGTTAAATACAATGTCAAATGTACTGGATGATTTTTGATAAACGGAGTAGTCTTGTATTTTTCTAGTACATTTGTTTTATCTAAAGAATCATCAAATTCTTTAACATATTTATCAGCTGTAGTATCTGGGATTAGATAAACATTATACTGTTTGAAACTCTCTGCGAAGCTATCTAATGTGATAAATAGAAATGTAAATAAAATAAATAACTTATAAAATAATTTATGTTTCATTAATATTCCTCGAGTTGATTTATAAGTATATTAAACGATTCTATAATATCAGTTTCTGCGGTATCAATTCTAATAATGTCTTCTTTCCATGATTGATAGTTTCTATTTACAACATCTTGCCAAGTAGGGTACTTATTTGGGTTTGATTTATATCTGGTTTCTATTCTATTTTGATGAGCTTGTATATCACTACAGATGATTTCTATATTTATAACTTTTGTATTATTTATCTGCGATAATGAATCCCATAATTCTCGAGATTCTAAAACGGGATTACAACAGTCTATAATTACACTTTTACCAAGCTCAAGGTTTTCCTTAGCTTGATAATAAACTATTTCATAGCCTTGTTTAGTTAGCTCTTGCGAATATGCTTTTTTGAGATAGTACTCAACAGTATCTACTCTAAAGTAGGCTGCATTAGTCAGTGCCTGAGCTAACTGCTTAGCTAAAGTTGTTTTGCCTACTCCTGACAGGCCTGAGAATATGTAAGCTTTTGGCATGATTTTAACTTTTAGTATATCTACATTTTGGAAAATTATTACACCCTAGAAAAGTCTGCCCTTGTTTTTCTCCTTTTTTAACAGTTCTCTCTACTAGTAAGCCTAAGCATTTTGGACAAATTTCTTCTGATTTATACTTTTCTTTAAGATTTTTAACATGTTTATAATTATTTACTATATTATTTTTTTGTTTCTGATTTTGTAATATATTTGAGTATTCTTCTAATTTAGAATAACTAAGCCTATCAAGATTTTGCTGCTTTAAATAATTTCTTAATCGAAAGATTTTAAATACATTTTCTGGCATCTTTGTTTTAAAAGTCGCACTACCAACAAAAACTACAATATTATGAATAAGGGTTTCATCTTCTAGATCTAGCATAGTACTAATAGTTCTAACATGCTTATAGTTTTGATGAATTGGATTTTGAAACTTTGATTTATGTTTATATATTTGCTGTGTCCAGTTATGACTTTTAGAATCTCCAAATATCCATCCTTTCATATTTTTAGTTTCAATTACAAATATACCTGATGGAAGAAGCAATATATGATCTACTTGGGTAGTATCTTTATCAGTAGGCAATAGTAAGTTATTTAACAATATGCCTTTTTTATCTTTGACAATATTTTTTACTGATAACGCTAAGATCTTTTCACCAATCCATCCTTTAAAAAAAGGAGTTCTTATAAATAAAATAAATAGTGCAATGGCCCACAAATACCAATACTCTAGAAGTGCCGAAAATATTGGCAATAAAATTGCTGATATATTCATATCTTAAACCTCATAATCATAACTAATAGTTAGTGGCGCATGATCTGAGAACCAATTTTCTTTGTAAACATAATCAGACTCTGGTACAACTTTATCTTTTAGAGTAGGTGTTGAAATATGATAATCAATTCTCCAACCAACATTGTTTGCACGCGCTTGACCACGGTTTGACCACCAAGTATATTGTAACGGCTCATGATTAATCACTCGGAAAGTATCAACCCAACCTAAATCATCAAAAATATGATCTAACCAAGCTTGCTCTTCTGGTAATACCCCAGATGTCTTACCATAATTTGATTTCCAGTTTTTGATATCTACCTCTTTATGCACGATATTAAAATCTCCGCAAACTATAAAATCTCTACCAGATTCAGTTTGTTCTTTTAGTATTTCTTTGTATTTTTCAAGAAACTGCATTTTATACTCTTGGCGAACATCTCCACTAGAACCACTTGGCAGATATAAACTTGCAATACTAAAGTTTTCATAGTCAAATTGAATATATCTGCCTTCATCATCTGCCCAATCTAAGCCAAGCTCTTTGATTACCTTTAGAGGCTTCTTCTTAGCGTAAATAGCTGTACCACTGTAGCCTTTTTTAACAGCATCTTTAAAATCATAGTAATAACCATCTGGGAAATGCTGTTCATCTTTTTCTAATTGATGAAATTGTGCTTTTGTTTCTTGGATGCATAAGAAGTCTACATCCTGCGTTGCAAACCATTCCCAAAATCCTTTACGAGCAGCTGCTCGTATACCATTAGCATTGAATGTCATTACTTTTATCATCAGATTATTACTAAGTTTTAAGATTTATTGAGACATTTTAGCATTTTAGAACTAGTGGTGTAATAGTAAATACTTATTGAGTCAATAAATGTTTTTGATAGTAAATATTCTTATAGTACAAGTTTTATATTGATATAATTACGTAATCATAAAAAATTGAATTAGTATTATGTCTAACTATATTTCCAAACAAAAAATCAAAGTAAGTCAATCATCAACAGGTGAAGATATTCATGTAGAGAAAATAACTATCAAAGGTTCTGATTCATCAGCACCAAGTGTATATATGCAAGCAAGTATGCACGCTTCAGAATTACAGGGAAATGCTGTAATGGTTGAGCTTCTTGAGTATTTTAAAAAGCATCAGCCAAAAGGTGATGTCTATCTAATCCCTCAATGTAATCCTATCGGTAAAGATGTATTTATAGGAGCAGGGCACCAAGGTAGATTTGACTCAGCAACAGGAGATAACTTTAATAGATACTATTTCTACCCATCTATCGATTATTCTGCATTTGTCAAAGAACATATCAACTCAACTACAGCAGAGTATAAGCACGCTTTTGAAAATCTTTTACAGCAAGAGTTAGATAAAGAGTTATCTAATGAATGGGAGCTATCTAGAGCAAAAAGATTAAATCTTCTAGTCCAAAGAGAAGCTCAAAAAGCGGATTATGTCCTTGATTTACATACTGATACAGATGCTACTACATATTTATATACTGCAGAGTTTGCAAAAGAAATCGCAGAAAGTTTTGGCTATAAAGATATGTTAATCATTAATAATGATAAAGCAGGCGGCTCTCTTGATGAAGCTATATTTTGTCCATGGTGGCACCTATCTCAAGAGTTTAGAAAACAGGGTAGAGATGAAAAAGTACTAAAAGAGGGTTACACACTTGAATTAGGCTCTGAAGAGTATATAAATTTCACAAATGCTAAAATGCAAACTCAAGGAATTCTTAATTACCTGAAGCACAAAGATATTATTGATTCACCTTTTGATACTGATTTATTAAATATGGACATTAGACACCATGTCTATGGGCCTAACTACAAACACCTAAAAGCAATTGAAGGTGGATTATATGAGTGGTTTATTAAACCAGGTGATATTTTCAAAGCTGGAGATGTAATTGGTCAATATATCCAAACATCTACTATGCAAAAGAAAGACTTGGTTCTGCCTTATGGTGGTGTTGTAATCAGTATTCATAATACCGGTGCAGTCTGTCAAGGAAGCCAATTGATTAACTTGGCTATTATCTAACTATTACCGGCAAAACATATGAAAAAAATATTATTAATTAATGGAAAAAAGGAATTTGGGCATTCAAAAGGTGCTTTGAATCAATATCTAAATGATATCGCTGAGAATCATCTTAAAAGCTTTGGCCATGATGTCAAAGTTACAGTTGTTGACGATGGTTATGATATAGATGAGGAAATTCAAAAGTGGCTTTGGGCTGATACAGTCATTTATCAAATGCCAGGTTGGTGGATGGGTCCACCTTGGATTGTTAAAAAATATATCGATGAAGTATTCACCACAGGTCATGGTGTTATGTATGCTAGTGATGGTCGATCTAGACATGATGCTAGCAAAAAATATGGTTCTGGTGGTTTACTTCAGGGTAAAACATATATGCTCTCATTAACATGGAATGCTCCATTAGAGGCTTTTGTGGAGAAAGACCAGCTTTTTGAAGGTGTTGGAGTTGATGGGGTATATCTACACTTTCATAAAGCTCATGAATTCATAGGCATGAAAGGATTACCAACATTTATTGCAAACGATGTTATTAAAGATCCTAAAATTGAGGAGTATACTGAGAATTATAAAAACCATCTAGATAAAGTTTTTAACAAATAGGAAAACGTCATGAAAAAAGTATTAATGGTTACAACTAGTCATAGCAAAATGGGTGATTTAAATGAAAAAACTGGATTATGGCTATCAGAGCTTACTCACCCATATTACAGTATTCTTGATGAAAATATCATAATTGATATTGTGTCAATTGCTGGTGGAGAAATCCCTATTGATCCTAATAGTGTTGCTGAAAAAGATCTTTTAAATGATAGGTTTTTAGCCGATGATAATTTGAAAAATATTATGAAAAATAGCACTAGTCTCAGAGATGTAAATATCAAAGAATATGATGCAATAGTATTTGCTGGTGGACATGGGACAATGTGGGATTTCCCAAATGATTCTAATGTACAGAATAAGATTTTAGATGTTTATTCTAGAAATGGAGTAATTGGCGCAATATGTCATGGTGTAGCAGCTCTGATAAATGTTAAAGATAATGACGGGCAAAATATTATTAGAGATAAAGAAGTAACCGGCTTTAGTAATAATGAAGAAAAAATTGTCGGTTTAACTGATGTTATGCCTTTTTCTCTAGAAGATAGTTTAGTCAAAGTTGGTGCTAAATATAGTAGTGCTTTGGAATGGCAATCTTGTGTAAAAAATGATGCTAAAATTATTACTGCTCAAAATCCCCAATCAGCTACAGACTTTGGTAAACAGATAAAACATACATTAATTAATAACTAATAACTTTCCTTTTTATTTATTACTCTGCAAGAATCATTACTGGTGCTGGGAATACCGCATTATTTGAAAAACTATTCATTTGATGTAATGGACTTCCTAAAACAATGTTCGCTAGGCTTAATACTATTGATGCTATAATTATTTTTTTCATTTTATACCTTATTTGGAATTCTTATATATTTTCTGTGAGTATTATGACAAATAAATAATATGAAGTTAAATATATTGATTTTATGAAGTGTATAATATTTTCTTATGACAATGGTTGACTGCTATTTACAATAAATGGCTATACTACGTGGCGTATATATTCCAAAAGTAGCCCATGCTATGACTAAATCTGAAGTTGTTTGCTCAGAATCAACTTTATAAATATTGTTACTACCATTACATATTTTACTGGCATTTATATCTGTTGAGGGTCCCATACCTAACAAAAAGGTATCTTTTTTATAATAAGTAGGCTTTTGTAATACTTGTTTAGGTTTTTCAAAATTTACAGTTTGTGTTGCACAACTTCCTAAGAATAAGCAAATAAGTATAAATACTATATTTTTCATAAACTTACACACAATAAACATAAGTATGTCGAGGTGTTACAATACCTAAAGTTATCAAAGATATTAATCCATCCCAAATAAATGGTTTTGTAAAAGTAACTTTTGCAACTTTCTCTTGATGCCCATCACAAATGTCAGCAGGAGTTACCTCTGATGTTTGTCCCAATCCACCTAGTATATAGATATTAGGAACTTTACCAATAATTGGTTGCTTATCTGGAGGAATATTTTTAAAAGTAACACTTTGATCCGCACAATTAGAAAGTAATAATATACTGAATCCTATTAAAAATATCTTAATATATTTTAGAATAAAGTATCTCATTTATATTAATAAAAATATTTATAGTAATGAAAATTGAGACTCTTCTTTAGCTTCTACTTTTTCTTGAGAATTACGTCTAGCTTTAACTGCATCGGCTAACATTTCAAGCATTTTGATTGTTTCATCAAAATCAACACACTTATCTGTTACACTTTGTCCGTAAGTTAGAGGCTTATTATTAATATCTTGATTTCCAGCTACAAGGTTACTTTCAATCATTATTCCAAATACATCATTACTAGTTTTGATTTGCTCACAAATATCTTCTAATACTGCGATTTGCTTAGTATGATCTTTTTTGCTGTTACCATGACTACAGTCAATCATAACTTTAGTATCAATTTCAGATTTTTTAAGCTTTTCGATACAGTCATCAACATGTTCTTTGCTAAAGTTAGGTCCTGAAGCGCCACCACGAAGAATTATGTGACCGTTTTGGTTGCCTTTAGTTGCAAAAATTGCTGTAGAGCCAGATTTTGTAGTACTTAAGAAATGATGAGGATAAGTAGCTGACTTAATAGCATCGACAGCTACTTGGATATCTCCATTTGTAGCATTCTTGAAGCCAATAGAAGCAGAAAGGCCTGAAGCAAGTTCTCTATGAACTTGGCTCTCAACAGTTCTAGCACCAATAGCTCCCCAAGTAATAAGTTCTGCGAAATATTGAGGAGTGATTACATCTAAAAACTCTGTTCCACAAGGTAATCCCATACTAGTAATATCAGATAGTAGGGTACGAGCCATACGAAGCCCCTTATTGATATTATAAGAATTATCAAGATCCGGATCATTTATAAGTCCTTTCCAGCCTATAGTTGTACGAGGTTTTTCAAAGTATACTCGCATAATTATAAGAATTTCTTTTTGGAACTTTTTGACTTGTTCTTTTAGCTTCTTAGCATATTCTATAGCAGCTTCTGTATCATGAATTGAGCAAGGACCAACAATAACAGCGACTCTATCATCTTTACCATGAATAATTTCAGCTATTTCTTTTCGCGATTTCCTAACTGTTTCAAAAGAAGTCTTTAAAAGAGGTATATCTTGAATTAGAACTTCAGCTGGAATCAATACTTTTTCCTTTTTAATATTTATATTAGAAACTTTATCAAAGTTTTTATCACCTATCATTAGAGATTTCCTTATATTTTATATTCTTACTTTCTTTTACCAAAAAGACCCGGCATATTACCCATACCTTGCATAGCTGACAACCGTTTCATCATGTTAGCCATACCTCCTTTTTTACCAACTACACTTTTCATCATTTTTTTCATTTGTGTATGTTGCTGTAGAAGTTTGTTAAGGTCCTGTATTGTAGTTCCTGATCCCTTTATAATTCTTTGCTTTCTGCTATGTTTGATTAACTCTGGCTTCTTTCGCTCAAGCGGAGTCATTGAGTCTATCATGGCTTCAATTTTTTTAAACATATCATCACCAACATTACCCGGTAAATTTGCAGGCATATTTGGTAATTTAGACATAATTGAGCCAACACCACCCATATTCTTCATTTGTTGTATCTGACTTTTAAAATCTTCTAAGTCAAAGCTTTTGCCACTTTTAAGCTTTTGGGTAAGTTTTTCAGCAGATTTTTTCTCTGTTTTTTGTTCAATGCTTTCGATTAAACTAAGCACATCACCCATTCCTAGTATTTTAGAGGCTACTCTATCAGGATGGAATGGCTCTAATGCATCTGTTTTTTCTCCAGTACCTAAGAATTTAATAGGTTTACCTGTAATCTCTCTAATCGAAAGAGCAGCTCCACCTCTAGCATCACCATCAGTTTTTGTAAGAATCACACCTGTTAACTCTAAAGCATCATTAAATGCTTTAGCAGTAATAGCGGCATCTTGACCTGTCATACTATCTACAGTGAAGAATGTTTCTATTGGATTTGCAATTTTATGGATTTGTTTGATTTCATCCATCATATTACTATCAATATGCAATCTACCAGCGGTATCTATTATCAGAACATCTATTAATTTTGTTTTAGCAGCTCTAATAGCTTCTGTAACAATATAGTCAGGCTTTTGAGATGTGTCAGATTCAAAAAACTCTATGTTCAAACTATTTGCAAGAGTTCTTAACTGATCAATAGCAGCAGGGCGATAGACATCGGCACTGACTACCATTACCTTTTTCTTATGCTGCTCTTTTAAATACTTAGCAAGTTTAGCTGTAGAAGTTGTTTTACCAGCACCTTGCAAACCAGCCATGAGTATAATAGCTGGAGGTTGTGTTTTTAAGTTGATAGGTACAGCTTCTTCACCTAATGCTCTTTCTATTTCTTTTTTTACAAATGAAATAAATGTTTGATCTGGTGTAAGACTTTTTTTGACTTCTTCACCTATAGCTTTTTGCTTTATATTTTCTATAAATTTTTTGACTACTGGTAATGCAACATCGGCCTCTAGTAGAGATACTCTAATGTCACGTAAAGCTGACTGTATATTTTCTTCTGTTAAAGACGTTTGTCCCTTTATCTTCTTAAAAGAAGATTGTAATTTATCTGATAAACTAGTAAACATATTTCAATAAGTTTTCAGCCCTTATGAGCACAATTATCACAATAGACAAAATATTAACATTTTTAGAATAAATATACTATCTAACAGACTATACTAACGGCTATTATTAGGAATAATAGTAAGCATATTAGCATGTAAGTGAAGTTTTTTGCTTTTATAAAAAAGATAAATTCTAAAAGAATCCTTAACACAGGCGTTATTATTATTAAAAAAATTCCAAGATTAACAATGTTTTTTGCAACATATGGACTTACCAAAATAGCATCTACAGCACCTAAGCATATTATAAAAACAGCCAATGATAAGTTTAGCTTTATAACACGATATATGACATTATCTTTGATCATATTAATCCTTTAATTATCATTTGTAACGCTGAGATAAATAAAACTATAAAAAATGTAAGTCTTAAAACTCTTGTTGAAATATGAGGCATAATTTTAGAGCCTATAGTAGCCCCTAATAAAGTACCTAAAGCAACAGGAGCAGTTATCGAGCTATCTATATATCCTGCGAAATAATATGTTGAAGTCGCTGCAAATGCTGTAATACCCATAATGAAATTACTAGTAGATGCACTTACCTTAAAAGGTATCTTCATAACCTTATCCATCGCTATTACTTTAAAAATACCAGCACCAATACCAAGTAAACCTCCAATAAACCCAGCTCCAGACATAAATATAAAACCAAGAATAGGATGTCTGACATTATATTGCTGTTTTAATTTATTTACAGTGATTGAATCATTAAGCTGAAGTTTTTCAGCAATAACTGATATTTTGGTAGACTCTTGAATAGTGCTATTTTGTTTCTTTTTTACAAAACTTAAAACAGCAACTACAAATAATATTCCACCAAATATAAGAAATAATGCTTGCGATTTTAGTGTTAAAGCTAGTTTAGCTCCAAATATAGCCCCAATAGCAGTAGCTAATGCTAAAAACATTCCTAATTTTTCTTTAGTCAATCCATGAGATTTTAAAGAAACAAGAGAAGTTGCTGTTGATGTACAGATTATTGCTACTAGTGATGCTCCAATAGCATAGTGAAGAGGTACATTTAATATCGTTGATAGTAAAGGAGTTATTACCAGTGCTCCTCCAATACCTATAATAGCTCCTATGCCACCACCTAAAATGGCTACTAGAAAGATTATTAATTCAAAGAAAAAAACTTTTTCCACTATGGAATACTTAAAATATTGGGATTTTGATAATGAATTATAACCTTTTCATAAGTATTTTTTCAAAAGATTTGAGTTTTTAAATAATTCCTTTTAAAATAGATGCTGTTTTATGTAATTATTAAAAACTAATTTAACCGGAGATGAGGCCAATATGGCAAAAGAAGATTGTATAGAAATGGAAGGTGTTGTTTTAGAAGCTCTTCCAAACACAATGTTTAGAGTAGAACTTGAGAATGGGCATGTTGTAACAGCGCATATCTCAGGTAAAATGAGAAAGAATTATATTCGTATATTAACTGGTGATAAGGTAGTAGTTGAAATAACTCCTTATGACTTAACTAAAGGTCGTATCAAATTCCGTAGCAAATAATTTTTCCATTATCTTTACTTAATCCATTCATAAGAGATAAATCTCATAATATTAGAATATTTTTTTAGATTAGTTATAAAATTATATTTTCTAACACGAGAAGAATTGGAGTTATAATAGTCATCGTTAAGCCAATAGTTATAGCTAATGGAACTATTTTATTACCATAATTATTTCTAAGTATGGGTAAGCAGAAATCCATAGCAGTATTTGCGGCATATCCGACCATCTCTACAGAAAAATATCGTTTGAGTAATGGTACCATCGCGATCACTAATATTTCTCGTAAAAAATCAACCATAAATGTTATCATTCCATAATATTCACCAATGAAGTCAGTGTTTAAGACAACTGATAAAGAGTACCAGCCTAAGCCTGAGCTGATCATAACACTTTGCTTGACTGGTATATTAATCATATAGCTGATCAAAATAGCTGAAATTATCGATGTTGCAATAACTATAACAACCACGGACATAGCTAATTTATTTTTAAAGAGACTTATTAGTGATATATTTTCAAATCTTAATAAACCACCAATAATTAGCATAAGAAGTAATAACATCACAAATACAATGTCATTTATAAATGAAGTAATATTTATATTAATAATTTCGCCTAATATATAACCTATTATTAGATATATTAAGTACTTACTTGCTTTAAGAATTGTAATAAATAGATTTTCTTTAGTTTCACTTATGTTATCAGATTTAAACTGAGCTTTTATATTAGGATCTTTTTTACAAAAAATAAAAATCCCCAATATATTAGCAACTGTAATAATTGTAATATATATCAAACTTATACCTATAACCTCTAGAACTATGGTATTTGTATTAGTAAATATACTAAAGTTATAGCCTAGTAAAAAAATTATAGAAATTACAATAAAATCTAATGATAAATTTATAAGTTTTATAATTTTTAATGATTGTGAGAAATTAAAAATATAATAGCCAATAATTAGGAATATAAAGAGAATTAGTGATTCAAGCATTAGATATTTTTAAGTTTGATCCTTCTATAAATCATGAATAATACTACAGGAACGATTGATAATACAAAACATATTGATAACATTTGAATAAATTCAAAAGGATTTTCATATAAATTATCAGGCGGAATAAAGCCAACTATTACACAAGAGATTGTTCCTACGATACCTAAGATACAAACAAAAACCATACCAAATTTACCACCAGGTATATTAAAATCTTCATTGTTACGAGTGGATTCCTTATTTGTAAGTTTTAGCTTGAGTGCTGCAAAGAACATCATCAAATACATCAAAGAGTAAATTTGAGTACTTAAAGCAGTAAGAAGCCAATAGTAAGCTTGAACTGATGGCACAAGCTCTAATAAAAGACATATAATAGTCATAATGATTGCTTGTAATATAAGAATCCCGCTGGGTACATCATGTTTATTTGTTTTATCTAAAGCATCAGGCAAAAAATGATCATCTGCAGCTTGTAACAAACCTCGAGCAGGTGAAATCATCCAATTGATCATCGATCCTATAGAACCTATGAAGATCATCAATCCTAGAACATAATAGAAAAACATAGGTATACCTAAGCTTTCTAGATAAACTTTAAAAGTCTTAATTGTTCCATGTACAACATCTATTTCAGATTGAGGGAATATGATCGCTACTGCTAAAGCACCTAATACCATCGTAAATACTATAAAAATCACTGAAATTAATAGTGCTAATGGAAATGTTTTTTTAGGGTTTGCTACATTTCTTATGTGAACTGTTGCTAATTCAAGCCCTAAGAAAGATGCGATTATCGCTGTCAGACCCATCCAAGACTCGGTAGATGTGAAACTAGGGATTAAATTTCCTAATTCAAAATGAATGTTTATAGTATAGCTATTGAGTAACCATATTAATGCAAAAATAACCATAAGCAGCATTGGAACAACCATGCCAAAAAATGTGCAAGCACTTGCAAAAATCGCAGAGACACGTAAACCTTTGAGGTTTAGAATAGTTAAAGACCAAAAAACTACTGTAATAAAAATAATAGTGAATTTAATATTTTGAGCAAAATCTGGATTAAATAGATATGCAATAGTTCCTGCAATAAATGTCAGTATACTTGGGAACCATATTAATGTATTAATCCATTGAAACCAGATTGCTAGCATAGCTATGTTAGGTCCAAAAGCTTTTTTAACCCAACCATATACACCTTCTTCACCTTTTGCTGTATATGTTGCAGTCATTTCTGCAGATACTAAGGCTACAGGAGCTAGAAATAACAAAACCGCAACAGCAAAAAAGAAAAATATATAGGTGCCTGATGTGGCAGTAGAGGGGAGATTTCTTATATTATCAATTGCTCCAGTCATCAATAATATAAGTAAAATTAAGCCAATTTTTTCTTTTCCTGTTGAGTTTGATACCATGAGTTATACTTATGAGTAAATTTTATGATAGATTTATCATAACCTAATTTCTCGTATTTTAGCAATCATTTATGCAATGTATAAAGGCATTACTTGAAAAAGTTTTTCGAGTGTCTGCAGAGCACTTTTGTTATCAACTTTGATTATAATTCTATCTCCATCACTGACAATAGAATTATCAGTAAAGAATCTAGGAATATTATCATCCTTCATGATAGCTAAAATTTGTAAACCATTTGGCAATTTCAGATCAGATATTTTTTTACCGATTACTGTAGACATATTCTCTTGACCATGAACTTTTAACTCAACAAACATTTCTTCACTATCTTCAACCTCATACATTTTAAGCATATCAACTTGGGTTAAAAATGCTTTGATTGTTGTGTATGAAAAATTATGTGGAGAAATTGATATATCAATAAGCTTAAGATCTCTAGTAATATCGTAATATTCTGAACTATTTACTGTTGCTACAGTTTTTCGGGCACCAAGTTTTTTAGCTAAAATAGATGACATTATGTTGATCTCATCTGAATTAGTTAACGCGAAAAACATATCAGCTTCGTCAATACCTTCAGCAACTAATAGATTATTATTTACTGGATTATAGTGCAGAATTGTAGACTTTGATAACTCATTTAGAGCAAATTCACATTTTTCAGCATTTGGATCAATCATCTTTATAATATAACCTTTATTTTCTAATGATTTTGCAAGAGTAATACTCGCGTAATTAATCCCAGCAATAAAAATTTTTCTAATATTTGCTTTTTTAGGCTGAAATATTGATAGAATTTGGGATGAATATGCTTTTTCTGATAAGTACATAACTCTATCACCAGGTTCAACTAAAATATCAGTATCATTAATATCTAGCTTATTCCCACCCCTATGAACTGAAATTATATCAACTTTAATATCTCCTAAACCAAGATATATGTCTTTGACAGATAAACCAATAAGTGATGAATCTTGTGAAACCTCAACTCCAACTAATTGCACACGTTTATCAAAGAATGTCGATATGAAATAAGCTCCAGATAGAAAAATCAATTGCTCTAATCTTTTTGTAGTTTCAAAAAAAGATTTTATAACTAAGTCTATATTATTGAGTAATTTTGGAAATCTATTATATTCTGTATCACGAATTCGCGCTATTTTATATGGTGTTTTATATAGCTTGTAAGCCATATCACATACTGCTATATTGGTAGTATCATTAGATGTTACAGCAATAATCATATCAGTATCTTTAAAATTAGCTTCCATCATTATATTAGGTTTTGTTACATCTCCAATGATTGTTTGGACATCAAAAGCAGATGAAATGAATCCTAATTTTTCTTCATCTAAATCTATTATAGAAACTTGATGATCTAGACTTAATCGTTGAGTCAAATAAACTCCTAATTGTCCTGCACCTAAAATAGCTATTCTCATGATTAATTGTTATAATAACACTTGTAGTGGTTAACTATTTACAAATACTATTCTAAGGTTATAAAATAATCAAATTTTTAATTTACATTGAGCATCATAAATATTATTATATCTACCATATGATACTAAATTAGTATAGATTAGAGTTAATTATGCTTAAAATAAGTAAATTACTCGACTACGGTTTACTTGTGGTTGTAACAATTGCTGAAAATAACTTAAATCCCTATAGTGCTGCAAAAATTGCTGAAACTACTGGGCTAAATATTCCTACAGTTAGAAAACTGTTAAATCAGCTTTCAATATCAAATATTGTAGTATCTAAGCGCGGTATAGAGGGTGGCTACACATTAGTTGATGATCCACAAAATATTACTGTTCTGGATGTCGTTAAAGCTGTAGAGAAAGATGTGAATCTTACAGAATGTTGTGATTTACATAAAAAATGTAGCTTGGGAAGCTGTATGGTAAGTAATTATTGGAGAGTTTTAAATAGTCAATTGCTAGATCTACTTTCAAAAACATCAATCTATGATATTGTCAACAATAAGGGCAGAAGTTAAAGTATGAGCGAAAATTTAGATAAAATCATTGAGCAAGATTATGAACATGGTTTTGTAACTGAAATAGAAGCTGAGACTATCGATGCGGGTCTTAATGAAGATGTAATCCGCTTGATATCTGCAAGAAAAAAAGAGCCTGAATTTCTATTGGAATGGCGTTTAAAAGCATATAAAAAATGGTTGGAGATGAAGTCACCTGAGTGGGCTGATTTAAGTTATCCTGCTATTGATTTTCAAGCAATAAGTTATTATTCTTCGCCAAAATCATTAAAAGATCATCCTAAAAGTTTAGATGAAGTTGATCCTGAGATTATAGAGACATATAACAAGCTTGGTATTCCTCTGCATGAGCAAGAAATGTTAGCTGGAGTTAAGAATATAGCTGTTGATGCGGTATTTGACTCAGTTTCAGTTGTAACAACTTTCAAAGAAAAACTAGCTGAAGCGGGAGTTATTTTTTGTCCCATATCAGAGGCAGTACAGAAGTATCCAGAACTAGTTCAAAAGTATTTAGGCTCTGTAGTTCCACAGGGTGACAACTTTTATGCAGCACTTAACTCTGCTGTATTCAGTGATGGTTCATTTGTATATATTCCTAAAGGTGTTACTTGTCCAATGGAATTATCAACGTATTTTAGAATAAATGCGATGAATACTGGACAATTTGAAAGAACATTGATTGTCGCAGATGAAGGAAGTTATGTTAGTTATTTAGAAGGATGTACAGCACCAATGCGTGATGAAAATCAGCTTCATGCAGCAGTGGTTGAGCTGGTTGCTTTAGATGGAGCTGAGATTAAGTACTCTACAGTGCAAAACTGGTATCCAGGAGATAAAGAAGGTAAGGGCGGTATATACAACTTTGTTACTAAAAGAGGAGTTTGTCACAAAAATGCAAAAATCTCTTGGACACAAGTTGAGACAGGATCTGCAATTACATGGAAATATCCTTCAGTAGTATTACGTGGAGATAACTCAATTGGTGAATTCTATTCTGTAGCTTTAACTCGTCATGCTCAACAAGCTGATACTGGTACAAAAATGATTCATCTTGGTAAAAATACTAAGAGTACGATTATCTCAAAAGGTATTTCTGCAGGTAAAGCTTCTCAAGCCTATAGAGGGCTTGTGAGAATATCACCTAATGCCTCTAATGCTAGAAACTTTTCTCAATGCGACTCATTACTAATAGGGCATAATTGTGGTGCACATACATACCCGTATATAGAAAATAAGAGTAATTCATCTCAAATCGAACATGAAGCTACAACTTCAAAGATCTCTGATGATCAGCTTTTCTATTGTAAGCAAAGAGGTCTTTCAGAAGAGGATGCAATTGCTATGATTGTTAATGGTTTTTGTAAAGAAGTATTTAAAAAGTTACCACTTGAGTTTGCAGTTGAAGCTCAAAAACTAATGGAAGTTAGTTTAGAAGGTGCTGTTGGTTAAACTTTAGAATTATATAAGTTAAAAGGTTAATAAAATGTTATTAGAAATTAAAGATTTACATGTAAGCGTTGGCGAACAAAAGAAACAGATTCTAAAAGGCTTAAATCTAAAAGTTAACAAAGGTGAAGTCCATGCAATTATGGGACCTAATGGAGCTGGTAAAAGTACACTAAGTAATGTTCTAGCTGGTAAAGATGGCTATGAGATTACTCAAGGGTCGATAACATTTAACGGTAAAGATTTAGATGATCTATCTATATCTGAAAGAGCTGCAGCAGGTATCTTTTTAAGCTTACAGTATCCTATTGAGATTCCTGGTGTTAGTAATGTTCAATTTTTAAAGACAGCTGTAAATAGCATTAGAAAGCAAAATGGCGAAGAAGAAATCAATGCTATAGATTTCATGAAAAAGCTAAAAGCAAACATGCAAGTCTTAAAGATAGATCAAAAATATATGTCGCGTGGAGTTAATGAAGGCTTCTCAGGTGGAGAGAAAAAACGTAATGAAATGCTTCAATTAATGATGCTTGAGCCAAAACTTGCTATATTAGATGAGACTGATTCTGGATTAGATATTGATGCTCTTCAGGTAGTATCTCAAGGCGCGAATACTATGAGATCTCCAGAGAGAAGCTTCTTAGTTATTACACACTACCAAAGACTTTTAGATCATATACAGCCTGATTTTGTCCATGTTTTAGCTGATGGTAAAATTGTCAAAACAGGTGGTAAAGAGCTAGCTCTTGAGCTAGAAGAAAAAGGTTATTCTTGGTTAAATAGCTAAAGGTTGATTAAAAATGTTAATAGATAATAAATCGCTACCAACTACTAAACAAGAAAGCTGGAAATATACAAACTTAGCTACTATTTATAGTAAAAGTGGTATATCTGAAATGCTTAAAGATTCTCCTAAGTCTAAGGATTATTTAGAAGGCTTTAAATTTGATACTGAAGAAAATGTTGTAATAATTCTAGATGGTGTTTTGGCTATTGATTATAACAAAAAGTTAAACCATATTAGCGCTCTAGAGCTACATAGAGATGATAGAACTATGTCTAGATTAGCTATCGAAAATTCTAAGCACTTTGCAATAAATATACCTAAAGATACTAAAGACTCTCTTAGCCTTATATTTATAAATACAGATATGGCTAAAAATAAGCTAACTAATATCTCATTGAAGTTAGATGTCGATATGTTTGCAAATCTAGATTTGGATATTGACTTTGTAAGTCTTACTGAAAATTCTGCTATCAATTTGTTTTTGGATGTGAATGTCGCAGAATCTGCTAAGGTAAACTTTACAAATAATGCAGATAACCCAAATAACACCCAGTTAATTACTACTGCTAATTATTTGATTAATTTAGATCGTGCAGCGGAGTTTAATGGATTTAGTTTGCTGAATAAGGATGGACTACTTAGAAATGATTTCGTAGTAAATCTAAATAAGCCACATTCAAGATTTGATATCAGAGGATTATATTTAGTAGCTGATAATGCTATTGCTAATGCATGTTTTTTAGTTAATCATAATGCATCTCATACATATAGTAATGTAAATTTCCGTGGTGTAGCTAATGGTAGCTCTAAAGCATGGTTTAATGCAAAAGCAGTAGTTAACAAAGGTATAGAGCAAATACAAGCTTTTCAGAACAATAAAAATATTCAGTTAAGCAATAAAGCTGAGATTAATACAAAACCAGAATTAGAAATCTTCTCTGATGATGTAGTGTGCACTCATGGTGCAACAATAGGGGAGCTTGATAAAGATGCTCTTTTCTATTTACAGTCAAGAGGACTGACTTTAGAAAGCGCTCAGCATCTACTTCTAGAGAGCTTTGTCAAATCTCAACTAACATCTGATGATTTCCCATTTGAAAATGAAATTAAAGAGCAAATTTTAGAATCATTAGATGATATTCTTCATGATATAATATAATTGTTAGTAACAATTGCTGAAATTGCGCCTGCTTAATATTTTAATATCTGCTAAACTGAATTTGTAGAAATATTTCTTAGAGGATGTATATATGAAGAGATTAATCCCATTTTGTTTAATAGGGCTTGTTGGTACAGTATCTTTTGCAGTAGCAGATTCGGATAATTGTGTCGAGTACAATACTATCAAGTATACAACTCAAGCTGAAACCACTATAAAAAGTGATAGTATACTTGTCGAAGTAACTGGCTATGCAACAACTACTTTAGATAAGCAAAATAGTATAGAAAATCAAATTACAGATAGTATAAACAACATTGTAAAATCCGACTGGAAAGTCAAAAATATTGAGCAAAATACTAGTAATAGTGGTGCTATCAATATTACGATACAACTTCAATCTAGAATATCTCAAGGTGATTTAAATAAATTACAACAAGCAATTGAAAATCAAGACAGATCTTCTGGAAAGAGATTAGTTGTAAAAGTATTAGATTACAATCCTCCTGCTAAAGAAGTAGAAGCTGCAAAACAGCAGCTTATGATACAACTTTTTAAGGATACAAAAGACTACCTTACTAGTTTTAATAAACAAACTAATAGCAACTATACTATTCAGTCAGTACAATATATTGATATAGATGGCTATAAGCCTAGAAATACGGTTATGTTAATGAAATCAGCAGCTTATAATGAAAGTGATGCAAGTAGCTATAGTCCAGTATCTGTATCTCAAGATATTAATATAAGAGCAAATGTAACATTTATGGAGAAATAAATATGGCATTAAGTAAAGTAATAAAAACAGATGAAGCTAATTTTGATAAACTAATAAATAGTTCTACGAAACCTATATTAGTAGATTTTTATGCTGACTGGTGTGGTCCTTGTAAGACTTTATCGCCGATACTTGATCAGCTATCAAAAGATTATGCAGGAGCTGTGATTGTCAAAGTTAACGTCGATGATAATCAAAGTCTAGCAGCTAAATTTGGCATAAGAAGTATACCAACTATGATAATTTTCAAAGCAGGTCAGCCTGTAGAAACGCTTACTGGTGTCCATACAGGTAGCCAATTAGAGCAGAAGCTAAAGGCTTATGAATAATAATTCTAATTTAGATCTTTGTGAATGGTATTTTACAACTAAATTTGAAGTTCCTATATTACCTAGCAGGTATCCTAACCAATTTGCGATTATTACAGCATACAATCCATTTAATCAGCTTCTTGAAGATCAAGAAAATTTAGCTAGAAACCAAATATTAAGAAATCAACTAGAAAAGTCATATAGTTGGGTCTATGAAATTAATGGTTTTGATAAGTCATCTAAGCACAAAGAAAATGGTTTTATGTTTGATGCTAAATCGCTTGATGATGCTTGTAATTTAGGTGAGAAATTTTCGCAGGATGCGATCTATTATGTAATTAATGGTACTTTATATGTTTCAAAATGTGAAAAATCAAAAAGAAAGCTCACGAAAGTAGGGGACTTTCAAAGCAGAATTTATTCATTTTTATAAAATAGCTTATAACATAATGAAAATAAAATAATTAAACTAATCCCTGAATAAATAACCATGCGTTGATCAGGATCCCAAAACATTCCTAATATTACACAAAAATTAAACAATATGCTCAAATATGGGATTAGTGGAAAAGCCCATGCTTTGAATTTAAGATTTTTAGTTTGTTCTGAAGAAAGAGATTTTCTAAAGTAGATATGACATAAACTAATAATTATCCAAATCATACATCCAACCATACCTGAAGATGAAACTACGAGTATAAATATTTTCTCAGCACCAACAAATTTTGTAATCAAACAAAGACAAGAAAGTATAGCTACAAATATGACGCCATATATCGGAACTTGTTTTTTGCTAAGTTTTGTAAATATTTTTGGTGCTTGTTTATCTGAAGCCATAGACCACATAAGCCTTGCACAAGTATAAAAACATGAGTTTACAGCTGATAAACTTGCTGTAAGAATCACAAGTTGCATAATGGTATCAACATACTTAATATTGACTAGTTGCAACACTGTAATAAAAGGAGTATTAGCTACGCTAGAGTCTTTATATGGAATAATATAGGCTATTATGAATGATGATAATACAAAAAAGAGTAATATTCTAATAGCTACACTTTTTATTGCTTTACGAATATTTCTTTCGGGATTACTTGTCTCTCCGGCAGCAATACCAACTAGTTCGGCTCCTTGGAATGTGCATACTATAATAACTAGACCAAATAAAAATGCTTTGTATCCATTTGGAAATAAACCATCTGCATAGAAATTTACTAAGCCTGAAATTTGCCTATTAGTATTTAAATATCCTGTTATAATTCCAATACCAATTAGTATGAATACTATAATAGTTATGATTTTTATTGCAGATAACCAAAACTCAATTTCTGCGAAGACTTTTACGGCACATAAATTTAATAAACTTATGATAAATATAGTAACTATACAAAACTGCCAAACGCTAATAGCAGGGTAAAAGTTATGACATATAATTCCAGCAGCAACAAGACCTCCAGCAGCTGCTGTAAGCCAATTTATTAGGTATAACCAGCCAGTCAAAAAGCCCGAGTATGGCGAAATAAATCTGGTAGCATAATTTTGAAAGGATCCACTTACCGGCATCTCTATAGCCATTTCTGCTAGACTTACCATTACTAGCATCATAATTATCCCACCAATTAAAAACCCTAATACAGTACCAAATGCACCAACTGAGTTTAGAATACTACCTATACCAAGAAAAAAGCTTGCTGAGATAGTACCTCCTAGAGATATCATGACTATATGGCGTGATAATATATCTCTTTTTAAATTATTTTTGTCTTTCATATTAAATTTTCAGAAATATTTCAACTATATGAATTATTCCATAATCTAAGTCTTTAACAAAATATTTAAATATCAAAATAATAAGAAATATTAATTAGCAAAATTAACTGTAGGATTTACTGATACTTAATTATTATATAAAATAATCATCATGTTTAATTTATACATTTAGTCCAAAATGATAAACTCTATATCTCCAGAAACAATGATGCTCATTATACAAATATGTATAGTAGCTTTAATAATTACATCTTTGATTGTTTCAGTTTTATTTATTTTATCGCAACAAAAATTTGCAAAAGCTTTAGTTACTATAAATAGTGGTGAACAAATACATCCAGCATGGTTATGGACTCAACTAATACCAATATGGTCATATATAGCATTAGTGGTAACAGCTGTAAAGTTAGATGAGCAAACTAAATTATATAATCAAACGCACGAAAAAAAATTAAAATTTAAAGCTTCACTTGTATATTGGTATGTGGGATTGACTTTATTAAATGTAATTCCTGTAATCAATATAATAGTAGGCATAGCAACAATTATTATATTTATAATAATTTGGGCAAATATAACTAAATCATGTAAGGTTATTACTGCGAAATAATAAAATATATAAATGCGCATAATATATATTATGTTAAATTACATACTTACTAACCTTTTTCACAAAATGCTTAATTATTGACTGATACTAACTATCGTATGAGTAATCTTGTTGTAACATCGTTATTACTTCTAAACTTGCTGGAAGAAACTTGTAATTATTAAGCTCTAGGATGTTTATACATTTTAATTGCTGGTTTTCCTTAGCATAAGGTTTACCTTCATAATCCTTAATTATAAAAAACTCTAGATTAACTTCATCGTTATCTTTATTTATATGTTTTTTGCGAAAATAAAAACTTACTGATTTAGCTATTATACCAACTTCTTCATAAACCTCTCTTCTTATACATTGTTCAAAAGTTTCATTTTTTTCTACTTTACCACCAGGAAATTCCCAATAGTTACTATATGTCTGAAACTTTTGTCTTAGACTTATATAGACTTTAGCATTCTGTTCATCTAAAATTATTGCCACTGCAGCATTTATTTTTGCCATTTTTTACAAAAAATTTTTATACTTAAGAAATATAATATGTTCCAAAATCATAAAAGTGAAATTTTATTAGCAACTCCACTTATCAAAGATGATGCTATATTTACTAAATCTGTAATCTATCTATGCCAAAATGATCGTCATGGTGCTATGGGTTTAATTATTAACAAACCTTTAAGTGATACATTAAGAGATGTTTTTGAAGAACTAGAAATTTCTCATCATAACACTTTTAATGAAATTTTAGATTACCCTCTTTATATGGGCGGTCCTATTAGTCCCCATAAAATCATGATTTTACATACTACCAATGGTAGAAACTATAGTTCCACAATCAAGCTAGATGAAGGTCTTGCTATAACTGCTTCTATGGATATTTTAGAAGATTTAGCCAATAATATTTTACCTGAGTATTTTCTGCCAGTAGTCGGCTATAGTTGTTGGACTGCTGATCAACTTACAGACGAAATAAAGTCTAATGATTGGATCGTAACAAATAAACTAAGCAAAAAGATACTATTTAATCACGAGAACAAAGTAAAATGGCAAAATCATATTGAACATGCAGGATATACTCTGCAAAGTTTAGATAGTTTATTCAAAAATATAGGAAATTGTTAATGTTTCAATCTTTAATAGCAATAGATTATGGTAAAGCTAGAATTGGCCTAGCTAGTGGTCAAATGATTACCAAAACAGCAACTCCTATAGGTACAGTTGAAGCTTATGATGGTGTACCTAACTGGATCGAGCTTGATAAGATTGTTAAACGTTGGAATCCTTCTGATATAGTCATTGGATTACCATTAGACACTCAAGATTTTGAGACAGATATTACAAAAGCTGCTAAAGATTTTGCTAAAGAAGTTAAAGAACGCTATAAAAGAAATGTTCATCTCATTAATGAAGCATATTCTACTCGTGAAGCAAGATGGCGCTTAGAAGAAGTAAAAAGTAAAAAAGTATCTCATATAAAAGTAGATGCTTTGGCAGCTTGTGTGATTTTAGAAACTTGGATGGCGGAAAATTAAAATATATTTTTAATAATACTCTTAGATATTTCTTTTTGGCTAAGTAAATACTTTATCATAATAAACTTCCTAGATATTTTACTCATTTTCAAATAAAATTAAGCAATTATATTTTCAATAAATTATTAACTGGAATTAATATCTAAATGAGCGAATATAACTTTACTCAGATTGAGCAACAGGCTCAAAAATATTGGCGTGAAAATAATTCTTTTAAAGCTGAAGAAGATAAAAATAAAGAAAAATTCTATTGTTTGTCAATGTTACCATATCCAAGTGGTACCCTTCATATGGGACATGTGCGTAATTATACGATTGGAGATGTAATTGCAAGATATCAAAAGATGCAAGGTAAGAATGTCCTTCATCCTATGGGTTGGGATGCATTTGGATTACCTGCCGAAAATGCTGCAATAAAACACAAAAAATCTCCTTATGAGTGGACAAAAAGTAATATTGCATATATGAGATCGCAGTTGGATTCTCTTGGGTTTAGCTTTGATTGGTCTAGAGAGGTAGCAACTTGTGACGAAGATTACTATAAATGGGAACAATGGTTCTTTATCCAACTTTACAAAGAAGGCTTAGCATATCGCAAAAACTCAGTTGTAAACTGGGATCCTGTTGATCAAACTGTTTTAGCGAATGAACAAGTTGTAGATGGTAGAGGCTGGAGATCTGGAGCCCTAATTGAAAAGAAAGAGATTCCACAATGGTTCTTAAAAATAACTGATTATGCAGATGAGCTTCTAAAAGATATTAATCAATTAGATGGCTGGCCAGAAGCTGTGAAGACTATGCAAACTAACTGGATTGGTAAATCAAAAGGTCTGACTGTTAAGTTTAAAATTCAAAACTCTGATAAGGAAATCGAAGTATTTACAACTCGTCCAGATACTCTTATGGGAGTTAGTTATCTAGGTATAGCACCTGAGCACCCTCTTGCTATTGAAGAAGCAAAAACAAACTCTCAATTAAAATCATTTATAGATGAGTGTAAAAGAATCTCTACTATGGAAGCTGATTTAGCAACTCAAGAAAAGAAAGGCTTTAAAACTTCAATACAAGCAATCCACCCTATCTCAGGAGAAACAGTTGATGTTTGGGTAGCAAACTTTGTACTTATGGGATACGGTTCTGGAGCTGTAATGTCAGTCCCAGCACATGATCAAAGAGATTGGGAATTTGCACAGAAATATAATATTGCTTTAAAACAAGTTATTAAGCATAGTGATAATAAGTCAAAATTAGACTTAGATAAAGAAGCATTTACTGAAAAAGGTATTTTGATTAATTCAGGTGAATTTGATGGTTTAAATTTTAAATCTGCTTATCAAGCGATTAAAAAATATCTTTTTGACAATGATAAAGGTTATGAAACTACAAATTTTAGAATTCATGATTGGGGTATTTCACGTCAAAGATATTGGGGATGCCCTATTCCTATGATCCATTGTAATGATTGTGGATTAGTACCAGAAAAAGAAGAAAATTTACCAGTTAAATTACCAACTAATGTAACTCTTACAGAAGCAGGCTCTCCACTTAAAGATATGCCAGAATTTTTAAATGTAGCATGTCCAAATTGTGGTAAACCAGCAACTAGAGAAACGGATACATTTGATACATTCTTTGAATCATCTTGGTATTATGCAAGATATACATGCCCTACTGCTGATAAGATGTTAAGTGAAGAAGCTAACTATTGGCTACCAGTTGATAAGTATATTGGTGGTATTGAGCATGCTATTATGCATCTATTATATGCAAGATTTTTCCATAAATTAATGAGAGATCAAGGACTAGTTACATCTGATGAACCATTTAAAAACTTACTTACTCAAGGTATGGTGCTAAAAGATGGTGCTAAAATGTCTAAATCTAAAGGGAATACTGTAGACCCCCAAGAGCTTATCGATAAATATGGTGCAGATACTGTTAGATTATTTAGTATGTTTGCAGCACCTCCTGAGCAATCACTTGAGTGGTCTGATACTGGAGTTGATGGTGCTAATAAGTTTTTGCGTAAAGTATATAATTATGCTTATACAAACAAAGAAATCTTGGCTAAAAATATAACTATAGATGTAACTAAATTATCAAAAAATGATAAGAAAGCTCGTTATGAGATATATGCTAATTTAAAACAAGCTATTTTTGATTTTGATAAAAGTCAATTTAATACAGTTGTTTCAGCATGTATGAAAATTTTAAATACGCTTAACAATTATGATAATTTATCTGATAGTGTTAAGTTAGAGGGTTTTAGTATTTTATTAAGAATATTATCACCTTTCACACCACATATTTGTCATTATTTGTGGCAAGAAATTGGCTTAGGTGAAGATATTTTGCATACACAATTTCCTACTGTTGATGACATAGCTCTTGAGAAGGATGAATTTTTATTAGTTGTACAAATTAACGGCAAAGTTAAAGTGAAACTTGAATTAGAAGCCTCATTAACAAAAGAGCAAGTTGAACAAGAGGTATTATCTGATGAGCATATTAAAACTTTTATCGAAGATAAACAAATAGTCAAAGTTATATATGTGCCTCAGAAATTAATTAATATTGTAGTCAAATAGGTATACACAATGATAAAAAACTATACCAAAACTTTATTTTTATTAGTAATAGCTGCATTTTTATCTAGTTGTGGTTTTCACCTACGTGGAGATCTTGCGGATGGCAATGCTGGAAATTTTAGCAGCTTAGTTGATACTAAGTTTTATATCTATAATGCAGGTGGTGCACCACCTAGTTTAATTAATGAGTTAAGACGTAGACTAATTGGATACCAAGCTGTTGTATTAAAAAATAAAAATCAAGAAAAAGATGCTGATTATATTATAAACATACAAGAGGCTAGCCAACGTACCGAACTAACTAGCATTGTTGGGGGTGCTTCAAATAATACATACCAAGCAATTTATACAATTACATATAACGTTGTTAAACCAGAAGTAAAAACTCCCGTGATACCTGATAAAACTGTAAACGCACAGATGTTTTGGCAGTCAAACTCAACTACTCAATTAGCACAAAATAATGAGTTAGTTAGAATTTATGATTATCAACAGTCGGACTTACTAACAAGAATAGTCCTTCAAATAGCAGAATTATTGCCAAGTAAAGAAACTAAATAGAAACTAAAGGAATTAATATAATGGATTTGTTAAAAGCGTACTATATGGAATTAATTAATAATTCAACATCAGTAGCTATATTGATTTTTATAGTATTTTTGTTAGCCATTTTATTATTTTCTTGGATAATAAATAAGATAATTAGTAAATATATATCATCATTAGCAGAAAGAGTTTTTTTTAAAGCAAATTCATCATTGGGTAAGTCTCTTATCAAAAATAAAATTTTTGATAAGTTAGCACATATAGCCCCTGCTGTTTTTATATATATTGTAATTGGATTTTTAAGTAGTACTACTTACCCATGGATTGAACAATTAGTTTCTTTTATCCAGCTGATAGCTGAGGTATATATTACAATATCAATAATTTCTTTTTTCATATCCTTGATTGATGCTATTTTTAGCTATTTTCAATCCCTGCACGAATTTAAATATTATTCTCTAAAAAGCTATGCTCAAGTAGTAAAGATCTTATTATATCTAGTGGGTACAATATTAGTAATATCACTATTACTAAATAAATCACCTATTGCTTTCTTAACAGGTTTAGGCGCACTATCAGCCGTATTAATGTTAGTGTTTAAAGATACAATTTTGGGTTTTGCTACCAATATTCAAGTAGCTGCTTTAGATATGGTTAGAGTTGGTGATTGGATAAGTATACAGTCATTAGGGGTTGAGGGAACTGTCCAAGAAATATCTATTAATACTGTAAAAATTAGAGGATTTGATAAGACAATTTACAATATCCCTACTTACTCATTAATCACAAATAGCGTCAAAAATTGGCGTGGAATGTTTGAAATGGGTGGTAGACAGATCAAAAGATCTTTTAATATTGATGTTGATAGTATCAAGTTTTGTGATGCAGAAACTCTTGATAATTTAAGAAAACTAAATTACATGGATGATATTATAAACTCTTGTAATAAGGATGAATTAATTAATACAACATTGTTTAGAAAATACTTAGAACACTATCTAAAAGATCATCCAAAAATTCATACAGAGCCTGGTTGGTTGTTTATTGTAAGAGAATTACAACCTACAGAGAAAGGTTTACCAATCCAGCTATATATGTATACAACAGATACAGTATGGGCTAACTATGAAGCGATACAAGCAGGAATCTTTGATTATATTTATGCAAGTATGCACTTATTTGGTTTAAGAGCATTCCAAGATATTAGAGGTAGAATAGATAATCTAAAAACTAACACTTAGGCAATGTAACACCAACCTGACCTTGGTATTTGCCACCCTTATCTGCATAAGAAGTTTCACACTCTTCATCTGATTGGAAGAATAACATTTGAGCAACGCCTTCATTTGCATATATCTTTGCAGGAAGTGGCGTAGTATTTGAGAATTCTAGTGTTACATAGCCTTCCCATTCTGGTTCAAGAGGCGTTACATTAACAATAATTCCACATCTAGCATAGGTAGATTTACCTAAGCAGACTACTAGAGTATCTCTTGGGATTTTGAATTTCTCAACTGTACGAGCTAATGCAAATGAATTAGGAGGAATAATACAAACATCTCCTTTAAAATCGACAAAATTTTTATCATTAAAATTTTTAGGATCAACTATTGAAGAGTTTATATTTGTAAATATTTTAAACTCATCAGCACAACGTACATCGTATCCATAACTTGAAGTTCCATAAGAAACAATTTTTTGGTTATTTGAAACTTTAATTTGTCCTGCCTCAAAAGGTTCTATCATATTATGCTCTTGAGACATTTTTTTGATCCATTTATCTGATTTTATAGTCATTACTATTATTTCTCTCTTAATTTTCTAATTTAACACCAATAGAATCTAAACTACTCGCTTTAGGTAGTTTTTCAATTTCATTTATAATATTTTCAGCAACAGTCATATAGCTAGTATTGATAGCATCATCTTTATCTAAACTGACATATGGTTTTCCATTGTCAGCATTTTCACGGATGGATTTATGCAGTGGTAAATTTCCTAAAAATTCAATGTTATTTTTACCACACAATAGATGAGCACCATCTTCACCAAAGATATGATCATTATTACCACATTTCGGACAAATATAGTAACTCATATTCTCTATGACACCAAGAGTTTTTATATCAACTTTTTCAAACATTGCTAACGCTCTTCTTGCATCAATTAGTGATAAGTCTTGTGGTGTCGTAACGATTACAGCTCCTGTTACAGGCATATTTTTAGAGATAGTAAGCTGGATATCTCCTGTTCCAGGTGGCAAGTCTAAAAATAAATAATCAAGATCTCCCCAGTCAGTATCATTCAAAAGTTGCATCAACGCTCTAGATACAATAGGACCGCGCCAAATTACTGCTGATTCAGAGTCTATTAGATTTCCTATAGAAATCATCTTAACTCCGTATTTTTCCAACGGAATAATCTTTTTCTTATCTGTTGTATTAGGGTTCTGTTTCAGATCAAATAATGTTGGTTGGCTAGGACCATAGATATCAGCGTCTAATATACCAACACTAGCCCCCATCTTTGCGAAACTAACTGCAAGATTAGCCGTAACAGTCGATTTACCAACACCACCCTTACCAGATGCAACCAAGATTATATTTTTTATATTAGGCAAAAGCTTCTGTCCTTTTTGGACTTTCCTTTTAGCCACATTTTCAATTTTCATGATTTCAAATTACTAGCGTTTTCGCTATCATAGATACAATTTGACTCTAATTATACTTAATTAAATATGCTTAAAAAAGATGATTTTAAAACGATTTTGTTAACAAGCATTGGTGGAATGTTAGAATTTTATGACTTTGTCATATTTGGTATGTTTGCAATCGTCTTAGGCAAGACATTTTTCCCACCAGAAGGATCTCCTGCATTACAAGCGCTCTCTGCATTTACAGTTTTTGCAGTAGGTTATTTTGCTAGGCCATTTGGTGGAATATTATTTGGACATATTGGCGATAGATACGGACGTAAAAAATCATTTATTCTTACAATACTATTTATGGGTCTAGCATCTTTTTTGATAGCGTTACTACCCTCATATCAGAATGCAGGTATATTGGCTACATTACTATTTGTAGTACTACGAATTATCCAAGGAGCAGCAATTGGTGGCGAAATTCCAAGTGCTGTAGTTTTTGTGAAGGAATCTTTAGTTAAAAATGGCGGTCTTGCTTGTGGAATTATTTTTTGCTTTATTAACTTTGGTATTTTCTTTGCAGAGATTACAAAGATTATAACAACTCATTTTCTTACTGATGATTATGCTTGGCGTGTAGCCTTTATGTTTGGTGGCCTTGCTGCTATTATTAGTTATTTTTTTAGAAAAGAGATACATGAAACCAACACTTTTTTAAATAAGAAAGATCATCACAAAGTTCCATTAATTGATTTATTCAAAACAGAAAAGCTCGCAATCGTAAGAGCAACAGCTGCAGTCTCAATATTTGCTATGGTAGTTGGTTTTTTCTCATTATATTTACCAACTTACTTTCAGCTAAATCATATAGAAAATGGACCTAGTTTAATACTTATTAATCTTTTTGTTTTTTCAGTAGTTTCTATACCTGCAGGATATCTCGCTGATAAATTTACACCTTTACGTATACTTTTGATTGGTGCTTTAGGCTTAATGATATTTGGAAGCTTTTTCTACTATAGTGTTATAACTAATTCAAAATATCTTTTAGAAATAATGCTTATTAACAATATTTTTATGGGACTTGTTGTTGGAGTAGCATCTAATTATGCGAGCACTTTATTTACGCCAGGAGTACGAGCTAGTGGATTAGGTTTTAGTTATAATATTAGTTTTGCAGTGTTTAATGGTGCTTTTTTGGCTTTAGCGAGCTTAGGTATTGCTAAAGGATACATATTAACGCCTCTATATCTAATATTAACCGTAGTTGTCATTTCCATTATAATTTTACTTATCACTAAAAAATTTGGTCAACATAACATAGCTATATAGATTGCTATCATTATGATAAAATTTTTCTCATATTTCTTTTATTTAGTTTTACCATGGAAAACTTCCTAAACAGTCTGATATATATTTTAGAAGCAAATACAATTTTGTTTATATGCCAAGCTTTTACTATTTTTGTAGTCTTAAAACTAATTGTTGACAAAAAATCACCATCAAATATATTAGCATGGCTATTAGCTATACTTTTTATTCCTTACATCGCGATTCCATTCTTTTTTATTTTTCAGCGCAAGGATAAGCGTAAATTTTGGCAAAAAAATGCTATGAGTATGGATGATACCGAATCATTTGATAAATCATGTATATATCAAAATAGTTGTCAGGACTTACCTGTTAGTGTCATTAGAACATTTTCAAATCTTGAGTTGTCTACTCTAACTATGAAAAACTCGTTTGATATTTATACTGATGGAACAAAGTCATTTGAAGTATTTATAGAGGCTATAAAATCAGCCAAACATAGTATTTATATTCAAACATATATTATCAAAAATGATACTACATCAAAGCTTGTAATAAGAGCATTAGAACAAAAAGCAGCTGATGGTTTAGATATTAAAATATTAATAGATTCATTAGGATCATTTTATGTTTATCGTCATAACAAAAGAATATTTAAGAATCTAAGAAAACTAGGCGCTAAAGTAATATTTTTTATGCCTATAATATCTAATCCTTTGCGTAATTATATAAATTATCGCAATCATCGTAAAATATTCATTTTTGATAATAATACCGTTTTTAGTGGTGGAATAAATATAGGTGATGAATATATGTCACCGACTAAGCATAATGGAATGTGGAGTGATTTATTGTTCAAAATTGAAGGAGAATCTGTAGTCCACTTTCTGAAAGTTTTTTGTTCAGACTGGCACTTTGCAACATCAGAAGAACTAAACTTCAAAATTGAAAGTCAAATCACAACTGAGTGTTTCGCTCAGGTAATACCTTCTGGTCCAGATATGCATAAAAATCAGCTTTATGCTGGATTAATTACTGCCATAAACTCTGCTCAACATAGGTTATGGATTATAACACCATACTTAATCCCATCACTTGATTTATTACAATCAATACTATTAGCAAAATGTCGTGGAATAGATGTAAAAGTAATCACACCTAAAAACTCTGACCATAAAATAATTAATCGAGCTAGATCCAGCTATATTAGAGATTTACTCGAATGTAACATAGATGTATATTTTACTGAAAACATGCTACATGCAAAGGCTGTACTTGTTGACTCTAACATAGCTATTTTAGGTTCAGTAAATTTAGATAATCGTAGTCTATTTTTGAACTATGAAGTAGCAACTTTTATATATTCACCTAAACAAGTTAAGAAATTATATAAATGGGCAGAAACTGTAATAGAAGGCTCAACACAAGATGCATCTCACCTACCAACGAAACGCACAAGTTTAATCGTTGAAAGTATAATGAAAATATTGACACCATTAATGTAAATTACCTATAAAATTTAGGCTGTGTTACAATCTAGCTTAATAAATTGTTATCACCATATAAATAAATGGAAAATTTCTTACTACATTTACTATACATCCTGGAAGCAAACATCATTTTATTTGTATGTCAGGCATTTACAATATTAATTGTTCTAAAATTAATAGTCGATAAGAAGTCTGCTTCTAATATATTGGCGTGGTTACTTGCTATACTTTTTATTCCGTATGTAGCTATACCTTTTTTCTTTATATTCCAACGCAAAGATAAGCGTAGCTTTTGGCAAAAGGAAAATATGGATATTAGCGAATCAGGCTTACAATCATTTTGTATTAATGATAGTGATAGTTGCAAAAATTTGCCGATAGAAACAATAAATGTTTTTACAAATATGGATCTACCAACCTTAACAAGTAAAAACTCTTTTGAGATGTATGCTAATGGGGTTAAGTCATTCGAAGCTTTTATGGAAGCGATTAAAGCTGCTAAGAAAAATATCTACATTCAAACGTATGTATTTAAAAATGACACAACATCTAAACTTGTAATCAGTGCCTTAGAAAAAAAAGCTGCTGAAGGTGTTGAAGTTAAAATGATGATAGATTCTTTAGGATCATTCTATATATATCGCCATAATAGAAAAATCTTTAAAAACTTACGTAAATTAGGTGCTCAAGTTGTATTTTTTATGCCGGTAATATCAAACCCATTGCGTAACTATATTAACTACAGAAATCATCGTAAAATATATATTTTTGATAATCAAACTGTATTTAGTGGTGGTATGAATATAGGTGATGAATATATGTCGCCAATTGAGCATGAAGGAATGTGGGATGATATTTTGTTTAAAATACAAGGAGATTCATTAGCATATTTTCTTAAAGTTTTTTGCTCAGACTGGCACTTTGCTACAAGTGAAGAGCTTGAATTTAAAATTGAAAACACTATTTCTCAGGAAGGTTTTGTTCAAGTAATACCTTCAGGACCAGACTTACAGGAAGATCAACTATATTCTGGTCTTATTACAGCTATTAATTCAGCCAAAGAAAAGCTCTGGATAATAACTCCATATCTAATACCATCTGCTGAACTATACCACTCAATTATACTAGCGAAAAAGAAAGGCATAGATGTCAAAATTATTACACCTAAAAAATCTAATCATCAATTAGCTGATCGTGCCAGAGCCAGTTATATAAGAGATTTTCTAGCAAATGATATTGATGTTCATTTTACAAAGAATATGATCCATGCAAAAGCCGTGTTAATAGATAATAATATCGCTATGCTTGGTTCTGTTAATTTAGACAATCGTAGCTTATTTTTGAATTATGAAATTGCTACTTTTTTATATAGTAAGAACGATGTCGAAAAAATATATCAGTGGGCTGACAAAATATTAGCTGACTCTACTCAAAGCACACAGCATATGACTACAAGCAGGGGTAGTCTGATTGCAGAAAGTATTCTTAAAATACTTACTCCATTAATGTAACCCTAAATCGTAACACTTATTTACTATCTTTTAAATAGACTTTTGTTGATATTTTTTTATTTGATAAAAGCTGGTTAATCTCTTGAATTTGTAAATTATTATGTCCTTGTTTTTGATTTATTTTAGTTAAACCAAGGAGATATACTATTATGCAAAAACTTAAAGCCACATCGAAAGCATTGTTAATACTAGGATTAGGCATAACAATATTGACATCATGTTCAAATAATGATGACAAAAGCAATGTTGATCCATTAGAACTTTATAACAAAGTAACTCAGCTTGAAGCTGCTTTTGATGAACAATATGGTGATACTTTTAAACTACCAGAAAATGCTAAACAATGTACTACAAATATTACCAAAAACTCAGATGTATTTAAGTATATGGATAGCAAAACAGGTTATGATTATACAGATAACTCTCAATATGCCCAAACAGCAAAAAAATTAGTAGATAGTCTAAATAATCTAATGTACGAATTTAAAAATATTGGCTTTATTAAAGCTATAGAGAAAAGTGGTAAACACCCTGCTATTATGTTCGATATTGATAACACTCTTGAGTTAACTTCTTTTAATGATGATTACGATAGCAAAGGTACCAAACCAACTCCATATATTACTGACTTTGTCAAAAATCAATGTTTTAAAGATGGTGTTAATTGCTATTTTATAACTGCTAGGTATTGTAATAGTGCCTCAGCAACTACTACTGCAAAATGGCTAAAAAATAATCTCAATCTTACAGATAATCAGATTAATAAATATGTGTTTTTGTCAGGTTCAATTGAAAATAGTCTTTGTGCATCAAGTGCAAATGATAAAGTCGCTTATAAAGATTCATTTAGACAAGCCCTATCAGAGCAAAGAAATGTATATTGGCTGATGTCTATTGGTGATCAAATGACTGATTGGTACGGCTCTCATAGTGGTTTAAAAGTCAAATTCCCAAATCAGCTATTCCAAAGTAATATAGTACCTAATAACTATGATAATCCTAGCAACTGTATGTTGATGACTGTTACTGCTCCTACTCAAAGTTGCTATGATAGAATTAAATCAGGAATATTAGAGCATGGTACAATTAATTATTGTAAGAATTTCAAAGATAATAAATATTATAGCGGTAATTAGAGTCTAAATTATTGTTAATTTCTAAGTCCAAATAGCGACTATTGCCATAATTGAAAAGCCAATAATTACAAAACTATATTGCTTTGTATTACAACAGTCTTTAATAAGTACAGATCTATCTAAACCATGTAGAGTTCCCATATATATAAAAGTACCTGCTGCTATAGCAGTAAATGTAGGCTCAACAAATGGATTTGAAACGTAGTTATGTGCAGCCTGTCCAAATAATATTCCTAATGGTGTCATAAAAACAAATATTATAAATAGGATTAGCCTTGCTAAAAATCTTAGGCTTGTCTTATTAATACTTATAGCTAAAGCAAAACTTGCTGCCCATTTATGTGCAATAATTGCTAAGAATATCACAAGTGCTACACTTAACTCTTCAGATAGACCTAAAGCAGCACCTTCAAAAAAACTATGTATAGATAGCATTATTGTTGCCATTATAGCCATAAAAGATAAGTTGCCTTTATTGCTCTTTGATAATGCTCCACCGATATGTTCTAACAACAAAAAGAGTAAAATAGTTATCCCTGCTATCAAAAATGGAAATGGATAATCTATATTTAGTTCTGAAAAATCTCCAGCTGAATCACCCAGCATATGAATTAGTCCAGCCCCTAAAAATACTCCACTTGCTAGAGCTTCTCCTACTGGGAAATGAAATCCGTCCTGATTATTGGCTTTTTTAACAAATGGATAAATACCAGAGATAGCTGTAACTACTAAAATAACCAATAAGACTGTTAATTGAAAACTACTCATTTTTTATACCTCTTCATCATCTGATTCAAACCAACTAGGAAATGGATCTGCTAAATTAGTGTATTTTTCTGGATTATCCCAATAGTCATTTATTAAGCATTGATCCAAAGCTGCTTTGATTTGATCATCATCCATTTCGTCTTTTAAGCCAATAAAGACTATCTCTTGTCTTCTATCACCACTGATATCATTCCATCTATCTTTTAGCATCTGTTGAAATTCTGGAGTATTTGGCCATTGCTCTTTGTCCATGCTAGCCCACCACATACCCATACCTTGATGTCTAACTAATGCACCTGCTTGAGAAACTTCTCCAACATAATCAGGTCTAGTAGCTAACCAGAAAAAGCCTTTTGCTCTGACTACTCCTGGCCAGTCAACATTATCAAAAAAATTCATTATCTTAACAGGATCAAAAGGATTTATTGAGTTATAAACAAAAGATCTAATACCATATTCTTCAGTTTCTGGTACATGCTCTTTGAAATTATAAATCTCTTTGCTCCACAACGGATGATTCTCAGCCTCTTCTAAGTTAAATTTTTTGGTATTTACTACCTTATTTATATCAACTTTTGAAAAACTTGTTTCGATTATTTCAGCATCAACATTTAGACCTTTGACTATAGATTTGACAGTCTCTTTTTCTGCCGTCGAGCATTCATCAATTTTGTTTAATATTATGACATTAGCAAACTCTATTTGCTCGACCATAAGATCAACTATTGCTCGGTCATCTTCTTCCCCTAAGCTTTCATCAGTATTTTTTAGATATTCACAAGAGCTATAATGACTCATAAAATTAACACTATCGACTACCGTAACCATTGTGTCTATATAAGCAACATCTGCAAGACTCTTGCCCTCTTCATCTCTAAACTCAAAAGTTGTCGCAACAGGTAATGGTTCTGAGATACCAGTACTTTCAATAATTAAATAATCATATTTTTGTGATTTTGCTAACTGCTCTACTTCTACTAACAAATCTTCACGTAGTGTACAGCAAATACAGCCATTACTAAGCTCAACCATCTTTGCTTCAGTTTTTGAAATATGTGAATCATGATTTTTGATTAGCTCAGCATCAATATTTATTTCATTCATGTCATTAACAATCATAGCAGTTTTTAAACCATTACTATTATTGAGAATATTACTTAATAAAGTAGTCTTACCGGCCCCTAGAAAGCCAGATAAAACTGTAACAGGTAATTTTTTCATATAGAGTTTTCTTGTAGTTCAATTTTGATTGATATAATACATAAACACACAATATGTTACAATATAACAGTTTATTAAATAATAAGAAATGAGTTATACTTTGTCGAGTAAATTAATCAAAGTTTGACTTCTATTAATGAGTAAAAGTATACAAAAAGCTAAAAATTTCTGTGAAAAGAATAAATACAGATTTACTAAACCTCGAGAACAAGTGCTCCAAACTATTTATAATCAAGACACTCCCCTAAGTGCTTATGATATTTTAGAGATTCTTTCAGCAAAAAAACAAACAAATCCCCCTACTGTATATAGAGCAATAGATTTTTGGTTAAAACATGGTTTTATCCATAGGATAGAAAGTCAAAATTGTTATGTAAAATGTAAAGAAAATCACAAGCATCAAGGCTTTGAAGTATTTGTTTGCCAAAATTGTGGTTTTGTTGATGAATCACATTTTTGTAATCTAGATATTTTTAAAGAGTTTCAAAAACTTACACCTTATCAAATTGAAAGTTGGAATCTTGAGTTAAGAGGATTATGCGATAAATGTCTCAATAAAAGTTAGTGTAATATTAGTTTTATAGCACTAAATTAACTATAATTTCAACTTGCTCCAAGATTATTGATACATCTAAAATTTTAACAAAAAAAAGGAATTATCATGAAGTTTCTACATTATAAGTATAATAATGATATTTATCCATGTATCTTATCAAAAGACATTTTATACAATATTAAAGATTTCGTATCAGATATTTCACCGCAAAATATTGTCAAACTTACCTCTATAATAAGCAATATTGATATAAATACTTTATCTGTATTAACAAAAAATATAAACGAAAATAATATAACTAGCTGCATTAATAACCCTGGAAAAATAGTCGCTATAGGAATGAATTATTTAGATCATTTAGAGCGAGTCAATTTTCTTAGTGGACCTAAAATTAAACCAACTAATTTTATATTTTTTCAGAAACCTTCAAGTAGTATCACAGGACCTTACGATCCTATATATATCCCCAAAAATTGTAATAAACTAGATTATGAAAACGAACTTGCTGTTATTATTAGTAAACCTGCGAAGAATATCAAAGTATCTGATGCCTATGAATACATATTTGGATATTGTATAGCTAATGATGCTTCTGAAAGAGGACTACAATTTCAACAACCTGGGCAATATAATATGGGTAAAAGCTGTGACTCTTTCTGTCCACTAGGACCTTATCTCGTTAGCAAAGATGAGATTAACCCAGATAATCTTTACATAAAAACTAAAGTAAATAATCAAATCATGCAAAATGGTTCAACTAAAACAATGATTTTTAAAATCCCAACATTAATAGCTAAATTAAGTGAGTATTTTACCTTAGAAGCTGGAGATGTTATTTTAACAGGAACTCCTCAGGGAGTTCAGCTTGAAAATGAAATTCTTGGATTAGAAACTAGTTATTTACAAGAAAATGATGTACTTGAATTAGAAATAGAGGGCTTAGGAATACAAAAGAATTTAATTTTGAAAGGCTAAAATATATTACACATAAATCACATAACTAATAGACAAATAATTTTGTGAGCTTTTATACTTGGTACTTTTAGTTGCAATACTTGTATAATCTAAGCCAAGCCATGAACTATATAATAAGTTATAACGAAATCCTCCACCATACTGAAGAGCATTATTATTTATATTTTGATAAAGTTGAGAATAATCTAAATATGTTATAAAACTTTTCTCAAATAAGTTCCAAGTATAACTACCTTGTATTGACCATGATCCAACCACACCACCAGAGTTTAAAAAATTATCATAAATATACTGAGAATCTGGTCTAATTGATCCAAAGAAAGGAACTCCTGAAATTTTATTTGAGCTAATTGCTGAGGAATAGTTAACTCCACTAACACCTTTATCTGTAACAGCTCCTTCAACGAAAAAATTAAAATCAGATATTGCCGCAACGTAATGAGCATCAAATACCCCTACTCTACCATTAGTGGTTGAATTGAATCCCGAAGAATTTGTATAGGCTATACCAAAATACTGATAATTTCCTTCGGTCGACATTTTATAGGTATATTTAGCATTTAAAGTATAGCCAATACCTCCTTTGCTATCAGCATTAGTAGTTCCAAAATAGCCTTTTGTATTTGAGTTAAGTATAACTGCATTCAGAAGAATACTGTCTGTTGCATATGATAGGTTTGCATTACCTCCTGATTGCATAAAATATAAACGGGTTAGAGTAGAAACATAATTTGATACAATATCAAAATTACCAAACATGACTACATCATTTGCTACATAACCAAAAATATTACTCTCTGATAAATCTCCTACTGTTACATACCATGAATAAGGAATCACATGCGTTCCAGCTCCATCGTTATATACAGTAAGACTACCAAAAGCGCTAATCCATTTAGATAATGTAGAAGCTATATATCCATCTATAAAATAAGAAAAATCTTTAGTTGCTCCCTGATTATGTATTGCATGAAGCCTATTCCAATCAATAAAAGCCGTTTTGCCACCTGTATAAATATATCCATCTTCTAGTAGGCCATCTTTTCTAGCTTGCATCATAAATAGAGGATGCCCTGTACGTTTAAGTGGATTTAACATTGCATGTGAAAATATTTCATTAACCCTAAAACCATTAAAAGATTTATATTTAAGATAAGATATATTTAATTGACTATTTATCAAATCATCATAAGTGTAGGTTTTTATCTGATTAATTTTATTTTTATTTAATGACTCTCCATACTGCATAGTTACATCATCAACTGTTTGTGTTAAATCTGAAGAATAGTTGTTTTCTTGAGAACTGCTTAAATCGACAGAATAGCCATATATAAAAAAAATTACGAATAAAAAATATATTACAACTCTATACATCTAATTTAAATTAATAATAAATTTAGCTCACCATTACTAAAAATATTATGATTAAGAATAGAAAGTATATAGTATTTTGAACAACATGCGGTATTACAGATGATAGTCTAGTACCAATTGGAGCTCCCAGCAACGAACCAAATATCATACCAATAGCCGCAGGGATATATACATATCCAAGACAGAACTTAGGCAATGCTGATTCAGATAAACCTGTGATTATATAGGTACTAGCGCCAAGTAATGCAATAAATGGTGTTACGGCAGCGGCTATAGCAGCAGCCTGACCCATAGTAAAGTTTTTATGTTTTAGAAAAGGTACTATCATTACACTAGCTCCTATACCAAGAAGTACAGCTATTGCGCCAGTAAAGCCACCATAAATGACCGATATTATTTTTTTTGGGTTTAGTCTATTAGCATTATTGTTATTAGTACTTTTTTTTGCAAAAGATTTGATAGCCCATTTAACTATTGTATATATAAGGAATATTATGAAAAATATCTTGAGTATGTTACCTGGTAAAAAACTAGCAAAAATTGCTCCTAGTATGGCACCAATTATAACTCCAAATTTCAGAGGAATAGCTACTTCCCATATTATATTATTAGATTTATGATGAGAATAAGTCGTAATACTAGAAGTAAATATCATTACAAAAAGAGAAGTTGCAATAGCAACATGCATAGCATTAGAGCTATATGCAGGTTCATAAATTGTCATAAAAGTCATCATCAAAGGTACTATTGTTAAGCCACCACCAAGACCAAAAAGCCCTGAAAGAATACCAACAATCATCCCTGTAATGATAAAACAAACAGCTAGAAATAACATCTACTCATCCCTTAGAGTGTGACTATGTTATTTCATTCTATCATAAAATTAAACTCTTTGTTCTGCACCAAACATATCTCTTAGAATAGATAAAGCAGAATCTACAGCTTGGTTTATAATTATATCATCTAAAGTTTTATCATTATCTTGGAAAAGCATAGTTAAGGCTATACTCTTTCTTGCATTTTCTTCAGACTCGTAGATATCAAAAATATTTAGATCTTTTAGTATACTTATATTAAGGTCACTTATAGCTTTGATAATATCTCCAGCAAGTACAGATTTATCAACTAAGAATGATATATCTCTTGATACTGATGGATATTTAGAAATTTTTTCAAAACTAGGTATTTTCTTGTTAACTAAAATATCCAAGTCTAATTCAAATACTATAGGAGCTTTTGCTTTGATTTGGAAAGTTTTTAAAACTGATGGATGAATTACCCCAATAACACCAATCTTATTATTGCCAGCAAGTATATAAGCTGATTGGCCAGGATGTAGCCAATTAACATCATCACATACTTCAAAGTTCAGATCGGCAATGTCGGCACAAAGCGCCTCAATATCAGCTTTAACATCAAAGAAATCTACTTTTTTTGTACTAGACCAGTTTGGATTTAGTAATTCTCCATACGCTAAGCCAGCTATTTTATCAAATTGAACTCTTTGATTATTTTCTAACTTGAAACAAGCACCCTTCTCAAATATTCTTATTCTATTTTGTTGACGTGATGTGTTTGCCTTAAATGAATTGATCAATCCAGGTATCAAAGATTGTCTCATTACAGATAAATCTTGAGAAATTGGATTTCTAATAGCGATACCCTTTTGCTCAAAGAAAAAATCATCAAACTTAGGATCTATAAAGCTATAATTAATAGCTTCATGATAGCCTCTATCAACTAACCTAGAGTTTAAAACATCATAAGATTGCTTTGTTTCTGAAATATTTATCTTAGTTGCTGCATACTTAGGCATAGTTTCTGGCAGTTTTGAATAACCATATACACGAGCAACTTCCTCTATTAGATCCTCAGGTATTTCCATATCAAAACGATATGAAGGAGGTAATACTTCTATACAATTGCTATCAAAGCTTGTTTCTACATCCATGTGTAATGCTTTGAGAACTTCTGTTACATATTCTATATCAAAATCAGTACCTAATACACGATTTAGTTTTTTGATAGAAAGAGTAATTTTATTTTGTTTATTTAACTTTTGTAAATCCTCTGCTCCATGGATTGGAGCGACTTCACCACCTGCTATTTCATTTATTAATTTGATAGCTATTTTCATCGCTTTTTTAGCTAGTTGCGGATCAACTCCACGCTCAAATCTATGTGATGAATCAGTATGTAGATTATATTTACGTGCTTTACCAGCTATTTTTTCTGGTACAAAGAATGCACTTTCTAAGAATATACTAGTAGTGCTATCAGTTATTGATGAATCTAAACCGCCCATTACACCAGCTATAGCTAGAGCTTTTGAATCATCTGCTATTACTAGAGTATCTGACTGAAGCTTTACTTGAGTTTCATCTAAAAGAGTTAGTTGTTCATTATTATCTGCATAGCGAACATTTATACTGCCATCTAGCTTATCTAAATCAAAAGCATGCATTGGCTGACCAGTTAGTAACAATACATAATTCGTAACATCTACAAAAAATGAAATACTTCCAATACCACTTCTTCTTAGTTTTTCAACCATCCATAATGGAGTTTGGACATTATTATTTACATTTTTGATAATACAACCATAATATGCATAACACGCATCTGTCGCAGTAATATTAACATCTTTAGTATCTGTAATAATTACTTTAGGCTCTAGTATTTCCAAATCTTTAAGTTCTGTTTTTGTAAGAGCAGAAACCTCGCGAGCTATACCGTATACACTCAAGCAATCTGCTCTATTTGGAGTTAGATCAACTTCAATAATATTATCATTTAAATTTAGATATTTATTAATATCAACACCAACTGGAGCATCTGTAGGTAGATCCATTAAGCCATCCGCTTTTTCAGCTAAGCCAAGCTCTTCTTCAGAACACATCATCCCAAAAGATTCTTGTCCTCTTAGCTTTGATTTTTTGATTTTAAAATCACCTGGTAAAACAGCTCCAATTTTTGCAACTGGTGCTTTCATGCCTTCATATATATTACTAGCACCGCAAACTATAGTTAGGAGTTCGTCCTCAGCTACATCTACAGTACAAATATTAAGCTTATCGGCATCAGGATGTTTATTGATAGTTTTGATCTGACCAACCACAACACCACTGACTTTCTCTGCGACAACTGGTTCAATTGCGTCTACTTCTAAACCAGCTAAAGTTAAAGTATCTGCCAAATTTTGGCTATTTTGAGTATCACCTAGATATTCATTTAACCAATTATGTGAAAATTTCATTTATAAACCTCAAATAATAATTAAAACTGTTTCAAAAATCTTAGATCATTCTCAAAGAACATTCTTAAATCATCAATACCATATCTAAGCATTGACAATCTCTCAACACCCATACCAAAAGCAAATCCTTGGTAATTTTCAGAATCTATATTTCCAGCTTTTAAAACTTTAGGATGCACCATACCACAACCAAGAACTTCTAACCAACCAGTGTGTTTACAAACTCTACAACCTTTACCATCACACATTACACACTCCATATCAGCCTCTGCAGATGGCTCTGTGAATGGGAAATATGATGGTCTAAATCTTACTTTTAGATCCTTTTCAAAGAATGAGTTAAGAAAAGCATGTAACAAACCTTTTAGATCAGCAAATGAAACATCTTTATCTACAAGCAACCCTTCGACCTGATGAAACATAGGTGTATGTGTAATATCAGAATCACAACGATATACTCTACCTGGAGCTATAATCCTAATCGGAGGCTGTTGCTTTTCCATAGTTCTGATCTGAACACCTGAAGTATGAGTTCTAAGTACATGAGTATCATCAATATAAAAAGTATCATGCATAGCACGAGCTGGATGATGCGATGGTATATTTAGAGTCTCAAAATTATAATAATCACTTTCAATCTCAGGTCCTACTTCTACTGCAAAACCATTTTGCTTAAAGAAAGCTTCAATTCGATTAAGTGTTTTTGTTACAGGATGAAGTGAACCTTGATTTTGCCCTACTCCTTTTAATGTAACATCAATTTTTTCACTTGCTAATTTCTCATTCAATTCTGCTTCTTCAAATTTTGCTAATTTTTCATTAATAGCATTTTGAAGTGCTTCTTTTGCAATATTAACAGCTTGACCAAGCTTTGGCTTTTCTTCATTAGGTAGTGTAGCTATTAGTCTCATCATACCTGTCAGCTCACCTTTTTTACCAAGATATTTTACTCGAATATCATCTAGAGATTTTTTATCATTGACAAGATTTAACTCTTCAAGAGCTTGATCTCTCATTTGATCAACTATTTGCATATTTATCCTTTATTTAAAAACTTGCAGATATTATAGACAAAAAAGATTTTTATTAAAATGTGGTAAGACAAACAATTTAAGAGTTTTAGTTAGTTTTTTTATTTAAGCCATATTTACTGATTATAAAAGCTCCTACAACACTTATTATTCCGCCAACTATCGATATGTATGCTTCTGTCTCTCCTAAGAGAATCCAACCTAAGAATAAAGAAATTATAGGCATAAAATATAATGAGCTAATAGCAACTGTTGCAGGAATATTTCTAAAAGCATAACCCCAAAATAAATAACCCAATGCCCCAGGAAATACTCCTATATAAATTACAACAAAGATACTTGTGAAATTTGCTGTAGATAATTCCGCATAAGCCTCATTAGAATATACCATCAACATAATTGTGCCAAACCAAATACAATAGGTAATAGCTTCAATTGGATGAAACTTTATAAATAAACTTTTCTGGAAAACTGAGTAAATAGCACCTGAAAAACAAGCTCCATAAACTAAGCAAATACCAATAAACTCAAATGATGTATCATTCTTTGAACAAAAAATTACTGCAGCACCTATAATAGCTAAGATAAACCCAAAAACACCATACTTATTAATTTTTTCACCCCAGAATATAAATGCAAATACAGCTACAATTATAGGAGCCTGAGCTATAATAAAATTAGCACTAGATGCTGTAATTCTAGATTCTCCTGAATTTAACAATACATTATATGCAAAGAAACCAAAGAAGCCTAAAATAGCAAATCTCAACAAATCTTTTAAATTAGGCTTAGTTTTATTTTTTTGTCTAACAAATATTATAAGCATAACAATACTAGCTATACCATATCTAGCTAATGATAAGCCTCCAGCACTAAATCCATTTAGCATCAAATAACGGATTCCAATAAAAGCCGTTGACCACATTGTTATAGTCATTAGTAATAAAATTAATGCTTTTTTAGTAGACAACTGATTATGCATAGCTAGGTAATATAATTTAATCTTCGATCATTTTATTAAGTTTTTTGCCAATTACAAAAGCAATTATTGCAAAAACTATCGCAACTAGAGAAACATATCCAAATAATTCCTGGTATTTATCGAAACTACTTATCGTCATTTGAATATCAAAGCCTTTTGATTCATCATACTGTATACCACTTGAAACTGCTTGAGCAATTGTTGTACCAATCTTAATACCAATAGCTGATGTTATAAACCATGTTCCCATAGCAAAGCCAGTTATCCTTTGAGGTAATAATTTAGCCATTAATGACAATCCTAGAGCTGAGATTAATAATTCACCAGCTGAGAAAAACACTGTTATTGCTAAAACTTCCCAAAGTATACTAACTTTAGCTGTAGGGTCATTAATCATACAAGCTAAAAACATACTACCATATGCAAAACCACAGAATAGAATTCCCAAAGCAAACTTAAATGGTAAGCTAAAATCTTTTGCCCCTAGCTTTGTATATATAAAAGCTAATATTGGTGACAATATAATCACACCAGCAGTATTCAAAACACCTGGTATACTCTGAGGATTAACACTATAACCAAATAAATTTAAATTGACATGGTGGACGTTAAACAAGAAAAATGAGGTCGATTTCTGCTGATATATTATAAAAAACAGTACCGCATAAACTAATAAAATTATCGCAGCTACTATCTTTTTTCTTGAGCTAGGATCTTTCTCAACATAAATCTGAAAAGCAAATACTCCAAAAATAAGTCCTGCACCAAACCATAAAATATAATTAATAGTATCATTAGCTTGTAAGATTATACTAAGCCCTAAGATAGCAATAATAAAAATTAACACTATGAGGATAGTTTTTAGATATCCCATGTTTTTAAAATCAACTTCATTACCAATATTTTTGATACTAGAATAACTTAATATACTATTTAATATACCTATTGCAAAACCTACAGAACATACTCCATATGCAGCAGTATATCCATACTTTGTTGCTAAAATGGGTATCAAAAGAGATGCAGATAGTGATCCTAAGTTTATTGACATATAAAAGTATGTATAGACAGAATCTAATTTTAGTTTATCTGTATACATTCTAGAGATTAAGTTTGTTGGGGCGGGTTTGAATAATGAAGATCCAACAATAATACAAGCTAAACTTATATAAACATAATTATCAATAGTTACAAAATAAGGACTTAATGCTAAGCTAAAATATCCAATTAAAAGAAATATAGCTCCTAAGAACATAGTTCTTTTTATACCAAAGACTTTATCTGCGACATATCCACCAATAGCATTAAAAACATATGTTAATGAAGCAAAGCCTCCAAATAGGAGTACGGCTTGTTTTTCTGTAAAATCAAAACCATACTGACTCATAAAAAATAGAATAGCTGTGTAACTAAAGCCGTAGTAACCAAATCTTTCAAAAAATTCGAAAAAACATAGCAAAAAGAATGAATTTTGCTTTCTAATATTCATCAATTTTATCCATAATAATTTTTATTTTAAATTCGATTATAGCTAGTATTGATCTGTATTATAAGAAAAAATATTTGAAAAATAACATTAGGAATATTTATTAACACGATAATAGTTAATAAAAAACCATATCAAATATTTAATTTATATTTCAAATTAGCTCTGAATCACTTATATTTAAAGTTATAACCATTTTAGATAAAAGAATGATGTCAAATACTAAAGAAGTTAAATTTAAGAATATGGTTGCCTATGGATCTGGTGATTTTTTTGGTGGTGGGGCTTTTACTATTCTTGGATTGTGGTTGATGTATTTTTATACAAATATAGCAGGATTATCCGCTGCAGAAGCTGGGTTAATAGTAGCAATCGGTAGAGGTCTTGATGTATTTGCAGATCCAATTATGGGATATATTTCAGATAATTGGCGAGGACCTTTAGGCAGAAGAAGATTTTTCTTTGTAATAGGTGCTCCTTTAGTTTCAGTATTTGCATTGCTTTGGATTCCTGGATTTGGTTTTTGGTATTACTTATTCGGTTATATTGCTTTCAACTTCATCTTCACTATGATTCAAGTCCCTTATGAAACGTTGGCTGCAGAAATGACAGATAGTTATCATACCAGATCTAAAATGACTGGAATTAGAATGATTTTCTCACAAAGTTCTAACATTGTTGCAGGATTTTTACCTGCAGCTATTATGTATTTTTTTGCTGATGAAAAAACATCTTTTGTAATTATGGGTATTATTTGTGCAATACTATTCATGCTACCATGGTTCTTTGTCTATAAGTTCACTTGGGAAAGAAAAGTTGAAGTTTCAAAAAAAGACCATTCATCATTATTAAAAGAAATAAAATTTATATTTATTAACATATTTTCGACACTACGAGTTCGAGCATTTAGACTTAATCTTTTGATGTATATTGGTGCTTTTGTTGCATTAGATGTATTTGGTGCAAGTTTCGCTTACTATTTTACTTTTATATTAGATTACAATATTAGTTCTGCATCAATTGTATATACCTGTTTTTCAATAATTCAGGTTATTTCAGTACCTATATTTGCATATTTATGTATAAAAGTTGGTAGTGTGATGAGTTATAGAATTGCTATTAGCTGTCTACTTGTAAGTATGCTTAGTTTCCTTATCATTCCTGTGTTTACTCCGATTCTTGCTTTAGCTTCATTTGTTGTAATTATATTTGTTTTAGGTTTTGCTAGAGCAGGATGCTATTTTACACCATGGAATATCTATAATTTTATTGCTGATATTGATGAGGCGCTAACTACAAAAAGAAGAGAGGGAACTTTTGCTAGTACGATGACTGTTTCACGTAAATTAGTTCAAGCATTAGCATTTGCAATAGTTGGTTTTACCCTATCAATTTTTAATTTTAAAGCAGGTGCTGTAGTTCAATCAGAATCTGCTTTATTAGGAATAAATATTTGCTTTATTGGGGGTACTATATTGTTTTGTATTATAGGAGCTATTGCAAGCTCAAGATTTAGATTAACTCAAGCAAAACACTCTATATTAGTAACTGAATTAGAAAGATTAAGAGCTGGAGGAGAGCTTAAAAAAGCGCCCAAAGAAGCAATCATTATTGTTGAAGAACTTACAGGCTGGCCTCATGAAAAAACTTGGGGTCATAATAACACGTTTTAGGATTTTGAATTATGTTAGACATTTGTAAATTTAAACTTAAAAATACTAAAGTAGATCACATTTTATTTGAGTTAGAAGAAAAGCAAATATTTGTTAGAGTTTTTGTTCTTGAAGAAAATATTTTTAGAGTACTCTTCACTAAATCTTTAAAACCCTCTTTAGATAAAACTTGGTCAATAACAAAAGATGATATTCCATTTGAAGGAACTGATAGACTAGATACATCTAGTTTTAGCTGTCCTAGGTTTGAAGCTTATGGCACTGATGATTTTGCTTTTATAGAAACATCAAAACTAAAATGTGAAATTAATCTTACTGGTTTTAAAATTAGTTGGTATAAAAGAAATGCTGACAATTGGATTAAGGTATCTCAAGATTTACAAACTCAAGCATATAACTTAGACTTTTGGTCAGATCGAGGTATATATCATGCTATAAAAAAAGATTGTGATGCTATGTTTTTTGGTCTTGGTGAAAAGACTGGTTCTCTCAACCGTAATAAAAAACGTTATGAGATGAAATCAATCGATCCCATGGGCTATGATGCAGAAAGCTCTGATCCTTTATATAAACATATTCCTTTTTTCATATCTCATAATCTTGCAAATAAAAGTTCTTTTGGAATTTTCTATGATAATTTAAGTGATAGTGTTTTTAACTTTGGTAAAGAAATTGATAATTATCATGGTCCATACATTAGCTATGAGGCAAAAGCTGGTGATTTAGATTATTATTTTATAATTGGTGATAGGATTTCTGATATAACAGAAACTTTTAGTACAATAACAGGTAGAACTATACTACCACCCTACTGGAGCTTATATTATTCAGGCTCAACAATGACATACACAGATCTTCCAGATGCCCAGAGCCAAATGGACAATTTTATTGATGATTGCAAGAAATACAATATTCAATGTGGATCATTTCAACTAAGTTCAGGCTATACTTCTATTGGAGATAAGAGATACGTTTTTAATTGGAATCATTCAAAATTCCCTAATATAGAAGCTTTCACGAATAAATATCTAAATAATGGCATTAAACTATGTGCAAATATTAAACCATGCTTACTTCAAGACCATCCTAAATTAGACGAAGTAGCAAGTTTCAATGGTTTTATTTATAATAAATCTTATACAAAGCCAGAACTTGTGCAATTTTGGGATGAGCTAGGATACTATCTCGATTTTACAAATCCTAGTACGATTTCTTGGTGGCAAGATAATGTCACAAAACAGCTTCTAGAAAAAGGTATAGAATCAACTTGGAATGATAATAACGAATATGAAGTTTATAATGGAGAAGCTATTTGTTACGGCTTTGGTAAAGAGATAAAAATCAAGCATATTAAACCCATTCAATCACTACTAATGACAAAAGCAAGCTTTGAGGCTCAAAAGCATTTTGCTCCGGAAAAGCGTCCTTACTTAATTACAAGATCAGGATGTGCTGGCCTGCAAAGATATGCTCAAACTTGGACTGGTGATAACTATACAGAGTGGAAAACTTTGAAATATAATCTAGAAATGGCGAAAGGGCTATCTCTATCAGGAATTTATAATTTTGGTCATGATATTGGTGGTTTTAGTGGTCCCGCTCCAGATTCAGAATTATTAATTCGCTGGATTCAGCATGGTATTTTTTATCCTAGATTTACTATTCACTCATGGAATGATGATAAATCTGTAAACACACCTTGGATGTACCCTGAAGCCTTAGAAAGTATCCAAAAAGCCTTTGACTTGCGTAATGAGTTAATCCCATATATTTATCAACTATGCTATCAAGCACATAAAAATGCTAAGCCTATTATAAAGCCGACTTTTTATGACTTCGAATCAGATGTAAAAACATTTGAAGAAAATCAAGACTTTATGATTGGAAACTTACTAATAGCAAACATACTAGAGTATAACCAAAGGGTTAGAGAAATATATCTACCAGCTGGCTCTAATTGGTATAACTATTATACTGGAGAAGTTTATCAAGGTGGAAAAATTATAAGATTAAATATAAATATAGACAGTGTTCCTATTTTTGTAAAGGAAGATTCTATTATTGTTACAAATAAACATAAAGCAGAATTTAATAATTTTAAACAAGAATTAGTTTATAAAGTATTTCCTTCGCTGAATAATTCACAAACCATTCATCAAATTCACCTAGATGATGGTGAAACCACAGAGTATCTAAATGGTGAATTTGGTATCTTAAATATTCAAGTTGTAAGCAAAAATGCTAAACTGAATATTAGTTGGGAATATAATGGTCATGAAAATTTTAGGGTTACTCAACCTCAAATAATCAATATGAATAAGGATTTAGAGTATAATGCTTAATCTTCAAAAATTACATAATTGTAGTTTACCAAACTATCAACGTAATAATTTAAACCCAGGTATATTGCATATAGGTATAGGAGCATTTCATAGAGCTCATCAAGTGTTCTATATCAATAAGTTACTTAATACTGGTGATCAAAATGCCCTAAACTGGGGTTATGTTAGTGGCACAATTAGATCTAATCAAAAACTAATAGATGACTTAAAAGCAAATGATTGCTTATATACATTATCAACCAATGATGAATCTGGCACTAAAAATACTATAATAGGCGCATTAAAAGATGTTTATTTTGCAGGTAATGGCCAATCTCAAAGTCTAATAACTAAAATTTCAGATCCTAATATAAGAATAATCTCCTATACAGTTACCGAAAAAGGTTATTATGTTGATTTATCAACTCAAGAGTTAAATTTTGAAAATCCTGATATAGCTTATGATTTAGTTAATATCAACTCACCTAAAACCGCTATAGGAATTACAGTTGCTGGATTATATAAACGTTGGAATAAAAATGCAAAAGCTATAACTTTGTTAAGTTGTGATAATATGCCAAATAATGGCAAGATTCTAAAAAAAGCTATCTTAGAATTCTCAAGTAAAATAGATAAACAGTTTAGTACTTGGGTAGCAGAGAATGTGAGTTTCCCAAGCTCAATGGTAGATAGAATTGTTCCAGCAGTTACTCAGCAGACTCTAGATAATATTGAAAATATGATTGGTCAAAAAGATATCTCAGCAGTAGCAACTGAAGAATTCTCTCAATGGGTTATCGAAGATAATTTTGCTAATGGTCGCCCTGCTCTTGAGAAGGTTGGTGTTGAGTTTGTTAAAGATATAGAACCTTTCGAGAAATTAAAGCTAACTATGTTAAATGGTAGTCATAGTTTAATTGCATATCTTGGTGCTTATGCTGGTCTTAAAACTGTAGATGAAGTTATAGTGAAACCAGAGTTTTATAATTTTATTAAAAAATATATGCTAAAAATTGCAGCGCCATTGGTAGATGGTTTACCACAAGAGATCTCAACTAGTGAATATGCTAATAAACTTTTACATAGATTTGCTAACCCTCATTTAAAGCATAAGACTGAACAGATAGCTATGGATGGCTCTAAAAAAATACCTCAAAGATGGCTAGGATCTTTAGCACATCTTTTAGAAAATAAGCAAAATTACGATATTTTAGCCCTTGGTATAGCTGGTTGGATATTATTTTGTAGTGGTAAAGATCAATATGGAAAAATATTAGAAATTAGTGATCCTCTACAAAATGGCTATAAATTGATATATCAAGAGAATACTCAAATTACTGATATAGTTAATTGTTTCTTATCATTAAAAAGCATATTCCCAGAAACAATAGCAATAAACAATGATTTAAAAGAAAAAATAGTGTTTTTTATTGAAGAAATTAATAAATATGGAGTTATTAAAACTCTTACTAAATTAGGAGAATAAAATGATAGAATCATGGCGTTGGTTTGGTCCAAATGATCCTGTATGTATCGAAGATATTATGCAAACTGGAGTTACTGATATTGTAACTGCTCTACACCATATACCTAATGGAAAAGTCTGGTCTATAGAAGAAATTCAAAAAAGACAATTTGAAGTTGAGAACTCTACTAGACTGGGTAAAACAAATTTAACATGGTCTGTCGTAGAAAGCATTCCTGTTCATGAGGATATTAAAAGAGGTAAGTCTACACGTGATGAATATATAGATAACTACTGTCAAAGCATCCGTAATTTAGCCAAATGTGGTATTAAATTAATTATCTATAATTTTATGCCTGTATTAGATTGGACTCGTACAGATTTAGATAAACAAACTTCCACAGGCGCTAAGACTTTATCTTTTGATGAGATAGCATTTGCAGCTTTTGATATTCATATTCTAAAAAGGCAAAATGCTGAGAAAGGTTATAAAGCTGATGTAATATCTCAAGCAAAAGAATATTTTGAAAATATGTCAGATGCGGAAGTAGAAAAGCTTACTGGTAATATAATTGCAGGTCTACCTGGTGCTGAAGAAAGCTTCTCATTAGAACAATTTCAAGCAGCTCTTGATGAATATAAAGATATTAATAAAGAAACGTTACGTGAGAATTTAGTATATTTCTTGAAAAAAGTAATTCCAGTAGCTGAAGAAGTTGAGGCAAAGTTAGCTATACATCCTGATGATCCCCCATTTGAACTATTCAGCCTACCAAGAATAATTAGTACTATAGAAGATTATGACTGGTTATTTGAAAATATACCATCTATGGCTAATGGTATAACATTCTGTGCTGGATCATTAGGCTCCAGATGGGATAATAATCTTCCTCTAATGGCGAAAAAAATTGGTAGAAGAATTTATTTCACACATCTAAGAAATGTTGCCCTCAATCCTAATAACCGCAGTTTCTATGAGGCTGAGCACTTATGTGGTAATACAGATATGTATGCTCTTGTGAAAGAAATTCTAAAAATAGAAAAAAATTCGCAGCCTATATACATGCGACCAGATCATGGTCAACAAATGCTTTCAGATTTAGATAAAAAAACTAATCCTGGATACTCATGCATTGGACGTTTGAAAGGTCTTGCTGAAGTTCGCGGTGTTGCATATGCTGTAAAAAGAGAACTAGAAAATGAGTCAAAATAAACTTTTAGCTATTGGCGAATGTATGCTTGAGCTTAGTGGTCAAATCCAGTTAGGTTCTCAAGCTAAATTAAACTTTGGTGGAGATGTTTTAAATACAGCATTATATTTTGCAAGACTTAATGGAGATGTTTCTTTTATCACGGCTCTTGGAAATGATAATTTTTCAGCTCAGATGATATCTCATTGGGATACTGAAAATATTAATACTTCTGAAGTTTTGAAAATAAAAGATAGAGTCCCTGGTTTATATGCTATACAAACAGATAATCAAGGCGAGAGAAGTTTTTATTATTGGCGCGAACAAGCTCCTATCAAAGATATTTTCTATCACTTATCAAAAGAAAATCTAGATAGATATAATAAAGAATATAATTACTTATATTTATCAGGTATATCCCTCTCAAGATGGGATAATAAACAGCTAGAAATATTTGCAAACTGGTTAAAAGATTTTAGAAACTCAGGTGATGGCAAAGAGATAATTTTTGATTTAAACTATCGCCCTAAATGTTGGAAATCCAAAGAACAAACCAAAGGATACTTAGAAAAAGTACTAAAACATGTAACGATAGTTTTAACAACCTTTGATGATGAAGAAATGCTTTTTGATGATGTTAATTATCAAAAAACCTTAGATAGATATAATAGATTTGATATTCCTATAGTTATTATTAAACATGGTATAAATCCTACTGTATTACAATATCAAAATACAATTAGCTTAATTGAAGCTACTAAAATAGTTACACCTATAGATACAACTGCAGCTGGAGATAGCTTTAATGCTGCTTTTTTAGCTGCTTTCTCAAATAATCTAAATTTGCAGACAAGTATTGAATTTGCTCAAAATTTTGCAGCTGAGATTATACAGCATCAAGGCGCCATAATTGATAAAAGCCATACAGATATCTACACAAATCAGTTAAAGGAGTTGATAAATGCCAACAGGTGAATTGCTCAAAAATAATCCCTTAATACCAGTGGTATCTGCTGATACTATTGAACAAGCAGAATCGATATTAAAAAAAGTAAGAGAGAAAAAGCTTAATATAGTTGAGTTCACCCTTAGAACACCTAATTCTTTAGATGTTATCGAAAAAGTAATTAAGTCTAATAATGATTTGATTATTGGCATAGGAACTATAACAAATATAGAGCTATTTAGAAAAGCAAGATTTCTTGAAGCTGATTTTTATGTTTCTCCAGGAGCTAGCCATGAATTACTAAAATTTGCCCAAGAACATAACCTTAAGTATCTACCAGGTGCTGTGACACCTTTTGAAATTATGACAGTCATGAGTTATGGTTTTAGAACTATCAAATTTTTTCCAGCTGAAGCATTTGGAGGAATTAAGCTTTTAAAAAACTATAAGGCAGTTTTCCCTGAAGTTAAATTTTGTGCAACTGGAGGAATTAATGCTCAAAATCAACAAGAGTATTTAAACCAAGAAAACATTATTGCTATAGGAAGTTCATCGTTAATATAAAGGAGGAGTATATGTTAAACGATAACGTATTAATGCCAGTAGATAAACAAACAAGAGATTTAGCTCTTGAGATTTATCAACATATCAAAAACCTACCAATAATCAGTCCTCATGGTCATACTGATCCAAAATGGTTTGATGAAAATCAAGCATTTGAAAACCCTGTTGAGCTTCTTATAAAACCTGATCATTATATTTTTAGAATGTTTTACTCTCAAGGTTTAAGGTTAGAGGATTTTGGAATTACTCGAAAAGATGATAAACCAGTTGAAACTGATCCTAAAAAAATATGGAAAAAAGTTGCAGAAAACTGGTATTTATTTAGAGGAACTCAAGTTGGTCTATGGTTTGATGCTCAACTTAAAGATGTATTTAATTATGATAAGCCATTTAATCCACAAACCGCTGATGAACTCTATGAACATATAGATAATTGTTTGAAACAAAAAGAGTTTCTTCCTCGTGAAATATGTAAGAAGTTTAATATAAAAGTTATTGCTACTACAGATGATGTCGCTGACGATTTACAACATCATAAAAATATAGCTAATTCTAATTTTGAGTGTAAAGTCGTTCCAACATTCCGTCCAGATAGTGTTACAAATCCTGAGCTACATCCAGTTCATAAAAATATAAAGAAACTAGCAAGAAAACTTAATACAAAAATAGACTCATATAATGACTTCATTAATATCTTAGCAGAGAGACGTGAGTTTTTTAAAGCTAATGGAGCTACTGCTTCTGATCATGGTGTTACAGTTCCAAATACTTATGATTTAGATAAAACTGAACGTCACAACTTATTTAAAAAAATAGTTTCTAACACTGCTAATGCTAAAGAAAAACAAATTTTTAGTGGTCAAATGCTTACTGAAATGGCAAAAATGGCTACGGATGATGGTCTTGTTATGCAAATTCATGCAGGTGTTTTTAGAAATCATAATACGCGTATCCAAAGAAAATTTGGTAATGATAGGGGTTGTGATATTCCTCTTAAATGTGATTATGTAAATGGCTTGCATCCTCTTTTGAGTAAGGTTGGTAATAATCACAATTTCAAAACAGTACTATTTACTATGGATGAATCAACTTATTCACGTGAATTAGCTCCATTAGCTGGACATTATCCGAGTGTCTTCTTAGGACCACCATGGTGGTTTAATGATTCTGCAGAAGGAATGAAAAGATTTCGCCATGCTGTAACAGAAACAGCTGGTTTCTATAACTGCTCAGGTTTTATAGATGATACTCGCGCCCTATTATCTATACCAGTTAGGCATGATATAGCTAGACGTGTTGATGCTGTATACCTCGCAGAAATGGTTCTTCAAGGTAGAATATCTAAAGCTGATGCTTTCGATATCGCTTATGATTTAACTTATACACAATCGATTAAAATATTTAACATGAATCATTTACTAGGATAGTAAAATGCAACAAGATCAACAAAAATCGCCAAAACTTTATGTAACTATTATTGTTGCTGTAGCTGCAATTGGTGGCTTATTATTTGGTTTTGATACATCTATTATTGCTGGAGCTACTCCATTTATACAAAAGGATTTCTTAGCAAGTCATTGGCAACTTGAAATGGTTGTTAGTTTCTGTGTTCTAGGAGCCTTTTTTGGAGCTCTCGCTAGTGGTTATTTTACTGACAAGTTTGGTCGTAAAAGAGTTATGATTGCTACCAGCTTATTATTTATAATTGGTACTTTAATAGCTTCTTTAGCTCCAGACATTGCAACATTAGTTATTGGTAGATTCATGTTAGGTGCGGCTATTGGTGTAGCATCTTATGCTGTTCCACTATTTATAGCAGAAGTTGCTCCAGCATCTAAAAGAGGATCTCTAGTCCTTTGGAATGGTGCTTTCTTAACAGGTGGACAAGTTATAGCATTTATAGTTGATTACTGCCTAACTAGTAGCGGTAGTTGGAGGATTATGATTGCTACAGGTTTGGTTCCTGCGATAATGTTATTTATTGGAATGTGCTTTATGCCCTACTCACCTAAGTGGTTATTCTCTAAAGGAAGAAAGCATGAAGCTCGTGAAACTCTAGCTAAAATTAGAGAAACACAACAGGATGTTTCTAAAGAATTATTAGCTATACAGAATAATCTCCAAACGACAACTAAACTGAAATTTTCTGCTATTTTCAATAAGAAAGTCCGCCCTGTCTTATACATTGGCTTGGCTCTTGGAATATTTCAACAATTTTTTGGTATCAATACAGTAATGTATTATGGACCGTATATAATGGAAAATATTGGCTTTGATGGTAATGAAATGCAAATGCTTATGACTCTTTCATTAGGGCTTGTTAACTTTATAGCTACAATTATAACTATAATATTTATTGATAAATTAGGGAGAAGAAAGTTTCTACTAATTGGATCTGCAATGGCTGCATTAAGTTTGTTTAGTATGATTTATTTACTTAATAATGTTACGAGTAGTACAGTTGCAATATTAGCTTTAATTTGTCTTTTAATATATATTGTTGGATATTGTATTAGTGTCGGTTCTCTGTTCTGGCTAATTATTTCGGAAATTTTTCCCTTAAATGTTAGAGGATCTGCCATGAGTTTTGTAGCATCTATACAATGGCTAGCTAATTTTGTTGTTGCTGCAACATTTTTAACCATCTTAACAAAACTAGGAGTTTCATTTACTTTTGGAATATATGCTTGTGTAGCAAGTTTAGCATTTATTGTTACATATCTTTTCGTTCCAGAAACAAAAGGAGTTGATCTTGAGACTATTGAAAATAATCTTAATAAAGGTATAAAAACAAGATATTTAGGTAAAGAAATTTAAATTAATTTAAAGGAGAAATATTATGTCTCAAACAGCAGAAAATACATTTGGCGAATTTCGTAATTATACAGATAGTAAGTTCCAAAATCGTGTAGAAAGAACATATAGAGAAATGCATATTAATCAAAACCCAGATTATGTTACTCAAATGAAGCAAAAATATTTTAAACTTGAACTTGGTAATATGGATGTTTATGAAGTATTTAAACTTCTCGAAAATGTTCATGATGAAAGTGATCCTGATAATGATTTACCACAAATTGAACATGCATATCAAACAGCAGAGGCTTGCCAAAATAAGTTCTTAAAAAGTGATACTGAAATTAGAGAAAATGCTTTAGTTAGATCACTATTTAGGGATCATGAGTGGCAAAGTATTCCTAAAATTTGGCAAGATTTTTATACTGAAAAACAAAGTCTAGGTAATCTATATAGCCATATTAAAGATTGGTCTTGGTTCCCTCTAATTGGTTTTGTACATGATTTAGGTAAAATTATGACATTACCAGAATACGGTCAATTACCTCAATGGTCAACTGTTGGTGATACATACCCTATTGCTTGCCCTTTTGCTTCTGCTAATGTTTTTTCTCATAGAGAATTTGTTAAGGACTCTAAAGATTATAATAACTATAATACCGAATCTGAAACTCATTATGGAAAATATAAGAAAAAATGTGGTTTCGACAATGTAGATATGAGTTTTGGTCATGATGAATATATTTATAAAGTTTTCGAGCAAGGTAGTGATATACCATATGAAGGATTATATCTTCTACGATATCACTCATTTTATCCATGGCATACTCCTCAAACTGGGGGACATGCTTATCAAGAACTAGCTAATGAAAAAGATTGGTTGTTACTACCTTTATTAAAAGCTTTTCAAAAAGCTGATTTATATTCTAAGCTACCAGAGTTACCTCCTAAAGATGTATTAGAAATCAAATACAAAACTCTTTTAGATAAATGGATACCAGAGAAAAAAATAAATTGGTAATATCAATTTTTATCAAAAATAAATACTAGCAAGTGCTATTATAATATTAATGCAATAAATTTATTGTTTATATGAACATCAAAAAATCAGATATATTTAACTATGCATTTATAGCTTTTCCCGTAGCCTTTGCTAGTATTCCCATATATATATTTATACCTGAATATTATCATTCAAACTTTGGTATAAATTTGGTAGTTTTGAGTATAGTTCTTTTTATCCTAAGAACATTAGATGCTATATTTGACCCTATAATAGGTTGGTATTGTGATAAATTTCATTATCTTAGTAAAATTAGTTTAATAGCTATAATCGCTATATTCATAGCTGGTGTTTATATTATATGTATCCCTGTATTTACAAATATTATAGTCAATCTTGCCCTTGGAATTTTTTTATCTACATTGGCTTTTAGCTATATTACAATATTCTCAACAACTAAAGGTGCTCTTTGGTTGAAGGATGATAATAGTAAATCTGTAATAATCTCAGCCAGAGAAATTTTTAACATTTTAGGAGTGTTAGTAGCTTCTGTATTACTATCTATTTTTTTAGCTATAATGCCTCACCAAAATGGTTATTTTCTGTATGCTATAGTGGCAGTAATATTAATTGTCATATCTAGTATATTTTTCTTAAAATGGATAAATAAAGTTAATCTAGAAGATAAATCTAAACACGTAATATATAGTTTCAATATTAAAAACTATATCAATCATCTAGATAGAGATGGTATATTTCTATTTGTAGGTTATACAGTTAGTGCTATTGGTTCTACCTTACCAGCCGTGACTATTATTTTCTTTAGTAAATATATTCTAAAAACTCCCGAGTTAACAGGATTGTATATATTCGCATACTTCTTAGGAGCAATAGTATTTATCCCTATAATGAAGAAGATATCACTAAGATTTGGAATTATTAAAACGTGGGGTTATGCCCTTTTATTTTATGCCAGCATATTTTCTTTTGTTTTTGCACTATCAAATGGTGACTATATCCTTTTTACTATTATTAGCTTTATCTCTGGTGCGGGACTTGCTACAGAGCTAATTCTTCCAAGTATTCTTTTAGCTAAATGGATAGATAGTTATCCTGAACGAAAAGAGCTTGGTAACGGTTATTATGCTATGCTCACATTTATTGCTAAGTTTAGTTATGCAATAGCTACGATTATAACCTTCCCTATTATTAATTCTTCTTTTGCTTCTGATTCTGCTAATCTTGAGATAGCCCTTAAATTTGTATACTGTGTTTTACCTTGTCTTTGTAAATTAATTGCTGCTGCAATTATATTCTCATGGTATAAAAGTTTATATAAATCTCCAGTTTACAAATAGATACCTTAATTTTATTTTTAATAATATTAATTATTAATCTTTAAAACTTACAATTCTCAAATTAATTTTAATTTCATTACCAAATCCCATATTTAACTACATATATGTACTAATATCCGTACATATTCAGCTTATATTATTAAATATAAGTAAATTATTTTAATTTTACTTTAATTTAAATATTGACATAAAATTAATATTAAATATAATGGTAAGGTATTTTAAACATTTAAGTAACACTAATTTAATATTTTATTAATCATGGAGATTAGAATGAAAAAAACTATCACTATCGCTCTTTTAGGTTCAATTGCAGCCACTTCTGTTTATGCAGATGATTTAAATGCTAACATTGTAAACAACTCTATCGTTGATTATTCAAATAAAGTTGAAACAGCTGCTGATACTGATCCTAACTCTCCAATTTATGCTGTTAAAAGCATTGCTGCTGATGCTGCTGATATACAAGCAAATGGTGAAAAAATAGCTAGAGGTCTAGTTCTAACAAATAACGGTAAAGTTAAAATACCTAATGCTGTTAAACCTAAAGACATGTACATGAAAGACGAAGCTTCTGCGGCTCAAGGTCTTGAAAAATATAGAGCTGAAAGAGATGAAATTAACGAAACTATCGAAAGATGGACTGAAAAAAGAAATAATGTTTCAGGAATCGGTAAAAAAGTTAAACAATTAAATTATGATCGTAAAATAGCTCAAAAGAAAGCTGAGTTAAAAGCTATAAACACTAAAATTGATATCTTAAAAGGTATTGAAAATGGTGATAAAGCTTATACTGAAGAAAAAATTGCTCAGTTTAACATTATTAAAAACATAACTGTAAATGGTCCTACTGCATACTATAATGATATTGCTAAACCTGTTTCATCTGAGTTGACTGCTGCATGGAATTCAGCTAGTGCTCTTGATTATATCGGTTATAGAAGTAATATAGATAAGTTCTGGAGTGCAAGAGTTGCTCTTTGGAATGGTCAATACAATATCAATAGTAAATATGCTGAAACTGCAATAGAGTTTAACAATATAACTAACTATTTAACTATTCAGGCTATCCAACTTATTCAAGGTGGTAATAGTGATAAAGCCATCGCTACATATGCAAATGTAAATACACTTGCATATACAGTAACTACACTAGGTGATTTAGAAAGTGGAATTCAAGAGAAAATAGCTTCTCCTAGAACGGCTCAATCAATATGTGAAACTGATTTACTTGATGTCAGAGCTAATAGTAATATTGCTACAGCAAGAAACGTTTTAAGTGACTTATCTGATGAAAAAGCTGTAGAATCTATTCTTACTCAATTCTTAGATATCATTAATGTTGGTGATATTAAAGTGTATGATTTAGATAAGCTTGGAAGTAGTTGGGCTGTTAAGGCTGCTGTTAATGCTATCGCTGTTGCTATAGGTTCTGAAGGTGTTGTTTATGTTAAAGATCATACTTTAATGTTAAGACCTGCAAGTGCAGTAGCAGCTCCTGTAGCTAATGCTATCGCTGAAAATGGCATATATAAGCAAGTAAGTGATGCTGATAGCATACTATTTGGCCAAAATGCTTGTAACTTCACTGCTGCTCAAAATAGCGAAAATCCTGTCGCTAAAGCAATGGTTGCTGCTACTAAGCAAATAGCTGGACAAATAGCTAAAGGTCAAACTGTCGATGCCGCTTTCGAAGAACAAGTTTATGTAGCTCTTCAAGCAACTATGTTCGAAAACTTAAGCAAAGTTATTCCTAACTAATTGATATACCCTTCAGTTCTTATTTCTTAACATAAATTCTACTTGCAGAAAAATCATATATTACTTTTTCTGCCTTTAGTTCCTGATATCCTAAAATGCATACAACTCCTAAAAATTTACTCATCGACTCAATATTTGCAGCAGTTGCATCTAGATTTACTAGTTGGATTTTATTTTGGAAAAACAAATTCATAGGATTTAAGATTAGGTTCTTGATTTTAATATCTGCGACTGTCAATGTTCCATCTGTTGCTTTAATTGTTTTATGAGGTTTAGTTGGTGCTAAGTCTATGCTCTTCAGATATTTATCTGAAATTGTAAAATTAGAAGTTCCTGTATCAAGTAAGCAATTAACTGGTTTATTACTATCTATTGATATGGCAATTGTCTGATGCTGAGATAATAATTTAGTTAAGCTAATTAATAAATAATTTTCTTTATCTAATACTTGTTCTATTTCATAGTGTTTTTTAGCTGTTACGTTATTTTTGTTTAAGTATATTAAGTTCTCTGAAAAGTCAAAAATCGCATTATATCTAACTAAGAAATCTGTTCCAACAACAATTACCGGATATTGTTTTCTTTTAGGCTGGTTAGTAATTTTGGCTTCGACATTTTTAAGGAGAATGTCGCCTATCTGAATTTTATTTAATACTACATTTTGATTTTTAATTTTTTGTCCTACCATATTTGATGAATATCCAGAACCACTTTCCTGATTAAGTCCTAATTGATCAACTGAGTGGCTAAAAACACTTATTCCTTTTGATCCAGAATCAAAAATCACATAAGCAAATCTATTGTTTACCTTTGCAAGTACATATGGTGCTTTAAACTCTTTTTTATTTTCTAACTTCAATGCTTCGTAAGCATATTCTTTCAAAATATCTTGTAAATTATTAGCAACCGATAAATTCATGAATAAACAAAAGCTAAATATTATTAAAATTTTTCTAAACATATTTTATTTTCTTTCATTTTTTTGATATTCTCACAAATAAATTACTGTTTATCAATAACTAATTATTGATAAACAATAAAAATAATCTAAAATAGATATCATACATCTAAATACACAAGGAATAAAAATTATGCAAAATTTAGAAAAAATTAGTAAGTTCTATAAAAATATTTTTAGAATAGTTTTTGTATTGATAGTAATATCTGTTCCAACATTTTGGGCTCTTGCACAGAGCGAATATATACCTAATGTCACAGATACAGCACAGCATTATATCGATCAAATGTCACAACCAATAGCTTTAGATACTAGAATTATAGGCCTTTTAGTTAGCTTGATACCAGTTTCAGTAATACTTTATATAATTGCTCTTTTAGTCAAATTATTTACGTGTTATGAAAAACTTGAGGTTTTTTCTTCTAGAGTAGTTTTGATATACAAAAGATTAGGATGGGGATTAGTATATTATTTTTTTGCTCAAATCATTTTTGAGCCTTTAATATCATTGACTCTAAGTTATCATAATCCTGTAGGTGAACGTTTCGTAAGTGTATCAATTGGTACTAACGAAATTCTAGCATTATTATGTGGGGGAGTGATTATAACAATATCAAAAGTTATGCAAAAAGCTCACGAACTTGCTGAAGAAAATGATTTAACAATTTAAGGGTATTTAGATGGCTATAAGAGTTAACCTAGCTAAAATTATGACTGCAAAACAAATAAAATCAAAAGACTTAGCTAAAGCTATTGGAATTACTGAGCAAAATTTATCTATTTTAAAAAATGAAAAGGCAAAAGCTATTAGGTTTTCTACTTTAGAAGCAATTTGTGAATATCTAAATTGTCAACCTGGTGACATACTAATTTATGAAGATTAAAATCTTGTAGAATTTAGATATACAAGTATTTTGTATATCTTGTTACAATTGTATTTAAATAAAATTAATCTTAGATAGTATAAATTATGAATAAAATAAATTTAGGTAAGTATTTTTTTGTTTTAACTATATTTTTCATAAATATAAGTTTTGCAAGTTCTGATAAATATCACTTAGAAACCCCTCCGATACCAGTAGGAACTTATAAACCTGACTTTAGAGATATCAAAAATGTATCTGAAAAGAAAAAAATCTTTATAGAGTTTATGTCAAAAGAAATAGATGAGGCTAATCAAGAGTTATGCAAACAAAGACAAACTATTTTGAAACTACAAGAAATTCTTAATGACAAACAAGATTTAGATGAAAATCAAAAAACAAAAGTCAAAAAATATACTTCATTCTACAAAGTATGGAATGCTAATACTTTACAAGAACAAGTTAATGCTTTAGTTACAAAAGTTAATATCGCCCCTAAAAGTCTAGTAATTGCTCAAGCAATTCTTGAAACTGGCTGGGGAACATCTAGATTTGCAGTTGACTATAATAATTATTTTGGACTACATTGTTTTGAAGAAAACTGTGGTGTCAAGGCTAAAGATTCAGATGTCCAAGTAGAGACTTTTAAAGATGTTGGAGATAGTATTCTTGGATACTACTTTAGATTAAATACTGGAGAAAAGTTTGCTAAATTTAGACAAGTAAGACAAAATGGTGGTATTGGATCGGATAATACAAATCAATTAATAAACACCTTAACAGACTATTCTTCACTAGGTGGAGATGAATATCAAAATAGATTAAATAGTGTAATTAAATCAAATAATTTAGATAAGCTTAAAGCTACTTGTTAAAGAATAAGTTCTGAATTAAAGAGATAAATTCTGTTGTTGATCTGATGATAAACTATCTGGTATTTTTAATTTAAAATGATTGTATGCTAGCAAAGTTGCAATACGCCCTCTTGCTGTACGCATGATGTATCCTTGCTGGATTAAATATGGTTCTATGACATCTTCAATAGTTCCCTTTTCTTCACTAAGTGCAGCTGCCATCGTATCTAATCCTACCGGACCACCACCAAATTTTTCCATTAATGTGAGTAGATATTTATGATCCATATGATCAAATCCTACAGGATCAACTTTTAACATTGTAAGAGCTTTATCAGCAATATCATAAGATATAACTCCAGAAGCTTTAACTTGAGCATAATCTCTAACTCTACGTAGTAATCTATTTGCTATTCTTGGTGTACCTCTTGAACGTTTAGCAATTTCGTTGGCACCATCGTCTGTAATATCTAGATCTAAAAGCTTAGCCGAACGATAAACTATCTTAGCTAGATCGTCAACTGAGTAGAATTCTAGCCTTTGAATTATACCAAACCTATCTCTCAAGGGTGAAGTCAGAAGCCCTGCTCTAGTTGTAGCTCCTACTAATGTAAATGGAGGTAAATCAATCTTGATTGATCTTGCTGCGGGACCTTCACCAATCATAATATCAAGCTGATAATCTTCCATAGCTGGATATAATATTTCTTCAATAACAGGACTTAAGCGATGTATTTCATCGATAAATAATACATCGTTCTCTTCTAAGTTAGTCAAAAGTGCTGCCAAATCTCCAGCTTTTTCTAAAACTGGACCACTTGTTTGCTTAAGTTCCACTTCCATTTCATTGGCAATAATATTTGATAATGTTGTTTTACCTAAACCTGGGGGTCCAAATATAAGAGTATGATCAAGGGCATCCTTTCGAGATTTTGCAGCTTGAATAAAAATCTCCATTTGTTCGCGTACTGCAGGCTGACCTTCATATTCAGCTAAAGTTTTTGGTCTTATAGCTCTATCAATGGAATTTTCATCCTTAGTTTGTACAGTATTTGCTGAAATTATTCTATCTGTCTCGATCATACTTTAATCTTCTAATAAAAATTTAGTCTATTATAACATTTTTAGTGTTTTTAATATTAACTTATACCTACTATTATTATTTGCTCTAGTCCGTTCTAAATGCTTATAATTGAATAATTTTGCCACCTTAACTATTTATACTAAAAATATTGATTGATAAACTTTGAAAAAGATAAATGTTTTGTCTAAAATCTATTTATAAAATCGACATTAATATATGGAGAAAATAGTGGATTTAAAAGACTTTAAACAAATAGAGCTTTCTCACTTTACCGATACTAAATCAATAAACTATCTTAGAGATGATGCTAGCCATCTTCTTTACTTAGAAAGTTCCGCTTTAGAGGTCTTTAGGGATTATAAGGATCATGATGCTTTGACAGTCAAAGCAGATCTAAATATAAAAGATGTGAAAACAAAAATAATTGATAATCATAAAGATTTTGCACTAGTCATTAATGCTGAAGATAAAGTTGTAGGGACGATTGCTCTTCATTATATAGAAAGCCAAGCACTTCAAGAAAGAGCTAGAAGCTCAGGCACAAAACCCGCTGATTTAGTTGCACATGATATTATGTTACCAATTGCTAAGGTAAATGCTGTATCTTATTCTATTATAAAAAATACTAAGATTGGTCATATCCTTAATACTTTGATTAATTCGGATTACCATCATATAGTAGTGTATGATAAGAATGAAAATGGCGAAAAATATATTCGTGGTTATTTCTCTTTACCATACATTAGAAGAAAGCTTGGCTTAGATGTCTATCACGTTTATCAAAAAGAAGGCGTTTCTAATCTTAATAAAGGTATCTAACTGTTTTAATACTAATCAATATATCCTTCTATAACGTTATAAAATTGATTTGCCATAATTGTATATCCTTTTGCATTAGGGTGCACAGCATCAACCATTAAATCTTGGTGGCCGATAATTCCTTCTAAAACATTAGGAACTAACAAACATCCATTAATTTTTGCAAACTCGATATAGTCTTCAGCATAATCATTTTTATAGTATGGTATGTCTAAACCTCCAATAACAACTAATGCTCCATTTGCCTGTAGTATATTTACTATACGTCTTAAATTTGCAAAAGCTTGAGCTGCAGGAATTCTTTTTCTGAGATCATTTGCTCCTAGTGATACTATTACTATTCTAGGATTAGCTTGTACAACATCTTCAATTCTTAATAGTGCTTGACCTGTTGTTTCACCAGATACTCCCATATTTATTACAGGTTCACCAATCATTCTTGATAATTGAGATGGATAGTTGTCATATTTATCGACACCGTATCCAGCTGTTAAGCTATCACCAAAAGCAATAATAGTCTCGCCCTGTGGCTTTTGATTAACAATCGGCCAATTATTATATTTTTGGTAGATAAAATAATAGTATGACAATGCTAATAAAAGTATCAAAAAAATGACAAGAAGTATTTTCTTCATCAGATAGGTATCACCAGAAATAAATATGTTAGAAATTATAAAATAGTAACTCTCAAAATACTATATATAGTAAGATTAATAGCAACTATAATTAAATTTTAGATAGATTTTATAATAATTATTTTTTGTGACTTAAAAGCTTCTCTAAAACCTCAGCTATTTTATTGAAAGAAAGATTTGAATAATCTAGCAAAAGATCTTTTGTACCATGAGTCAAAAACTCGTCTTTTAAGCCGAAATTTCTAACAGTTATATTTTTACTTAGATCATTGGCAAATATATACTCATTAACCGCAGAGCCAGCGCCTCCGGCTATCGAATTTTCCTCAAGTGTAAATATAATATTATGGTTTTGACATATTTCATCAATCATTTGTTCATCAAGAGGTTTTACAAATCTCATATCAACTACAGTAATATCATATTTATCAGCTAGCTGGTTAGCAAGTGGTAATAAAGTTCCAAAATTTAAAATAGCGACTCTTGAACCTTTTTTAACAAGCTTTGCTTTGCCTAATTCCATATCAAGATTATCAGTAATTTCAGCATCAGTACCTGCTCCACGAGGATAGCGTACCATTGCAGGTCCCTTGTATTCATATCCAAGTTCAAGCATATGATATGTCTCGTTTTCATCACTTGGAGTCATAATTACATGATTTGGAATACAACGCATAAATGATATATCAAAACTACCATCATGAGTTGCTCCATCTGCTCCAACCAAACCAGCTCTATCAACAGCATACAAGATATCTAAATCTTGTAATGCTACATCATGTATAACCTGATCATAAGCTCTTTGTAGAAATGTTGAGTAGATAGCAACTACAGGCTTAAGTCCTTGGCATGCTAAACCACCTGCAAAAGTAACTGCATGCTGCTCAGCAATAGCCACATCAAAGTATCTATTTGGATATTGTTGTGAAAATCTAATTAAATCAGAGCCTTCCTTCATAGCTGGAGTTACACCTACTAAGCGCTCATCTTTAGCTGCTTTTTGACAAATCCAGTTACCAAATATATTTGAGTAAGTTGGCTTAGAAGCTTTTGATTGAGCATCTCCACTATGAAAACTTGGTGCAACATGATGAAACTTAATTGGATCAGATTCTGCTTTAGTATAGCCTTTACCTTTTTTGGTAATTACATGTAAAAGTTTCGGACCCTTATGATCTTTTAAAATTCTTAAAGTCTTTACTAACTCTACAACATTATGCCCATCTATTGGCCCTACATAATAAAAACCTAAATCTTCAAAAAAATTTGCAGGGACAAACATTCCTTTAGTCTGTGTTTCTATCTTTTTCACAAACTCAAACATCGGTGGAATATTTTTAAGAACTTCCTTTCCTTTTTCACGAATTGAGTTATAAAAGCCACCTGAAATAATCTTGCTAAAATGAGCAGAAAGACCACCAACATTATCAGAAATTGACATTTCGTTATCATTGAGAATAACTAAAATGTCCTCTTTAATTCCCCCTGCATGATTAAGTGCCTCAAATGCCATACCACCAGTTATAGCTCCATCTCCAATTACAGCAATTGAGCTAGAGTGTTTACCTTGTAGTCTATCTGCAATAGCCATGCCAAGTGCTGCACTTATCGATGTACTTGAGTGCCCTACTCCAAAAGTGTCATATTCACTTTCAGATCGCTTTGGGAAACCTGAAATCCCACCATCTTTTTTGATAGTAATAAGCTTATCTTTTCTACCTGTCAAGATTTTATGAATATATGTTTGATGTCCAACATCCCATACAATATTATCGTAAGGTGTATTAAAAACATAGTGTAGTGCTACTGTAAGCTCAGTAGCACCAAGACTACTTGCAAAATGTCCACCACTTACATCCAATGTATCTACCAAAAAAGTTCTTAACTCAGATGCTAGTTCTTTAAGTTGTCCCTCAGGTACAAGCTTAAGATCTGCAGGGGTATTTATCTTATCTAAAATAGTATATTTCGACATAGTATAAAATCTTCATCTAACCCAAAAGTATAATTCTAAAGAATATATACTTTAATAAATTAAACATTTCGTCAGCTAGTGGTTACTCCCACTCAATTGTTCCAGGTGGTTTACCTGTTACATCATAAACGACTCGTGATACTTGTTTAACTTCATTTACAATTCTATTTGAAACTATAGATAAGAAGTCATAAGGCAAATTTGCCCATGTTGCAGTCATAAAATCAATACTAACCACAGCTCTTAATGCTATAACATATTCATATCTACGCTGATCCCCAACAACCCCAACTGACTTAACTGGTAAGAAAACCCCGAAGGCCTGAGAAATATCATGATACAAATTATGCTTATAGAGCTCTTCAGTAAAGATAGCATCTGCTTTTTGTAGAGTTTCAACATACTCTTTCTTAATTTCACCTAATATACGCACACCAAGACCTGGACCTGGGAACGGATGTCTATAAAGCATATTATACGGTAAGCCTAAGCCTAGTCCTAATTTACGCACCTCATCTTTGAATAACTCTCTTAGAGGTTCTAATAGCTTAAGCTTCATCTCTTTTGGCAAACCACCAACGTTATGATGAGATTTGATAACATGAGCTTTAGACTGGCTATTACCAGCTGACTCAATTACATCACTATAGATCGTGCCTTGAGCAAGCCATTTCGCATTTTCGATTTTAGCTGCTTCTTCATCAAAAATATCAACAAAAAGCTTACCTATGATTTTACGCTTTTCTTCAGGATCACCAATACCCTTTAGAGCATCTAAAAATCTATTTTTAGCATTTACACGAATAACATTAATATCCATATGCTCTGCAAATACTTCCATCACTTGGTCGCCTTCGTTAAGACGAAGTAGTCCAGTATCTACAAATATACAGGTAAGTTGATCACCAATAGCTTCATGTAATATTGCTGCTACCACAGATGAGTCAACACCACCTGATAAGCCTAAAATTACTCTATCACTTCCAACCTGTTTTTTTATTTCTTTGATATCGTTTTCAATAATATTTTCGATATTCCAAAGAGCATCACATTTACAGATATTTAAGGCAAAATTTTCTATAATCTGTTTACCATTCTCTGTATGAGTGGTTTCTGGATGAAACTGTACTCCATAAAAAGGTTTACTCTTGTGAGCAACAGCTGCAACAGGAGCATTAGCTGATGATGCTATTACTTCAAAATGTTCGCCAGTTTGAGTAACTTTATCACTATGACTCATCCATACAGACTGCTCTGTTTTGAGATTAGAAAATATATTTTCTGATGATTTTAAGATATTAATGATCGCTTTACCAAACTCACTTTGATCAGCTCCTTTTACCTCTCCACCATGCTGCATTACCATTGTTTGCATACCATAGCAGATACCCAAAACAGGAACACCTAATTCAAAGACTATTTCCGGAGCCTTAACATCTGAATCATATACAGACTCAGGACCACCAGAAAGAATTATACCTTTAGCATGATAATCTTTGATAAAATCATCTGCTATGTCGTGAGGAAATATTTCGCAAAAGACACCAACCTCTCTCACTCTACGCGCGATAAGTTGAGTATATTGCGAACCAAAATCTAAAATCAAAATCTTATGATTATGTATATCTGTCATTTTTATAGAAATAAATATTTTCTTAAAAGGATATTTTAACCTAAATGAATTTGATTGTAATTAGCTTTTAGTGATAAAAATAATATTAAATATATAGTCGTATAAGACTTTCATAGAAAACTAAATTATTAGACTAATAAAAAAGCTCTATGACTCGACGTCTAAAGCTAAACCCAGGATACTCAACTCCAACAAAATATAGACCGTGTGCTTTAGCTGTTTCAGCGGCTTTTGTCCTATCCTTAGCTTCTAATACTAGCTTAATCCATTCTGGAGATTCAAATTCTAAACCTACTTTTAGTAAAGAGCCTATAAAATTTCTAATCATATGGTGCAAAAAAGCATTGCCAACAACCTCAAATACTATAAAACTTCCCTGTTTAATAAACTCAGCTTTTTGAATATTTCTAAATGGTGTGTTTGACTGACATTGAGATGATCTAAAAGATGTAAAATCTTGCTCACCTAATAAGTATTTACAAGCTTGATTCATTTTATCTATATTTAGCTGACGATTTTCCCACAAGCAGTGTTCTGCGAATATTGGTGAGCTAATTAGAGAATTATAGATAATATAATTATAGGTTCTATTTTTCGCTGTAAATCTAGAATTAAAATCATTATCAACTACTTTAATATCCAGTATTTTAATATCTTGTGGTAAAAGAGCATTCGTTCCCCTCATCCAAGAACTAAGATTCCTATCTGCATCTGAATGAAAGTTAACAACTTGCGAAGTCGCATGAACTCCGGTATCAGTTCGCCCTGCACAAGTAACTTCTATATTTTGATTTGCAATTTTTGAGAGTGCTTTTTCTAACTCTTCTTGAATACTTGGTGAATGGGACTGTCTTTGCCAGCCACAATAGTTTTTACCAAAGTACTCAATTTGTAGTAGATAATTTTTCATAATTAGCCAAGAAATTTAACAACTCTAGAATGAAGTATTTCCATCTCTTTTGGAATCAATTTTGAGAAATTGATAAAACCATGTACTAAACTATCAAAGTGATAATGTTGTACCTCAACATCATGTCTAAGAAGTCTTTCAGCGAATAACAGCCCTTCGTCTTTTAAAGGGTCATATCCTGCTGTCATAACTAATGTTCTCGGCATATTATCCAATTCTTTAATATAAAATGGAGATATTTCTGGAGAACATTTGTCCATACCTTCAGGCACGTACAACTCAGAATACCATTTTGTTTTTGCTTTAGTTAAAATATAGCCACTAGAATAGTCTTCAAGCGATTTCGTAGGCATATGCGATAAATCTACAGATGGATATAGGATAATATTATTCCCAATTTTAACACTACCTTTCTGAAGTAGATTATAAGTTGCCAAAACTGTCAAATTAGCTCCTGCGCTATCACCCATTAAAGTAAATTTCTTACGAGAAACTCCTAGCCTTTTAGAGTGCTGATAAACATACTCTGCAACAAACTCGACATCATTTAGACCAGCTGGAAATTTATGTTCAGGTGCAAGACGATAATCAACCGCAAAAACAATCCTATTGGTAGTCAATGCAAGCTTACGACAAAAAGCATCAAATGAATCAAGTGTACCTGATACAAATCCTCCGCCATGAGAAAAAATTATTACCTTAAGTTTCTCATCAACTTTAGGATTATATACTCTAACAGGGATATTGTGACCATCATCATGTGTAATTTCAATATCTTCAACACTCTCAAGATCCACTTTAGGATAACTATATAACCCTAGTGATGCAGCAGCCTTTCTTGTGGTATCAATATCTTGACGATTGCCATCTCTGTCAAACTTACTAATGAAAGTTAATAAATCCTGTAGTTTAGCAGGTATAGTCTTGATACCACCATATAAGTCTGGAACTTTTTTAAGAATTTCAGCTTCAAGAGCTTCTTCATGTTCAGAATTATCTCTAGCTATGACTTTAAGCCATTCTTTTTTATTTGGAGATAACGACTCAATAGGTGTTGATAAATATCGAGCAATACCAAGCTCATGACAATCATTTTCAGCATAAAAAGGTAAATTATTTACTAACCACTTAACTAGTTTTTCTGCTTTAAGATTGTTTGTTTCTCTTATTTCTAAAACGTTATAGAGATTTCTAACATCATAAGACCAAGGCACGTAGTCAACGATAAAGTTACAGCTAATATAGTTAAGCCCAGCTTCTCTTGCTAAAGCAAACTCTGGAAATGCTGTCATACCTATGACACCACCTCCCATACTCTGGAAGCATTTAGCATCTATTATAGTAGGGAACTGTGGTCCCTCTATACATACGTAGCTCTGCTTAAAATGAATATCAAAATCAAATTCTTGTTTTTTTGCTCTAATTTCTTCAGCTATACTCTCTGTTATAGGTTTTGAAAGAGATACATAGTTAAGTAGTCCCTGCTCACAAAAAGTAAATTCTCGTAAAGATTTTGTTCTATCAATGAACTGATATGGAATAACCATATCTCCAGGTTTTAACTCTTCTCTTAAACTTCTAACTGAAGATAAGGCAATTATAGAAGTAGCACCATATTTTTTCAAAGCATATATATTCGCTTTGTAGTTTATTTGATGTGGTAATATATTCTGACCTAAGCCAGTTCTATTTAGGAATAATGCTTCTTTATCTTCTATTTTTATTTTAAAGAGGCCATTTGAGCACAACCCAAATGGAGTTTCTCGTGATAGTTCCTCTATAATCTCAAAATCATCAAAAGATTCAAAACCACTGCTTCCTACAATTGCCCACATATGTTATTTATCCAAAAGTTGTTTCTAATATTTTTCTATCTTTACAAAAGAGTTCTATTCTAAATTTATCATCCTCATTTACTACTCCAACACCTTTGGGTGTTCCTGTCATTAGTAAATCATTTTCAGCCACAGATATCTCATTTTGCCTTAAAAAATCTATAATTTGTTGAGGTTTATAAATCATTAAATCGTAGCTACCTTGCTGAATTAAGGAGTTATTTTTATATGCTTTAAAGTTTAGAAACTCAATATCCTGATTATTAATCTTAACAAACTCGCTAATCACAGCGCTATTATCAAAAGCTTTAGCTAATTCCCATGGTAGTCCTTTTGCTTTAAGTTTTGATTGTAAATTTCTATCAGTTAAATCTAAGCCTAAACCTACTGCTTTTATATTTGAATCATGATCAAATGCAAAAACTATCTCACATTCATAATGAATTTCTCTAGCTGATGATAATCTAAGATTTTTAGATATGCTCGAATTAGGCTTGATAAATATGACTGGGCTCTCTGGAACTTCATTATTTAGCTCATGAATATGTTCAACATAATTCCTACCAACACAAACTACTTTTGATTTTGTCAGATCAATTTGCATAATTTATTTCCTATTATGAATCATGTAATCAATTACAATTTAAAATCTTCTCCAAGATATACTTTTCTAACGGTCTCATCAGCTAAGACTTCTTCTGGTGAGCCAGCAGCTAGCATATTTCCAGCATTCACAATATATGCTCTTTCACAAATATCAAGCGTCTCACGTACATTATGGTCTGTAATTAATACACCTATCCCTCTATCTTTAAGATGTCTTACAACTTCTTTAATTTCAATTACAGAAACTGGGTCAACCCCTGCAAATGGTTCATCGAGGAGAATAAACTTGGGGTCCATAGCTAGAGCTCTTGCAATTTCAACTCTTCTTCGCTCTCCACCAGATAAACTCATACCCAAACTTTTGCGAATATGTTGAATACTAAACTCATCTAAAAGTTCATTAAGTTTTTCTTCAATTTGGACTTTATTAAGCTCTTTACGAGTTTCTAATATAGCTATAATATTATCTTCTACACTTAGCTTTCTAAATACAGAAGCCTCTTGGGGTAAATATCCCAACCCTCTTCGTGCTCTTAAGTGAATTGGCATTTTTGTTACATCTTCATCACCCATGCGTACTTTGCCACGTGTAGCAGCAACAAGTCCAACAATCATATAGAAAGACGTAGTTTTTCCTGCACCATTAGGACCTAGTAATCCAACAATTTCACCTGTTGAAACTTTCATAGATACATTATTTACTACCCAGCGAGCACCATACTTTTTACCCAATCTTTTTGCTTCTAATGTATATTTTTCCATTTTAAACCACTCTTAAAATTATGTACTGGTGTTATAAGTGTTCAATCCTGTTACACTTCCTTTTTGTCTATCTTTACCATAATCACTAATAGGTGTAAGTCCAGTATCAATTCTAGTCTGTTTTTGTACCCCATCTAAGATTATTGTAGACCTTCTATTTTCACTACCTGGAATAGATATTAAATCGTGATCAATATCAAAGATTACTTTTTCACCTTTGTAAACATTATCATTTTGATAAGCTACAGCCTTTCTATACATTTCTAGATGCTTATCATTCACATGATAAATTACCATCTTTGATTGACCTTCAACAGGACCCCTAGTCGCAGTCTTGACTGTATTATAATCAGGATTCGAGTTTGTAGGATAAGTATAAAATTGAGAATTATGATTATCATCCGAAATCATAGTAAATGTTTTTAGCTTCTTTTTATCATCTAAATTTATTACTAGTCTTTGACCAGATATAAAGTTACACTCTTTTTGCTCAGCACAAAGTTTTTTAGCTGTTGATAGCCAACTTTGTTGTAATTGTTCTAGAGTAAGTGAAGGATCTCTTTCAAAATAAACAATATTATCTTTAGGTGTTGTAGGCTTATGACAAAGAATATGATTATTATGAATCTGCATCACAAATACATTACCTAAATAAGTAATTATACGCTGATTATCATCATAGGTGACACTATCAGAACATATAGTAACAGGACCATACTCCTTTAGACTATTAGTAGGCGAATTATCTTCTTTTTCATTATCAGCAACATTATCTTCTTGAAGTGCAGCATCATACATTGGGAGACTACTATCAATCTGATTTTCGCTTACATCTGAAAAGGCATATGATGTAAACGAGAGAAAAATTGCCACAATCAATCTAACTCGACGCATAGTAGCTCCTTACATTCTGTCCAAGTCTTATAACCTTTGAGTTTGAGTTGCCAGTTACTCCTATGCCTGTTGTATTATTACCAGTTTCGGGATCGTACATTTTTGTAAATCTAGCATTATAAAAGTCTTTTGAACCTGAGTTATAAAACATCTCTGACGTTTTAATAAAAATCTTATCTAAAGATGTTGAATCAGACTTTTTATTATTTTGAGAGTCTACTGAGTTGTCATTAGTGTATATAATAGAATCAACACCATCATATAAGTGAGTCAAGTTCTGCCCTGTAAACTGTTGAATATAACCATGTTTAGATTTAACTTGCCATTGCAACTTACCAGTTTTACTATCATAACTTTTTTCAGTAAGATCAATCATAAATAAATCTTGATTGATATAACGCCTTAACTCTTTAGAAAAAAAGTTTGTAGCTAAATTACCTTTTACATCATACTTATTATAAGTAAAATCAAATGCCTTTAATTCAACTCGATTTTTTTGTTGATTGCTTTTAAGAGGTTTTGCACCATCTAGAGCATTATAACTTATATAAAGCATAGCAAATATGATAATTATTATTGAGAGTACATTCGCAAATAAAGAATATTTAGTGAAGAACTTCATCTTTATCCTTATTTCACTCCGCCAAACTCTAAAAAGTCATTAATGATTTTATTATGTAATCCCATATGCTTGATAATATAGTCACAAAACTCTCTAACTGCAGCATTACCACCATTATTTTGACAAACATAATCTGCATATTCTTTTACTATTGCTATAGAGTCAAAAGGTGTTGCTGATAGGCCTACTTTATCCATCAAAATAAGATCTGGTAGATCGTCACCCATATAAGCAATATCTTGATCATTTAAATCATACTTATTTTTTAAGTTTTCGTATGCCTTAATTTTATTTTTTTGCCCTTGATAAATATCTTCAGCATCCAGACCTAAACTTACAAATCTATCATGAACAATCTTTGATTCTTTGCCAGTTATAATAGCTACTCTAATACCTAACTTTTGAAGCAGGACTAAGCCGAGTCCATCTTTGACATTGAAGTTCTTAAATTCATTACCATCATTTGAAATTATTATTCTACTATCAGTGAGAACACCATCAACATCAAAAATTGCTAATTTAATATTTTTCTGTTTATCTATTTTCATTATTAAGCTTAAAAAGAATATTTGATTCAATTAGAAATATTATCACAAATGATTCAGAGACTAAAATATTTAAAACAAATGAAGAAATTATTTATAGTTACTGACAGATTTTTTGATTTCTTGCTTAGCAAAAGCAGCATTATCCCAACCATCAACTTTTACCCACTTACCTGAATCTAGATCTTTATAATGAGTAAAGAAATGTTCGATTCTTTGTTTTAACGTTACCGGTAAGTCGTCAACATCATTAATGTGATCATATTCTTTAGTTAGCTTAGAGCTTGGTACTGCAATAATTTTTGCATCAACACCACCGTCATCTTCCATTTTGAAAACACCAACAGCTCTACAGTTAATCACACAACCTACTGCCAATGGATATGGAGCTAAAACTAATACATCAATAGGGTCTCCATCATCATAAAGAGTATTTGGAACAAAACCATAGTTACATGGATATCTCATTGTAGATGACATAAATCTATCAACTACAATCATATTACTATCTTTGTCAAATTCATATTTTATCGGATCACTATCTTGAGGTATTTCAATTACAACATTGAAATCATTAGGAACATCTTTTCCACAAGGTATATTTTTTAGCATAACAATTTCTCCTATATTTTTGCTAAAGCATAAACGCTTGATACACTACAAAACAGTCTATCATAAAAACCTTTGTATTTATAACCTATAAATATTAAAATGTTGTGAGATATTATTTACAAATTACACTTTAATAAGATTTTAAAGAGGAAAATTATGAAATTTAAAAAAATAGCTTTGTTGACGGCTAGTTTAGTGGCCACTACTGCTTTTGCAGCTCCAAATATTTCATCCAGTTCAGACCCATATTTTAATGGCGGTAATGGACTAGCACAAAAAGACATAATAGTTAGACCAGTCAATATTGAATTAGACGCACCAGCATGGGTAGCTATGAATTATCGTACTGGAGATATTGTTAGTCAAAAAAATATGGATGTTAGAAGACCTCCAGCAAGCTTAACTAAAATCATGACATCATATATTGTTGCCAGTGAAATCAAAGCAGGAAATCTTAGTTGGGATACCATGGTACCAATAAGTGAGAAAGCTGCCTCTACTGGTGGATCTAAAATGTATGTAAAAGCAGGCGCTAAAGTTTCTGTCAAAAACTTAGTTACAGGTATGGATGTAGTCTCTGGTAACGACGCTACTATTGCTCTTGCTGAGTATATTGGTGGAACAGCCGAAGCATTTACAGATTTAATGAACCAAACAGCTAAAGCAATTGGCATGAACAATACTCATTTTGCCAACCCAGATGGATTACCTGGTGGTGAGCAATATACAACTGCTCATGATATGGCACTTTTAGCTAGATCTTACATATATAACTTCCCAGATGCATATAAAATATATGATGATAGAGGTTTGGTATGGAATGCTACACAACAAGAGTCTGTAAGCATTGCAGACCGTAAACAATGCTTACCAAAATTTGATCGTTCTAGTGGCAATGTATTAGAAAGCTTCTCTGCTAAAGGATTGGATTCTCAAGCTCAGGATAAGTGTTCTAAATTATTTCCTAAAGGTGACAATTTTGTCCTTCAAAATAATAGAAACAGACTTCTATTTACTTTTGATGGTGCTGATGGAATGAAAACTGGTCATACGGACGCGGCTGGTTACTGTCTAGTTTCTTCTGCGAAACAAGATGGTGAAAGATTCATTTCTGTAGTTCTTGGTACTAGCAGTTCAGCTAAGAGAGACTCAGAATCATCTAAACTGCTAAGATATGCTATAAGTAAATATGAAAATGTTCTGCTATACAAGGCTAACTCACCTGTTACGATAAGTGCAGATAATATTCCTAATGCTAAAGCCGGACAAAAAATAACAGTCGCTTCAACTCAAAACATATACCAAACAGTGCCTAAAACATATATACCATTCTTAAAACAAGGTATAGTCTTCACTCCAGGTATAAAAGCTCCAATTAAAAAAGGACAAACTGTAGGCGAACTTGTAATAACTCTTGGTGATACTAAAGAAAAAATAGCAAGTGTTCCGGTAGTATCTATGAATGATATATCACAAAGAGGTTGGTGGTAATTTTATAACCAAAATAGAGGATTTATGATGTCTGAAGAAAATAATAATAATCAACCAGAAACTTTTTTTGAATTTCCTTGCCAGTTTCCAATTAAAATAATGGCAAACCCTCAAAAAGAAACTGTAGAAGCTATTCTTAAAGTTTTTGAAAAATATGTACCTAAACATAGTGAAATTGATTTTAATACTAAAGAAAGTAAAACTGGAAAATATATATCTATAACAGCAATATTTACAGCTGATAGTAAAGAGCAATTAGATAATATTTATAAAGAAATATCAAGTCATCCAGAAGTTCATATGGTTCTATAAGAAACTCATATTTATGAAAGAAAATATCATAATAAAGAATTTAAGTTTACAACCATATTCAAAAGTTTTTAAAGATATGGTTGATTTTACAAATAAGCGTAGTGATATTACTAAAGATGAGATTTGGCTTGTTGAGCATCCTAGTGTCTTTACACAAGGTAAGCATGGCAAGCCCGAACACATTCTAAACACACATAACATTCCAATTGTTGAAACTGATCGTGGTGGACAAGTTACTTATCATGGTCCTGGTCAGGCTGTAATATATTTTTTGCTAGACATAAAAAGAAATAAACTTGGCGCAAAGAAATTGGTTGATATAGTTGAGCAAGCTTGTACAAATATACTTCAGAAGCATTATAATCTCAATTCTCATACTATTGAAAATGCTCATGGCATATATATAAATAACAAAAAAATAGCTTCTCTTGGCTTAAGAATAAAGCAAGGTAAAAGCTACCACGGCATTGCTATAAATACTAAAATGGATCTTACGCCATTTAGTTATATAAATCCATGTGGTTATACAAATTTACAAATGTGTCAATTATCTGATTTTTCTGACAAAGTAAATGTCGAGACAGTACAAAAGCAATATGTCGATGAGTTTATAGAGTTAATCAAACTATAAACGACTTATAAGAGAAGTTTTTCTAACTGTAACTCTTATGCAAGTTTGACTTTACATTTTCGAGGAATCTTTTTGACTGAACTTTATCACCAAATATATCGTATTTAATAGTTAATGCTGATGAATTCTCAGCTATCCTAGCTACACTAATATTGAATGTACCTTTAAATCTCTTTGAATTTACACTACCATCAATCTCTGATGCTTGATTAGTTATAATGTTTTTAGTTATGGTTACACCTGGCATTTTTGCTAAAGTATCTAGAACAGCCTTATTAACTTCTACAACTGAGTAATCAAGATTCTCTGAATATGATGCCGCCTGATCAACACCATACACTCCAGCACCAATCAGTAGACAACTATTAAGAGCTAAAGTACTAAATATCAGTATAAAAATAGACACTATTTTTTTCATTTTAAACACTTAATAAATAAAATTTGGCAATAATATATCATACTAAATGATAAAAAGCTATTTTGAAAAATAAGTTTTAGTACTAGGCAATAAAGATTATAAAAATGTCTTCAAAAATGCTGATCTAGATGGATGCTTAAGCTTTCTAAGAGCTTTTGCTTCAATCTGTCTAATACGTTCCCTAGTAACATTAAACTGCTTACCAACTTCTTCTAAAGTATGATCTGTGTTCATACCAATACCAAAGCGCATCATCAGTACCTTTGCTTCTCTCTCAGTTAAACCAGTATCAATAAGCTCCTTAATTGCTTCTCTTAGATTTTCTAAATTTGCAGCCTCTATCGGAGAATAATTATTTTTATCCTCAATAAAATCACCAACTGTAGAATCTTCATCATCACCAATTGGGCTTTCCATAGAAATTGGAGTATGAGATATATTAAGAATTTTCTTAAGCTTATCCTTAGTCATATTAGGAGTATACTCAATAATCTCTTCTTCCGTAGCCTCACGACCTTTTTCTTGAAGAATTTGACGTTTAATTCTATTAACCTTATTTATAGTTTCTATCATATGTACTGGTACACGAATCGTTCTTGCTTGATCCGCGATTGATCGAGTAATAGCCTGACGAATCCACCAAGTTGCGTAAGTTGAAAACTTAAAACCTTTACGATAATCAAATTTATCTACGGCTTTCATCAATCCGATATTACCTTCTTGGATAATATCTAAGAAATGTAATCCTCTATTAGTATATTTTTTAGCCTCAGAAACAACTAGTCTCAAATTTGCTTCAATCATTTCCTTTTTAGCTTGAGTAATTTTTGCTTCACTCTTAGAAATTTCAACATTAACTTTCTTAAGCTCTTCAATTTTCATCATCATCAAATTCTGAAATTGATTAATTTGCTTTGTCAAGTTATGAATTTCTTTGACAGTATTATCTGTAAATTTATATTTTTTAGTCAAAGATGGTAGCCACTCAATAGAGCCTATTTCATACACTTTTATAAACTCTTGGCGAGGAGTCTTTGACCTTTCCACACATAATCTAAGAATTTTTCGCTCAAACTCCTTAACCCTTGCATAAGGAAGCCTAATATAGTCAACTAATTTCTGTAAGTGAGATGTAGATAACCTCAAACACTCAAATTCTTTAACTATTTTACTATAAAGTTTCTTATTTGGCTTTTCTTGATATTCTTCAAACATTTTCTCAAGATTTACAAAAAACTCATATGCTCTTTGAGTATCAATCTTTTCATCATGATCATCTTCTGCAACTTTTTCTTCAGTTACTTGCTCATCGCTAAATCCAGCCATAATTTCATTAAAGCGGATATACTTAGCAACAGGCTCATCTTCGATATCTTGAGAAGCCATATAGTCAACAGCCTTCTCTTCTAACTCACGAAAACGTTCAATATAAGTCTTAACAACTATTGGATAACTCAAAATAGTGCTAAAAACCTCAGTAGTGCCTTCTTCAATTCTAATAGCAATATCAGTCTCGCCTTTTTTATCTAAAAGGTCGACTATTCCCATTTCACGCATATACATACGAATGGGATCAGATGTTTTACCCTTTAAATCATCTAAGTTAGCTTCACTTACTTTTCTTTCATCATCATCTTCGTCTAATTCAGGAGTTCTATCATATACATCAATACCTGCATCTATAAGGATAGCTTCAATTTCCTCATATTTTTTTGGATCTTCTGATACATCTCCTGGCAACGCATCTAAAATATCTGCTCTGGTCAAATAGCCTCTTTCTTTACCATCAACCATAAGATCTTTCAGATCAGAAAGTAAATCTTCTCTTGTCATCTACTCATACTCCAATAGATTTTTTTATATTTTATTACTTAATTTTGCTACTAAATACTTACGTTCCATCTCTTGAACATCTGTTCTAAAAGGTAAAGACCCTAAATAATTAAGCTGTTCTTTTACACTATTAGCTTCAATTCTCTTCAAATCTTTTAAGATCTGCTCACAATATTGCTCGCCATCAGATTTTTTTCTAGCTTTACTGATGCCTTGACTTAATAACTCAAAAAAATACTCTCTATAGTCAGGATAGTCCTCTGCCAACAGCTGTATCAATATTACAGCTTCTATTTCATTAGATGAGTCTTCTTTGAGAATTTTCAAGCTTTTAACAAGAATATCAAGATTTTTTGAAGTAGCAAATATTTCAAAGTCATTTTCTTTTAATAACATACGAAAATCAGCAATATTGACAAAAATTTCAGCCAATATTACTTCCTCAAGCAACATACTTTTTGAGAGTCTTTTTTGTCTATATTTATAATTATCAATATCTAAATTAACTATATTAGACTTCTGCTTTCCTAATTTTAGTAATTTTTTTATTTGATTAGTATTAATATTTATCTTCTCAGCAACTGTTGAAATTAGACTCTCTGTATAAATGTTTTCATCAATATCTATCAAAAATTCTTTTAAGTTTTCAACTATTTCTGATTTGCATTCAGCTTTAGAAACATCTTTATTATTTATGATATAGTTTATTATGAAGTCTAAGACAGACTGAGACTTCTTTAATGAATTATTGAAATTGTCTAATCCATATTCTTTAATATAATCATCTGGATCTTTACCATGTTCTAAGGTAAGTATCCTAAGCTTTTTATTTCCATCTAAAATAGGAAGAATTATTTTAATAGTTCTAACAACTGCTTTTTGACCAGCACTATCTCCATCGAAACATAAAACAATAGAGTTACTTTCACGAAATAATATTTTTGCATGATTTTGAGAGAACGCTGTTCCTAATGTAGCCACAGCAGAATAGAAGCCATATTTTGCTAAGCCAATAACATCCATATAGCCTTCTACAACAATAAGACTTTGATTTGCCAAGTCAGGATATTGTTTTTTCTTTTCTCTATATTCATAAAGCCCGTATAAAATATTATTTTTCTGAAAAACTATTGTCTCAGGAGAGTTTATATATTTAACACCATCTGAATCATCTATTACTCTGCCTCCATAGCCAATTACATTACCTTGAATATTTCTAATTGGGAACATTATTCTATTACGAAAGCGATCATAAACATTCCCTTTATCATTTTTTATTGCAAGTCCTGTATCAATTAATATATCTTCTGATACATTTACGGATTTAGCTAATTGAGTAACATTATTCCAACCTTCTGAGGAGTATCCAATGCCAAAAACTTTAGCTAAATCACTATCAATTCCTCTTTTTTTAAGGTAGCTAACAGCCTTTTCCTTTGAATCAGAGTTACCAAGATTCCAACGATAATATTTTTGGGCAATTGCTAAAAAGCCAATACACTTGTTAAATAGCTGTTCTTTATGTAAATCTTCCTGAGAATAATTTTCATACTCAACTGGTTTGCCTACAATTTCAGCAAGAGTTTTAACAGCCTCAACGAAATCTAAATTATTAATTTTCTTTACAAAGGTTAAGGCATCACCAGACTCATGACAACCAAAGCAATGAAAGAACCTCTTTTGTGAATTAACAAAGAATGATGGTGTTTTCTCATTATGAAACGGGCAACAAGCTTTATAATTTTTTCCAGATTTAGTTAAATTAACATATCTAGACACGACATCAGCAATATCAGCATTTGCAACAAGCTCTTTTATAAAGTTATTAGAAATCTTTTTTGCCATACTGATTAAATCTAGAACTTAAGCTAAGTTTGATTTTACTATAGCACTAACTTTACTCATATCTGTTCTACCAGCAAGCTCTTTCTTTACACTTGCCATTATCTTGCCCATCTCTTTCATAGATGTAGCTCCCACAGATTCTATTGCTTTTTGAACTATAGTTACAACTTCTTCATCACTTAGTTGTTTAGGCATATATTTAGTTAAGATCTCAATTTCTTTTTTCTCGCCTTCCGCAAGCTCAGCTCTATCGGCTTGCATATATTGAGTGAAAGAATCTTGTCTTTGCTTAATCATTTTTGTTATTACGGCTATAGCAACTTCATCTGTTATCTCAATCTTCTCATCAATTTGCTTTTGCTTAATAGCAGACATAGCCATACGAATAGTAGTTAATCTATTTTTATCTTTATTTTTCATTGACTCTTTCATATCAAGAGTCAATTGATCAAAAATCTGTGACATTTTAAAAAAGAATTCCTAGTGAAAGGGAGAGTTAAACTCTCAACGGTGAATTAAATGATTTACTACCTTCTAGCGATTATATTGCTTTTATAAGCTCTTTTAACCGCGGCAGCTTTCTTTCTTTTACGTGCCCAAGTTGGCTTTTCAAAGTACTCTCTACGACGTAGTTCAGATACTATTCCAGCCTTCTCACAAGATCTTTTGAATCTTCTAAGAGCGACATCAAAAGGTTCTCTTTCTTTAATTCTAACGCTTGGCATACCCTCTCACCTCACTTAAATGCCAGTTTAATAAACCCAACAAACCAGAACTTTATAAGTCCTGTAACAAAATTTATAGGCTACAATTTTATCACATAACATTATAAATGCAAGATGCCTTACAACAAATGACTTAGACATAAAACCTTACCTACTATTGCATCGTATCCTACTATATTTATATTTTATAAAATGCTATTATTCCAAGTTAAGAATTTTAGAAACTTACAACACAGGTTTATCGCTTTGAGAAAAGGAAATAAGCTCCTAGTAGCTCTATCTATATTTATAATTAGTTTAAATGCTTCTTACGCATCTACCCGAAGTGAAATTCAATCTCTAGTAAAAAAATATAACTTAACTGATGCCAAAATTGCTATAGCTACTCAAAGAACTATGACAGGCAATGATTTATATTCTTATGCTCAAAATAGGTCTATGAAACCCGCAAGTAATAATAAGGTATTCACTATTGTCTCTGGATTACTCTCTATTCCTGATGATTTTAGATTTACTACTACAATTTTATATCCATCCAATAGAGTAAATAATCATATTCTGCATGGAGATATGTATATTAAATTTACTGGTAATCCAGCACTTACGGGTGGACAATTAAGCTCACTAATCAAAAAAATTAAAACAGAAAAGGGAATATCCAAAATAACCGGAGATGTGTATCTTGTTGGAGTATTCTCAGGTCCTTATACTCCAGAAGGTTGGTCAAAAGAAGATAGTACATTATGTTATGGTGCTCCAGCTTCTAGTTTTACATTAAATAGAAATTGCACAGTTATAAAATTGGTTAAAAACCCTAATAGCATGACAACCAGAGTTGTTGAATTAAGTAATGCTAGCAATATTGGTATAAAAAATTCAGCAATATACACTAGTGCCTCAAAAGCAACCATAATATCAATGAATGATAATAATGTCTTATATATCAGTGGCTACTTATCAAGGACTGCTGAAAAAATGTTTAAACTTGCAATTAAGAATCCTGCTCTTAAAACAGTCGATACAGTTAACGACTTCTTAAGTTCAAATGGGATAAAACATGGCAATGTAATTATTACTAATAACATCCCAGCTGGTTATGATACACAACTAGTCACAAAATCAGCAACTATAGGTCATTTTTTTGATCAAACACTTAAGCATTCTGATAATTTGTATGCAGAGACTATACTAAATACAATTGGCTTAAAAGAAAAAGGAATTGGCTCAACTAAAGCAGGTACAGAAGCTGTCCAAAGTATATTATATAAAAAATTAGGCTTAGATACCTCTGCTTTGACTATGTATGATGGATCTGGACTATCACATCTTGATAGAGTTACGCCAGAATTTATGGTGGATTTTTTGACCAAAACTTACAATAGTGAAATCGGTAAACAATTCTATAACTACCTTCCAGCATCTGGAATAAGTGGTACAATATCATACAGAATGGGTGGTAAATTACTAGGTAGAGTTCATGCAAAAACAGGTACTTTAGCAGGAGTATCAACACTATCTGGATATGTCTTAACAGCAAAGAACCATCGTATATCATTTTCTATTATGCTCAATGATCTTAAACACTCTGATCGCTATAACGCTAGAAGATTCCAAGATAAAGTTGTGGATGTTTTTTATAGGAATTTATAATGAAAAAAATACTAAAATTAATCTCTATTATGGTAGCCGTAATTCTTTTAGGCTCATGTTCAACTGAACCACCCAAAAATATTAATAATGCATGTAGCATAATTCATCAATACCCAGACTGGTATTATGACATGATGGATTCTTATGATCGCTGGGGAATACCTTTGAATGTCCAAATGGCTTTTGTGCGCCAAGAATCATCTTTTAGGGCTGATGCACAACCTTCAATGCAGTATTACTTTGGATTCATCCCTAAAGGTAGAGCATCTAGCGCATACGGTTATGCACAAGCTCTAGATGGAACATGGGAACATTATAAGAAAGAAACTAAGCAGTCTTTTGTTTCAAGATCTGACTATGCTGATGCCGTAGACTTTATTGGCTGGTATTTGAATAACGTTCATAACAAAACTGGTATAAGCAAAACAAATACTTATGATCTATATCTTGCCTATCATGAAGGTATTGGTGGATATAAAAGAGGTAGTCACAGAAATAACTCATTTTTAAAAAACTATGCTCGTAAAACTGCAGATGTTGCCCAAAAATATGCAGTACAACTACAAAACTGTGAAGTACCACGTAAACCCTTACTTTCATATATTTTCTAAAGGTAAGTTATGGAATCAAATATATTTAAACATATCGTAAATATTCGTTTTGCTGACACTGATAAATATGGACATGTAAATAATTGTACCTACTTTAACTACTTTGAAGAAGCCCGAACAACTTGGGCATATGAAAACACTGAATTAATGAGTTGGGCTACACAAAACTCAATTCAGCTAGTAATCACAGAACAAACTTGTAAATATATACTTCCCCTACTACACCCTAATAAAATAGAGGTAACACAATATATATCAAAAATAGGAGCAGTAAGTCTTGAATTTGAATATGAAATACGTCTAGTAGGTGATGAACAAATTATTACAAAAGCAAATGCAAAACTTGCCTGCTATAATTCAAAAACACATAGATTACAAAAAATTCCTAGTGAACTAAAAAAAATGATTTTAGAAAAAAATGACAGAAATAAATAAACAATCTCTAAAAAAATTAGAAAAACAAATTCTAAGAAAAACCGCTCAAGCTATAAATCAATACAACATGATTGAGGATGGCGATAAAATAATGGTTTGCCTATCTGGAGGTAAGGACTCGTATTGTCTACTTGAGATGCTACTTCTTCTTCAACAAAAGGCCCCTATAAAATTTGATATTGTAGCTGTAAATCTAGATCAAAAACAGCCCGGTTTTCCTGAAGAAGTTTTACCTAATTATCTTAAAACTAAAAATATAGAGTTTCATATTATTGAAAGAGACACTTACAGTGTTGTCAAAAGAGTGATACCTGATGGCAAAACAACATGTGGATTATGCTCGAGAATGAGACGTGGTATTCTATATGATTTTGCTGAGCAAAATAATATTACTAAAGTTGCTTTAGGGCACCATCGTGATGATATTATAGAGACATTTTTTTTAAATCTCTTTTATAACGGTTCTATTAAGTCGATGCCAGCAAAGCTCTTAAGCGATGATAAACGTAATATTGTAATTCGTCCTCTTGCTTTTGTGAGTGAAAAAGAAACATTAGAGTACTCTAAATTAAAAAACTTCCCGATAATACCTTGTAATCTATGTGGCTCTCAAGATAATTTGCAAAGAGTATTCATAAAAGATATGCTTAACAGATGGGAAAATAATAATCCTGAAAGAAAAAATGTTATATTCAAAGCTCTATCAAATATTTCTCCATCTCAAATGTTAGATAAAGAGCTTTTTGATTTTTTTAATATCACAAAAGATGATATTCGAAGATAAATAAGGAGATAAGATGAAACTAAAAAAAATAGTTGCAATAATGTCGTGTACTGTCCTAGGAGTAGCAATAGGTTCATGTTCTACCAAAGAAACAACTAATGAGACCAAGCCTCAAGCTACATCAACCAATACTCAAAACGTAGTAGCTCAAACGCAACCAAACGATATAACAAAAAGTAGTTTAAAAATGAATGCTGATGCTAGTTATGTAGTAGGTTATCAAGTTGGATCTGGTATTGCTAGACAAGATTTTGGATTGTATGACAAACAAACAATTGCAGGTTTTGCTGATGCTATCAATAGTGATAAACCTAGAATTTCTGAAAGTCAAATTAGAAGAAATATGGAAACTCTAAAAGATAGGATGATTAAAAAGCAGCTAGATATAGCTAAACTAAATAAAGTCAAATCAGATGAGTTCATGTCACAAATTGCTAAAATTGATAATGCTGTCAAAGTAAATGATGGTGTTTACTATCAAATGATTAAACAAGGCGATGGTAAAAAACCTTCTGCAGATAGCACAGTAACTATTGCTTATAAAGGAACAACTCCTGTAATAGCATATGAAGATGATAAATCTAAGCTTAACGATGTAAAAGAAGCTAAACTTATTGGACCAAGTTTTGATTCGAGTGAGAGTGCTACTTTCCCTCTTAGAAATCTAATAGAATGTTGGAAGGATGCTATTCCTAAAATACCTAATGGCTCTACATTTGTATTATACTGTGCGCCAAATAAGGCATATGGAACTAGAGCTCCTGCAACAATAGGGCCTAATCAGGCATTAGCTTTTGAAATTACGCTTAAGGATTTTAAGTAATATTAATATTCTGTAAATTATTAACTTTTTCTTTTTACTGCTAGATCACATAGTAAGATCATAGCTTGTTTATACTCTGATTCTGGCAAGAAACTTATTGATTCTTTTGCTTTATCAGCATATTGACATGCAACTTGATAAGAGTATTCAACTGCTCCACTACTTTTGACGATATTAATAATTTCGCTTATATCATACTGTCCTTTTTCAATGGCATCTTTTATTTTCTTTTGTTCAGCACTTGAAGTATTTGCTAGGGCATAAATTGTTGGTAGGGTCATTTTTCCCTCATCAAGATCATCACCAATATTTTTACCAAGGCTTTCTGCATCAGAAACATAATCTAATACATCATCAGCTATCTGAAATGCATTTCCTAAGTAAACACCATAGTTTTTAATACTATTTTGAAGTTTACTATAGCTTTGCTTGTCAAGACTAATTACTCCTGCTAACTCACATGCAGCTTCAAATAGTTTAGCAGTTTTACAATATATTACATTAGTGTAATCTTCTTCTGACAATTCAATATTTCTAGCGTTTAATAGTTGAAGTACTTCTCCTTCAGATATTTTATTAGTAGCATCTGCTAATATTTGCATAATTTTCATATTATCTAGACCCACCATCATTTGAAAAGCCCTAGAATATAAAAAATCTCCAGTTAGTACACTTGCAGCATTACCAAAAACATTATTAGCTGTCTCTTTGCCACGACGTAAGTGTGAGTCATCAACCACATCATCATGTAGTAGAGTTGCTGTATGAATAAACTCTATAATTGCAGCACATGCTAGATGATCATTACCAGTATAATTTAATGCTCTAGAAAATAGCATTACTAACAAAGGTCTAAGTCTTTTGCCACCACTATTTATGATATAGTGACTAATTTGATTAATAAGAACCACTTCTGATGAAAGTGAATTAATTATAAACTGATTATTATTTTCAATATCTTGTTTAATCAAGTTCTGAATATCTTTTAAGCTTTGCATTTATTTATAATTTTTAAGACTTTTGGTTAGTTAGATTTAAGAATAAAGTAGCAGAATATATTTATCAACTATATTTACTTGATATTATCTAATTGTCTTCATCTTTTGAAACCCTAAAGTGTTTTAATATCTCTTTATCTTCTGAGGTTAAAGACTGATCTTTACTATTAGCGCCATCATTAAAACCTTTAATAAACTCTTCACCATTTAATTTATTTATAGCAATCATTTTTTTAAGTTTTGTTTTATATTGAGTTGCAATAATCATTCCAACTTCATAGGAATCTTTATCTGAAATTTTATTTATATCAGGTTTATGATCTAAAATAGTATCATCAAAGCCAGAGATGAAGTCTTTTTTAATAATTTCTTGATTCATAGCACTAAAGCTTTTATGTGAAGCTTTACCTAGTGCATCACCAATTGAATAAGCTGTATATGTTTTTGAGGTATTATCCACTGCAAATACCTGAGAACTAGCACCTAAAGCTAAGATACACACTAGATATCTAATAATTTTTTTCATGTTTAAACTTTTTTCTAAAAAATACTAATCACTAATTCTAACATAAAAAATATGCTAGCCTATAATTCTAGTTCATAGAAGTTTTTAATATTTGCTTTGATATCACTCCTTTATAATAAAAATATTGAATAATTTGTATAGATACTAAAACAAGTAAACAACTAGATACTATTACAGATACAATAGGCCATCCTAAAAATATGGCGCTATTTATATCACACATAAGACTAAGCACTGAAAGCCCTAAGTAGAAGATACTAAATCCCTCAGCTTGTTTTTGGCGAAAATTCTTATATATCTGAGGTATCCAATATACATTGTATATAACACCACTAATTGACCCACTCCATAATAAAGTCTGTTCGTTTAGAGTTATGAATTTAGATATATATATTACAATTAATAAAAATATCAAAATGAAAATAGTATGTATAACTATATTCTTCTGTCTTCTATCATTAAGAATTTGAAATTGTTGAATAGTTAAAAAACTTAAAAGAATAATATCAACCAAAATATATTGCCACTGCATATTAAATCCTACTGCGTATATAAGATCTAGAGAGTTAGCAAAAATCATTAAAGAATGAGTCCAGAGACTAATTTCAAACGTTTTATGTTTAAACTGATTATGAATAGTTTGTGGTAGAAAATGAATAAAATATATTACTAATGATATGTTTAAAGTTATGTAGCCTAAATATTCCATGATTAATCTCCTATTATTTCAAAAATAAATAATAAGAGTTTGAGTGATATTTCTTATATAAAAAAATAATCAAACAAACTCCCTACGCTAATACTAATTAGATCAGGTACAAAGGGTTATTTTCTCAGCTATTCTTTTTTATAAAGATAGCACCCCTGTTGTCTTCAAGGCATTAATATAGCATAGTCAAGGTTAGTTTGATATATCTAATCGGCAGATTAAGGCATCATTTAGACTACCATCAGTTTTTTTATAATAATTTTTACGCTGTGATACTTTAATAAAATTGAGTTTATTATATAGAGATATAGCTTTGGTATTATTTATATCAACCTCTAAAAATAATTCTTTAACTTCTTTCTTGGCAAGATGATTAATTGAGTATTTCAAAAGCTTAGATGCAACTCCTCTACTTTGCATAGCAGTATCAACACATATATACAAAAGTTCTGCTGTTTCAAATATATAGTTAAAAATAGTAATAGCAACAAGCTCACTATCAATCATTAAACCTAAAACGGTGTCATTAATTAATGAATCTTCGATTTGTTTATCTGACCAGCTAAAATCTTTATCAGTAGCTCTTACTAGCTGAATGGTTTTTGTTAGAAATGTAATATCAAGCTCTAAAATCTGCATACTTGTATAAGTTTGATAATATTGTTTTTTTATTTTGGATATCTAATAACTTATAATCGTTACTTATAAAATCATTTTCAGCAAGATTAATTCCTTCTAAACTATGGAAAGAATTAATATTGTTCGTTTTATATATACATACATTAGATTTAAAAAATAAATTAGTAACAATTTGCTTTAAAAAGCTAATATCTAATTTATCAGTTAACAGAATATTTATAACCTTAGGACTATCTACTTCATTTGAGTAGATAACCTCCAAGCTATTTTCTAAAGGTTTTGTGTCTTCTAATTTTTCAGTTATTATTTGTGTTTCAATCTGCTGTGTAAACCTATACTCTGGCTTTAACTCCCAGACATCAATACCAAAAATATCTTCTAGCTGACGTACAAAATCCATTATTTTTTCTCTAATCTTTCAACTAATTTTTTAGGGAAGCTATACTCTTTTAATTTAACAGACTTTCTTAGTCTATTAACTTCAGAAGGATTAAGCTCCAATGTTTTTCCTCGAGAAACAAATTTAGGCAAAATAATATCACCGAATCTAATTCTTGTCAGCCTACTAACCGTAACACCAACCGCTTCAAACATTCTTCTGACTTCTCTATTACGTCCTTCAGACAAAGTTACATAATACCAAAGATTTGCACCCTCACCGCCAGAGAATTTTATATTATTAAATTTCGCCATACCATCTTCTAATTGTATGCCCTCTTTAAGTTTATTTAAAGTTTCATCTGATAACTCTTGACCATAAACGCGTACAGCGTATTCTCTTTCAATTTCATAGGATGGGTGCATCAGTCGATTTGCTAAATCTCCATCTGTTGTGAAAAGTAACAATCCTGTAGTATTTATATCCAATCGTCCAATCATTATCCAGCGTGATTTTGCTAGCTTAGGCAATGAATCAAAGACAGTTTTTCTATCTTTCTCATCTTTACTAGTGCAGACTTCCCCTTCTCTTTTATGATAAATAATAACTCTTGGTCTAGTCATAGGTTGACCATAAGAGTGTAGAGCCTTTCCATCAAAGCTAATTTTATCTTTGTCTGTCGCTTTATCGCCAAGAGTTGCGACTTTACCATTAACTCGCACTCTTCCTTGTTCAATAAACTCTTCAATTTTTCTACGTGAGCCAATGCCATATTTTGCTAATAGCTTTTGTAGTCTTTCTGGAGTATTTTCAATATTTTGATTAATTCTACGCATTTTTATCGATATCCTTTTGATCTGCTGCTGAGAAGAATTTATCTATATCTTCATCATTATAGTTATTAGAAGATAAAACTAATCTTACAGCTGCAGCTTCATTTTTATTGTTAGCGTACTCTGCTAACTTTAACCTCATGTCTAAAACAAGTTTGTTATTAAAGAACTGAGGATCATTCTTCATGCTGTAAATGACTTTATAGCATTCTTTATATTCACCTCTTTCAAAATACATCTGTGCTAATCTTAATTTAGCAGCTTTATAGTCTAATCTAAATTTGTCAGCTCGTTGCATATATGCTAAAGCGTCATCTTTCTTGCCTTGTTTATACATACATTGAGAATATAAGAATAGTGTTTGAGCCATATCATTATTATTTGGCATAAATAAAGCTTTCTCAAAGAGTTCTTGTGCACGACTATAATCTTCCTTTTCTGTACACAAAAATTGTGCATAAAAGTTCATTGCTTCATAGTTCTTTGGATGATTATCAAGAGCTTTTTGATAATATTTTTCGGCAATAGAGTTTGCTCCGATGCTTTGATAATAATATCCTCCAGCATAATCTACAATAGCTAATTTCTGATTATGCTCATTTGCTAGCTCTTGTGCTTTTATAAGCTTAGTTTTTGCCCTTTCAAGATACCCTTCTATTGAATAAATTATAGCTAATTCAGAATTAATTTTAGTTGCCTCTTCATAATTAGCCTGAGGAAAAGAACCACCTGTAACTGAATATTCCGCTCGTTCTACATTCTGATTTTTTACTTCATTTTGATTTTGTGAGGTAGGATTTTTGTTATTCACGTTATTAGAGGCCATACATGAAGCTAGCATTCCTGATAATATAGTTGTAGCTAAAATCTTTTTAAAATTAGACTGCATTTTTATCACCAAGCTTCTTTAAATATCTTTCTTTTCTTTTTGTTTTATCCATGACATCGCCAGCTAACTGTCCACAAGCAGCATCAATATCATCTCCCCTAGTTTTTCTTACTGTAGTAACAAAACCATTGTGTTGTAAAAACTCTTTAAATCTATGAATACGATTGTTGCTAGGTTTTTTATATGGTGTACCTGGATATGGATTAAAAGGTATCAAATTAATTTTAGCTGGTACTTCACGAGATCTTAATAACTCAACTAATTGTTCAGCATCTGATAAATTATCATTTACCTCTTCCATTAATGTATATTCGAATGTTATGTGTTTATGCGGGCCTTTTTCAGCATAAAGTTTGCACGCTTCAAGAAGCTCATCTATATTATATTTTTTATTAATAGGTACGATTTCATTACGTAAAGAGTCTGTAGGTGCATGTAATGATACAGCCAAAGAAACTCCAGATTGTTCAAGTAGATCATATATTCTTGGAACAACACCAGATGTACTAAGAGTAACTTTGCGGCGTGATAGTCCGTAAGCTAAATCATCCATCATAATATCCATTGCAGGAACTACATTTTCAAAATTCATCAATGGTTCGCCCATCCCCATCATAACTATATTTGTCACGCTAAAGTCATGCTCACCATTATTTTTTGATAGTGTTCTAGCTGCTATCCAAAGCTGTGAAATAACTTCAGCTGATGAAAGATTTCTATTAAATCCTTGTTTACCAGTAGAGCAAAAACTGCAATTTAAAGTACAGCCAACTTGTGATGATACACAAAGAGTACCTCTTCCTTCTTCAGGTATAAAGACTGTCTCTACTGCACTTCCACCAACATCAATAAGCCACTTGTGAGTACCATCTTTTGATGCTTTATTAAATACAACCTTAGGAATGACTATTTCAGCATTTTCTCTTAATTTATTACGTAAATTCTTTCCAAGATCAGTCATGCTATCAAAGTCAATAACACCCTTTTTATGAATCCACTTAAAAACTTGTCTTGCATGAAACTTCTTCTCACCTATCGAAATAAAAAAGTCTTCTATAGCTTTTTGATTTAATCCAAGTAAGTTTATTTTATCTTGTTGCATTGAACTTCTCTTTTGTATATAAAATTATTCGTTATACCCTATATCACCAGGTAAAATATTATCATTTTCGCGTGTCAAATTAGCAAAACTTGCAAATTGGCCATCAAAGCGCACATGTACAGTACCTATAGGGCCATTACGCTGTTTACCAATAATTATTTCACCTAGGTTTTTATTATCTTCTTTATCTTTATTATAAACTTCATCACGATAAATAAACATAATCAAGTCAGCGTCCTGTTCTATCGCTCCTGACTCCCTAAGATCTGACATCATCGGGCGTTTATCCTTACGGTCATCAACAGCCCTATTAAGCTGAGAAAGTGCTATAACTGGTATATCAAGCTCTTTAGCTAAAGCTTTGAGTGACCTTGATATCTCAGATACTTCAAGTGTTCTATTAGTTTCATACCCTGGTATTTTCATCAATTGAAGATAATCTATCAATATCATAGAAAGACCACCATGCTCATTATACAATCTCCTTGCTCTTGAACGCATCTCAGCAGGTGTAAGGCTTGATGTATCATCAATATATAAAGGCATCTCGCTTAAGGACTTCATAGCACTTGTAATCTTAACCCAATGAGCATCATTTAAACGATTACACTCCTTCAACAAACTCATCTCCACACGCGCTTGAGAAGCCAACATTCTTGTTACTATATCTTCAGATGGCATTTCTAAACTAAAAACTAATACTGGCTTATCTGCAAATTTTGCAACATTTTGAGCTATGTTAATACCTAGTACAGTCTTACCCATTGAAGGTCGAGCAGCAATAATACCCATGTTAGCTCTTTGTAAGCCTGATGTCATTTTATCAAGATCAATAAACCCAGTAGATATGCCAGTCAACCCGCTTCCAGAATCTACAATAGCACTCATTCGATCAACTAGTTTAGGTATGACAGATTTAATTGATTCAGGTCCTTTTACTAAAGTCTCTCTCTCTTTAGCTACATCAAGTATTCTACTTTCAGCATAGTCAATAACTTCATCAGGATTTTTTGAGTCTGAAGAGTATATTTTTTGAACTATGTCATTAACACTAGCCTGTAGACTTCTTAGCTTAGCTTTGTCCTTAACTATATTTGCATAGGTCTTAATATTTGAAACTGCTGGTGTATTTGTTGCCAAGTCAATAATATATGACTCGCCTCCAGCCTCAGATAATAGACCTTCGGTAGCTAAATATTCGCTTAAGATTAAAACATCAAACGGAGTGTTTGATTGATTCAAAACAGTAATTTGTTTGTAGATAATTTTATGCCTTTTATCAAAAAAATCATCAATCAAAAGAAAATCTTCAACTAGCTCTATATTATCATTATTTAGAAGAATATTTCCTAATATTGCTTTCTCAGCATCAACTGAATAGGTAGTTTCAGCAACCTTAAATTGATAATCCATTGACATCAAGACCCTTATATACAAAAAAACCATGTCTAACACATGGTTTTTACATTAAATATAGATATTGTGTTAGTTTATATATTATAAAACTACGCTTCAGAAGCTACAACATTTACTTTGATATCAGCATCTACATCAGTATAAACATGAATAGTAAGTTCAAACTCACCAATAGATCTAATCACACCTTCTGGCATACGAACTTGACTCTTCTCAATCTCTTTTCCAGATGCTTGCGATACAGCTTCAGCAACTTCAGCAGTACCAACAGAACCAAATAACTTACCACCTTCACCAGCTTGAGCTGCGATTGTATAAACCTTGTCTTTGATAGCTTCAGCAGTAGCAACAGCTGCATCAAATCTTGCTTTTTCAGCTTTTTCTAATTCAGCTTTTTGTGCTTCAAAAGTTTCAATATTAGCTTTAGTAGCTTGAACAGCCTTACCAAATGGGATAAGGAAGTTTCTAGCATAACCTGGCTTAACATTTACGATATCACCTAATACACCAAGGTTTTCAACTTTCTCTTTTAAAATAACTTGCATTGTAATCAACCTCCGGTATTAGTTAAAATGACGATCACAGTAAGGTAATAATGCTAAGAATCTAGCTCTTTTGATAGCTGTTGCAAGCTGTCTTTGATACTTAGCTGATGTACCAGTCACACGACTAGGTACGATTTTACCTGTTTCAGTAATATAAGCTTTTAACTTATTTACATCTTTATAATCAATTTCTTTTACACCATCAACAGTGAAACGGCAAACTTTACGACGACTCATCTTAAAATCCCTCTATTAAATTACTTCTTTTTCATTAGTTTCCATCATAATTGATGGCTCTGTAACAGCTTCTTTCTTAGAAATTACTAAACGACGTAAAACTGCATCGTTGTACTTTAAGTTTTCCTGAAGCTTCTCTAGAGACTCAACATCACATTCAATATTGAATAACACATAATGTGCTTTATGAAGTTTCTCGATAGGATAAGCTAATTGACGACGTCCCCAATCTTCAAATCTATGGATTTTTCCGCCTTTCTCTTCAATGATTCCACGATATTTGCTAAGCATTGCATCTAGCTGCTCAGATTGATCTGGATGAATCATTAACACGATTTCATAATGTTTCATTTTGTAAACTCCTTCCGGTTTATCATTGTTAGTTTTTTACTGATAAGCTATACAAAATTATCTTATTATCTTGCATAGCAAAGAGCAAGTCATTATTTTACTACTTTAGCCAACTAATAACAATAGCAATTTGTAGATTATTACATTCTTACATCGCACTTTTCACAAAGTTTCTAAAAAGTAATTCTAAAAAGTTTTAATTATTATATTAAGTCATTTGAATTAGGTTTAACTTTATTAGATAATGCTAATATAATAAGCTGATTAAGGAACTCAGATATGAATAACGATAGCTCAATACTACCTTTAATTGGAGATATTTTTCCAAATCTTGGCAGTATACAAACAACTCATGGCATTATGAATATCCCTGAAGATTTGAAAGGACAATGGTTCATACTATTTAGTCACCCAGCAGATTTTACACCTATATGTACTACGGAGTTTGTTGCTTTTCAAAAAAGATTCAGTGATTTTGAGCAACTAAACTGTAAATTAGTTGGTATGTCGATAGATCAGGTTTTTTCACATATAAAGTGGACTCAATGGATACATCAAAATTTAGACATTAAGATACAATTTCCAATTATCGCAGCAAACGATTCTCTTGCTATGAAACTAGGTATGTTACACCCTGGAAAAGGAACTAATACAGTAAGAGCTGTATTCATAGTTGACCCACAATCTAAATTAAGATTAATTATGTACTATCCTCAAGAAGTAGACAGAAATATGGATGAAATTGTTAGAGGTGTCAAGGCTTTACAATTATAAACAAGGTGCAGTTCCAGCTGGCTGGCCTAACAATGAGCTGATTGGAGATAGAGTTATAATACCTCCTGCCAATAATGAAAAAACTGCTCAAGAAAGACTCGAAAGTTCGGATTGTTATGACTGGTGGTTCTGTCATAAGCCACTAGAAAAATAAAAAAGATAATATATCTTATCCGTTTAAATATATACCACTCTCTCTAATTATTATCTTTTTCTTCTTCAATAAGGTTCCGATAGCTCTTTTGAAAGCGGCTTTGCTAATTCCAAACTCACGCACTATATCATCAGGGTTAGATTTATCGTTAAAAGGAGCAGAACCATTATGCTCAATCAGGTATTTTTCTACTAACTCTGCATTTTTATCTAGATCTTTATGCACTAGCTGTAAAGACAAATCTATACGACCATCATCACGGATGTTTTTAATATATCCTTTGGTAGATTGTCCAAAACTCAATCTTCTAAACACTTCTGAAGAATATAATATACCCCAATAACTATTATTAATAATCGCTTTATAACCTATATTTGTTGAGTTGGCAATTACAAGATCTACTTCTTGATTTGGTTTTAATTCATCGCCAGCATAATCTGTAATAAATTTATTAACTTTTGATGATGCTGTAATACGGCCACTAACTTTATCAAGATACAAATAAACAATATATGACTTACCGACTTCTAAAGGTCGATGCTGTTCTGCTAATGGTACAAAAAGATCTTTTTCTAATCCCCAGTCTAAAAAAGCGCCAATTTTTGTAATACTTTTGACTTGCAAATAAGCAATTTGACCAACTGTTGGGACTTTTTTTGTAGTTGCTACAAGCTCAGACTTAGAGTTATGATATAAAAAAACCTCTATACTATCATCAACACTAACTGTATCGCTAAGCTCCGAACTAGCAATACTTGCTGTACCAAGCTCTAAAGCATCTAAAACAAATCTATCTCGTGCTTTTTCAAGAATTTTTAACTTAGAATATTTTCCTATTGAAATCAAAATGCATACCTTTAATTTAAAACAATTCCAATATTATCATAGATCTTAGTATTTAATAACTGTTTACTAAATACAGTTATATGATTAAAACCCATATAATTATTAAAAAATTCTAAATTATCCAAACATATCTTTAAGTGCGGATATATTCTGTTTAGAATTTTGCTGACGAGTTTCTGCACATTCTTTTTCTGTGCCGACCCAATATAGATCGGATTCTGGTAATTCGTCAATAAATCTACTTGGAATAGATATCTGTTTTTCGCCAAACTTTTTACGATGTTTTGTCATTGTTATAGTCAAATTTTCTCTAGCTCTAGTAATCGCCACATATGCAAGCCTACGTTCATCCTCTATAGAGTCCTCTTCAATACTTTGTTGATGTGGCAAGATTCCTTCTTCCATACCCATTATATAAACTTTTTTGAATTCCAAACCTTTGGAAGCATGCATAGTTATAATTTGAACCTGATTATCATTTTTATCTTCGTTATCTCTATCTAAAATATCTATAAGTAACATTTTATTAAGAACTGAAGCTAGCGATTCAAGAGCATTATATGACTCACCTTCAAGCTGATTGACAATCCATTTAGTAACCTCTATGACATTCGCATATCTAAACTCTGCTTGTTTCTCTGAGGAGCTAGAATCTATAAGCCACTGTCGGTATGAAATATTATCAATAAAATTATTAATTATATTTTTTAGCTCTTGAGCAGATATACTTGAATTTATCTCCTGCTGCGTATTAAGTATCAAATCTTTAAAAGATGATAAGTTTTTTTTGGTAAAATCGCGTATTTCAAACTTTTCTAAATTATATAAAGTATGAAAAAAGCTACAGTGATGTTCACTTGCATATTCTCCTAATTTATGAATAGTTGCACTACCAACTTCACGTTTAGGAGTATTCACAACACGCAAAAATGCTCTATCATCGTCCAGATTAACTATTAGTCTTAAATACGAAATGATATCTTTGATTTCTGATTTGGAAAAAAAAGAACTTCCCCCGCTAATTGTATAAGGAATTTTGTGCATTTGCATATATCTTTCAAGTAAGTATGCTTGGTAATTACTCCTTATCAATATTGCATAATCAGAGTTTTTAGATTTTGTTTTTACCCTATCAAAGAAAATATCACTAGTTATGAATTGTGCCTCATCTTCATCGTTTGTAAGACTAATAACCTTAATTTGCTCACCGTAATCTTTATTTGACCAAAGTTTTTTGTCAAAAATATGGCTATTATTTTCAATAAGCTTATTTGCAACATTAAGTATTCTACCTGTGGAACGATAGTTTTGTTCTAACTTAATAACTTTTAGATCTTTGAAATCTTCTTGCAAATGGCGTAAATTTTCAGGTCGAGAACCTCTCCATGCATATATAGACTGATCATCGTCTCCTACAACAGTGAATTTATTTTTGTCCTGTGTCAAATACTTCAAAAGTTGATATTGTGATTCATTAGTATCTTGGTATTCATCTATGAGAATATATCTAAATTTATCTGACCATAATTTTTGAATGCTTGAGTAATTTTTAAATAACTGTATTGGTTGAAATATCAGATCATCAAAGTCAAAAGAGTTATAAGATTTTAGATATTTTTGATATTCTTTGTATATAAAAGCTGCTTGCTCTTCAAGATCATCTTGAGGCTGTATCTCGTTAGGTGTTAGTAACGCTGATTTCCAAAATGATATTTTTGATTGAATAAACCCAGCATTTTGTTTAGGTAATTGATACTCCTCATATGCAATATCGTATATTAATGCAAGTGAGTCGTGACTATCAAAAAGTGTAAAGTTTTTCTTATACCCTAAATCTAAAAAATGCTTTTTTAAAATTGTTAAACCAAGCGAGTGAAACGTTGAAATCATCAGTCCTTTTGATTTTTCCTTATCAAGACGAGATTTAACACGCTCTTGCATTTCTTTGGCTGCTTTATTTGTAAATGTAACTGCTAAAATACTTTTAGCTGGATACAAAAGCTGTTCTATTAGATAAGAGATTTTTTCAATAATCACACTAGTTTTGCCACTGCCAGCTCCAGCTAGTACTAGTAAGGGAGTACTAGTATATTTGACAGCTTGCTGTTGCTGTTGATTAAGATTATTTAGCATTTAGTTATAATTACTTCATTTTCTAGCTGATATTCAACTTCTGTTGCTTCTTTATGAAACACTACCAACATATAGCAAACATCCTCAACATAAACCCTATTTACAACATTTGCTAGAGGTTTGCCATCACTAGTTTTTAAATCAAAATCTTGAATATTTGTATCAGATTTAACAACTGCTAATTCTTTTTTTAACTTAGCTTTATAGTGCATCCTCGCTATCACCTCTTGACCCATATAACAACCTTTGGTATAGCTGACAACTTTTTCTATATTATCAAGATCTAACTCTGCTGGAAGAAATTTCTCTACATTAGCTTGATCTATAATTGCAAGCTTGTTTAGGATATTTATCTTTTGTATTTGTTCATATGATATTTCAGACTTTAAAGCATCTTTGACTAAAATATCATGATTTAAAAACCCATTATCGGTAAAAAACAATGAATAATCTTCATTAACAGCAAAACTAACTTTAGAAAACATACCATACTTTTTTAACCAAGAAAGTAGATTATCTATAACAGTTTGCTCAACTGAGAGTAACAATTTCTGGCTAGAAACATATTTTACAAAACATAAAGAAATAATTCGTCCTTTTAAATTAGCAAAAGTAGTCATCAATAAATTATTATCATCAGATAGTTTAGTTAAATCAGATGTTACCAAACCTTGAAGAAATTTTATGGTATCTATTCCACTTACTTCTAAAATTTTAAAATTGTTGTATTGAAAATTCATTGGGAACCTAAACTAATTAAATAATTGAACTAGTAGATTTTATTATATTTAGATAATGTTAGCAATTATGTTTTGACTATAGGTTAGCGCTCGAGCCACCTATACCTCTTGGCTGATTATTTTGAAAACCACCTTTAGGACCAGATAGCATCATCTGCCTATTTAATGCCCTATCATCATCACTAATTGACAAATTACTATGAATATTTTTAGGTGCTGGAGTAGCTAGATCAGATAAATTAGGGTTATCATCATCAGAGTCTTCATCACTCTTTGATTTTTTTTCCTGTGCGTTAGTACTTCCCCAACCCTTTTTAGTACTCATATTACGAGATTTACTGCTTGATTCACCGGGAATTCTCATATCTTCCTCTGTGATACCTAGTTGATGTTTTTTAGGCATTTGTGAAGCTTGACTATTTTTTTGATTAATCATTTGACGTTGAGAGTGTAGTTGCGTCTCACTTCTAGGATTTAAGTACTCTTGATCATCATTAGCAAAAGAAACAAATGGAGCCATAAAAATAGAACTCAATGCTGATACTAATAAAGTTTTTTTCATATTAACCTCTTAATTATAGATATTTTGTTATTATATTTTCTAATTCAACAGTGTCTTTTGCGAACTGTCTAATTCCTTCTGCTAACTTATTAGTCGCCATAGGATTTTCATTCATCTGCCAGCGGAAATTAGACTCGGTAACTTGTGGTACTTGTGTACTTACATCATTAGATTTTTTTAACTTAACTTCTAATTTCCCGAAATTATTTTCAAGCTCTTCAAGTAATACCGGTGATATAGTCAAAGCATCACAACCAGCAAGAGCAACTACTTGATTAGCACTTCTAAAACTTGCTCCCATAACGATTGTTTTAAACCCACAATCTTTGTATAGCTTATATATCGATTTTACAGAGTTAACACCATCATCGTCATTAACATCAGGAAAAGCATCAAGTTTGTTTTGTTGCATTTGCCAATCTGTAATTCTTCCTACAAAAGGTGATACCAAATAAACTCCAGCCTCAGCACAAGCCTGTGCTTGAACTTTATCAAAAATAAGTGTCAAATTACAATTGATACCTTCTTTTTGTAAAAGTTTAGCGGCCTTTATACCTTCCCAGGTAGCTGCTATTTTTATCAAAACTCGATCTTTTGATATTCCATGAGATTCATATTTTTTGATTATTTTTCTAGCATAATCAATTGTTTCTGCAGAATTAAAAGATACTCTTGCATCTACTTCACTAGATACTTTGCCGTCAATCACATCCAATATTTTTATTCCAAAAAACACCAGTATCTCGATAGCAATCTCTCTAATAAGCTCATCCCTCTTAAGCTCAGGATTATTCTGTTTAAACTTATCTATAGTATCTATAACTAATTTAGAGTATTTTGGATCTTTAACAGCTTTAAGTATCAAACTAGGATTTGTAGTAGCATCAACAGGTTTGTATTTCTTAATCAACTCAAAATCACCAGTATCAGCGACTACCATAGTTACTTCTTTAAGCTGTTCTAATAACGATTTTTGCATAATTTTTTAATAAAATTTTTACACTTCATTAATAAAGTATACAACTTCGAGAGTATTAGTAAATAAAGTAAATATTAATTATTTAAAATTTATTTGCTGTATTTCTCTTCCAACATTTTAAACATTGCTCTAACACCCATCATTTCTCCACCTTTTGGTTTACCTGGAGAGTTAGCAACATTCCAAGCCATTATATCAAAATGAATCCAAGTAGGAGCATTCTCAATACCTACAAAATGCTCCATAAATAGTGCTGCTTTTACGGCTCCGGCAAAAGTTGACAGCTCACAGTGTGATATATCTGCGAATTCTGTTTCAAGATTTTTTCTATAACAGTCAGCTAACGGGAGTCTCCAAGTCTGATCTTGCTCGATTTCCCCATAATTATAAATATCTCTTGCAACATCATCATTATTACAGAAAAATGCTGAAATTTTATCACCAACAGCCACTCTTGCAGCTCCTGTTAGAGTTGAAAAGTCTATTAAATATTCTGGATTTTTAGTAGCCTCTTCATGTAGTGGTTCAGCTAAAATCAATCTTCCTTCTGCATCAGTATTTGTAACTTGAACAGTAGTTCCATTTTTCATTTTAATGATATCACTAGGACGATATGACTTCGCATCTACAGCATTCTCAACTGTAGGTATTGATAGAGTTAACCTTACTGGAAGATTATGTTTCATAATCATATAAGCAAGACCTATAGCGTTTGCAGCACCACCCATATCTTTATGCATCAGTAACATAAATTGCGATGCTTTTATATCAAGCCCACCTGTATCAAAAGCAACACCCTTTCCCACTATAGAAACTTTAGGGTGATTTTCATTACCCCAATTTAATTTAACTAATCTTGGAGACCTATGACTTGCTTTACCTACAGTATAAATACCCATGTATCCTTGATTTTTGAGCTCTTCTCCAACTATTTCCTCAAAGCTGGCATCAAATTCTTTAGCAATAGATTTGATAATATTAGAAATATCTTCAGGGCCCATATCTTCAGCAGGTGTTGTAATCATATCTCTAACAATAAAAGCTGCTTCAACTGTTGTTAATATGTGTTTATATTGTATTGGTAAAAATAATTTTACATCTACACCTTGTTGATTAGACTTATATTTTTCAAACTTGTAACTTGATAACCCAAAACCAATATAATGCAATGATAAATCAGAAATTTCTGAATATTCTATATGATAATTACCTTTGCTTAACTGACTAGACAAAGATGCTAAACTATACATATTTTCACAAATAATACAGATAATCTTTTGAATACTTCCCGATTCACCAGGTATAGCTATTATTTTCTTATCAGCAAACTGTTTAATGAAATTTTGACTAAAAGAATCTTGCTGACTAAGCCAGTTATCAAAATTAGTCTTATGTATTAGATAAATAGGCTTAGAATCAAATTCTTTTTGTAAAGAAAAACATTGTAATCTCGTTGAAATATGCATAACTTTATAGCTCCACATCTTGATTTAGTATTAGCCAGTTATTAAAATCTTGCACTGTACTTGATGTAAAAATACCGGCTGTTTTATATAAGCTCAAAAAGCCCATAATATAATCAAACTCAGTATTGTTTAACTGAATTAGAAACTGATAATAATTGTTTAAAAGTATGAAATACTGAGTAATAGTTGTTGTTCCTTGATCATACCTTTCTTTATATTTTTCATACGCAATTTTTGCTGCTGCAACAGACTTGCGCAATGATTCTATCTCTTTCTTTTTAAGCTCAACAAATCTAAAAGCATACATAGCATCATTTTGAGCGACCCTTCCTGTTTGAATCATATCAAATTCTGAGGACTGATAATCATACGCGGCTTTTTTTAATTCAGCATAGTTGGTACCACCAGCAAAAATATTCCAAGTAAGATTAATACCGAAATAAAAAGCATTAACTGTACCTTTTGAGGGTAAGAAATTATCAAACACCGGATTACCTAGTGAACTAACATCATTAAAACCAGGAGAATATTTAACTTCAAAATTAACTTTAGGCATAAATGAGCTAGTGGCTGACTGATAATTATAGTAATTGCTTTCTTTTGTATGCATAGAACCTAAGTATGATGGACTACTACGCATTGTAAGCTCTTCCCAACCTTCTTCAGTATTAGGTGATGGCTCTTTTATTTTAAAATCATTACTATACAAGACAACATCATCATCATTATTAGTAAACTTACGTAATTCAGCATGTGCAACTCTTTCTTCTCTCTGAGCAGCTGCATAACTAGCTTCTGCAATATAATAGTTTGCCTTAACAGTTTCGTAATCCGCAATATCAGCTGTACCTGCTTTAAATTTACTCTCTAACTCATTTAGGCTTTGTTTGTTGGCTTTTAAATTATATGAAGTATATTCAACATTTTTTATCGCCTTAGCTAAGTTAAAATATGCATAGCTTGTATCATACAAGAATTGTTGATAATTTGTTCTATAGTCTTGCTGAGCAAACTGAGCTACTTCCTGAGCTGACTGAAGATCTTTGTAAGCTCCATAATCATATAAAGGTTGTGTCAACGAGACCAACCCTTTAATTGAATCAAAGCGACCACCAGCAATATCACCATCGGCCATAGTTCTTTGATCTAGTATATTTGTAGCTTTTATAGATCCTCCAATATCTATACTTGGTAATAATCTTCCAAGTTGAATGGCTGGATTCATCTGTCTAGAATCTAATTGAAACCCTATAAACTTATATTGCGGTGAATTTTGTATAGACTGTTTTACTGTATCTGTATAGTCAGCTACAGTATTAGCTGCAGCACTAATACACGAGCCAAAGATTCCAATGAATACCAATAAATGTCTATACAATCTTTTCAAGAGCAAACTCTACTTTTTTATGTTAATTGAAATATACTTTTCTAAATCACTTAGAGCTTTATCAATATTGGTAGAGTTATTACCGCCACCTTGAGCCATATCTGGGCGACCACCGCCTTTGCCATCTATATAACCACTAAATTCCTTAGCTATATCTCCGGCTTTGATTAATGATGTTATAGATTTACTAACTCCAATCACAAACTGCACTTTATCAGCATTTATAGTACTTAACACTGCTACCATCTTATCATTTTTTGACTTGTAATCATCAATTTTTTCTCGCAGTGTTTTGATATCTACACCTTCTAAATTAGCTATTATTAATTTGATACCATCTATTGAAGACTCTTTAATATTGCTATTTGCTCCTGATAAAATATCTTTTTTAAGTTTAGCAATTTCTTTTTCTTGATTCTTAAGATGCTCTAACATTGACTGTAGTTTATCTAATAGGTTAGAGTCATTTGACTTGGTAATTTCTTTTATTGCAGCTAGTTTATTTTCGATAGCAAAAGTATATTTTATAGCTTTATCAGCTGTTATTGCCTCTATTCTTCTAATACCAGATGCAATACCACTTTCTGACACTATCTTAAATAAACCAATATCTCCAGTATATGCAACATGAGTTCCTCCACAAAGCTCAATAGAGAAATCTCCCATTGAAATCACTCTAACAATATCTCCATATTTCTCACCAAATAAAGCTTCTGCTCCTAGAGATTTGGCTTTTTCTTGAGATGTTTCTATAGTAGCAACAGGATAATTAGCTCTGATTTGTTGATTAACTAGAGTTTCGATCTGTTCAATTTCAACACGTGATATAGCCTTATCATGCGTAAAATCAAATCTTAATTTATTATCATCAACAAGTGAGCCTTTTTGCTCAGCATGACTACCTAAGACAATCTTTAAAGCTTTATGTAATAAATGTGTAGCACTATGATTAGCAGCAGTAGCAAGTCTTACTGAATCATTGACCCTCGCGGTTACTTCATCATAAGTATTTAGTATACCCTTAGACAGTTTACCAATGTGTAAAATTGCTTCACCAGATTTTTGCACATCCTCAACTATAAATTCAACACCGACACCTTCTAAAACACCTTTATCACCAACCTGACCGCCAGATTCAGCATAAAACGGTGTTCTGTCAAGAACTATAACAGCCGTGCTTTCAGCTTGAATTGTATTAACAGGTTGTCCATCTTGATATATCTCAAGTACTTTAGCATCTTCAATTAATGTCGAGTAGCCTCTAAAATTTGACTTTGCTTGTGAATTAATAATGCTGTTATAATCAACATTGAACTTCCCTGCTTCTTTTGACCTTTGCTTTTGTTTTAGCATTTGCTCTTTAAATGCTTCTTCATCAACTTTTAGACCTTTCTCGCGAGCCATATCAGCAGTCAAATCCAAAGGAAAACCATATGTATCATAAAGTCTAAATGCTATCTCTCCAGAAATAGTATCGCATTTTAGACTCGCAATTTCTGTATCAAAAATTTTGATACCATTTTCAATAGTCCTTAGAAACAACTCTTCCTCTTTTATAAGAGTCTTTTCAATAAGTTCTCTCTTATCTATTAATTGAGGATATGCCTCACCCATTTGGTTAATAAGCTCTGCTACTAACTTGTAGAAAAATATATCCTTAGCGCCTAGTTTATTACCATGACGAATTGCTCTGCGAATAATTCTTCTTAGAACATATCCTCTACCTTCATTCGATGGCAAGACTCCATCTGCAATTAAGAAAGCACATGAACGTATATGATCTGCCACCACTTTTAAAGAAGGTGAATTTATATCATCAGCATTAGTTACTTCTTGAGCTTTTTTAATCAATGCTTGAAATAAATCTATATCGTAATTACTATGAACATCTTGTAGTACAGCTGCTATTCTTTCTAAGCCCATTCCAGTATCAACAGATGGTTTAGGTAAATCCGTAACTGTACCATCAGCATGACGATTAAACTGCATAAATACTATATTCCAGATCTCGATATATCTATCTCCATCTTCATCTGGAGTGCCAGGTAATCCTCCAGCAACATCTTCACCATGATCATAAAAAATCTCAGTACATGGACCACAAGGGCCAGTATCACCCATTGACCAAAAGTTATCATTTGAGTCTATACGAATAATTCTTTCTTTTGGTAAACCAATATGATTGTGCCATACATCAAATGCTTCATCATCTGTTGCATATATAGTTACCCATAATTTCTCAACAGGTAATTTGATCTCTTTAGTCAAAAATTCCCATGCAAAGCTGATAGCATCTTTTTTGAAATAATCACCAAAACTAAAATTACCTAGCATCTCAAAAAAAGTATGATGTCTAGCTGTATAACCTACATTATCCAAATCATTATGCTTACCACCGGCTCTAAGACACTTTTGAACTGTAACAGCTCTAGAAAAATCTCTCTTTTCTAATCCCAAAAAAACATCTTTAAATTGCACCATTCCAGCATTCGTAAATAATAAAGTATCATCACCAAATGGTATTAAAGATGAACTTGGTTGATGCGAGTGGTTTTTAGACTCAAAATAGCTTATAAATTTATTACGTAACTCTTTAGTAGAAATCATAGTTTACCTTCCAGTAGATAGCGCTACAGATATTTAAATTAAATTCAAAACAGCTAGTATTATAAACCATTTTAGTAAACAAAATAAACTCTACCAATCGCATTTGAATATAAATAAGTATATAATCGTAAATAAGTTGTTGGTTTTGTGTAAGTTTTAAAATGAAAAAAAAGATATTTATCTTTTCAGTAATTATCAGTGTAGTAGTAGCAATATCTGGTATTGCATACTACTTTCACTATCAGTCCAAACTTGAAGAAAAAGCAGCTGAAGCGGCCGCAAAAGAAGCGGAAATGCCAAAACCACATGACTACTGTTTAATCACGTATTTAGAATCTTCTGATAATGGTAAAACATGGCTTAAGACTAATGTAACAACAGGCAAAAAGCCTATGTTCAAAGCGCAATGCTGGAAGAAGTATATCCAAATTCTAGATGGTTTCTCAGCTAGTATAGACAAAAATGGCCAATGGTGTAACAAAATTGATGATAATAAAATAATAGCTCACCCAGCTATGTACTTCTCAGATCAACCTTTTGAGTCTAAAGATGAGTTAGCGCCGAAAGTAGATACTCCAAACGAAGCATTGCAAGATAATAAGGCTAATTAATTCTATTTTGATAAACTCTCATAATAACGTTTAAATATCTTGTTAGAAAATTTGTTATCCTCATTAGAGATATTGTTAATAATCTCTAGATGATTTTGACAATCTATCAAGTTACCTTCATACAAAAATCTTAAACTATTTTTACATTTCAAATCTTTCGGATAGGTATTTTTTTTGATCTCATACCATGATGATAAACGATTAATATCATCTGATGATACTATGAACAAATGTTTCTTGACTCGTGTAATAGCAACGTAGAATAATCTTCGCTCCTCTTCGATTGTTTCATCACAAGCCTTAGAGTTTTTTTCACCGAAAAAGCCTCCTTCTGTAGCATCATGTACAACAACATAATCCCACTCTAAACCTTTGGCTCTATGCATTGACATGATCTGGATCTGATTCGGATCATTTTCACCCTGCTGATTTGATTTTATGTATAGCTCATATAAAAGTTCAATAAATTCTGACAATGAGCTTTTCTTACCTTTAGCAAAACTACTCATTCCATCTATAATTTGTAATTTAGATTTGCTTGAGTGCGTCTCTCCAGAGACTTTAGAAATTTGTTTTTCGAGATCTAAAGTTTCTAATATAAAACTTATCGCTCTTTCTGACTTTTTAATCCGAGTATTATTAAAAATAGCTCTCCAACTAGCTGATACTGCTAATATATTTTTTTCTTTAAATGGTTTATCAACTGTTTTGGTCAATTCTGAAATTATATTCATGCTAGCTGAAATATCTTGAGCTATTTTATTTGCCAAATTTTGCTTAACATCTTTTTTGAGATATAGTGACGGATAATCAAGCATAGCTTTTATAAACTCAATTCGTTGATCGATACTGTGTTTAGCAAAACCCCTACCCTTGTTAAACAGCATCAAATACCCATATATAGCTTTAAATAGATTTTCACTAAAAATATTCTTATCTGCAACCACGCTATAAGCTAGATCATGATACAGGCAGCTTAACTCAAATACCGTTGTTGAATTATACTTACGCACAAGAATAGCTATATCGCTAGCTTTGACACCACTATCAATCAATGCTTTAAGTTTAAGGACAACTTTATCACTACTATCGAGGATACTAATATCAGTTGTTTTATTTAATTTAGGGTATGTAATACATAGATTATCATGGCGTTTTTTATTATTAGTAATAATATTATTTGCCATCAAAGATACTAAATCACCATATCTAAATGTGTAAGATAAACTATATTGTTTTACATTTTTAAAATCTTTTTTGAAACCTTCTAACATATAATATGGAGTAGAACCACGCCATTGATATATTGTCTGATCAACATCTCCTACGGCCATAACATAAGTGTTTTCTCCAACTAAACACTTCAAAAAAAACTGTTGTGCCTGATTGATATCCTGATATTCATCTATGATTATATGAGAATATAAGCTACTTGCTTGAGCTATGCTATTTTTATCTTTTTCAAAAAGCTTTGCTGGAAGATAAATCATATCATCATAAGTAATAGCTTTTTGTTGCTCACATTCTTTGCTAAACTCTAAAAACACTTTATCTAAAAGTTTTTTCTCTTTAGTATTAAGTTCATTGAGTTTTTTGTTAGTAAGAGATAAGTCTGATTTCAATAATGAAATATATTCTTTAAATGTTTCGACTCTTTCGTTATCAATATCTTTAGTTATTTTAAATTCTTTTTGATATAGCTTAAGTAGCTTTGAAATAATTGCATCTATTTCATACTCTTTAAGAATCTTATCTGCCTTAACAAATCCTGCTTTTGCAAAAGCTTGTAAGAAACTATTTCCTAATGAGTGCATTGTTCTTACGTTAACTAACCTTGCAATATCAGCTTTAATAACCTTTTTAAGTCTCTCTGCAAAATCAAGTTGAGCTGATTTGTTATACATTAGAACCAATATCTTATTTGGTGGAACTTTATTGTCAATTAGATACTCAATTCTTGCTATTAAAGTTTGAGTTTTTCCACTCCCAGCAACTGCAGAAACTAAGGCATGTTTATCTAAATCATGAGTTATTATTTTTTGTTGTTCAGCTGTATATTGCATTTAAAAATTCGAATTTGATTATTTTTCTTGTAGATCTTTGGCAAATAATCGAGAGACAAGATATACCAAGGTTAAGGCTGCTTGCTTAACTATATTAACTATTATCTTAACTATTTCTAGAATGGTTATACCTAAATATTTGAAATAGTTGAGCATATTTACTTTTGCTTTCTTATCTTTGATAAACTTAAAAGGCGCAAATACAAATAACAATATTGTAATCATTACAATATAAGAAAATATAGTCCCTAATATCTGCTCATACCATTGAGCAAACCTATAAAATAAAACCAAAACTATCACAGTTAAAATAACTAAAAGTACGAATAGAAATAGATTCTTATTCTTCATCTATGATCTCCTGAAACTATTTGTTTATATAATGATATCATTATTTAAGCTAACTTATGTTATAATCTTAGTCCAAATTTATGAAACAATAATTAAAATAATTCATGACGACTGATCAAAGACTACAAATCGTTCTAGAAGCTTTAGATAATTTAAAAGGCCAAGATATTCAATCTATTAACGTTGAACATCTTACTGATATGATGGATAACATAGTAATTACTACAGCATCATCTACTACTCACGCTAAATCACTAGCAAGAAATTTAGAACAAGAACTTAAAGATAACAAAATTACAATACTAGGTATTGAAGGCGATAATAAATCTGACTGGGTTTTAGTTGATATCGGTGACATTGTTGTACATATAATGCTAGAAGAAACTAGGGAACTTTACGCACTAGAAAAACTTTGGGATATCAAACGCAAAGAAGACTAATAATGAAGCTAAAGCTTTCTGCAATGCAGTGGCAACAAGTACAAAATTTTGCTACTGATAGCCTTGGTTTATCATCTATATCTAAAGCTGACTGCAATTTATCTGAATATATTCCTTACTATAACAAATGGATAGAAAATAACTATCATGCAGATCTTGAGTACATGATAAAGCATGGCTCAAAGAGATTTGTTCCAAATGAATTAGTACCTGGCACTAATAGCGTAATTGTTGCCACATTAAACTATCTTAACAGAACTATAGCTATCAAAAATGAAGTTAAGAGACTAAAATCCTCAACAGATATTGCAGACATATCTATATATGCTCATGGTAGAGATTATCACAAAGTAATGAAGAAAAAACTTCAACGATTAGGTGAGTATATAAATGAGCTTACAGGTGATCATCAATTCAGAGTTTTTACAGATAGTGCTCCAGTACTTGAACGTCCGCTAGCTGAAAAAGCAGGATTAGGCTGGCAAGGCAAAAGCTCTATGCTTATGAATAAAATACAAGGTTCATTTTTCTTTATTGGTGTAATTTATAGTAATCTTGATTTGTCAGATTTACCTACTCTTCCAAAGCATCAAGATTCTTGTGGCAAATGCCAAGCATGTATCAAGCTATGTCCAACTGGAGCAATTCAACATGGTAAAATGATCGATTCGCGAAAATGTATCTCGTATCTAACAATAGAAAACAAAGGATCTATACCTCTAGAGCTTCGAGATAAAATTGGCACAAGAATATATGGTTGTGATGATTGTCAATTAGTTTGTCCTTTTAACAATAATGCCCCCATAACTACAGAAAAGGACTTCCAACAGAGAGCTTTTTTAATAAATAAACCTCTTCTTGAACTATTCTCATGGACTAGAAAAGATTTTGATAAATATACACAAGGTTCGGCAATCAGAAGAATTGGTTATGATGCTTGGATAAGAAATATAGCTATTGGTATCGGAAACTCACCATATAAACCAGAAAATATACTATCATTAGAAAATAAGAAAAATGAATTTCTAGACAGAGAAATTGTCTTAGAACATATAAAATGGGCGTTAAATAAACAAATTAATCTAAGTAAAATAGATAAATGATTGTGATTTAATCCCGGTTTGTTAGAATAACTTAGGATAGACATTTCCAAACTAAAGGAGAAATTAAATAATGAAATTAACTAAAACTCTATTTTTAGCGCCATTAGTTGCTGGTTCACTTATTGGTGGTGCTTTCGCAGCAGCAGATAATCAAGATGATCTTAGCTACTCTGTTGGCTATACTATGGGACAAGCTTTAAAAACTCAAATGGATCAAAACAACATAACGACAGATAACCAAGAAGTGGTTAGTGGTCTAACAGATGGAATATCTGGAAGCAAGTCTAAACTTACTCCAGATCAAATGCAAAATGCAATGTTACAATTTCAACAACAAGCAGTAGCTGCTCAGAAAAAATAATTAAGGGAGCTAATTATAATGACTAAAAAGAAATTATTAAAGGCTTTGGCCGTTGCTGCAATTGCAACAAGCTTGGTTGCATGTTCAGATAGTTCAAGTAAAGATAAGTCGGCTAAGGATGTTGCTACAAATTCCGGATCTTCTGTAGCTACTACAGCTCCGGTTGTGCAAGGTACTGATGCTGTTACAAAAAATGCTAGCTATACTATTGGTTATGGCATGGGTGCAACTATCGAAGCTGATAAAAATGTAAAATCATACAATCTAAACAATGATAAAATTATTGAAGGTTTTTCTGACGCTTTAAATGCAAAAAAACCAGCTATATCTCCAGAAGAAATAGCAAAAAACATGGATAATCTACGTAATAAAGTACAACAGAAAATGAGTGAGGAAAGAGTTTCTAGCTTCCTAAAAGTTAAAGATAGCATTTATGGCTCTGATCTTACACCTAAATCTGATGTAAAAGATCCAGAAGTAGTTGTATATGAGTTCTTTGATTATCAGTGTATGTACTGCTCAAAACTTGCTCCACAAATTGAAAAAGTAATGCAAGATAACAGTAACGTACAAGTAGTTTTTGCGGAATTCCCTATATTTGGTGAAAGAGCTCCTGCCTCTGAATATGCTGCTGAAGTAGGTACTGCAATATATAAATTATATGGTACAGATGCTTATGTTAAGTATCATAATGGTATCTTCGCTACAGGTGAAGATGAGGGTAAACTAAAAGACTCTACTATTGATAAGGTTGCAGTTCAATGTGGAGCTGATTTAACTAAAGTTAAAAAGGCTATCAAAGATGATAAAATTGCTGATCATCTAAGAGATACTTTAAAACTAGGTTTTGAAAATCTAGGTATTCAAGGTACGCCATTCTTAGTGATTGCTCCAGCTGTCAATGCTAATGCTGATAATACAACTGTAATAGGTGGTTATACAGATGCTGATAATATCCAATCTGCGATAGATAAAGCTAAAACAGCTCCAAAAACTGTAACTGCTACAAACAATACTACAGTAGTTACAACCCCTACTGCTACTGCTACTGCTACTGCTACTGCTACTGCTACTGCTGCAGTAAATGATACTCAAGCTCAATCAAATGTAACAGAATCTCCAGTAACAGATTCTGGTAGCTCAATAACAGCAGATCAATCTAATAATAAAGATGATATTGAGGCATAATTAATCTTACATATTCTTTATATTACTTCTATTCCTAATCATGATATTTAACTACTAAATATTAGCGACTTTATCTGTTAAAATATATCATCAAAATTAATCACTATAATTCTTATGTTTCAAATTAGAAAAGGTAGCAAATATCTTGTTTTCTTTGTTGTAATCTTTGTGGCACTACCACCCTTTGCTATAGATGCTTATATTCCTGCTTTTGGTAATATTGGTAGTTTCTTTAATGTTGATGTAAATAAGCTCGCTATTACTATATCTACATACTTTATAGGTTTTGGTGTAGGTATGTTTTTTTGGGGTGCATTATCAGATAGTTTTGGTCGTAAAAAAATACTTATTATTGGTATGCTTATTTATATAGTAAGTACTATCTTATGCTCATTTACACATAGCTTTGATACTTTGATATTAATGAGATTCTTACAAGGTCTTGGAGACTCTCCAGCGTCTGTTGCGGCTATGGCCATACTAAAAGACTGCTATAGAGGTCAAAGGTTAGTAAAAACTGTAGCAACAATGGTTATGATATTTATGATTGCGCCAATAGTTGCACCTATAATAGGCAGTATTATTATTTACACAACTGGAAGATGGCAAGATATTTTCCATTTCTTAACTATTTATGGTGTTATTTTGTTGGTTATTACAATTGTTATGCCAGAAACTCATCCTATACATAAACGTTCTAAGAGCTTAGCTAGAAGCTTTAAGGTATATCTCATTCATATGGCTAACTTACCATTTGTCATCGCAGCTCTGACTGGAGCCCTATGTTTTGGTGCATTGTTTAGTTTTATTAGCACATCATCAAATCTAATTATTGAATATTTTCATCTTGGGTATACTCAATACTGTATATTGTTTGCATTAAATATGTTTGGCATAATCTTTGCTGGTAACTTTATCAAAAGAAAACAGACCGCACATAATCAAAGAGAGCTTATTATTATTGGTTATTACTTGGCTATAATAGTAATATTACTTAATATATTAAACTCATATTTCTTGAATGATATTTATATATTTATTGTATTAAACGCTCTAGCAACAGGCTGTTTTGCACTAGTGAATATTATAACAACATCAAAAGCCCTTGATATTCTCAAAGAAGGTTATGCTGCTGGCAATGCGATAATTAGACTAGTTAAATTTATGGTTGCTGCTTTGGCGGGTTTTTTCTTAAGTTTTCTATCAATATCAAAGCTAATGGTCGGTATCCCTGTTCAACAATTAGCATTTATAGTAATTTCAGTTGTCATATTCATGGGTATTAAAAATAGACTTTTCGCCAATTAAAGATGTGTAATAATTTGATTTAAAATATTTTTTTACGAGTATGACAATATGGCAGTGTCCCTTTCTTCATATAGTAGTCTAGATGATAGTCTTCCGCTACATAATAAGGTTTAGCCTCTCTAATATCTGTAGCTACCTTGTAGCCTTTATCACTAAGTTCAGATTTTATATCTTCTGCAATCTGTTTTTGTTTATCATCATAATAAAATATAGCCGATTTATATTGCTCGCCAATATCTGGACCTTGGCCATCAACCTGCTCAAAATCGTGTATTTCAAAGAAATATTTTAAAACTTCTTCTAAAGATATTTTTTTCTTCTCAACAATTATTCTAACAACTTCTAAATATCCAGTATTCCCTGCACAAACTTTTCTATAATCAGGGTTTGGCTGATCTCCACCACAATATCCAGATTCTGCAAATACAACTCCATCCAGTTTTTTCATGTAATATTCTACACCCCAAAAACATCCTGCAGCTACAATAATCTCTTCTGTTTCTCCCAGACTTTCTACTGGTACAAAATCTACAGATGCTGAATTCACACAGTAACGTGTATTTAACTTAGTATATCCTTCTCCATGAAATATATGTCCAAGATGGCCATCACAATTATTACATAGAATTTCTGTCCTTCTGCCATCAGCATCGGGTAATTGTTTTACATTATTATCAATATGAATATCATAACTTGGCCAACCGCAAGTTGAGATGAATTTGCTATCAGCCTTGAATAACGGCGTACCGCAATTACGACAGATATATGTACCCTTTTGATCTATATCATTGTATCTACCTGTAAAAGGATGCTCTGTATCTTTGTTAATTATTATCTCGTATTGATGTGATGTTAAGCTCTTCGTTTTTAACATTAAAATATTCCTAGCTGTTAAATATTGTTAATAATTATCATATAAACTCAAAAAAATGTATATTCTAATCTACAATATTTATATGATATTAAAAGCTATTTTTTAGCACAATATTGGAGAAATTGGTATGAATTGTAATATAAAAAATAAAGACTACATCTCACTCGCTGTATTCATAATAGTTATTTTGGGTATAGGTATGTCTGTTGGGGCTTTAACCGCAACAAGTATTCCAACATGGTTTGCAAAACTAAAATATCCCTTTTTTGCTCCACCTAACTGGATATTTGCTCCAGTTTGGACGGTTTTGTATATTATGATTGCAATATCTGGATGGCTAGTATTCAAACAAAAAGCTCTTAGAGAAAAGGTATTTATTATCTACGCAATACAGCTAGGTTTAAACTTCTTATGGAGCTTTATATTTTTTTGCTGGCATAATATTGATTTAGCTCTTTTAGAAATTTCTATTTTATGGATATTTATTGCATGGAATCTTAAAATATTTATGGATATAAATAAAGTTGCTGGATATTTGCTTATACCATATCTTTTATGGGTAGGTTTTGCATGGATACTTAATCTTAACTATGCGATGCTTAATTAACAATATCCTTATCTGCAACAACTAGGTGCAAATAGTGCAAATGCTTATCATATTGGTTGACAATATCTGCAATGACTTGGTCTTTTGAATACCCCATAATATCATAATACTGACCTCCATGACTTAGAAGTACTTCTACCCTATTATAATTACCTAATTTTGACTGATATGATCTTAGCATCACACTATATATAAAATCTTCATTACCTTCTATTGAAATAGCTAGTTGTATATGATCATGGTCTTTAATCACTTCTGTATTAATACCATTTTTTCCCATTTCAGTTGCAACCTCAATTATAGCTGTTGTAACATCTTTTTGTAAAAACTCTATAGCCTGATCTTTTGATGGTTTATGAGCAATAGCTTCTAATCTTTTCTGCCAAGATGTGTTTGCTTTTGCAAATTGAACAACAGTTGAATGTGTCTCAATACTTTTAAGCCTTAGATAATCTAATCTTAAAGATTTAATTAGTGAAACACACATCAAAAATAAAATAAACAACAATGGAAAAGCACTAATTATAGTAGCTGATTGTAAAGCTTGTAAACCACCTGCTAAAATTAATGATATTGCAAGTAAACCGCTAAGTACTGACCAAGCAATACGCTGTAATGTTATTGATTGTTTGGCATTACCTGTAGCTAAAATATCTATAACTAAGGCTCCACTATCAGCAGATGTTACAAAAAATGTCACTATTAAAAATACTGCCAAAACTGATAATAGTGTTGAGAATGGAAAATGTTGTAAAAATTCAAACAATGCTACAGGTATATTATTATTTGCAGCATTAATAAGAGCTTCACCATTACCACTCATAGCTATTTCAATAGCAGAATTGCCAAAGACTGTCATCCATAAAAATGTAAACCCAACAGGGATAAACAATACACCTATAGTAAACTGGCGGATTGTTCTACCTCTAGATACTTTAGCAATAAACATTCCGACAAATGGCGACCAAGCTATCCACCATCCCCAATAAAATAATGTCCAACTTTTTAGCCATTCTTGATTTTCTTGATTGTAAGCATACAAATTAAAGGTCTGATTTACTATAGTACTTAAATAGTAACCAATATTTTGAATATAATCGCGTACCAATACTGATGAATTACCCAACAATAGTATAAAAACTAGTAATAATACTGCCAATATAATATTAAAATTACTTAGTGCCTTAATGCCTTTTTCAAGTCCTAATCCTACAGATATTGTTGCTAATGCGACTATAACTACGATATAAATAACTTGCATATTTACAGTATCTGGTAAACCTGTCAAAAAGCTCATCCCCGCACTCACCTGCATTGCACCAAATCCTAGAGATGTTGCTACACCAAACAATGTTCCTAGTACTGCAAAAACATCAATAGCATGACCTAAGGGACCATATATATGTCTGCCTAATATTGGATAAAGTACCGATCGAGGTAATAAAGGTAAATCATGTCTATAAGCAAAATATGCTAATGATAAACCTACAATTGCATATACTGACCATGCTTCTATACCCCAGTGGAAAAATGTGGTATTCATAGCTTCTTTAACAAGTACTAACTCATCTGAAGACATATTAGGAGGAGCTAAAAAATGCTTCAATGGTTCTGCTACTCCATAAAACATCAAACCAATTCCCATACCCGCTGCAAACAGCATAGCAAACCATGAAATATTAGAGTACTCAGGTAAATCATGTTCTTGACCTAACTTGATATCGCCAAAGCGACTGAACATTAGGATCAAACATAAACATAAAAAAACACTCATTGCCAATATATAAGCCCAACCAAATTTTTCTAGAATTAAATTTTGTAGATTTTGGATATGACTAGCAAATTGATTCGGATAAAAAATTCCTGACAATGACAGGACAATAGCTAAAATAATAGCAGGATAAAAAACTGGAGCATAAGCACCTTTTTCTCGTTGCATAATATTCCTATTTTTTGATAACAGTTGTATTACCTTAACATTTATAGCTACCTATATCAAAAATACATACCGTAACTATTTATTCTAAGTACTAAAAAACATACAATATCTAGCAAAATATTATAGCTAATAGCTTAATGAAAAATCTAAGTCAAAAATTAATCAAAGAAATAAAGAAGCTTCACTCACCTCAAGGTAGAAAAAAATCTATCTACTATGTTATAGAAGGATTAAGATGCTGTGATGAAGCCTTATCAAGATTACCTAAAGAAGACTTGATTGCACTATTGACAACAGAAAACACTGATAACATTAGCTACCCTGTAGATAAAAAATATATTCTCTCTGAAAAAGATCTTAATGAATTGACACAAACACAAAACTCTCAAGGAGTGCTAATCTTAGCCAAGAAAAAAGATACATCATCTGATTTTGAATTTAAAGATGATTTCATACTAGTGCTAGATAGAATACAAGATCCTGGTAATATTGGTACTATATTGAGAACTGCTATAGCAGTTGGTTTGACAGAGATTGTACTTATAAATGGTACTGTAGATCCTTTTAACCCCAAAGCTATAAGAGCTGGTATGGGTGCACAATTTAGTCTGAAATTCAGATATTTTGAAAATCTAAGCGCTGTAAGGAATTACCCCACACTAAAAGAACGAAAAATTTGGCTGACAACACCACATGAGGGAGTTTCTTGTTATTCTAAAGAATTTAAGTTGAGTAACAGTGTCTTAGTCTTTGGAGAAGAAGCCAATGGTATAGAGGACTTTTCAGTAGGTGAAAAGACAATGATTCCTACTCTAAGTAATATTGAATCTTTAAATGTAGCTCAAGCGGCTACGATATATTTATTTGAGGGTCTAAGGCAAAAAATGCTAAAATAAATGTACAAAACTAAAGAGGAGAAGTGCCATGAGCAAATGTAAAACACATCAAAACCACGAACATAAACACCAAGATAACTGCGGTCATACAAAAATCAAACATGGCGATCATTACGACTATCTACACGATGGTCACCTTCATCATGAACATAATGGGCATTATGATGAACATACTCTAGATGTCACAACTAAGAATCCTGATGAATGTAAACCAATCAAAGATGAATGCTGTGATCACGTACATGGTCCGGATTGTGGTCATGAAGCAGTACCACATGGTGATCACATAGACTATATTGTTGATGGTAGATTACATCATCCTCATGGTAATCATTGTGATGATCACGGTCCAGTTGAGGTTATTAAAAATAATAAAAAATAGTTTAGAACCCTACTTAAATTAAGCTCTCAATATTATCAATCTCAAAATCATTATACTTATCAAATATTTCAACCAGTTCTGTTGGGATTTTTGCAGGTCTGCCCTTCTGAGCATTTATCATTACCCACAGTGTATCTGCTTTACACAGTAGAGCTTTATCTGACTTTCTATAAATATGATATTTTCTAAATGTAGAAATTTTAGTAATACTCTCTACCCACGTAACTACAGCGATATCATCACCTAAGAATCCTTGAGATAGATACTCTATAGTATGCTTCTTAGCAAACCATGTAAGTCCTTGAGACTCCGTTAAGTCAAAAACCTTATTAGCCTTGACATGCTCAATAGCCACATCCTGCATCCATTGAAGATAGACAATATTATTAAGATGATTATTTGGATCGATATGTTCAGGTAATACCTTAGTTGACAAAACAAAGTATTTTAACTGCTGATTCATTTCTGACCTAAGAACTCAAGCAAATCACTATAACCACCAATTTGTTTATCATCAATAAATATTAAAGGTGTAGTTTCTAAATTATACTTATGTTTAAAAGCATCTGTTTCAGCTCTAGTTTTTAAAATATGGTCTTCAAAACACCACCCCTTTTCTTCAAATAACGCTTTTGCTTTTAAACCATACGGACAAGTTTTTTCTGGTGTTACCATTCGGTACAAAACAATCTTATTAAACTCTTGAGTCATTCTCTTATATTCCAAAATAATGTAGTATTAATATTGTAAGTATAGCACCAGCAATGAAATTTGAAAGGTAAGATTAATATGTGTACTAATGTTTTTATAAATAAAAATCAATACAAAATCGAAGCAAGATCTATGGATTTTCCAATAAATATTGCCTTTAAAAATGGTTGGGGTTATGTCGGTATTGAAAATGTAACAGATGTTGTAATAGATGCTGATAAAATTCCTGAAAGCAGAATCGCTAAGTGGACTTCAAAATATGGTTACTTTTGTAGATTAGGATTTGAGAGTTATGTAACAGATGGTTTAAACACTCAAGGCTTTTCATATAGTATCTTGTATTTAGATGGTACGGTATATCCAAGTTATGATGATAATGATAATAGGCCTGCACTAGCGGTGTATGAGTTAGGTAATTTTTTGTTAGCTATGGCAAAAGATGTAGCAGATGCTCTTAAATTAATATCTGAGTGTCAGATAGTGAATAGTGCTGTAAAGTTAAAAGATGGCATATATATAAAAAATATTCCTCTTCACATGTGTCTAAGAGATGCTAATGGCAACAGTGCTGTGATAGAGTTTATTGATGGTAAAATGTACATTCATAAAAATGCTGGTAATGTCTTAACTAATGCACCTACTTACGAATGGCATCTAAGCAATATCGAAGAATATAAATCACTACTACAACCATCAGTAAATAATAGTAATCCTAAATTTAGTGATAGAGTTATTAATTATGCTGATACAATTTCAAGTTCTCGTCCAGAAGTAGCTCAATTAGTTGGACTACCTGGAGATTTTAGTGCAGCTGCAAGATTTGTTAGATCTTATATATTATCTGAACTGATGCTTGAGCCAAAATCTAATAGAGAAGCTATATTTCATGCAGCATCAATAATTGCCAATGCTTCTGTACCACCTTATGAGAAATCTATGACACTATGGACAACTATTAAAGATCTCAAGAATCTAACTGTAGCATATAAAGATAATGCTGTATATCAAGGCACAGGTCCTGTAGGAGTTTATGCTATGAATATAGATAACGGTTATGTTACTTATGATCTAAATGCGATGAACTTCTATGATATCCCGCCAGCTGAGCAAGATTCTGGGCTAAAAGTAACATCTCCGAATGAAATCAAACAGATCATAGATATGTCAGCTGTTGTTGGTTTAGAAAGACAGTAACTTCAAGATTTATTCGCGATACTTGGCTTTAATGACTTATTTATTTTTGTTGTTTTCTGATTGTTTCAGCTTAATTGGCATATGATTACAAAATGGCTCTTCTGCAAGATAGCTACCATGAATATTATAAGCTCTAGCTCTACAACCTCCGCAAATTTTGATAAATTCACATGAACCACATTTACCTTCATAAGCACTAAAATCACGCATATCATGCATCACATCACTATTTTTCCAAATATCTGCAAATGATTTTTCTTTAACATTCCCTGCACTAACAGGTAGATAGCTACACGGGTAGACATTACCATCAACATCTAGCAAACATATACTTTGCCCAGCTATACAACCTTTACCACCACCAGTACCAAAGCTAAGAGCTCTTGATCGAACTTTTGCTCCATCTTCTTTATTACGCTCAAAACGAATACGATAATAATGTGGCGCACAAGTTGGACGCACAAGCATATCTTGCTCATCTGCTTCCATATCGTAATGCCAGTTTAGAATATCTTGATAATCATCTATATCTATTAGCTCTTGCATAAGCTCTTCACCACGCCCTGTTGGCACTATCATAAATAGATACCATGCTGTAGCCTCAAGAGATTTTGCTAGTTTATAAACATCCTTGATCTCGTGTTGATTACGTTTGGTAAATGATGAATTTATCAAGAATGGTATACCATGTTTCTTAAATAGTTTTGCAGCATTTACTGTTGCTTCAAAGGCACCTTTTTGGCTACGAAAATCATCATGAGTCTCAGCTGTAGCTCCATCTATACTTAGAGATACTATACTTATGCTTGAGTTTTTAATTTTCTCACAAATCTCATCAGTGACTAATGAGCCGTTAGTAGCTAAAGCCATACGTAGACCTTTACTAGCACCATATTCAGCTAGCTCAAAAATATCTGCTCGTAAAAGAGGCTCTCCTCCAGAGAGTACTAATACAGGTTTAGCAAACTCAACTATATTATCAATGATTCTAAAGCCTTCCTCGGTAGAAAAATCTCGATGTCCTACTACTTCACATTCTGAAGATGAACGACAATGTACACATTTAAGATTACAACGCCTAGTTGTCTCCCATGCCATCCATTTAAGTTGATGTTTCACAATATTTATCCAAATAGACAATCTAAATTTATTAGCATTAATTATAACAAATATCTAATTGAACAAGTATTACTAATAAATAAGATCTACAAATGTATAAATTACTTAGGTATTATATAAATAAATGTTAAATACTATCCTATAAAAAATGAATTTAAAGAAAATATTTTTAGTTGCTACATTAACTGTTTATTGTATTAGTTTAAATAGCTGCATATTAAAGCTTCCCTTCCAAATTGTTGGTAATGTAATTGATGATGTTACACCTTTTTAATCTAAAAAAAATTAACAATAACATCTACTAAAGCACAAGCAGATTATTAATTTTTGTTAATATCTATACTATAGCTCTAGTATATTCAGCGAATAAATGTAATATTTACAATGCTTAGTTTGTAAAGCTGATGTTGTTAATTTATAGAATATACAGGAGAATATATAATGTTCAAAAAAGTTGTGATTGCTACAAGTATATTAGTTAGTGGATTAGTCTATGCTGCTCCGTCAGCAGACTTTGCTAAAGTAGAAGAACAGCTAGTCAAAAATGATAACTACTCTGGTCACTTCATCCAATCACGCAAAATTCAAGGTTTAGACAAGCCTATTCTTGCATCTGGTGAATTTGAGCTATCTAAGAAAGATGGTTTAGAGTGGAACCAAGAGAAACCGTTTAAATCTTCTCTAAAAGCAACAAAAGATACTATTACAATTAAGACTGCAGATAGTCCAAAATCTGTATTTGGTGAAGAAGATAGCCCAATGGTGTTCTCATTCACTAAGATATTCTTGTCTGTATTAGAGGGTGACTCAAAAGTAATCTACGATAATTTCAATACTAAATTCAGCGGTACTACAGATAACTGGACATTAGTACTAACTCCTAAGACTGAATTACTATCAAAAGCTCTTAAAGAAGTAACTCTAAAAGGTGGTGAAACTATAACTTATGTAGAAGTAGTTGATGCTCAAAATAACGTTATGGATATACAGTTTAGCGATATCGAAATTGATTCTTGATTAAATCTCATGATAAAAACTAAGTTTTTTCTTAGTTTTGTTTTATCTTCTATATTTGCAACAGTTTTTACTTTTAGTATGTCAAATGCTCAAAATAGCAAAAACTCATCTAAAACTATCAAAGAAACGGCTAATATTTCTCTAAATATTGCTGGCTCCAACTACGATATTTTTTATCAAAAATCTAATCGAAGTTTACCAGTAGTTATCGTAGTATATGGTTTCTCAAGATCAAAAGATAATATGTCTGGTTGGGGGAATTTCCTTGCAGATCATGGATATTTTGTAGTAGTACCCAATCTACCATTTTGGGCTAATCATAGTAAAAATGCTGAGTTTATATCTGAGCTAATAAACTATATCTATAGCAATAGCGACTATAAGAGCATTATAAATAATGATCTTGCTTTAGTTGGTTTCTCTGCTGGAGGATTAGCTACTTTGATAGTGACATCAGAGAATACTAGAGTCAAGCTTTGGATAGAATTAGACCCTGTAGATGTAGGCAATCTTGGCTCTCAAGCCGCCAAGAATATAAATTGCCCAACCTATATAATAGCTGCCCCAGCAAGCGCATGTAATGCCAATAATAACTACAAAGACTTCATAATAAGTCTAAAAGATAATACTCTTGTCAAAATTGATGGAGCTATCCATGTCGACGCTGAATGGCCAACTAGTAGATTCGCTGAGTTGTTCTGTGGTAGATCCACACAGCAAAAAAGAGAAAGATTTCATGATGATGTGTTGACGATTTTGGATAAGAGTTTTAAAAATGACTTATTGACAACTAATAATTATTCAAAATAATACTAATCTCCTCAGCCACTCTACTAGGAAATATTCCAACATAGCCACCTAGTTTTTTAACGATATTATCTCCAGCTAAACCATGAACATATACTGCTAATCTACTTGCTGATAGCGTATCTAAACCTTGAGCTAAGAACGCTCCAATGATTCCAGATAATACATCTCCTTGACCTGCTACTGCCATACCTTGATTTCCTGTAGTATTTATATAGATTTCATAATCTTTACAAATTAAGCTACCAGCTCCTTTTAGTACTACTGTGGAGTTATATTTTTTAGCTAACGCTCTAACTGCTACAAATCTATCATCTTGGACTTCATTGGTAGTGCAACCAAGTAGTCTTGCTGCTTCTGCAGGATGTGGTGTTATTATTTTATTTTCTAACCGGATAAATTTTTCTCTAATTTGTTGATTAGTTGAGATTATATTTAGGGCATCTGCATCAAAAATTGCTGGTTGAGTTAAATTATCAATTATTAACTGTAAAACTTGTTGAGAGTCATCAGTTGTATCAAAACCAACACCTACTACCAAAGCTGAGAAAGTATTTAGATTTTTAGGAATATCTTCTAGAGATTTTGTCATTAGCTCAGGTATAGGCATATCGGCATGAAAGTCTTTATCTAAAGATATCATCGAGACCTTACCACAGCCACTATATAACGAGCTTTTACCTGCTAATTGCAAAGCTCCATTCATACCAATATTACCACCTATTATAGCTAGATTTCCATAAGTACCTTTATTGGTATTTTTCTTTTTCCTAAGGATATTATCAAGATTTATATCTTGAATATCATTTTTATAAACTTGATACTCCGATTGAGTAATATTGATATTTTGATTATCAATCAGCTCTTTGACAGTTACCTGACCAGCATAATCTAAACCATCGCCAGTATGTAGCCCTTGCTTATCAGCTAAAAATGTAATTGTTTCATTAGCTTGGATAGCCTCACCATATACTTTGGCATTAAAAGCACCTAATCCACTTGGTACATCTATAGCTAATGTGTATTTTGAATTTTGATTTATAACTTTAACAAGTTCTAAAATATCTCCTTGTAAATCTCTATCTAATCCTATACCGAATATTCCATCGATTACGACATCATAATTATTAATATCCGGCAATTTATCTAAAGGAGTCTCTAACTTTAAAAACTCTTGATAATAGTTTTGGTTGTCTTGATTGCCTTTTGGAAAAACTCGATAAACATCAACATCATATCCTAAATTAAATAACTTGATAGCTGCGGCAATTCCATCACTGCCATTATTCCCAGAACCCGCTATTACTATAACTTTACTTTGTTTATCAAACTTATTACAGATAAGTTTAACAATTTCATCTGAAGCATTTTCGATTAGGTTTAATCCTTGAGAAATAGCATACTCTTCAATTTCACGGTTTTGTTTTTCTGTTAAAAATTGCACGTTACAAACAATTAATTTAATTACTACAGTCTATAATAAGATAAAATTATCTTTATACCCAACACAAATTACATGACAAAATTCACATAAAGCAAATTTTAGAAATTAGAAAACACCATGCATATAAGTATATCTTATATATAGTATAAAAATCATTAGTTTTACATATATAAATTACCTGACATAATAGCTATGAAATTAAAATTTGACGGAAATAATATGAAAAAAATAGCTATATTGATCATCTCTTTGATCTTATTTAATCTAGGATTCTCAATACACACTAATGATAACAAATTCTTTGAAGCTACTCAGTTTAACAACAAAAATTGTCGATACGCTCATGAGGTAGGTCACAATTCATTCTCAGAGCCAAAAATGAATCTGGCATGTAAGCCTCGTTCTGAATAATATGCATATAAATTATTTTTTAAGATATAAACCTACCTGTCTTCAAGAAAAATGATACTTTAGTAAGAGTTTCTTCATCATGATGAATTTGACTATGATTTTTATTTATAGTAATTCTATCAAGACTGTTTATAGAAAATACTGATGATACTTCTACCAAACCATCATGCTCACTTCTCAGACATAGTCTTGCTAAAAAATTAAGTTTAGAATACTTATTACCAGCAATAAGACCTACTGATACTTTCTCTGCTACTCTATTGCAGATTTCTAAATACTTATCTGTTACTTTGAGATCTTTATTTGGTTTTAGTACTCTAGAATAAAAAGGAATCCTATCACCAAAATCTGCGACTCTTGAGCCAGCAAATGGAGAAGCTATAAATACACATTTTTCAACATTCGTAAGCTGTAATTTATCAATAGTCATGCATGATATTATCCCACCCATACTATGAGCTACAAATATCAACGACTTTGATGATGGAATACTTTTTACAATTTGACATAGTTTATTAACTGCCACATCAACACTTACAAATGTTGTTGGTAAGTCAACTGCTATAACCTCATCATAACCATCTTTTAAAAAATTAGCTAAAGATGACATGTCTTTACTATTTTTAATAAAACCATGTACCAAAATTATAACTTTATCTTTACTCATCGTTATATGTATTACTTAAAGATTAAAACCAAAACCATTTAGATTATCTTTTAGAATAATATTAGGCTCATTAAATGTAATATAATCACTATACAAATCTTTAGCTACCCAGTCTAAAGGATCAAGATCAGCCACTGTAATACCTTCTGCTAATGCAAAACTCGCTGTAGCTAAAATACCTGCTGGTGACTCCATCATACAACCCACCATACATGATATACCTGCACAGTCTGCTAATTTCTTGATTTTTTGAGCTTCTAAAATACCACCTGTTTTTGCAAGTTTAATATTAATCATGTTACATGCTTGTTCATCTATAACTCGTTCTGCATCTTTGGCATCAAATACTGACTCATCTGCAACTACAGGAATATTACTAAATTTAGTAATCTCTGCCATTGCTTTTATATCGTAATATTTAACAGGTTGCTCGATTATCTCTACATTTAAACTATATTTGTTTATCTCCTCGATAAACTGCTTTGTCTGTGCTAGATTCCAACCTTGATTAGCATCAAACCTAAATTTAATGTTTTTACTAAACTCATTATCAAGAGCTTTAAGCAACAGGATATCTCTATTAAAATCAGCACCTGTTTTAACCTTAATAGCTGTAAAGTTAGCTTCGACACCATTTTGAATATTTTGTATAGTTTCTGCATCACTTCCACAACTTATAGAAACATCAGTTACTATAGAATTTGCTTTAGCTCCAAGTAATTTAGCAACAGATATATTTTGCTCTTTGGCTAATAAATCATAATACGCCAAATCTATAGCCATTTTAGCAGCGGAGTTAAACATCACTTTTTTAAAAGCTAGTTCTAAAGTTTGTTTGTAATCAGATAAATCTGAGCCAAGTATCACTGGAGCAAATATCTCACGAATAATATATTGCATACCCTGCAACGTATCTCCAGTAATCGCTGTGGTTGCTGGAGCTACACCATAACCTTTAACTTGATTATCTAAAGTTAACTCAACTGCTAAGGAATCAATATGGTTTGTACTTCGTACAGCTGTTATAAATGTTCTTTTAAGAGGTATTTTTATGATAGATGTTTTTATATCAATTATCTTACTCATATTGCAAATCCTGAAAGTATCTTAGCTACAATTAATCCACCTTGGGTACCAATCAAAAACCCAAGTAAAGCCATAACAACTGCGATAGATACCAAACTTCTAGTATATGCACTTGCTAATATTGGTGCTCCTGCTATTCCACCAATATTTGCTAAAGAGGCAATAGAGCACATTGCTAAGTTTAGCCTAAATATCTTGGCAATTATTACCATAAGTATAGCATGAATAACAAGAACCATAAGTCCACAAACTATGTATATCGGTGCTTGAGAAAACCCTTTGAAACTTGAGCCTGATGCTATAAGTGCGACCAAAAAATATAAGAAGATACTTGCAATAATACTATCACTTCTAATTTTGGCTAATGGAGTCATAGCACCTACAAACCCAAATAGTGTTACTAGCAATATTGTCCAAGTCTTAGCAGATATTAAATCTGTTGCTGGTAAATAACTTGATAAAATCTTTGCTATATCAGTAGCAGTAAATGCCATTGCAATTAATACAAATATTCCAACAAAGTTAATATCGCCTTTGACATCATAAGGATTGTTAATATCAACTTTACTTATATGCTCTTCAATACAACCTGCTTTAGTCCATTTATCAAATATATTTGCTCGAGAAATAAGCGCAAACAGAAAAGCAAACCAAATAGAATAACTAATAGAATCTGTCAATAGTATATAGCCCATCTGATTATCAGGAGTACTAAGAGCTTGCTTAACAGCTATCATATTACCAGTACCACCCATCCAACTTGCTGATAAAGCTGAGAATCCTTTCCAAGCATCTGGCGATATATACTTACCAACAGTCAAATACATTATGACAAAAGCTATTATGATACTTACTGTAGCTCCAAAAAATGCTATAAGTAATTTTCTACCGAGCTTTATAACGACTCTAATATCACAACGAATAAGCATCAAAAATAACATCACAGGCAATATTAAATCTTGAAGCTGTAATCTTGTTTGAATAATTTCTGAAGATTTTGAATCCCAAAATCCCATAGCTGAAAGTACTACTATGACAAAATAAATAATTACAATCGCTGGAAAATATTCAAATAATTTTGATTTTGACTTACTTGATAACAAAACTATAAGACTACATATAAGTAATAAAGATGATATATAAGATAATGAAGTTGAAATCATATTTTAGAATTTAAAACAGAGATAAATAAATTATACAGATTTTTGGACTTAATCTTTAAGAAAATTCTCGATATCAGATATTAGATCTTCAGGAATTGTTTTAGGTGCATACCTAATGACAGTCTCACCATCTTTTGATACTAAAAATTTTGTAAAGTTCCATTTTATAGCTTCGGTACCAAGCACACCTTTTGCTCTTTCTTTAAGATATTCAAATAATGGTTCCGCATCTTTACCATTTACTTTTGTCTTTTTCATTATTGGAAATGTAACATCATAGTTAGTTTCACAAAAACTTTTGATTTCTTCATCACTACCAGGTTCTTGTCCGCCAAATGAGTTACATGGAAAAGCCACTATCTCTAGATCAGGATATAATTTATGTAAATGCTGAAGTCCTTTATATTGCTTAGTAAATCCGCACTTACTTGCAACATTAACTATCAAAAGAACTTTATTATTAGGTAAAGAATATTCTGAGCCATCATTCTTAGTTAATTTAAAGTCATAAATTGACATTGTATTACCACCTCTTATAAACTTTATTTAAAATATTATTTTGCTGGTTTTTGAGCCGAAGAATTTAGAATATCAAATACTTGATCGACCAGCTTAGGGCTTACATTATACTGTATTGCAAAGTTAGTACGCGTAGCCGCCAAGTCTTTATCTTCAAATGGATCATTACTAGGTAACTTCTGATTTTTCTGAAGATCTAACATTTGATTTCTTAACTCTTGACGCTTTGCTATGAACTTTATGATTTGTTCATCTGCATCCATAATTTCAGATTCATATTTCTCTGAAGTCGGTTTAGCGATAAAGCTACTTGGACTCATAGCAAAAGATAAACTAAAAGTAGCTACACTGAGTAAGATTAATATGTATTTTTTCATAAAGTACAAAATTTATGGTTCGATTTTAATACTATAATGTTTTATAAAAACTTTTGAAAGTCAATAGTATATAAAATTTCATTTAATAGTTACTATTAGAAAATAAAAACTTATTTTATATCACAGTTCTATTTTGAGTTATTTCTACCGATGTCAGATAATCTGAGCAAAAATAATTTCTAACTAGATGTCTTGAAGGGCTTTTTCGACCTTAACTCTATAGTTTTCATCAGCTTGAGCAAACTGGTCAAGCATTATTTCTTGAATCTCTTGACTAGCATGTACCAATCCTTCTGCAATATTATTAGCTAACTGTTGCTGCTGAGATTCGCTCATTAATCTAAAAAGATTTCCAGCTTGTGAGTAGTTATCTTCGCCTTGTGCATCATAATAAGCAATATAACCCTCTATTTCTAAAGGTGGCTCTATATATTGCTTAGCATCTGAAGGTGAATCAGAATGCGCATTTGGATAAAAATTAGGCATTTCATTCTGTGATACATTAAGAGCTGTACCAGCCATTGCTCCATCACGCTGATAATTATGCATGGGGCATTTTGAAGCATTTACCGGTATATGACTTGCATTTACACCTACTCGATATCTATGAGCATCTTGATAAGCTAGTAGTCTAGCTTGTAACATCTTATCTGGAGATGCACCAACACCAGGCACTAGATTATTAGGAGCAAAAGTAGCTTGCTCTACTTCAGCGAAATAATTATTAACATTACGGTTTAACTCTAAAACACCTATTTTTTGAAGTGGAAAATCTTTATGAGACCAAACCTTAGTTAAATCAAAAGGATTTATACTGTATTGCTTTGCTTGGTCTTCAGTCATAATTTGCAATTTAACATCCCACTTTGGATAGTTACCACTCTCTATAGCATCAAACAAATCTTTTTGAGCTCCATAGCTTGGCTGCCTAGATGCTTCTTCATTTGTGAGATTTTTAATTCCTTGTTGTGTTTTAAAATGCCACTTAACCCAAAAACGTTCACCATTTTCATTATAAAAGCTTAATGTATGTGAGCTAAATAAATGCATATGCCTATAGTTCTTTGGGATACCTCTATCAGACATCAATATTGTCATCTGATGCAAAGACTGAGGGTTTCTTGACCAAAATTCAAACTGTGCTACAGGATCTGGTAGATTAGTTCGAGGATTCTTTTTTTGTGAGTGTACAAAGTCAGGGAATTTATTGGGATCCCTTATAAAAAATACTGGTGTGTTATTTCCTACAATATCAAAATTGCCTTGTTTGGTATAAAATTTGATAGCTGCACCACGCACATCCCTAACATAATCACTAGAATCTTGACCTCCTCCAACAGTAGAAAATCGCACAAAAACCTCAGTCTGCTTGTTCTGATCTCTTAAAAAATCAGCTACTGTCAAATCTGATAAGTCTTTTTCAAGGGTAAAAGTACCATATGCGCCAGTACCTCTTGCATGTACTACACGCTCAGGAATTCTCTCGCGATTAAAATGTGCTAACTTCTCAAATAATCGAAAGTTATCAAATGTTAGCGAACCATTTGTACCTGCACTAATACTTGTATTATCATTAGGAATTGGAGCGCCATTTGCTGTAGTTAATATCTTATTCATGTTTTCTCCTTATTGAAATAAATATCAATCATTATTAAGCGCAACAATACTTATTGAATGCAATCTTAAAATAGATACTTAATAAAATAGTATATATATGAATAGAGTTGGTCAATATTATTAGGAAATTAAATGTAGAATAGTTTTTTAATAATTATAAATTAATAGCCGGCTTTTATAATACTACCATTAGCAATCCCTGCTACTGACTTAAGATATGCATTAGCTACTTTTTCTGCTTCTATAGGTTCATAGCCTACAAAGAATGGCCCATACTTTGCTAACGCCTCTTTGACTACAGTTGGACTAACAGTATTTATACGGAAATCTTTATATTCAAGAGTTGCTGCTTTTACAAATCCTTCTACTGCAGCATTTACTGTAGCTGCTGCAACACCCAAAGCAATTGGCTCAACATTTAATATCCCAGTAGTTAGAGTAAATGAACCGCCCTTATTGATATACTTTGCACCAATTTGCACTAGATTAATTTGTCCAAGTAGCTTACTTCTAAAACTAAAACTCCAGTCTTCTTGAGTTAGTTCATCAACAGCTTTAAAAGCTACTTTACCAGTAGTAGATACTAAAGCATCAAAAGAACCTACTTTTTCAAAGAAATTTTCGATAGATTCTATATCCTCTATATCAATACGGTGTGAACCATTGCTTCCACTAAATGTTGCTGGAATAACTTCATAACCTGCATTTATAAATTTATTATAAGTTGCTGATCCTATTACTCCGCTTGCACCTATTAGAACTACTTTATTGCTCATTAGAGACTCCATTTATCGCTATTTAGCTTCTAAATATTTTAGAAGATTCTCAGGAGAAGACTCTCCGTAAGGATCATCTTCAGCATTATCACGCTTACCTGGCTCTACAAACATCTTTTCGATTTCGTGATTGTTAACGATCATCGCATATCTCCAAGACCTTTTGCCAAAACCTAGGTTTGATTTGTCTACTAACATATCTAAAGCCTCTGTAAACTCTCCATTACCATCAGGAATTGGTTTAATATTTTTAACATCTAGTGCTTGTATCCACTTATTCATTACAAAGCTATCATTTACAGATAAAACATAAATTTCATCTATTCCTAGCTCTTTAAACCTAGCTGCATTATTTTCAAAACCAGGTAGTTGATAAGTAGAACAAGTCGGAGTAAACGCTCCAGGTAATGAAAAAACAATTACTCTTTTGTTATCAAAAATATCAGCAGATGTTACATCTTGCCATCTAAATGGGTTTGATCCACCGATACTTTCATCTCTTACTCTAGTCTTAAAAGTTACATTAGGAACTCTTTTAGTCATGTCTAACTCCTTGTGTTTTGTTAAGTTACACTGTTATTGTATTGCTTTAATAAATAATTTAAAATATATTATATTTATACTAGCTATAAGATTTACTTATATGAATACTCGTACTCTTGAATATATCATTTCTGTATATGAAACTAAAAGCTTTATTACAGCATCAGAAAAGTGTTATGTTAGTCAACCAGCCCTAAGTATGCAGATAAAAAAATTTGAAGAGCTTATAGGTATACAAATTTTTGAAAGAGGTACAAAACAAGTACTTATAACAAAAGCTGGTATGAAAATAGTTAATCAAGCTTATAAGATCTTAGATGAAGTAAAAAACTTAAAAAAGATATCCGAACTACATTTAAATAATGGAAAAATAAGCATATCAATAGGTGCTTTCCCAACATTATGCCCATATTTAATGCCAAAGGTTTTGCCTGAAATCAAAAAAGAATTCCCTAATTTAAGTATATCTATAATTGAAGAAAAAACTGATACTCTTGTAAATATGCTTGACCAAGGCAAGATCGACTTTGCTCTTTTGGCGACTCCTACGGATAACTATCAATTTAAAAGAAAAAAAGTTTTTGACGATAAATTTTATGTAGCTGTTGCAAAAACTAATCCACTAGCAAAAAATAAAAAAATCTGTATAACTGAAATTGTTAAACAAAATCTTATGTTGCTTGATGAAGGACACTGTCTAAGAGACCAAACTTTAAGATTATGTTCATTAAAAGATTTTAATAATAATGACTTTAAAGGCAGTAGTATAGAAACTCTAAGACAGATGGTATCTATTGATGAAGGTATTACATTAATTCCTAAAACAGCTTGTACAAAAACTGAAAATGTTAAATATATAGATATTGATAATGGTGACTTCTTTAGAGAAATAGATTTAGTCATGCGTAAAAGCTCGATTTATGAAGATTTATTTCTCAAAGTTAGTGAAATAATCTCAAAAAACTATAAATAGATTATTTAGCATTTGTGCTTTCAAATATTTTATCTGCTGATTTGGCTACGAATCCTTGATACAGCTTACCACTATTATCAGGATAACGTTTTGCAAACTCATAGTAGCAACAAGGAATCTCTTTCTTGCCTTCTATAAATTTAACTTCTGCTTTTCCAGAAACCGTACTTGATTGTTCTAAATAATCTGCTGGTGACCCTTTGATTTCTCCGCCTGAAGTATTTAATACAAAGCCATTTAATTTTAGAAAATCATTAACTTCAGAAACTTCACTAAATTTTTTCAAATCATTGATAAAAACAGTAAAATGATTTGCTCTAAAACCAAAAGCATAAAACCAAGCAGCATACTCAGACTCTTCGAGAAGTTTTTGATAAGTTTTGTAACTTATAAAACTCCAACTTGCACCTGATGTTAACAAAGCTTCAGGATTCTTTAGTAAACTGTTAGGTATAGCTTCTACACAAGCTTCCATTGTTTTTTGTAAAAACGGGCTAAATTCACTAACTAGAAGCTGACTAATGAACACTTTAGGCTGAGTAGGATCATTATGCTCAAGATGTATCGCTTTTAGCTTCTTAACCTCAAAGTCATAATGTCCACATACTTTATATCCAATATTTATAAAAGGTTTTGATAATACATTTATATCTATCTTTGGATTGTCTAAGGTTCTTAATGCTATATGATCATTGACAGGCTTTTCACCTTCCTCTACAAATGCCTCATAAACTTGCTTAACATGTGGATTAGTCTCAATATACTGATCCCAAAGTTTATCTATAATATTAAAACTCATAACTAATCCTCCAGATTAAATTTGATTCCTTGTGCTAATGGTAAATCTTTACCATAATTAATCGTGCTAGTTTGACGTCGCATATATGCCTTCCACGCATCCGAACCAGCTTCACGACCGCCTCCAGTATGCTTTTCACCACCAAACGCGCCTCCAATTTCAGCACCTGATGTACCAATGTTTACATTAGCAATACCACAATCACTACCTAAACTTGATAGAAACTTCTCAGCATTTTGGATGTTATCAGTAAATATAGAGCTTGATAAACCATATCTAACACTATTGTTGAGTTTGATTGCTTCATCAATATCTTTGAAAGACATTATGTACAAAATAGGACAGAAATTCTCTTCTGCTACTATTGGCATATTAGCATTTGCCTCAATTATTGTTGGCTCAACAAAGAAACCAGTTTTTGCGATTTTTTTACCACCAGTTAAAATTTTACCGCCTTCTATTGTAGCTTGATCTACAGTTTTTAAGAAATTATCAACTGATGCTTGATCTATAAGAGGTCCCATAAGATTTTTTTGATCTAGCGGATCTCCAACTGTAACTTGTTTGTAGGCATTGACCATTTTATCTTTGACCAAATCATAGATTGATTCATGCACAAATAGTCTTCTTAGAGAAGTACATCTCTGCCCTGCTGTACCAACTGCTCCAAAAACAGCTGCTGGTATTGCTAATTTTAGGTTAGCTGATTCATCAATAATTGTAGCATTATTACCACCTAGCTCTAAAATTGACTTACCAAATCTTTTAGCGACTTGTTGTCCTACATCTTGACCAACCTTTGTAGAACCTGTGAAAGATATTAGATTTACCCTTTCATCATTAACTAATGCCTTTGAAACCTCAATGTCTTTAGAAATTATTGTATAAAAAATTTCAGGATAACCATGCTCTTGAATTACTTTTTGACATATATTGTGTACAGCAATTGAGCATAATGGTGTCTTTTCTGAAGGTTTCCACACTACAGTATTACCACAAATGACAGCTATAAAAGCATTCCAAGACCACACAGCTACTGGGAAATTAAATGCAGAAATAACTCCAACTACTCCTAATGGATGCCATTGCTCATACATTCTATGATCGTGACGCTCAGAATTCATCATCACACCGTATAACATACGTGATTGTCCTACAGCAAAATCTGCCATATCAATCATCTCTTGAACTTCGCCATCACCTTCTTGCTTAGATTTACCCATCTCAAGAGATACTAAGCTTCCTAGATGATCTTTATTTTTACGGAGCTCTTCGCCAATAAGTCTAACTAACTCTCCTCTTTTAGGTGCTGGAATTTGACGCCATTGTTTAGCAACCTCAGCAGCCTTTGTAATAGCATATTGCATATCATCTAGGTTTTGATTTTTAACTTTAGCTAAAAGCTCACCAGTTGCTGGACTTAAAGTTTCTATAACATTTTTATTATCATCAGTTATATGTGCTTCTAAACCTAAATTTAATTCTTGTAAAATACTCATTATTTCCCCCGAAATTAATCTGCTTGTATCAAAAGTCCTGAATTTCTATAGTACTTACCGAATCTATTATCATAAAACTCTTGTAAACATATAGACTCTTGGTTTATAAATCCTGTAGGATTATCTTTAGAGTTAAGCAATAGATCTATACTTACACACAAGCTTGTTGCAGTAGTTAATTGTAATGCTGAGAAATATTTACCAAACATACGTTTTGAGGGATATTTTTGCGCAAAATGACGCTCTGCTTTTAAGCCTTTTCGGATACCATCAACTGATACATATATAAGAACTACATCTTGATTAATTCTTGGAATTGCTCTCTCCATAATCTTAACCATAGTATCCAAATCTTCACCTAACTTCATATCTTGCATTAAGAATTTCATCTTATCACAATGCCCCGGATGACGGATACTTTTGTAGTTTATGTTTTTAACCTTACCTGCATAAGTCTCGATCATCGAACCGATACCACCAGAGGTATTAAAAGCCTCATAAGTAAGTCCATCTATTTTTATTTCTTCAATATCTGCTAATGGCGCTAGAGTTCTTTTTTCACCATCAACGACTCCTTCGCAAGGCTTCGCATATTCATTTATTAGGCCTTCTGTAGACCAAGTCAAACCATATTGAAGTGTATTCGAAACATTTAAAGGCAAAGCTCCTACCCTCATACGTACGGTATCAATTGAGTCGAACTCTTGCATAAGATTATTAGATACAATACTTATAAATCCTGGAGCTAGGCCACATTGAGGTGCAAAGAAACTATTTTCTGCTTTATCTGCTATACTTTTGATATAGTTAGTAGCCTCTACATCTTCTGTCAAATCAAAGTAGTTAAGCTCTAACTCGCCTGCTATCTTAGCTATATCTTTATTAAGAAAAAACGGTAAACATGAAACTATAGTTTTTATATCATTCTGCTGCATATAGTTTTTTAAGTCTGAAGAGTTAGTGGCATCTAGTTCCACGTATATCAAATTATCTACATTTTTTTCTAAAACTGGTTTGTCATGAGGAATGTATCTATCAATTAAATGAACAGTATAATCACCACTTTCAACCAGTAAGCAACTAACTAAAGACCCGACTCTGCCGGCACCAAGTATTACGATATTTTTCATAAATACCTCAAAATTACGCCTCTTGTACTTTAATTTATATCACTTGGACTGCTATGAGTAAATATAATTCGTGTTAGATTGATTATATATTATGGACTATTGATTGAATCAGCTTTTTTATATTTAGATTTTGTTAATAAATTATATTAATTCTACATATCAAACTATGATCCTCAAGCTAATATAGCTGATATCGATTATTTAGCAATATAGCTCTTTATAATCTAGCATATATTTTTTGGCAAAAACATTTAAACACAGTCAGGCCCTTTCATACAAAGTTTTGTTTATATAACCTAATAAAATCTGATTAATAATGCTAGAATTTATTATATGGGTTAGTTTTATATTTTATATAACATGAATAATACATTATTTTCTTATATTTTAGATGGTGTAGGAGGAACTAAATTATTACAACCAAAGCATAATGAACTAGATGTAAATGAACAAATCACTTGGACACATTTAGATGCAAAAGATCCTCAAAGTAAAGAATGGTTGAATAAAGAATTATCTTCATCAGATCCTTTTATCACTGATGCTTTAATTGCTGAAAAAACAAGATCCAGATTTACACAGATAAATGATGGCATGCTAATCACTCTAAGAGGTATTAATTCAAACGGAAATGATTGTCTAAATAATATGACTTCAATAAGATTATGGATAGATAAAAATCGTATAATTAGTACAAGTTTTGAATATCTAGATTTATTCGACGATATTATAGAAAGTTTCAAAAAAAATACAGGACCTAAAAACTCTGCTGACTTTATAGTTTTTTTGATAGAGAAATTATCGGTTCGTATTGAACCTGTCTTAGCTAATATTGATGATAAACTTATAGATATAGAAGAACAAACTATAGATGTAATTGATTCAGATCTAAGAGAATCTGTAGCTAATTTACGCAGACAGATAATAGTCTTAAGACGTTATATAGTTCCACAAAAAGATATAATTGAACAATTACGCTTGAGTGATTTAAGCTGGCTATTAGATTCACATAAACGCTATTTAGTTGAAATATATAATCGTGAAATAAGATATGTAGAAGATTTAGATGAAGTCAATGCTCGTTTGCAGGAAGTTAAAGATCAAATTAGCAATAGTCTTAGTGATAAAATTAACAAAAAAATGTATTTCCTCTCCATAATAGCTGCTTTATTTCTGCCTTCGAGTTTCTTAACAGGCTTAATGGGAGTAAATGTTGCTGGAATACCGGGTTCTCAAAATACTCATGCTTTTTGGATTTTTTTAATAATATTACTATCTATTGTAGTATTACAAATATATTTATTTAAAAAATTAAAGTGGTTTTTAAAGTGAGATTTTATAATTCTAGAAAATAAAATAATATACTTTCTTAAACTTACCAATGTCTACAATCCAAAGTAAAGTGGTCTTACCCTGCTTTACATCTATCTTCTGACGAACATTATTAACTTGAATTGTATAATTACCACTATCGATTTGCTGTTCAAATAAATCAATACTATTTGGTAATAATAGCCAAGACCTCATATCTGCTCTTTTAGGATCTGTATTTGACAAATCAAACTTAAGATGACTTCCTAAAATACCTCCTAAAGGAAATTTTTTATCATAATCATACTTGAATGCCTCAATCACAACATTCTGAGTAACAACCTTTGAATAACTCTCGATGAGAGACTTCATAGCATACAAAGTTGTATCTAGTAGAGTTTCTGTGTAAGTATCGACTAATGTACTCTTACCTGAAGAAATTGTTACTCTCTTAGGATCAAAAAAGCTATATTTAGTTTTATATACAGGAAACTCCATCTTTCTGATACCAATATTTCCTAGATCAAGATTAGCTTTAGCTGACTTGCGAATATTAACAAGTCCCTGCTCATAAAAAACTACAATCCTACCCATCCCCATAGAAAAAGGTGATATTTGACCAATTACTGCAGATCGATATTCATTTGCAGTTTGATCAAGGTATCTATTACCAACTGTATATTTTTGAGCATTTTCAAGATCATTTAATGATTCTTGATAGTTTTTTGAAACTGCTGAATCTAATAAACTTTTTAGATAGTAAGTCATTGGATTACCATAAGCATTTGGAATCACTGCTGAAAACTCAAGCATTGACTTTAATGATTTGAAACTATCTAAACCTAAGTTGTCATTAGTAATATCATTCCTGTCAAGATCTTCCTTAGCAAGTTCTTTCATACCACCTGCTATTAACTCTTGTTCATCACGCCATATCTTAGCAGTATCCAAACTATCTAGTGACTTAAGAGCTTGATTAACATCATTTGTTTTTAAATAATTTAGAGCTTGGTATGTATATAAAAAACTTATAGCATAGTCTGGTATATTATAAGCTGTTTTAATATCATAATAATTGTATGTATTTTTGTCTAATAAGATTTTTTTTGCTTGCTCTAATGATTCTTCTTGATTTTTGGGTATAGATTGAATTGCTAGATCATAGAATTTTATTGATTCTGGGTAATTATCATTAAGCTGAAGCAATCTTCCTGATTCAAGATAGTTAAGATTTTTTAGCTGCTTTATGTTGGCAATATCATTATTTTTGTTTATTGCTTCAGATATATTATTTTCTACAAGATCTTTTCTTACAGGAGCAAATATCCAAGGATAGTCATAAGAAGCAAATTTTATTTTTGTCACTTCTTTGTTTGGAGTTGTGCATGAACTTAAAAAAACTATAGATACAAATAGTATTAGGAGTTTATTTACTTTACTTCTCTTCATTTTGATAACACCAATGCCAAGGTTCATAAATGTATCCATATTCATTATTACGAGGAAAACTCATTTTAAATCCAAATCTATGAGCATTTTTACTTAACCATTTAAAAGCTAATGTGTCCTCAAACAACTCTGTTAAGACCTCTTTTTCACCATCAGTAGTTAAATCAATTGCCCTACCTGTGTGATGTTCACTTTCTCCTGGCAATGCATTCACCTTCATGATTTGTTCTAGAGTTTGACCACTAGCTAGTTTTCTATCTATTATTTTTTGCTGATACTCATAGCTTCTAAAACCTGATACTATATATAAACAAACACCTTCATTTTCTGCAGCTTGTTTTAGTTTCAACCATGCTTGATAAGTAGTCTTTTCCAAAAACAAATCTCTAGAAAAAAAATCCTCTCCCACATAAGTAAGATTTTCTTTATCGGCTTCAGGAAATATTATCTTTTTTACCATTTAGCAGACTCTTCTAATTTCAATATATTACAAAGATACTTATCATGTTCAGATATATTAATAATGGTTTCATTAGCTGAACGTAATTTTAATTTATCAAAATCTATATCTATAGTATCCTTACTAGCATTTTTTGTAGTTTGCAAGACAAGATTAGTCTGTCCACCAGTCATAGCAAGATAGACATCCGCTAACAATTCACTATCTAATAAAGCTCCGTGAAAAGTACGATGATCATTTCTAATGTGATATCTCTTACAAAGAGCATCAAGATTATTTTTTTGAAGAGGATGTTTTTTTCTAGCAAGTTCTAAGCTATCAACAATTTTTGCAACATGTTGCTCTAATGTGCCGTATTTATTGTTTTTTAGAAGCCCAAGCTCCCAGTTTATAAATGGTACATCAAATGCTGCATTATGTATAATAATCTCAGCACCTCTAAGAAAATCTATCATTTGGTCAACATTTTCTTCAAATGATGGTTTATCTGCTAAAAATTCGTTAGTCAAACCATGGACAGCTAAGGCACCTGCTTCTACTTCATAATTAGGATTACAATAGAAATGTAGATTATTACCTGTAACTTTTCTATCTATAACCTCAACTGCCCCAAATTCTATAATCCTGTTACCTATTTTATAATCAAAACCAGTTGTCTCAGTATCTATAAAAACTTGTCTAGACATCAAAAAAACCTCATTAACACTATTAATGTTTAATTATAACAATACTTATCTACAAATATATAGTATAGCTTAGAGAAAGGTAGTTCTGTCTTTCTCTAAAATTACTACTACGTGAATAAATATTTGTATAATCTAGACCTAACCAAGAACCATAGAAAGCATTATATCTTACGCCAGCACCATATTGATAAGCGAAGTTTGATTTATTTTGCAAAACCTGTGAGTAGTCAATATAAGGGATAAGTCTTTTACCATAGACTGTAGCTGTATAACTCGATTGTAAAGACCAAGAAGCTACGCTTTCTCCTGTACCTAAGAAATTATCATATATCAGTGCAGCACTAGGTCTTACAGAACCAAAAAATGGAACTCCAGCGATATTATTTGGACTGACTGAAGAAGAGTTATTAACACCCCCAACTCCTTTATCTGTCAAAAGAGCCTCAGCTTCAAAGTTTATATCTGAAATAGCAAGACCATAGTTAATATCAAATGCACCAACATTTCCACCATTTTTGGTCTGAAAACCTGATACATTAGAATATGCTGCTCCAAGATATTGATAATCTCCTACATTCCCCATCTCATAAACATATTTACCATTTAGAGAAAATCCAACGCCACTTTTACTTTGTGCATTAGTAACTCCAAAATAGCTATTAGGATTTGCATCTAAAAGCACAGCATTTAAATGTAAATCATCAGTATGATAAGAAAAATTAATATTACCACCTGACTGCATAAAGTATGTTCTAGTAAGAGTTGATACATAGTTTGATACAATATCAAAATTACCATACATTACTGTGGAGTTGGCAACATATCCAAAAAATGGACTTTCAGAAAGATTACCAACAATCAAATATATAGTATTGGGATCTATATTAAAACCATCACGATGATCTTGATATAATGTAAAACCAACTAAAGATGTAAACCACTTGGAAATTGTTGAAGCGGCATAAAAATCTACAGCATACGAGAAAAATTTTCTCTCTCCACCAGGAGGTACCTTATTTAGTCTTTGCCAATCAATTAGAGCGACTTTAGTACCAAAGTAGATATAGTTATCATCTAAAATGCCTTGTTGTCTTGCCTGAAGCATAAACAATGGATCACCAGTATCTGATTGTACGTTTAACATCGCGTGAGTTAGTGTCTCACTAACCCTAAAACCATTAAACCATGAAGTTTTTATAGCATCAATATTTAAAGCTTCATTGATTTTAGTATCAAAGGTCTTCTTAGCTAATGCGCGTTTTTCACTGTCTGTTAGAGCTTCACCTTCTTTAACTGATAAGTCCTGAATTGCTTGCTTTTCGATTTTTTCTTGTTGTTCAACACTTAATGGTGCTTTGTTAAATATATAGTCTTGGTTAGGAAAAACTCTTCTATAAGCATTAGATTCAAGTCTACGGATATTATCAGGATCATAACTATTTCCAACAAGGCTAGATGTATTTGTATTTGTATTTGTATTTGTATTTGTATTTGTATTTGTATTTGTATTTGTATTTGTATTTGAATACGTGCCCGGCATAGCACTAACTGCCACACTAAATGTAGATATTGTTAAAATACTTGCTAAGGTCACTAATTTTATAAACATGAAACTACAATTCTTTATTATCTAAGTCCTTGTCATTTTGTTGTATTATGTCAACAATCTGTTGCTGAGTTAGTGCTTCACCTTCTTTTATTTCAATATCATCTATAGTATCAGCTGCTCTTTTGCTTACGGGAATTTTTTTACCATTTTCTTCTATATAATATGCATAACAAAAACTACATATAAATCCAAAAATTATAATAAAAAGTATTCTCGTAGGCTTCATTTTATACTTTTTTTACAAATTGAGATTTTAATTTCATAGCACCAAAACCATCGACCTTACAGTCAATATCATGATCACCGCTGACCAAGCGAATATTTTTAACTTTAGTACCTACTTTGATAACTTGCGAAGAGCCCTTAAGCTTTAGATCTTTAATCACAGTAACTGTATCACCATCAACAAGAAGATTGCCATTTGAATCTTTGACAACTAATTGCTCATCAGCACTTTCATTTGGTTGCCATTCATAACCACACTCTGGACATATTAAGATTTCATCAACTTGATAAACATATTCCGATTGACATTTAGGACACAAAGGATAACTAGACATAAAATTCCTATAATTTCTTTAGTGTGGATTAATATAACATTATAGACCTCTAATTACTATCCATTATATTTATTTATCTTATTATATTATTTGCAATCTATTTTTAAATAAATATTCTTAAGTACATAGTCATAATGTTATCTTGTTCAGAGAAGTTTTTTGCTTGTCCTCTAACATATGTATAACTAAAACCTAGCCATCCATCAGCAAAAACATTGTATCTAAATCCAGTAGCAACTGATGCTGCGTAATTATCCGATGCTTGTTGAATCTGAGAATAACTAACAAAGGGTACTAGATCTTTATTCATTACATTTGCAGTATAATCAAGCTGTGATGACCAGCCAAAAACATTACCACCACTTGTTAAAAATTGATTTGAAGTTAAATCTGGAAATATTGATGAAGCAAAAGCTTCTCTTAAATTAAAACCTCCGGATACATCTGTCAAAGATGTCACTCCTTTATCTGTAAATACAAATTCATTAACAAATTCAAGTTTACTAATATTCATTCCGAAATTAAAATTTACTACACCAACATTATCATTTTGATCATTTGTAAAACCCGAAACATTTGAGTAAGCAGCACCAGCATACCAGTAATCCCCAACATTTTGTAAGTCTTGGGTATATTTCATATTTACAGAAAAGCTTAATTTGGAGTTACCCTCATATGCATTAGCTACCTTCAAAAAACCATCTTTAGATGTAGCCAAAAACACAAAATTGGTCTGCAAACCATCTTTGTTATATGAAAGATTAACATTCCCACCTGATTGCATAAAATATAAACGTGTTAATGTTGGTATAATATTAGTAGTTTCATCAAAACTACCAAAGTTTACTGTTGATAATGCAGCGTAAGTATAAACAGGTAATCTATTGAGATTACCCAATATAAAATATACTCCGCCCGGAGTTGCAGACCATTCACCATTAATCGTGTAGGTACTTAAAGAGGCATATATAGAAGTCCACTCACCCAATGTACTCGCCACATAATATTCTAGTGCATAATTATTAATTGAATTTGCAGATACACCATTTTGAGAATTTCTACCCCAAGTGGGTGTAAAGGAAGCCATACCACCTACATATAAGTAATCCTCTTTTAATAAACCATTCTGACGCGATAAAATAATAAATTCTGGATCACCGGTTTCTTGCTGTGTATTAAGCATTGCTTGAGAGAATATTACATTATTTTTTATTCCTTGATAGAATGGTGGTTTAACCTTATCTGCATGAGATAGCTTTAAAAGAGATTTTCCTACATCAAAAGTTGATCCTGGAGCGATAGATTCTCCTTCATACTGCTCAACAGTATCTAGAGCTGAATCATCTTGAGTAACATTTCCTTTTGACTCATCAGTATTCACTAATTTTTGTTGAGTATCTATATCTGCGACATCAGTTGTGGCATAGGCATCATAAGTCAGCATAAGCAAACTTATTAGTATTAGAAAAATATTTTTCATCTATGCGCTATAATTTTGATTAAAATTTAAATAGAGAATAATAGAGTAATTGATAAATTATAAATCTACAACGTGACCTGATAAGTACTCAGCTACACCTTCAGGAGATGCTTTCATACCCTCATCACCTTTGTTCCAACCAGCTGGACAAACTTCACCATGCTGTTCATGGAATTGTAGTGCTTCTACCATTCTGATCACTTCATCCATGTTTCTGCCTAGAGGAAGATCGTTAACAACCTGATGACGAACAACACCAGATTTATCAATCAAAAAAGTACCTCTAAATGCCATACCACCTTCTGATTGTACATCATAAGCTTTAACAATTTCTTGATTAATATCTGCAACCATAGTGTACTTAACTGGGCCAATACCACCTTCATTAATTGGAGTATTTCTCCAAGCATTATGAGTAAAATGAGAATCTATAGATACAGAAACCACTTCAACACCAAGTTCTTTTAACTTAGCTGTTCTTTTATCTAAAGCGATAAGCTCAGATGGACAAACAAATGTGAAGTCTAAAGGATAGAATACCACAACTGCATATTTGCCTTGCATAGCTTTAGCAAAGTCATAGCTATCAACAATCTCACCAGTTCCCAATACAGCTGGTGCATTGAATAAAGGGGCTTTTTTACCTACTAATACCATAATTTTTCCTCCATTTATATAAAGTTTTACGGTCTATTCTTTTGAATTTAGCGCTTGTAATTTTGCTTACTAATTATACTTATGTCAACTGTATTTATCGTATATAATATTGATAATAATACTTATTAACAAAATTTAATATGCTTTTACCTGTTCATGATGACACTAAACTTCTAATTTTTGACTGTGATGGCACAATTGCAAATAATATGAACATTCATATTGATGCTTGGCTTAGTGTACTTAAAAATACCAAACCAGAAGTAGAATCTATCGACTTTGATAAATATAACGGACTTCCTAGTGAGTACATACTCAAAGAAGTATTTAAGTTTAGTGATATTAAAACCCCAATAATCGCTGAAAAAATTAAAGAAGCCTCTTATGAGCTACTAATTCAAACCAAACCTATCCAACCTATAGTTGATTTGGTTATACATTATCATAATAAAATGCCTATGGTTGTCATATCTGGTGGTAAGAAAATCAATGTACTTAGATCTCTGGATGTTTTAGGGCTTACTGATTATTTTGATAAGATAATTACAGCAGATGACTCACACCCAAACAAGAGCTCACCTGAAGCATTTACACTATTAGCTAATCAATACAATCTCAAACCTCGTGAATGTCACGTGTTTGAAGATGGCGTACCAGGTCTTATTAGCGCATTACAGGCTGGAATGACTATCACTGATGTTAGAAACATTAACTTAAGATAAGAAAGAGCAGATTTAAACTATGAAAAAAAGTATACTTTTGAGCGTGATGTTATTCTCCTGTTTAGGATATTCACAGGTTGTAAATACAGCAACATGGACAACTCAAGATATTGAAAAGAATTTTAAAACAAAATATTTTTGTAATAAAAATTTATCAAAAGAGGATTGTGATAAAAATTTTAAAAACATGAACGAGTATGGTATAGATGTTAGCTCTCTCGGTAATCAAGACATAAAAGATATCCAACTTGACAAAATATCATATACGACAACTAATTCTTTCCCAGCTACTGGGGAGATAACATCTCATGTATCTGGACTTGTAATGCTTCCTAACACCAATCATCCAAAGGGAGTAGTCTTATACTATCACCCTACTGTGTTTGATAATGCTGGCGTCCCTTCTAATCTAGATAAAGAAAATAAGACTAGTTTATATCTAAACACTGTTTATGCTGGAGTATATGCAGCTAATGGATATATTGTTGTTGCTCCTGATTATATTGGGCAGGGAGATGACTATAAAAACTATCACCCTTATGTTTTATATCCAAGACAAACCATAAATACAGCTGTCGATTTATTGAATGATGTCAGTTCTAATATTCGTAAGAAATATAGTCTAAAAGATAACTCTACGCTAAATCTTTTCTCTGTTGGTTATTCTGAAGGTGGTGCATACTCTATATGGACAGCCAAGTGTCTAGGCTGGCGTGGCGACTGTGAAGGAGTAGATAAGTTAGATACACTATACAGATATAGGGCTGCTGCTGGCTTAAGTGGAGCCTACGATGTCAGTAAGACCACTTTAAATTTCATGACTGATAACAATGATTCTAGTAAGTATTTCCTACATAGCAAACTTATCACATCAATGCTAAAACCTGATTTAATGGCAAATACTTTTATGAGCTACCTAAATTATAGTAACGTTTCAAAAACCATTAGTATAAATGATTTTGATAAAGGTTTCTTTGAAATGCAATGCTCAACCTTCTCTCAAGAAAAATGTGATATTGAAGGCAAGCATTATAACTTTGACACATTATTCTTACAAAAGCATTTACCAAACAATCAGTTTGCTGCTGCTATATTTAATAGTGCATTATATAAAAAATTTCCTAACCAAGAATCAGCTTCTCACTATGCCATACCTACTGGTAATAACTCAATGTATGATTTATTTAATGAAAAAATATTTACCAATAAAGAACTCATTGAAACCATGAAAGCTGCGGATATTGTTGATTTTGGTAAAAAAACTAGAACTCCTTTATATCTATTTGCACTCAAAGAGGACTCTGTAGTAACTCGACTTAATTATAATAAATTCATGCGAAATGCTAATGCTATTGTTGATGGTTTTGTATTAGATAACAACAAAATTCTAACGAATACTACAGATTGGCTACCAGTTCAACTTGATATCAATGAAGTAGATCACGTTACTGGTGAGACTTATGCAAATCTATTTGCATATAAATATATTGATGATATGAATAGGGTTTATATCTAAGTTAGCTTCATATGGTAATTTAAACTTCCTATAGATATAATCAATATATCATTTTTACAATATTGATATCAATGTATAAAAAACTCTTATTTTGTTTAATAATCATAACTATCAGTTACCAATTACTTTCTGCAAATGTAATAGCTACTGGTATATGGCAAGCTAAAGACATCAAGGATAATTATAGAAATAAATATTTCTGTAATCTAACTGTTTCTGAAAGTGCATGTAATAATAATGTTACAAATATAACTAAACTATCTGGAATAGATATTGATAATTTTGCAGATAAAAATATCAATGAAGTTACATTAGACAAAATTTCATATTACACAACAAATACTTTCCCAGCCACAGGTGAAATTACATCAAAAGTCTCTGGACTTTTAATGATGCCAAATACAAATAAACCCAAAGGTATAATTTTATATTATCATCCAACTGTTTTTAATAATTCAGGCATTCCATCAAACTTTAAAAGTAAAAATATAACTACACAAATGTTCGATAACTTATATGCTGCCATATATGCTTTAAATGGCTATATAGTTGTTGCTCCTGATTATATTGGCCAAGGCATAGACTATTCTAATTATCATCCCTATGTTTTTTATCCGAAACAAACTGTTAATTCTGCTATTGATTTACTTAATAGCTCTGCAAATATTATTAGAGAAAAATATGATTTATCATCTACTACAAAAATAAACTTTTTTTCTGCTGGTTACTCTGAGGGCGGTGCATACTCAATATGGACAGCAAAATGTTTTGAAAATGAAAAAAACTGTCCGAATGTAAGTAAATTAGATACTCTATATAACTACATAGCAGCAGCTGGTTTAGCAGGAGCTTACGACATATCAAATATTACTCTTAATTTTTTAATCGATAATAATAATGTAAAAGAATATAAACTACATAACAAATCATTAACTACTATGCTCAAGCCTGCTCTAATTACTAATGCGATGATAGGATATCTATTCTATAGTAATATTGAAAAAAATATTAGCATAAATGATTTTGATAAAAATTTCTTCAACATGGATTGTACATTTCAATTTTTATGTAATATAAATGGGAAACAATATAATTTACAAGATATCTTTAAATTAAAGAGGTTTTCAGAATTTTCTTTTGTTTTAGCCATATTTTATAACTCTATCTATCGTAAATATCCTCAAAAGTCAGCATCTCATTACTATTTTCCTAGTGGAAATAATTCAATGTATGATTTATTTAATAAAGAAACTTTCAAAGATCACGAACTTATACAAACCATGAAAGATGCAGATATAATAGATTATGGTAAAACTACAACTACACCACTATTTCTATTCAGTCTTAAAGAGGATTCTGTGGTTACAGTTCTCAATTATGATAAATTCATGAAAGATGCCAATGATAATGTCACAGGTTTCACTCTAGATAATAAACAAATAATAGCTACTAGTATTTTAAGCTGGATTCCATTTACAAACTTCAATATATCTGATGTTGATCATATATCTGGTGAAATTTATGCTAATATTTTCGCATATAAATATATTGATGATATGAATAAGGTATACTTATAAGATTATGATTGATGCAATTACTCAAAGAACTAGTATTTTAGTAAATGAAATTGGAATTACAAAACTTGAGAATGCAAATATTTTTGTAGCAGGTTGTGGTGGCGTTGGTTCTTATGTGATTGAAGCTCTTGCTAGAGCGGGGATTGGTAATCTTACTATAGTTGATATGGACAGAGTTGATTCATCAAATATTAACCGCCAACTTATTGCTTTACATAGCACTATTGGTAAGCCTAAGGTAGAAGTTATGAAGCAACGCATCATTGATATTAATCCACTTTGTAAGGTTAATGCTTTAGAAACTTTTATAAATCCAGAAAATACCCTTGAGCTACTTAGCAATGAGAAGTACGACTATGTAATTGATGCTATAGATACTCTTAATGCTAAAGTTAATCTCGTGAAAATAGCTCATCAAGATCTAGGTTTAAAAACAATATCAAGTATGGGAGCTGGAGGCAAAACTGATCCCACACAAATAAAAGTCACAGATATATATAAAACTGACGTATGCCCCCTAGCACGAACGATGCGAACAAGATTAAAAAAACAGTATGTTTCTAAGGGCATCAAAGCAGTATTCTCAACACAAAAAGGCATTGATCCTCTTCCACCAAGTGATCCAGAGCCAAATCAACAAGGTAGATCTAGAGCAACAAATGGAACCCTCAGCTATATGCCATCACTATTTGGTCTCACAATAGCAGGCATTGTTATCAACGATATTGTTGGCGATGAATTTAATAAATAAAAATATTTCAAACCCTAGAAATACGTTTCTATATCATTTACCCTAATAAATAGAATACAACCAAAATTTATTTAAAGAATGCCAAAAAAGATCAGACTTAGGTACATACTACTTATTATAATAATTGTTATTGTCGCAGTTTTTTTCTCAAATACTTCATCTGATATACAAGTTGACGCTAATATGGGAGCTTGTGAAATACTAGATCAGAATCCTAGCTGGAAATCATCTCTTAAAAAAGCTCAAGACAAATATAACCTCTCTCCTGCTTTTGCAATGGGATTAATCTATCAAGAATCTCGCTTTGATGCTGAGGCAAAAAGTAACTATTCAACAGCTTACGGTTATGCCCAAGCAATAAATAGCACATGGAAACATTTTCAAGATGAAGTTAAGCCAAATGCCAAAAGAAATAATTTTGATGATAGCGTACAATTTATAGGCTGGTATATGTCGCAACTTGCAAAATCTTTAAAACTTAAAATGAGTGATAGCGAAAATCTATATATCGCATATATGCTTGGAGCAACTGGGTTCAAACGCTACAAAGATGGTACATTCAAAAATAAAGCCAAGATTGAAGAGGATAAAAATATAGCAAATAAAGTTAAAGCTTATACAGCTCTTTATAAATCTCAGCTTAAAGACTGTAAGATCTAAAATCTATACGCCAATGTAGTCATTACTTTTGACTGAAGTTTCATTATAGCTTTTACAGGTTTAGGTAACTTTTTACCCCCTGCCTTCTGTGCTTCTACAGCATGCTCTGATTCATCAAGATACATTTGTTTAAGTATCTCTCGTGAGCGATTATCATTCACTGGCAAATTTTTCAAATGTGAATCCAAGTGTTTCATAACCTGTTTTTCTGTCTCTACAACGAAACCATAACTTAAACTATCACTAATAGAGCCCGCAGTTGCCCCTATTCCAAATGATGCCCAATACCAAAAAGGATTAAGTAAACTTGGCTTAGCCCCTAGTTCTTCTAGTCGTTCCGCACACCATGCTAGATGGTCATATTCCTCATCAGCAGCATGATATAAATGTTCTTTGGTTTGTGCCGATTTTGCTACAGATGCCTGCCCTCTATAAAGTCCTTGAGCACAAATCTCTCCTGTATAATCCACTCGCATTAATCCAGCAGCGTGTTTTTTATCATTATCCGATAATTGACCATCTACTGTATTAGCGCTTGGTGACTTTCTATTAGGATTAAGAGGATATTTTGTAAATCTTGCATAACTATCAATTTCTTCTACAACTCTATCTAAAAAAGATAATTTTCTCATAACTGATCTTCCTAGTTAAATAAAACCAAATAGCGCATTAGCAGCGACAACTGAAAAAAGCAGATTAAGTATCAAAAATACCCAACCCACAGAATAGCCTTCTCTAATAGAAAATATCGCATATACAGCTAACACTATACCACATACTACCATAGGCTCATTTCTACCTAATAGTATACCAAAACACAAAGCCACAAGCCCTATAAAAGCACAAACTCTAGCGATATTTATTTTATATTTACTAAAATAAATAATTAAAAAAACAACTGCAAGCAATACAAATATTGCCAAGTTATATATTTGAGAAAAATTAAAAAAAACCATTATAGCACTTACAAATGCAATACCTTGCAAACCACTAAAAAATGGTTCTTTTTGAATGATGGCTGATAAAAACAAGAAAAAAGTTGCAAAAAATACTATAAGGTTTTTATGATTAATATTTGTTTCAGTCAAGCCAAACATAAATATAATTAGACCACAAATCCCTACCAGTAACCCAATATTGTTGATGACTTTTTTTAGCATACAAATGATTAAATAAGTTTTATTGAAAACTATTATAATTATAAACTATAATCGTTACAAAAGTTTTCATTGGATAACAGCCAAACTATTAGTTATAATTACACGGATATCTTTTGATTAATTTTTTAGCATAATTAAGGAGATTTTAATGGCTAGAAAAAAAATAGCGCTTATTGGTGCTGGTAATATTGGTGGAACACTTGCTCATTTATCACTAATCAAGCAACTAGGCGATGTAGTTCTTTTTGATATAGCTCCAGGCATGCCTCAGGGTAAAGCTCTAGACTTATTACAAACTTGCCCTATCGAAGGGGTTGATTTCAAAGTTAGAGGTACAAATGATTATAAAGATCTAGAACACTCTGATGTTGTAATCGTAACAGCTGGTGTACCAAGAAAACCTGGTATGTCTCGCGATGACTTACTTGGCATTAATATCAAAGTAATGCAGGCTGTGGGTGAAGGTATCAAACACAACTGCCCAGATGCATTTGTAATATGTATCACAAACCCTCTTGATATTATGGTAAATATGCTACAAAAATTCTCAGGTGTTCCTGATAATAAAATCGTTGGGATGGCTGGTGTACTAGATTCAGCTAGATTTAGAACTTTCTTAGCAGATGAGCTAAATGTTTCTGTACAACAAGTTCAAGCTTATGTAATGGGTGGACATGGTGATACTATGGTACCTCTTACAAAAATGTCTAATGTTGCGGGTGTATCTCTAGAGCAACTAGTCAAAGAAGGTAAAATTAGCCAAGAAAGATTAGACTCTATAGTAGCTAGAACTAGAAATGGTGGTGGTGAGATTGTAGCTCTACTAAAAACTGGTTCTGCTTATTATGCTCCAGCTGCTGCAGGAATCCAAATGGCAGAAAGTTATCTAAGAGATAAAAAAATGATTCTTCCATGTGCTGCAAAAATAAAAGCTGGCATGTATGGAGTTGATGAAGATCTATTTGTAGGGGTGCCTACTGAGATTTCTGCAAATGGTGTAAGACCTATACATGTTGAAATTTCTGAAAAAGAAAAAGAGCAACTACAAGTATCTATCAACGCTGTTAAAGAGTTAAATAAAGCTGCTGCTGAAATTTTAGCAAATTAATTTTCTGACAAGTCTAGACAGTAAGTGTTGTACTGTCTACATCTCATAACTGATTCAACAAAGTCAAGTATAATATTTGACTTTTTAGTATTCTAAAATTATAAAAAATTGATAAAATTTCACTAATTAAAATTTCAATTATACTAGATTAGTATAGTTTATGTGTAATCTGGTATTTATTGAAAATACTTTAAATTAAATAGGGTTTTTGTTTATTATGTCTAATGAAAAATACCTTGGCATAGATATTGATATATCTAAGGATCGCGAGCTTTCAGAACAAGCACAGCAACTACTTACTAATTATTATTGTCTTGAGAATGAGCCTTCTCCACAATATGCCTTTGCAAGAGCTTCTGTAGCATACTCTTTTGGCGATATTAATCTTGCTCAGCGTATATATGATGCTGCATCTAAAGGCTGGTTTATGTTTGCTTCTCCGGTGCTTTCAAATGCACCACTTCCAGGCGCAAAAGTTAAATCATTACCGATTAGTTGTTTCTTGTCTTATGTGCCTGATTCATTAGAGGGGCTTATTGAGCACTCATCTGAACTAAGATGGCTATCAGTAAAAGGTGGTGGAGTCGGCGGTCACTGGTCAAGTGTCCGAGCTGTCTCTGACAAAGCACCTGGACCGATACCTTTTATGCATACTGTTGATGCAGACATGGTTGCTTATAGACAAGGTAAAACTCGTAAAGGCTCTTATGCTGCATATATGGATATATCTCATCCTGATATAGTTGAGTTTGTGGGAATACGTGTTCCAACAGGTGATGTAAATAGAAAATGCTTAAACCTACACCATGCTGTCAACTTAACTGACGACTTCATGCAGGCAGTCGCTAATGATGAAGATTGGAAACTTATAGATCCAGATGATAAAACAGTTAGAGATACCATAAAAGCTCGTAAATTATGGGAAACTATACTTGAAACGCGTTATCGTACTGGTGAACCATATCTAAACTTTATTGATACAGCAAATAGAGCTTTACCAAAGTCTCAAAAAGAACTTGGTTTAAGAATCAAAGGTTCTAATTTATGTAACGAGATCCATTTAGTAACTGATGAAAAGCGTACAGCTGTATGTTGTTTATCTTCAGTTAATTTAGAAAAGTATGATGAGTGGAAAGATACCTCTCTTATCAAAGATTTGATAAGATTTTTGGATAATGTTCTACAATTCTTTATAGATCACGCAGGTGATGAAATCGCTAAAGCTAGATATAGTGCTTCTCGTGAAAGAAGTCTTGGCTTAGGTGCTATGGGTTTTCATTCTTATTTACAAAAGCATAATGTTCCTTTTGAATCTCAAAGAGCAGAAGAGATTAATGAAGAGATATTTAAGCGTATAAAAGAACAAGCTGTAGAAGAAACTCTAATACTTGGTCGTGAAAAAGGAGAAGCTCCTGATATGGCTGGTACTGGTCGCAGAAATGCTCATCTACTAGCAATAGCTCCTAATGCTAATAGCTCCTTAATATTAAATACTTCTCCAAGTATAGAGCCTTGGAAAGCAAATGCTTTTACATCTAGAACTAGAGTAGGCTCACACTTAACAAAAAATAAATATCTAGAAAGAGAACTAGAAAAAATTGGCAAAAATACTGAAGAGGTATGGTCAGATATTATTACTAATGGTGGCTCGGTCCAACAACTAGATTTCTTAAACGATGAAATTAAGTCTGTATTCAAAACAGCTATTGAAATGGATCAAGATTGGGTAGTATACTTAGGTGGTCAAAGACAAAAACATCTGTGTCAAGGGCAGTCTCTGAATATATTTTTTCCAGCTGGTGCTTCACGTGGTTATATTCACAAAGTGCATTTCAATGCTTGGAAATATGGTTGTAAGGGACTATATTATTTGAGAACTGAGACTTCAAATAGAGCGGAAAACATCTCTAAAAAAGTTGAAAAGAATAGGCTTGTAGAATTCTCAGAACTAAAACAATCTGAGAGTGAATGTGTCGCTTGTGAGGGATAAGAAATGAAAGTAAAAATATATACAAGAAATGGCTGTCCATTTTGTGTTTGGGCTAAACAGTGGTTTGATGAAAATGAAATAGTTTTTGAAGAAACTATAATAGACGATCATTCTCAACGTCTTAGATTCTATGAAGAAATGAATCAAAGTGGTAAAGTTGCATTCCCAATTTCAACAGTACCTCAAATATTTATTGATGATGAGCATATTGGTGGCTTTACAGATCTTAAGGCCAATGCAACAGAAATCTTAGCTAAAAAATAGGTAAATAATGGTGGAAGTAAAAATATATACAAAAACGAACTGCCCTTTTTGCGACCTTGCTAAAAGCTGGTTTGGCACGAATGATATTCCTTTTACACAAATTACTCTTGATGATGATCAAGAAAGATTAAATTTCTATGCTGAAGTAAATAAGAATATTCTTCTTGTTGAAGAGCATATTAAGTCTGTTCCACAGATATTTATTGGCGATGTTCATATAGGTGGCTATGATAACCTTATGGCTAGAGCTGGCGAGGTTATCGCTCGTGTTAAAGGTTCATCATTAACAACCTTTTCAAAAACGTATAAACCTTTTAGCTATCCTTGGGCTGTTGATCTAACTGTCAAACATGAAAAAGCTCACTGGATAGAAGATGAGATTGATTTGTCAGAAGATGTTACTGATTGGAAAAATGGCAAAATCACTAAAGTTGAAAAAGAATATATTACTAATATTCTTAGACTATTCACACAATCTGATGTAGCCGTTGGTCAAAACTACTATGATCAGTTTATACCATTGTTCAAAAATAATGAAGTTAGAAATATGCTCGGCTCCTTTGCTGCTCGTGAAGGTATTCATCAAAGAGCATACGCCCTTCTAAATGATACTCTTGGTCTTCCTGACTCTGAATACCATGCTTTCTTAGAGTATAAGGCAATGACAGATAAAATTGACTTTATGATGGATGCTAATCCTAATACCCGTCGTGGTTTGGGATTGTGTCTTGCTAAGACAGTATTTAATGAAGGTGTAGCCTTATTTGCATCATTTGCAATGTTACTTAACTTCCAACGCTTTGGTAAAATGAAAGGTATGGGTAAAGTCGTTGAGTGGTCAATCCGTGATGAATCTATGCACGTCGAAGGTAATGCTGCATTATTTAGAATATACTGCCAAGAAAATCCATATATAGTTGATAATCAATTTAAAAAAGAAATATATCTAATGGCTAGCAAGGCCGTTGAGCTTGAAGATAAATTTATTGATTTAGCTTATGAGATCGGTACTATCGAAGGTCTAAAAGCTGATGAAGTAAAAGAATATATTCGTCATATTACAGATAGACGTTTAAATCAGCTTGGTTTGAATGAAATATATAATATTGATAAAAATCCTCTTACTTGGTTGGAGTGGATCTTAAACGGTGCTGATCATACAAACTTCTTTGAAAACCGAGTAACAGAATATGAGGTTGCAGGTCTAACTGGTAATTGGGATGAGGCTTACCAGCACTAATTCTACTTTTTATTAATTTTTCTCATAATTAGTTTTTTTATATCTCTTACAAAAATTTAAAACATAACTACTATTTACTCTTTTAAAACCTCAAGTTCTTCTAAAGCTTCAAACCATTCTAATTCAGTTTGTTCTATTTTTTCTTTTAGCTGAGAATGATCAAGTAAAGTTTGCTGAAGTTTTTGTTTATCATCATATAAATCCTGATTTTGGAGAGCCTCTTGCATTTGTTGATCTTGCTGTTGTAATTTTTCTAATGCCCTTTCAAGTTTTTTGACTTTATCTTGAAGTGGCTTAAGTTGCTTTCTCTTATCAGCAGATAATTTTCTATCCTGATTTTTAGAATCATTATTAGATTGTACTGCTATATTTGATATATTATTCTCAGATTTTTTGACTTCAAGAATGTACTTATAGTAGTCCTTCATATCACCATCAAAAGGCTTAACCTGCCCTTCACCAACTAGCATATACTCATCAACTGTTGATTCTAATAAAAATCTATCATGCGAAACTAATATTATAGCTCCTTGGAAGCTCTGTAATGCTACAGTTAAAGCTTCTCGAACGCCTATATCTAAGTGGTTTGTTGGTTCATCTAGTAATAAAAAGTTAGGCTCTTGATATACAATCATTGCTAGAGCTAATCTAGCTTTCTCGCCACCAGAAAAAGTTCCTGCCTTTGCTAAAGCCTTGTCTCCTACAAAGTTAAAACTACCCAAAAAAGTTCTAAGCTTTTCTTGAGTTGCTTGTGAGTCTAAGCGTTGCATATGCAATAATGGTGAGGCTTCAGGATCAAGCATATCTAAAGAATGTTGCGAGAAATACCCTACTCTAAGATTTGGGTGTTTTTCTATCTTACCTGATAAAATCTCAATATCTCCAATAAGAGATTTAATAAGTGTTGATTTACCAGCCCCATTTAGACCCAATAGACCTATACGCATTTCATTATAGATATTTAATTTTACGTTATTAAGAATTTTTTTATCGCCATAACCAAGATCAGTATTTTGTAAACTGACCAAAGTACCTCCAAGATGCTCTTTAACTTGCTTAAATTCAAAGCTAAATTCAGAATCTGACTTAACAGCTTCTATTCGCTGTATTTTTTCTAACATTTTGACACGACTTTGTGCTTGTTTTGCTTTTGATGCTTTAGCTTTAAATCTATCAACAAAACTCTGTAAATGAGCTATATGCTTTTGTTGTTTCTCAAACTGCTTTTGTTGTAGTACTTTTTGCTCATAAGACTGCTTTTCATAAGATGAATAGTTACCAGTATAAGTATCTATATTCTTATTATCGATATGAAATATTTGCTTGACAACATTATCTAGAAAGATTCTATCATGTGAAATAAGTAGTAAAGAACCTTTATATTCTTGTAGATACTCTTCTAACCATAGTACAGCATCTAAATCTAAATGGTTAGTAGGTTCATCGAGTAGTAAAATATCTGACTCTTGTAGCAGTGCTTGAGCAAGATTTAAACGTATCTGCCAACCACCTGAGAGTTCTTTTACCTTTTGTTGCAAATGGCTAATACTAAAACCTAAACCTGAGAGCAATTTACCAGCTTGAGACTCTATTGCATAACCTCCTAAAGATTCATATTCTTCATGATATTTTGAGTAATCTACAAAGTTCTCAGACTCTAAAGATTTTTGCATTTGGATCTTCAATTGTTTTAAAGGTTCTATACCATTGACTACATAATCTATTACTTTAGCATCGAAATCATCAACTTCTTGCTTAACAGTAACTATACGGGTATTTTTAGCAATCTCAATATCGCCCTTATCTGGTGTTAAATTGCCTTTTATAAGGTTAAAAAGTGTCGTTTTACCCGTACCATTTTTGCCCACAAGACCTATTTTTTGATTAGGAAAGATTGAGAAGTTAATATTATCAAAAAGCTCTTTTATCTCTACTTGATAAGATACATTTTTAAAGAAAATCATTTGTTTTAATATAAGTATTTCATTAGCTAAATTATATACGTTGAGTATTTATATAAAAGTGATTTTCAAATATAAGCTATTGATTTAGCTTATTTAGTAATGATAGATACACAAAGCAAACAATATAAGCGGCTACAGTACCCCAATTAATACCCATAATTGGATATAACCAATATATTAATAAATCATAGATTAATAATATAGAAACCCCATAAGAGAAATGTTTTAATACTCCTGGAAATAGCTGATCTTTGTATGTAAATATCAAAACTGTAGTCACGGATGTTAACATAACTGGAAATGATGAAAAGATCCCAGCCCACTCATGACCTACCATACGAGATACTCCAGTAATCAATAAGACTAAAGAAGCAACTAAAATAATCCTAAATGTAATAACAATTAGTTTATTAGCTGGTTTAAGCTTAACAGCTACCTTTATATGCTTATTATCAGCAACTCTTCTGAAAAAAAGAATCGTGATAAACATGGCGACCAAAAATATCATGAAACCAGAGAATATATTAATACTAAATTTTGTAAGAATATAGCCACTGATAAAATAAATAATAAAACCGACAAAAAGAGCGCTTAAAGTATTAAAATAACGATTATTAAGAAATAATTTGCCACCTAAATAGAACCCTATTGTAAATAACAAAGTACAACAGAATCCTGCAAAAGCATAGGGCATTGAATCTATCAAAAACTGTAGACCATTCTCACGCGCATAAAAATAAGTAAAAAGACCAACACTAAGTGGTAAACCAGAAAATAAACCTCCTAATCTAGGACTTTTCTCGGATATATATATTAATCCTAGTACCATTAAAGCTGATAATATTATTTTTATAGAAATCAACAACATATAAAAAATACCTTTATAAAATATAGACTAAAAGTTTACACTATTTAGTATTTTTATAAATCATTTTACAGATCTAATAATGCTATACTAATCAAAGCATTTATCTGTATTGGTATCTATGATGCAAAATGTAATTATTGTCTTATTTAATGAGTTTGAAACTTTAGATGTTTTTGGACCAGTTGAGATTTTTGGGAGCTTCAAAGAACACTTCAAACTTGAGTATTATTCTCTAGAGGGAGGTAATGTATATAGTAGTCAAAATGTCTGTATAAACACCAAAAAACTCTCAGATGCTAATTCAAAAGACTCGATATTATTTGTGCCTGGGGGTATTGGTACAAGAGAGTTAATATACAATACAAAATTAATAACTGAATTAACTAGATTAGCAAATAATGCTAAATATATACTTACAGTCTGTACAGGTTCATCTTTATTTTCACAAACAAATCTGCTTAATGGCAAAAAAGCTACTTCTAATAAAAAAGCTCTAAAATGGACAAAATCTATAGCTCCAGATGTAAACTGGATCGACAAAGCCAGATGGGTAAAAGATGGTAATATTTATACAAGCTCTGGTATAAGTGCAGGCATAGATATGTCTCTTGTTTTTATCGCGGATATCTTAGGCTATGATGTTGCTAAACAAAAAAGTATTGAGTTAGAATACTCATGGCAAGAAGATGCAAATGTTGATGAATTTGCAGATATTTATAAGTGTAAAATTATTGACAAAGTACATGCGTAGGACTTGCATTACATAACGATATACTATCACTATTTTGCGCTATGCTTTTTGCTAAGTCAATCTGCTGTTTTGTTTCTTGGGATATCTCACCTGATGCTACTGCTGCTTCAATTTCTGCATCTGAAGTAAAAGTTCTTGTAGCTGTAAAAGGATTACCAACTATAATTCCATCACCTTCACGAACAACCATTTCGAATGGTTCTCCATTCATAACTGGTTCCTCATAGCTCCTACCAGTACCTGCGCCAGTATAATTATACATAACAAACGAACCCTCCTCATCAGTTTGTATCGTATTATCATCAGCATAATTTATACAAGTCATACCACCAGATGGATCACAAGGTTGACCCGCAAAAAGATCCGAAGTTTGTATCAAATTCATATCAAAACCATCTCCTACACTAGGAACTACAGCTGCTTCCTCAGGTGCAACTGCAGCTTCTTCAGCAGGTGCCACAGCCTCCTCTCCTGACGCTTGATCTGCAATACCATCAGACTCTTGACAAATACGAGGAAGCTGAGATTCTGTAAGACCTGTAGCTGTACAATTCCATACTATAGATCCAGAAGAAACAGTAGGAACTAGTGATACTGATGAATCAGCTACAATGCTACTCGTATCAAGTACCAAAGCTCCATTATCGCTAATACTAGACCCACTCGGTAAAACCCCAATATCATCTACAGTATAATCTAAGTCACCATTATTGTTAGAAGCATATTCTGATGCCATAGCTTTAGCTGATCCTAATTTCTCAATTTCTGATGTGATCTTTGATCTAATTTGATAATTAGAATATGCAGGTATAGCTACTGCAGCCAATATTGATATGATAACTATTACAATTAGTATTTCAATTAATGAAAAACCTTTAATTTTCATTTAAGGAATTGGTATAAAATTTTAATTAGCTGATTATATATTGTAAATTAAAATTTAAATTTAAATTTTATTTATATCCGATATAATAAAAAGTTATATAGAACTTAAAATATAAGAAATAATTCTAATTAAATAATTAATTTTAAAGATCATTTGTATAAATAAACTTTGCAAAAGTTAAATTAAAAACTATAAACCATTAGAGTGTATAATAGCTAATAGTTCTCAACCAGAAACTTATACAGCAAATATCCTTATGAGTAAAACAAGAAAAATCATACATATTGATATGGATTATTTCTTTGCTCAAGTTGAGGAAAAAGCAAATCCAAGCCTCAAAGATAAACCATTTGCTGTAGGTGGTACCAACCCCAAGCGAGGGGTAATATCTACTTGTAATTATATAGCTAGAGAATATGGAATACACTCAGCTATGCCTACAGCGATCGCTATGCAGAAATGCCCTAATCTAATACTTTTAAATACTGATTTTGCAAAATATAAAGCTGCATCTTCGATTATAAGAGAGGTATTCTACACTTTCACAGACAAGGTTGAGCCTCTATCTCTTGATGAGGCGTATCTGGATGTTACAGATGTTGCAGCATATAAAAATAGTGCAACATTAATTGCTCAAGCGATCAAACAAGAAATTTTTAATAAAACTGGCCTTACAGGATCAGCTGGAGTAGCTCCAAATAAACTCCTTGCTAAGATAGCTAGTGATATTAACAAACCTAATGGATTATATGTAATCACTCCTGAACAAGTTAATAATTTTGTTAAAAATCTGCCAGTTAAGAAACTTTTTGGTGTTGGCAAAGTCTCACAAGAAAAACTAAAAAGTATGAATGTTGAAACCTGCCTAGATTTGCAACAACTAAGCTTAGCTACTCTTGTAGATAAGTTTGGTAAATTTGGGAGCAGTTTATATAACTATGCTAGAGGTATTGATAATCGTGAAGTTAACCCTGTACGGATTCGTAAATCTGTAAGTGTTGAAAATACATATTTAGAAGATCTAAAGACTCTCGGAGCTTGCCTAGAGAAACTACCTAACCTATATGATAAATTGACCAGTCGCATGACTGAAGAGCATTATAAATCTATAATCGGTATTGTTGTCAAATTTACAGATACAAAATTTAATAAAACAAGTCTGACTAGAGTAGCAAAAACACTAGATAAAAAAGTCCTAAAAAATCTAATAATTGAGTTACATCAAAAACAAAATTACCATATTCGACTAATTGGTATAGGTGTAAAACTTGGGGAGATTGATGATAGGCAGTTAAGTTTAGCATTTTAAAGTCTATTGATTTAATCATGCTCTAAATTCATAAATAAGGGATATAACTTAAAAACACTGTCATACCTCTAGTGAATGAACGGAATCGAAGTGGCACAGAGATCTATTATTAGTGGGAGAAATACTCTCATAACTTTATTTTCAAGAACTACACCGTCGTGCTTAGCAATCCACCCTTTTCTAATGAAGGGGAATAATTCATTTTACCGAAATTCTTCTTCAAATTTTGAAGGGTTGGCAGTCGCTAGACTGTTGGGATAGTATTTTTATTCCTCTATTTTTATAATTTGCTAGTATACATAATCCATTGGTTTAAAACTTTTTCTTATTACATTTGCTCTGCAAAGTTAAAATCATCTTTAACAACTTCTAGCTCAAACATATCTATCCTTTGAAATTATAAATTGAACTAAGAATAAACAAATTAATAAGAATAAGATCTTCTTGCTTCTTTCTTAGCTCTACTAATAGCTGCTTTTTTAGCCATTTTTCTCTTCTGGGTTGGTTTTACAAAAGTTTTTCTATCTCGAAGTTCTTGCTTGATGCCCGCTTTTTCACAAGCTCTTTTGAAGTTTCTTAAACTAATATCAAAAGGTTTTTTTGGGTCAACTATTATTCTTGGCATATTATCCTCTCTTAATTTTAGAATATTAAGAACTATTAAAGTTCTTTTAAGGTTAAAAATATTATTAGCAAAATAGCAATGAAGTATCTAAAGAAGATTTAGAGGCTTTATTTTATTTATACCCTACTAATAGTAATACAAAGTATCCTCTAAAGATACATATTACGTAACATATATGAATATAACCAAGATTATGCTCTTATTTCAGAGTATAATAATCATCTATTTAATAATGTTGATTTATAATGATTGATCCAAAAAGTACATTCATTGATTTTGAAAATAATAAAATGCTAGAAATTATTTTTCATGATATAACTAATTTAGTTAAGAAAATAAGAAAATCAAAAAAAATAAGTATAGCTCAAGCAGCAGAAATGAGTATATTAAATACTGAAATTATGGAGCAGTTTATTAATTTAATAAACCATATGACAGATAGAGATTTTAATGATAATAAAGAATCATCGATGATAGAAAGCTGTTTGGATTTTCAGGACTTATGCTTATACTTGAAAGACATAGATCAATATGAAGAAGATTTTGATTTAACCAAAATACCGAAATTTCATTAAAAAGCTTTCAATTAACACTTTTATACTATATGATTAGTAACAGTTATTTATATTGTAACTTTATTTGACTACTACGACACTAATATATCAGAAGTTTATTTCCAATATTCTATCCTTTATAAGTAAATCGTTAAAGTTTGAAACTAAGCCCAATGTGATTTAACTTATATAAACAACAAAACAAAAGGAAATAAAACAATGAGACAAGGTACAGTTAAGTTTTTTAATACATCTAAAGGATTCGGATTCATAGAGCCACAAGATGGTGGTAAAGATGTATTCGTTCATATCAGTGCAGTTGAAAATGCTGGTTTAAGCTCTCTACGTGAAGGTGAAAAAATAAGCTTTGAAGTAGAAGAAAACAGAGGCAAAATGGCTGCTGTTAATATAAAATCTATCTAATCTAATTATCCTTATGATTTATAATTATAAGGATATTCTTTTTCTCTCTTTTGGAATGAAATTATCTTTTTATTCTTAACTAATCCGTCTTTTATATCTGTAGCATCTGATAATACTTTGATTTTTGATTTATTTTCTTTGGTTAAAGTAATATTTGCTAAATAATCATTTATTATTTTAGATATAGATCGAGTAGCACTATCCCAAAGATAGTTTGATGCATGATTGACTCCATAATAATCTATAGTCCCTACTTTAAACATAGGATTATTAAGCGTAGTTGGTTTAGCAAAAAAGAATCCCATACCTTCATTACAACTAAGATCTATAACCAAACATTTAGGACTTATTTTCTCAAGATCTTTTTCTTTTATAAACATTGTTGGTTTTATTAGATCTTGAGAGATTCCATTTACTATAATATCTGATTTATTAAGTAGTTCGACAAACTTCTTGCTATCAGATATATTTTGGGGTGCTGTAATATATTTACACCCCTTGATTACATTCGGTAATGTTGCGATACTATAGCGTGTACATACGGTTATATCTTTATACTCTCTAGATAATAAAGCATGTATAGCTCCTCGACTTACTGATCCAAAACCTATTACTAATATTCTCTTTTGATTACCATATCTACCATCGATACCTTTTAAACTAAGAGCATGTAACACAGCGCTATAGCCTGCTAATTCATTTGCCTCATGAAATACATTTTTCTTTATTTTTTCATCATTATCACAAGAAAACATAGATTCAAAAGAAATTAGTGTTAGTTTTTTATCGATAGCTAATTGTGCTATCTCTTTATCTCTGACACAATTTGTCCAGCCCCAGATTGTACCACCCTCTTTAATTTGAGCTAGATCTTTTGATGATGGAGCTAGCAATATTATATTGCCAATATTTTCTAATATTTCTTGGCGTGAAACTACTCCAGCTGTTAAGCTAGCAATTTTTTCATCAGAAATACCAAAAGATTCTCCATAACCAGCTTCAAAAACAAGACTATTTCTAATATCTCTAGGTATTTTCAATAATAGCTCTGGATTAATTGGCAATCTCTGTTCATTTTGATCGCTTGAAGTCGCTATAACTCCATATAGTTGCTTACTCATATATTAGTACCTTTTATATTTATCAACACTATAAGACCTGTAGAAATATTTCTTCGTATCAGTGTTAAAAGTTCGACAGATCAAAAAAAGCCGATAATTAAAGGTCTAGCTAAGAATGAATTTTATAGAATTATTACCTAACATAATTCCACATACATACAGTATATACTATAAAATGGCTATATAGATAAAAATAGGATGGTCAGTTTTGTTATAAGTATATAGATTCAAACTTATTATAACTTACAAATAAGGATAAAAATTTATCTAAAAATCTAAAGACAAGTATGATTGATTTACTTATTTTTATAAGATTTTATAACATCAACAATTTTTAATTAGCTATGAAAAGATAGCCATTTCTTCGATGGATATCCTGGAATTTCTTTAGTCAATATAGGTACCATAAATCCTGATGAAATTTCTGAAAGCTTTTTCATAATATCTTTAGCACAATCAACATTATAGTGTTTAGTTCCTGAGACAGTATCTAGTGAGTGTATATAGTACGGAATCACTTTAGCATTTATAAGTTTTGTACTCAAAGCATATAATACATTAGCATCATCATTTATGTCTTTAAGTAATGTACTTTGATTTAGGATAATTATGCCATGCTTGTGTATTTCTTTTAAAACCTCTCTAATACCATCATCTAACTCATTTGGATGATTAACATGTATTACTAATACAGTATCAAGCCTGTGCTCTGAAAGAATTTTCAAAAGTTTATTAGTCATTCGCTCTGGTAATACTACAGGTATTCTTGAATGAATCCTAAGCCTTTTGATATGAGATATTTGCTGGATATTTTCTATAAAAAACTCTAGCACCTCATCATTATTCAAAAGAGGATCACCTCCACTTAATATAACCTCCTCGATAGTTTGATCATTTGCTATATATTCAAATGCTTTTAACCAATCTTTTCTACCGGGGATATTTTCTTTATAGTCAAACTCTTTACGAAAACAATAGCGACAATGTATAGCACAGCTTGTTTGTGATATCAGTAGAACTCTACCATGGTATTTATGTAATAGTCCTGGCACTTTATTATAATTTTTTTCATCAAGTGGGTCACTACTATAAGCTTGATCTATCACTTCTTCATCGATAGTTGGCAAAACCTGTTTGAGCAATGGATCATTGATATTACCTTTTTGCATTCTATTAGCGAATGATCTAGGCACTATCATTTTAAATTTCTTGGTTATATTTAATGAAACTTTGGCTTCTTCACTATCTATTTCCAAAAACTCTAATAACTCTAAAGGTGAATAGAAAGATTCTTTAAGGGCTTTTTTCCAGTCATTAGTAGACATCTATTTATATTTTAAACTAAGATTTTTTAATCTTCGAATTCTCTCATATAACTATAGATTGTCAATTTGTTTATACTAGAAGATTTGATTGATTGATCAATCTATTCAGAATGTTTTACACCTATATCTGCTAAAATTTTAGATTTAACTTTTAAAAGCTCTTTGATATAAAAATCTTTATTTTCTGCATAACGATATTGAGGTACAAGAATAGAAACACCAAGACTACCTAAAAATGTATTTACAGCTACTGCCGTACTGACTATGCCTTCTATTGTTTTGCCATAATCATATTCAACACCATCTTCTCTAATCTTAGCAAGCTTATCAAATAGTTCCTTATTATTAGCAACCTCTTCACCGAAGATATCAATAATTTCTTCATCTGAATATAGTGCTAATAAAGCCCTACCAGAGGCAGTATAATAAATTGGTTTTTCAAGTACACCTATTCTTGGAATTACTTGTAGCTCCCTATTTGCTATGAAACGATGCATTATAATAAGATCTGTATTATTAGATTGTGTCAGGACAACTGTTTCACGTATTTTTTCACTAAGCTTTCTTAATGAGTTTTGTGTCAAAGAAACAATATCTGCATAAGATGATGAAGCTAACTTAAAAATACCGGATCCAAGTAAAATCTTACCAGCACCTTCACTTCTTGTGAATCCTTCTGCTTCAAGGGCAGCAACTATCCTTTGCACTGTAGATCGTGGCAAATCAACTTTCTTTGCTATATCTCCCAAGCTCATCCCACCAGGCTCATCACTAATACTTTGTAGTACATTGACAGCCCTACTAATCACTTGGATTTTTTTTTCATTACTCATAAAAAGTTAATAATTTCAAAGGTTTAACAATATTTTGACTAATAATAACTTTTTTTATATGAAATTACCAAAACATTATTGTATCATTTTGCGATACAGTGTATCATACAATTGTTTTCAGGAAAGTTACATAAATATTTATCCCCACAAACATTTAAAAAAAGTCTCATCCGAATAAGGAGCTTGATATGCCTGTGATTACTTTTGATGGTTTACTAATCTCTCCAATAATATTATTTTTGGCTATTGCAGCAATATTGACTATCACTACAAATCTAGCAATACCCAAAATCATACACGACTATATAGATCTTAAATTATCTTGGTTTAACCTTGCATTATTTATCTGTTATTTAGGCTTAAGCATGCTACTAATAGGAAACTAAAATGCCAAATAAAAAAACTAAAACGGCTATTAGCATTATTATAATTTGCCTTGCTTTATTCTCACTATATTCAATATGGAGATACTATCTATACTCACCGTGGACAAGAGATGGTCGAATTAGAGCCAACATTATCACTATTGCACCAGATGTTTCTGGATTTGTAACCAAAATATACGTATTTGATAACCAAAAAGTAAAAAAAGGACAATTAATCTTCACTATAGATAGAGATAGATATGCAGCAACTCTAGATGAAAAAGAAGCAGAGCTTAAGCATGCTATAATGCTATGGGAGCTAGCTGATCGTCAATATCAACGTAGAGAACAACTTGGCAAAGATGGTTCAATCAGCCTTGATACACTTGATGAGTATCATATGCAAGTGAAACTAAAAAAAGCCGATCTTGAAAAAGCAAAAGCTGAAGCTAGACTTGCAAAGATTAATCTAGACAGAACAAGTGTATATGCCCCAGCTGACGGCACCATAAACAATATTGAGCTACGACAAGGAAACTATGTTGTAGCAGCAAAACCGGTAATGTCTTTAGTTGAAGCTAATTCTTTCTATGTGACAGGATATTTTGAAGAAACTAAACTACCTAATATAAAAATTGGCGATAAAGCAAATATTGAATTAATGAGTGGTGGAGAGCTACTACATGGACATGTAATAAGTATCGGTAAAGCAGTAGCTGATAACAATACAGATGTAAACAGCCAACTATTACCTAAAGTACAGCAGACCTACGATTGGGTAAGATTATCTAAGCGAATACCTGTTGATATAGCTCTAGATGTGATACCTAAAAGTGTCAACTTAATATCCGGTATTAACGCAACGGTAACAATACAATGATACAAAAGATATTAGATGAGCTACCAACAATTATAAATAAAGAAAATGCCATCTATACAATTAAGGGCTGTATATCTTTGACTCTGGCTCTATATATCTCTATGAGTCTAAACTTGGATAAGCCAATGTGGGCTATGATTTCTGCACTATTTTTACAAACTCGACCAGAGACCGGTTTTATTATTGAAAAAGCACTTTTATTAATAGCTGTATCCTTTATTGGAGTGTTTGTTGGCTTTTTGATAGTCACATTTTTTTTGCCTTTTCCTGTATTAGCCCTAATGGCTCTATGTACGTTTATATCTATATCTATATTCTTCTCTGCCAATATGTCTCACCCGAACTTTATCTATGCTTTAGCACTAGCAAATGTTACCTGCATAATAATTGTTTTTTACTCTATAGCTAATCCTAATCTCACTACTGAAGAGACTATTTTTCATACTGGATTCTCTCGCGTAACTGAAATATCTATTGGCTGTATCTGCTCATGTTTTGTAAATTACTACATATTTCCAGTCAAAATACAAAAGACATTAAAAAATCACTCTAATAAAGTACTTAATCTTACTACTACATATATACAAGAAATGTTTTCTACACAGGATTTTATAAATAATCAAAAGTATAACTTAAAAGTTGAAGGAATTCTTAATAGCCTTGTAGCTCTTGATAATGACTTAAGTGCTGCAAAATATGAAAACCTAGATAAGAGTAATTATCTTGTATTTTCAAACGCTGTTGTCGAGCTAATAGAAGCTGTACACTCATTAAGAAAAAGTTTAGCTAAAACAAAAAATAACCCTACCTTACAAAATCACTTAAAAACAATCGCTAGTAGCTTAAATAATATTGATAGTTTAAATGATAATCCTAAAATCATCACCGACAATCAAAAATTAACTAAAGTCATAACAAAACTTATCGATTTAGTATCTAGTTATAAAAATTTAGAACTCGTAAGTAATCAAAATAATATCACATATAGCTTCATAAGATACACCAATCCGATTGTCACACTAATCGCTACGGCTAGGACTGTAAGTCTACTCTTAGTTATGTACTATATATGGGTTAGTACGGATGGTAACTCAAGCTTGCTGATGATGATTATTTTGCCTTGTGTATTATCACAACTTTTTATATCAGCGCCTAATCCTACTGATGCAATTGGAAAAAACATCATAGGCATAATAATATCTATACCAATAAGCATCTTTATAACTTTAAATTTACTCTCACAAGCTGTTGGGTATTTTGAGCTATTGATTTTAATTTTATTAATTGTCCTACTTATTCCTATAGTCACACTCAATATCCCCAAATTACAGATGTATAGTCTTGGATTTTATTTAGGATTTGTATCTATGGTTCAGCCAAGTAATCATATGAGTTTTGAAATCACTTCATCATTTACTATAGCTATGAGCTCAATTGTTGGATGTACAGGTCTTTGGTTAGCATTTAAACTATTTCCACTTACTCCTTATACTCTAAGTAGAAAAGTTGCTATTAAATCTATAATCAAAGATACACAAAAACTCAAAAAGCATGAGATTTCAAAAGAATATTATCAAGCAAGCTTAATCAAAAAGATTCTTAGTGTGTATAGAAATAGAAAAGATGATCAATCATCAGAAAAGGATATTGAATTTGCTTTACAAAGTCTTACAAAATGTTACTAACTTATATTAGCTATCTGAAGGGTTTATACAGATAAATTACACTTATAACCACTATACTTACGGATATTTATCACACCTGTATCGAATATCAGATACTGACCTTTGATACCTATAAGCTTTGCATCAATTATTAGATCTTTATCTAAATTAAATGATTTAATTTTTGCAGGATACTCAAGCACAGGATAATTTATAGTTTGAATATTACCCTCTACAGCTTCAACACTATTATCACCATATTTAGCTTTGATTTGAGCTATTTTCTCACTAGATTTTTCTATCAATTCTTCTCTTAAACTCGCAAAATCGACTCCTAAATCTGGTTCTCCTTGAAGCATTTTTCGCCAGTTGGTTTTATCTGAGATATGCTCTTTAATAGCGACTTCAACTAAGCCTGATATTAATCTAGTCTCTACAGCAAAGATCGGAATAGCTTGACTAGCACCCTGATCTATCCAACGTGATGGAATATTTTTAAGCTTTGTAATCCCCACCTTAATATCTCCTGTATTTGATAGATATACAATGTGAGTTTTCATACAGTTTTCTTCGCCCCAATTAGAATCTCTACATGTCCCTGCCGCAAAATGACATAATTCGGGCTTAACGATACAAATATCACACTCTGGTAGCTTCCTCATACACATAAAGCAGTAGCCTTGAGAGTAGCTTTTTTTAGTTTTAATGCCACAAGATACACAATTTATCTCATTTAAAAATTCAATTTTTAAATTCTTTCCGATCAAATCATTTATACAGATATCATCTAACTCATAACGAGCATTATTATCGCTATCCAATGATGTTTTCATTTTATGTAAATTTATAGTTTTATTCATCGATACTTTTTTGCAGTCCTAAGTTGCCTTTTAGGATAGCAGACTTTAAAACTAGTTAAAATGCTAGTTATTATTAGATATAATCAAATTAATCAAATTAACTCTCTTCTGATATGAGTGTAAGACTCGATAAATGGTTATGGGCCGCAAGATTTTACAAAACTAGAGCTCTTGCAAAAAAAGCTATCGAAGGTGGTAAAGTCCACTTTCAAGGACAAAAAACAAAAGTTAGCAAAACTGTAAATATTGGTGATGAATATCAAATTCAACAATCTCATATTAAAAAAACAATAATTGTCGAAGCTCTCGATGAAATTAGAAAATCAGCTACTGAAGCTCAAAAACTCTACATAGAAACACAACAAAGTATCGAGAAGAGAGAAAAAGAAGCAATTATCAGAAAAACTGCTAACTTATTAAGCCCAGAAAAGCCTACAAAAAAACAACGTAGGCAGATAATCGATTTTAAAAGGAATGATTAGTCAGCAACTACACAATTAAGTCAAACGTTTAAGAATTTAGACGAGGAGTTCTTATCTAACAAATCAAATGCCGAATAGTAAGTTAATCCCGAGTGATAACTTAAACCTATCTCACAAGTTCTACTATTAGAAATTCCACATACACAGCCTTTGACTTCCTCTTTTAAACCTGACAATGCAGAGGCATTAAGTTCTGGAAGAGTGAAACCTTTATCGCCAGCGAACCCACAGCAAGTCACACTTCTTGGTATCACCACATCATCTGATAATGAATTAGCTATTGCTAATATATACTTTTGATTTCCTGCTTTTTGTGTACTACATGTTTGATGAACTGCTAATTTACCTATTTTATGGATGTTTAATTTATCTAAACAAAATTCAGCAATAAACGCAACTGAATCATAAACCTTAGTATCAGTCATACCGTCATTTATTCTTAGTGAACACGGGCTAGCATCTGTGACTATTGGCAAGCTAAAGTTATCACTAGTTGCTTTTAATAATTCTATTACCTCTTGACGCTTCTGCTCTGCTTTATCATATAATCCTTTTGAATCAAATGGTTGTCCACAACAAGTATTAGATAAACCTTTGGGGACTATCACCTCATATCCACTCTTCTCTAGAATATTTAAAGCGGCTTGCTTGGTATCATTTTGGTTTGTATCTTTTGAAGGTCCAAATATTCTGGTTGTACAGGTTGGCCAATAAACTACCTTTGGTTTAGTAACTCCCGCTTCAAATTGTTTTATACTTTTTAAGCTTTTTGCACCTGTTGGCATAGCAGAATTCCAGACTGGTGTATTACCTAATACCTTATGCACTGCTAAAGATGACTTCCTTAGAATATTGTCACCTAAAACTCTACTAAAACCTCTACTTATTTTTAGAGCAAGGTTAGAGATTGTCGCAAATCCTGAAAAGTGCTTAAACATAAAACTATCTATAATATTTGCTTTATTTTGCTCTGCTCGTAAATCTTTTATAAAACTACCTGTATTAATTTCAACAGGACACTGTACTCCACATAATCCTGTTGCAGCACATGTATCAATTCCATAATATTGATACTTCTTTTTATAATCTTTATATTTTGCTTTATCTGTTTCTTTAAGGATCATCATTTCTTTATACACAGACAATCTCTGTCTAGGAGTTAGTGATAAATCTCTTGAAGGACAGACACTTTCACAAAAACCACACTCAAGACATTTATCTGCTTGCTTATCCAACTTAACTCTTCTTTTAAAGTTTTTAACAAAAACATCTTTATCATCATTGAGAAGAACACCTGGATTAAAGAGGTTATGTGGATCTAATAACAGCTTTATTTCTTGCATCACGTTGTAAAGCTGATCACCCCACTCTTTTGCAACAAATGGTGCCATATTTCTACCTGTACCATGTTCTGCTTTTAAAGATCCGTTGTATTTCTTAACAACCATATCTGTAAAATCATGCATAAAATCTTTATATCGTTGAACTTCGTCATCTTTCTCTAGGTTTGTTGATAGATTAAAATGTAAATTTCCTGTTAGAGCATGACCTGCTATATCTTTATCATAACCATACTTTTCTAGCAGATTTTCAAGATCAGTGATACCATCAGCTAAACTATCTATTGGAAAAGCAACATCTTCCATTACTAATGTGTCTAAGGCTGGCTTCTTATTACCTGCACATGGTAATACAGCCCTACGAACATCCCAAAGACGATTGTATTTACTGGCGTCTGTAACATAACCCACACCAAAAAGAGGTTCAAACTTTTTCAAGACTTCAAGTATTTTGGACTTCTTAACTTCTAGAGATTCAGGACTATCAGCATCAAGCTCAAACATTAATCCCGCAGAACCTACTTGTAGTTTATTTATCTGCTCTTTATATTCACTATCTAATATTTCTAAATCTTTGATAGTAATCAGAGTTGAATAACTCATTATCTCAGCTGCAGCAACATCATATTTAGATATTGCTGTAATAGCTTCAGCACAAGTTCTAATATCTCTAAAAAATATAAAAGCCGTAGACTTATCTATATAATTTGGAATCGTGTTATAACTAAATTCGGAGATAAAACCTAATGTTCCTTCTGAACCAACCATTAAGTGTGAAATTATATCTATCTCATTATCAAAATCTATTAGAGCACTAATAGCATACCCCATAGTATTTTTTATCTGATATTTTTGTTTTATAAAATCTACTAGTTTTTGATTAGACTTAACTTGCTCAGATATTGCCGACATCTTAGAGATGATGTCAGGATTATTTTTTCTAAACATTTCTCTTGAATCGACCGATTTTGTATCAAGGATCTGTCCGTCACTAAAGATAACTCTAATATCTTTTAGAGTATTATAACTATTATGCTTAAATCCACAACACATACCACTGGCATTATTAGCTACTATTCCACCTATTTTTGCCACATTTACAGAAGATGGATCTGGACCTATTTTTCGACCATATTTATTAAGAAATAAATTTGCTTGTCCACCCGTTAAGCTAGGTTGTAAGCGAATAATTTCTCCATTATTCTCAATGCTATAATTATTCCATTTATTTGTAATAACCACTAAGACATGATCTGTAATACCTTGACCATTTAAGCTAGTACCTGCTGCTCGAAATGTTAAAGGAACTTTATAAGTGTTTGCTAACTTTATAACCTCTAAAACTTCTTTCTCGTTGTTTATATGTAAGACTACTTTGGGTAACAGTCTATATAAACTAGCGTCTGTACTATACGCAAAACATAAAAATTCATCTGTTATTATTTGCTTTTTATCAAGCTTATTTTCTAATTCAGACAAGAAACTTTTAAGATGATATTTCATTTATAACACACCCCTATATTTGTTATACGGAATAACTACATTTAAAGTATAACTTAACCATCAATCTACTTGCTAATAATTATTAAAAGTAACAAGTTTTTCTCAATAAGCTACTTGTTTCAAGCAGAATGAAGTTACTTATTTGTATGTGGTCTTAGCTATGATTTGTATTAGAGAGTTCTAAATATTCAGAATTTTTTTAAGTCAAAATGATTACTTCAAGTACTTATCAAAAAAGTCCTTTATTTCTCTGCGAAGCTCTTTGCCTTGAGGAATATCTGGACTAGCTAAATATTGACAATGAGATATTGCTTCAAAAACATGTAATTGTGCATCAACTCCACAACTTCTAAGTTTTCTATGAATTTTTATAGTAGCACTTAACAGCTTTTGTTCTGTTTAGCTAGATTCAATGAAATTTCAGCAATCTCATCATTATATGAAACACTATTATCGCTAGGGTGAGTATGTATATTTTTTCTGAGTTCTTCACTTATATCTACAGTTGTATTTAGATATTTTTCAGATACACACTCAAGTTTCAACGCTAAATTTTTTTGAATAATAAAATCTTGAATATTGTTCTTTATTTGCATAAAAATAAAAAACTACATCCACTGGTTTTACTATTATATTTAAATACGATTAATTACTAAATTTTTCTATCATCTTAAGCACAACATAAATTATTGCGCTGATTATTGCTGATATAAAACATACTTTTATAGCTATAGGAAATAGATGAATAAAAATAGTAATAATAGTTACTATGATTAAAACCCCTACAAATATTGATAAAAATTTATCCATTTTAAACAACCCCTTATTTTATAATAACTTTTGCAAATTTACGTTTACCAACTTGGAAAACATTTTCTGTACCTTTACCAAAAATAGCTTTGTTATCTTCAGCCTTTTCACCATCTATTTTAACAGCTCCCTGCTTAATCATACGGATAGCTTCTGATGTGCTTGCTACTAAACCTGCCTCTTTTAACAAGTTTGCTATTGGTAATTCTTGATTTAATTCTACAACATTTATATCATCAGGTATCTGATTTTTTTGGAATCTTTGGATAAAATCCTGATGAGCACTTTCAGCATCTTCTTTAGAGTGGAATCTCTCTATTAGCTCTTTTGCCAACTCTATTTTAATGTCACGTGGGTTTGTACCATTAGCAACATCTTGCTTTAAGTTAGCTATAGTATCTAAAGATTTAAAGCTAAGTAACTCGTAATATCTCCACATCAGTTCATCTGAAATTGACATTACTTTACCAAACATATCATTAGGATTCTCTTCAATACCTATATAATTTTGGCTAGATTTTGACATTTTTTTGACACCGTCTAAACCTTCAAGAAGTGGCATTGTTATGATAACTTGTGGTTCTTGACCTTGTTGTTTTTGTAGCTCTCTACCCATCAACAAGTTAAATTTCTGGTCGGTACCACCAAGCTCTATATCCGCATTCATAGCTACAGAATCATAGCCTTGTACTAATGGATACAAGAACTCATGTATTGAGATAGACTGACCACCTTTGTATCTTTTTGAGAAATCATCTCTTTCAAGCATTCTAGCAACTGTTGATTTAGATGCTAGTTTGATCATATCGCTTGCAGACATTTTATCAAACCAATCACCATTACGACGAATGACAGTTTTTTCTTTATCTAAGATTTTAAATACTTGTTTAGTATATGTTTCAGCATTTGCAGCAACTTCTTCTGCAGTCAATGGAGGTCTTGTCGCATTTTTACCAGTAGGATCACCTATCTGAGCTGTGAAATCACCTATCAAAAAGTGAATTTCATGGCCTAAGTCTTGTAATTGTTTTAATTTGTTAATAACAACTGTATGACCAAGATGGATATCAGGAGCTGTTGGATCACAGCCAAATTTGATTACTAAAGGTCTATTTTTTTCTAGTTTTTTAACTAATTCTTCTTCGATTAGGACTTCATCAGCCCCTCTTTTGATTATTTCTAAAGTCTGTTGTATAGTCGACATTATATTTTGTATATAAAAATTTCTCTCAATAAAGCAAAATTATAGCACAAAACTCTTTTATAGAACCAATAAAACCTTATACTTACTACAAAGTAAAAACATTTAATATCCCATGCATATATATATATCACAAAGTAATGATATTTATTTCAATTTAGCTTTTGAAAACTGGTTATTCTTAGAAAAACTTCATCATGAAAAGATTTTATTTTTATGGCAAAACTCTCCATGTGTTGTTATTGGTAGAGCACAAAACCCATGGCTTGAATGTAATCTTGAAGCGATGAATAACGATAATATACCAATGGTACGCCGTCAAAGTGGTGGCGGAACTGTTTATCATGACTATGGTAATCTTAACTACACTATCATTAGTACAAAAAAAGAACATGACATCAAAGCAAACCTAGAGCTAGTATGCAGTACGGTCAAAAAATTAGGTATAGATGTATATGCCAATGAAAGAAATGATATTGTTATTGATCATAATGGTCATACCTACAAAGTATCAGGTAGTGCTTTTCGAGAGAAAAAAGATCGTGCTTTCCATCATGGTACACTGCTCATCAATGCTAATACAAAAAAACTCTATGACTATCTTCATCAACCAATAGATAAATCTTTAGATACAAAAGGAGTGAAATCTCATCGATCAAAAGTAATCAATCTATCCGAGATAAAGCATGATATACAAACTCAAGATCTCACAAGATCTTTTATTAAAGGCTTCAGAAGTATTGATTTAAGCCTAATTAATGAAGAAACACCATTAGAAAATAGAGAGCTTATAGACAAAGAGATAGAAATACTAAAAGAATGGAAATGGCGATTTGGAAAAACTCTACCATTTACTAAAACCTACACCAAAGGTAGTGAACAAATCAAAATCAAGATTGATGCTGGTATTGTTACAGAGATTAATAACGTTTATAAAAACACAAATCTAGCTGATAAAAATATCCGTTTTGAAAATAGCTATGATTTTGATTTCTTTAAGAAAATTCTTACAGAATAAATTTTATTTAGAGTTTGTTGAGAAGAATGTTGCAACACTAATTGCAAAAATGAAAGGCAAAATAAAAGCATCAACAACTGTCACGACAATATTTTGAATAGACATTTCTAATGAACTCATCTCTAAGCCAAAATCCTTCAATAAATATATTAACCCAAAAGTTACTAATGGTTTGATTATCATAAGAGCTAATATTGTAATAGATATTCTAAACATGTAGAAAAAATTACTTCTTATTATACTAAAGTTATTAGATATAGACTCAAAAATACCCTTTTGTGCTAATAATACAGCAGGCATAACTGTCAAGAAGAATAATATTCCTAGAAAAATACCTATATATTGTAAAAACATCGTAAACAATGTCATAGCAATCATCGAAAGTAAAAATGCTCCTAGAAATACAAATATCCTTTTTGAAAATATCTGTAGAGCTATTTTTAACGCATCTGATACTTTTATTTCATGCTTAACCACAATACCTTGCAATATTATTATCATTGCGTAAACAAATACAGTAGCTACGACAATCAACAAAAATATACTTGCTAATATATTTCCTGATGGTAATTGCGAAATATCAGCTTCGTTACCACTTTGAATATAATCTGCCATGCCGTGATTCATTAGGTATACAAAACAAAACTCTGATACAAATGACAGCATAAAAGCTAATACAAAAGTTATTTTAAATGCTCTTTTGTATATATTTGTAGCTATTGAAATCGTTTCTCTAAAATTTAAATTATTCATCATAATGCTCTAGTAAAAAATAAAACAAGCTAAAATATAACATAAAATTCACTATTTTTGTCTCAGAAAAACTAATAAGGCCTTTAAAGCAGAAAAAAATATAATAAATTGCTTGTAAAATTTTATATCAGATACCATTTAGTAATATTACATAGATTATTTTAACAAACCTAATAAAGGATTTGATTATGGAAGCAATGAAAGGAACTACCATCCTATGCGTTAGAAAAGGTGATAAAGTAGTAATCGGTGGCGATGGTCAAGCTACACTAGGACATACAATAGCAAAAGAAAATATCATAAAGGTTAGAAAATTAAATGGTGGTAAAGTTCTGACAGGCTTTGCAGGATCTACTGCAGATGCATTTACACTATTCGAAAAATTTGAACAAAAACTAGAATTTTATCAAGGTAATCTTGAAAGAGCTGCTGTTGAAATGGTACGTGAGTGGCGTTTAGATAGAATGCTGAGTAAGTTAGAAGCTATGATTATAGTTGCCGATGAGAAACTATCCCTTCTAATATCAGGAGCTGGAGATGTTATGGCTGCTGACAAAAATGACATTATATCTATTGGTTCTGGATCAACTTATGCTCGATCTGCAGCAACTGCACTTGTAGAAAATACTGATCTCTCTGCTGAAGAGATAGTTAGAAAAAGCCTTACAATAGCTGCAGACACTTGTATATACACAAATCATAATTTCACTATTGAAAGTTTAGAAAACAAAAAAGGATAGTTATACGATGACACAAGTAATGACTCCAAAAACAATTGTACATGAATTAGAAAGACATATCATAGGTCAAAATGATGCTAAAAAAGCAGTTGCTATCGCTCTACGCAATAGATGGCGTAGAATGCAACTTGATGATGAGATGCGTCAAGAAGTAACTCCTAAAAATATCCTAATGATAGGACCTACTGGTGTAGGTAAAACAGAGATTGCGCGCAGACTAGCAAAATTAGCAGATGCGCCTTTTATCAAAGTTGAAGCTACTAAATTTACAGAAGTTGGTTATGTCGGTAAAGATGTTGAGTCTATAATCCGCGATCTAGTAGAAACTGCTGTTAAAATGAAGCGTGAAGAAGCTAAGCAAAAAGTTACAGAAAAAGCTGCTATATTAGCAGAAGATAGAATATTAGATGTTCTTATCCCTCCTGCTAGAGCTTCTGAGTCAAAAGTAGGCTTTGCAAATGAACCTGCCGAAGATGCCCAATCTAAAAAAGAAAAAGAAAATAAAACTCGCGAGATTTTCAGAAAAAAAATCCAAAATGGTGAGTTAAATGATAAAGAGATTGAGATCGAAGTATCTGTAGCTCCTAAAAGCATAGGTGTTATGGGACCTCCAGGTATGGAAGATATGACAAATCAGCTTCAAGATCTGTTCTCTAGTTTAAGTAGCGATAAGAAAAAAACAAAGAAAATGAGAATCAAAGATGCTATTAAACTTGTCAAAGATGAAGAAGCTGCAAAACTTATCAATGAAGAAGATATTAAGGCTAGAGCTCTTGAATCTGTTGAGCAAAACGGTATCGTATTCTTAGATGAAATTGATAAAGTCTGTAAAAAATCTGGAACTTCAGGTGCTGATGTATCTAGAGAAGGTGTTCAGCGTGACTTACTGCCGTTAGTAGAAGGTTCAACTGTTTCTACTAAATACGGTATGATAAAGACTGATCATATCCTATTTATAGCATCGGGAGCATTTCATGTTGCTAAACCATCTGACTTGATCCCAGAGCTTCAAGGTAGATTACCAATCAGAGTAGAACTAAAATCTCTTGAAATAGAAGACTTCGTTAGAATACTAAAAGAGCCTGATTGTTCTATACTTAAGCAATATATTGCTTTGATGAAAACTGAGGGTGTAGAACTAAGCTTTGAAGAAGATGCCATTAGAAAGATTGCTGAAATTTCTTTTCAAGTAAACGAAGAAGTTGAAAATATCGGTGCTAGAAGACTTCATACTGTTATGGAAAGACTTCTAGAAGAAATTTCTTTTGATGCTCCGGACTTAGAAAACAAATCTATAAACATAACTACAGATTACATAAATGAAAAACTAAGTGGACTAGTCAAAAATAAAAATTTAAGTCAGTACATTCTATAATCCTTTATCAAATTTGCTATCTTATCTATTTTTTAGAAAAAAACATCTATAAAATCAATTTTACTATCTACTTTGATTCTAATAATTTAATGGGTGTTACTCTAATAAAAAAAGCCTCTAGGCTACTACTAATAACACAGCTATTTTCAACAGTAAGTTTTGCTGTTCTTTACTCAACATTAGTTTTATTTATGACTCAAGCTTTGGGATTCACTGTCACAAAAGCAAGTGCTGTAATGGGTGTTTTTGTTGCATTTAACTATGGTTTGCATATCTTAGGTGGCTATATTGGTGGTCGATTAATTAGCTATCGAGTTTTATTTTTGATAGGAATGGTCTTGCAGATAATCGCTTGTTTATTTTTATCGTTTCCAAGTACTGAACATCTATATATAGCTCTAGCTCTATTTCTAACGGGATGTGGTCTAAATGTCCCATGTATAAATATGATGTTAACTCAGCAATTTGAAAATGATGATACTTCTCGCGAGACTGCCTTCTTTTGGAACTATGCTGGAATGAATGTCGGTTTTTTCATTGGCTTTACTGTAGCAGGTATATATCAATCAGAACATAGTTATAACATACTTTTTCTTATTACCACTATTACAAACATAATCGCTTTTTTACTTGTAATTACTAGCTGGAAAACTGTAGCGGATAGAACTACCCCTCTTGTCAGAAAAATTAAAAACTCAGGAACAAAAATCCTATACAAAAACAGTATATATACAGTCATTCTAATTTTCTTGACTATAGCTATTTTAGTTATTGCTTTACAATATCCTCTTAATACAAATTATATTGCACTAGCTATCGGAATTACTCTATTAGCAATGTTTATACCTATAGCAAGATCGCAAGATACGAAAGAACAAAAAGAAAAAGTATATGCTTATGTTGTTTTAGCAACTTTTGGATTAGTATTTTGGTCTGCTTATCAGCTTGCACCAATGGCTCTAACTGTATTCACAGAAGCTAATGTTGACAAGCATATTTTTGGCTTCACAATCCAAACCCAATGGTTTCAAAATGTAAATACTGTAGTAATAGCTGTGGGAGGTGTGTTATTACCTAGTCTTCTTATAATTATTCGTCGAAAATTTATATTCTCATTCCCTATGCAGTTTTGTTTTAGCATCGTATTTATAGGAATTGGCTTTTTGATGCTAGTGATAGGAATTTTCTCAGCGAACAAACTTGGACAAACAGCTGCTATATGGTTAATTTTAAGTTATGTATTTCAGTCCATAGGAGAGCTTTTAATATCTCCAACAGGATATGCTATGATCGGTAAGCTTGCCAACCCTCGACTACAAGGCTTGATGATGGGATCTTGGATGGTTGTTACAGGAAGTACATCTGGAGTTATAGCAAGCTTACTATCAATATTAGTTGCTTCACCAGATATCAATGCTACACCACTGGAGACAAATCATAATTATTTAGCTCTATTTGCTGGCTTAGCTATCATTGCAGGTATAGCAGCATTTATCATGTATGTATTAATTCCCAAAATTAGAAGACTTGCCCATATATAGTTATATATTAGCTGTATTTTCAACCGACCATACATTATAATCTAATCATCCTTTTAATTATTTTAATATCATCCGTCTGTGACTATTAAAGAAAAGTACTCTAAATATATCCCTCTTTTTATATCTGTAACAATGACTCTAAATGGTTTTATTACTATTTTAGCAGTTGCTGTACCAGTAATTAACAAAATATTCTCTGTCAATTTAGATGCAAATATCCCTTCAGATCTCTACGATTTTGGTATGAAATACAATACTGGATTAGGAATATTTTTACCCTTAATCTTAGGGTATTTGATGATAATCATAGCCCGTGGTATTTATAACCGTAAAAGAACTTTTTGGTTTTTAGCTGTTGTTTTCATTAGCCTGTCAATTATTGGAGATTATGTCCAAGATAAACATATATCTTATGATGTTGCATTTTTCACTCATGTTTTAGAAATTTTATTACTTATATATTTTAGAAAAACATTTGACAAGAAAAACTCTAATAGAATTACTTTCTACCAATTCGTATTACTTATTTCATTTTTCTTAGCAATTGGATATAGTGTTACGGGACTATACTATCTAAAAGATGAATTTGATGGTATCAAAAACGTTTCTGACGCAATATATTTTACAATAGTCACATTTAGTACAGTTGGATATGGAGACATACACCCTCTAACAGAAGAGGCGAAGCTTTTCACCGTATCTATTATGATTATGGGGATAGGATTATTTGCAACTATTATAACAGTAATGGCTGGTAGTGTTATTAATAGAATCACAGAAAAGTTTAAACAAAAAGATGGAGCTACTTTAATGAAGGACCATATTGTAATTTGTGGATATACGGAAATTACTAAATGCTTAATAAAAGATTATTTTAAATCACATATTGACAATATTATTGTTATTGAAAAAAATTATCATCAGAAATTTATTAATGCTGATGTAGAACAAGAAAAACATTTCATAGATGCTGAATCCTATGATTATGATGCTCTCAAAAAAGCTAATATAACCAAAGCTAAAAGTATATTTATACTTAATGAAAAAGATTCAGATAATATTTTAACACTTCTTTCAATCAAGGAAGTTTTAAAAACATCAGAAGAACCAACAGATAATATAAAAATATCAATCAAACTAGACAAAGATGAGAGTATCAATATCGCAAATAATATCGGCGTAGATCAAATTGTGTCTCCAACTAAGAAAATCGCTGAAATGCTAATAAAATATGAATAATTTCATCAAAAATAATTAACATAGCTTTAGACTATGTTATCATTTCGAGAATATGTGTACCAATTTTTCCAAAAAATATATTGTGGAGTAAAACCATGGAATATAATTACGACATTATCATTATAGGTAGTGGTCCTGGTGGCGAAGGTGCTGCCATGAAAGCGACTAGAAATGGTCAAAAAGTAGCAATTATTGAAGATGATGCCATTGGTGGGGGTTGTAATAACTGGGGAACAATTCCGAGTAAGACTCTTAGGCAACTATCACGAGAAGTTTGGTATAACAAAAAAAACTTTGATTTTCCTGATATGCTAGACAATGCATTTGAGGTAGTTCTAAAACAAAGAGAAATTAAAAAAAATCGTTTTGCTAATAATGAAATTGACGTATTTTATGGTTTTGCGAGTTTCTTAGATAAAAATAAAATTAAAATTTCGCGTAAAAATGGTTCTACTGAAATCATAACTGCTAAAAAATTCATACTAGCAACAGGATCTCGCCCTTATCAACCTGATGATATAGACTTCACACATCCTAGAATTTTAGATAGTGACAAGCTTCTTGAACTAAAAGATAAAAATATTAAATCAATAACTATATATGGTGCTGGCGTAATCGGTTGTGAATATGCATCTATATTGGGTACTCTTGATATCCAAGTAAATCTTATCAATACTAGAGACAAATTAATGTCATTCCTTGATGATGAGATTATAGAAACTTTAACAAACCACTTTACTGTTAACCAAAAAATCAACCTAATGCATAACGAAACTTACAAGAGTATCAAAGCTAAAGGCGACAAGGTAATTACTACATTAAATTCAGGTCGAATTATAGAGTCTGACTATGTGCTATTTGCTCTTGGACGTGCCGGTAATACTAATGGTCTGAATCTTGATAAGATTGGAGTTGAATATAGTCCGCAAAGAGGTCTGGTGAATGTAAATGATAATTACCAAACTACCCAACCTAACATATATGCTGTTGGTGATGTTATTGGTTTCCCTTCACTTGCATCATCGGCTTTTAACCAAGGTAGATTTGCTGCTACGCATATTATTGATGGATCATGTAATGATAAGTTAGTTGAAGACATCCCAACAGGTATTTATACAAGACCTGAAATAAGCTGTATTGGTAAAACTGAAGAACAGTTAACAGCAGAAAATATTCCTTATGAAAGTGGTAGAGCCTATTTCAAAGATCTTGCTCGTGCACAGATTTCAGGAAGTGAAACCGGTATGCTAAAAATACTGTTCCATAAAGAAACTTTTGAAATTTTAGGTATTCATTGTTTTGGTCATAGAGTATCCGAGATTATCCATATTGGTCAAGCAATTAAATCTATGCCTGGCAAACACAACACTATAAGATATTTCTTGAATACTACATTTAACTACCCTACTATGGCAGAAGCATACCGTATTGCTGCTATTGATGGTGTTAATAAGCTTAAACCAAAAAATAAACAATGTGTGCCTGAACACAAATAAATATGTATTACGATATATATATAATTTTCTTATTTATATTTCTTTTTGGTGCAGCTATTGGCAGCTTCCTAAACGTTCTAATATATAGAGTGCCTAACAAGATATTTGCTGATGAGAAAATCATAGCTCGAGAAATACTTGAATTACCCAAGCAAGAATCTGATCAGAATTTTAGCTTAACAGCACCCTCAAGATGTCCAAAGTGCAAAAATAAACTCAAATATCGTCATAACATACCTATTTTAGGTTGGTTTATTCTAAAAGGTAAATGCTATTTTTGTAAAGAAAGTATCTCTTTTGAGTACCCTTTAATTGAGTTTATTACTGCTATAGTATTTATAACTATATTTTATATATTTGGGCTTACTATTCAGGCAGTAGCTCTCGCTGGTCTAAGCACATTTTTTATTCCTTTATTTTTTATAGATGCAAAATATCAGATACTTCCAGATTCACTTACTTTACCATTAGTATGGATAGGTATTATTCTTAACTACTATAATGTATTTACTACACTAGATCAGTCAGTTTGGGGAGCAATTATCGGATATCTATCACTATGGAGTGTATTTTGGATATACAAAATTCTCACTGGCAAAGAAGGATTTGGCTACGGAGATTTTAAGCTATTAGCTGCAATTGGTGCATGGTTTGGATATCCTATGCTTCTTTATACAATATTTGCTAGCTGCATATTTGGAATTTTAATTGCTATAGGTATAAATCTTATCGCAAAACGTACAAATGTAATACCATTTGGCCCAGCTATCATTTTAGCGACATTTTTTTACCTACTAACTAAAGATAATCTTTATATATGGTATAATCACGTTATGTTTATTCAATATTAGTCATGTTAAATGCAAAAGAAATCTTTCGCAATCCTTTCAGTGTTTGTATTATTTTTATTGGTAATAATATACTTCTTTAGCACTGCAAATCTTAGTAAATCATCGTTTAACAATCAACAAGGTCTATATCTTGTCAAACAAGCGTTTCCACAATATAAAGTAATAAAAACTTTTGATACAGGTATACATCTACAAGCTTATATCCTTGAAGATAAAAAGGATCCAACTAAACGAACAGTAACTTTCACGAGTGAAGATGGTGATGTCATCGTTAATGGAGAGCTTTTAGCATGGGATAGAAATCAAAACAAGCTAACAAGTCTAAATCAGATATATGCTAATTACTTTACATCATCTCCACAAGCAAGTGATCTTTATTTAGATATAAAAAAATATGCTACATATATTCAACAAGGTAGCGACGATGCTCCACATAAGTTTTATGCAATCATTGATCCTAACTGTCGTTACTGTGCAAGCCTATTTGATGCCTCTCAGCCTGCTATCAAATCTGGTGATTTAGCAGTCCGTTGGATTCCTATCGGTAGTTTACAAAATAGTCCTGATGTTGTTAGAAGTATTTTCAACTCAAAAGATCCTCTTCAAGCATTGATAGAATATCACAATACTAAAAAGTACGATGAAAGCTTAACAAAACCGAATGAAAAAGCCGAAAACAATATGAGATTATCTTCGGATATAAATGGCTTCCCAACTATTATCTACAAAACTCCAGAAGGTGCTCTTAAAATATCAGGTGGAAATAAACTTCCTCTTACTGAAGCAAAAATTGCTGAGAAAGATAATATCAAAAAAGTTAATGAATTCTTATTACTAACATCAAATAGTTTCTAACTCTATATATGAATAAAATAATAATTTTAATAATTACTATATTTACCTCAAGCGTTGCTTTCTCTACTAGTATGGCAAACATTGAAATATCTAATCATTTACATAATTTAGAAAAACAATACGGTGGTAAAATAGGTGTCTACACGATTAATAGAAATGATAATAGTAATTTTTCGCATAACCAAAGCTTCTATTTCCCCATTTGTAGTACTTACAAATTTCTTGTGGTTGGCGCTATACTCAAACAGAGTATGACCGATAACAACTTACTCAATAAAGAGGTAAAAATCTCAGCAAATCAAATTATTGGCTACTCGCCAGTGACAAAAAAACATATAAATCAAACAATGACAGTGAGTGAGCTTAGCAAAGCAGCTATTCAAAGTGATAACACTGCAACCAATCTGTTGATAGAAAAGCTAGGTGGTTTAAATAATCTTAATAATTTTATACTTTCATTACATGATCATGCAACAAAAGTAGCTGGCTTAGAGCCTGTAGCTAATCAAGTTAGTCTTACAACTAATCAAAATAAAACTACTCCCAAAATAATGGCTAAAGATATTAATAAACTCGCTTTTAGCAATAGTATTCTTGACAAAAAGCATCGACTATTATTTAAGAAATGGCTTTTAGAGAATGACTCTGGTAATAATCGTATAGCTGCAGAAATTCCTGATGAATGGGAAATTGGTAATAAAACTGGTACTTGTGCTTATGGGTCCACAAATGATGTTGCTATTATTTGGCCTGATGATGATAAAGCTATAATTATGGCTATTTTTTATACTCAATCACAAAAAGATGCTAAACCAAATAGTAAAATAATAAGAGAAGTAACTAAAATACTTTTGGATAAATTAGAACAACAAAACACGAACAAAGATGCCTAAAATAAAGATGATTGTTGGCCTAGGAAATATAGGCAAAGAATATGAAAATACACGCCATAATGTTGGTGAGTGGTTTATTGCGAAGATTGCTAAAGATAATAATGAAAACTTTAGTCTAAATTCTAAACTTAATTGCAATATTGCTAAAGTAAATATCAATTACAATAACATAATATTGGTATTTCCAACTACGTTTATGAACAATAGTGGCTTAGCTGTTAGTAAGGTTGCTAATTTCTATAAAATTGAACCTGAAGAAATACTAGTAGTACATGATGAGCTAGATATAGATTCAGGGGAAATTCGTCTAAAAAAAGGTGGTGGACACGGTGGTCATAATGGCTTAAGAAGTATCCATCAACACCTTGGGACAAATGATTATTTACGCCTAAGAATTGGTATCGGACATCCTGGACATAAATCAAAAGTATCAAATTATGTACTATCAAATCCTTCTGTAGCTCAGAAAAATGATATAGATAATGCTATTGATAATGGTATATGTGTTTTAGATGATATAATAAACTACAAATTAGAGCCTACAATGCTGAGGCTTCATACAAAATAATATTATAAGGAATAAAATAATGGGATTTAAATGTGGTATTGTAGGTTTACCAAATGTTGGTAAATCAACTCTATTTAATGCTCTTACAGAAGCTGGTATTGAAGCAGCTAACTACCCTTTTTGTACGATTGATCCAAATGTAGGGATCGTTTCTGTTCCAGATCAAAGACTTAATGAGTTAGCAAAAATTGTTAAGCCAGAAAGAATACTTCCTACAACTATGGAGTTTGTTGACATTGCTGGTCTTGTTGCAGGTGCAAGCAAAGGTGAAGGTCTTGGAAACAAATTCCTAGCAAATATTCGTGAAACAGATGCTATTGCACATGTCGTCAGATGTTTTGAGGATGATAATATTATTCATGTAAGTGGAAAAGTTGATCCTATTGATGATATTAACACTATCAATATGGAACTGATATTAGCTGACATTGAATCTTGTGATAAAGCAGTTCAAAGATTCGCTAAAATGAAAAAATCTGGTGATAAAGAAGCTTTAGCTAAAGCAGATTTTTATACCAAACTAAAAGAGCATTTAGAATCAGAAAAACCAGCTAGAACATTTGAGTTAACAGATGATGAAGCTAAGTGGCTCAAGCAAACTCCTCTACTAACTAGCAAACCTGTATTGTATATTGCTAATGTTACTGAAGATGGTTTTGAAAATAATCCATTATTAGATAAAGTTATAGAGTATGCTAAAGCTGAAAATTCAAATGTTGTTCCTGTTTGTGCTGCTATGGAACAAGAAATCTCTCAGCTTGAGCCAGATGAGAAGCTAGAATTTTTAGCTGATATGGGACTTACTGAGACTGGTCTTGATAGAGTTATCAAAGCTGGTTACGCTCTTTTGAATCTTCATACATACCTAACTGCAGGTGTTAAAGAGGTCCGAGCTTGGACAATCCCTGTAGGCGCTACAGCACCCCAAGCCGCTGGCGTAATTCACACTGACTTTGAGAGAGGATTTATCCGAGCTGAAGTCATCTCGTATGATGATTATATTCAGTATAATGGCGAAAAAGGTGCAAAAGAAGCCGGTAAAGCTCGTCTTGAAGGAAAAGAATATATCATGAAAGATGGTGATGTTGTAAACTTCAGATTTAATGTATAGCTAAATCTAAAATGTCCAAGAATATAATTCATAACTGTCTGATTTGGTTATCAGTCATTGGTATAGTTGGTTGTAATACATCTTTTACCTATCCAAATTATCAACCTAGCGGAACATACTATAATCCAGACTATGACAAAGATGATCTAATTCATGGTTACTTTCAGCAAAGTGTTGAGCAGATGGAAACTAGTCCATATACATATCAAGGTCAATACTATGAAGAAACTGGCTTTACTCAGCCAAGTCCTTTTATGCAGAATATAAACTGGAATAGAATGAACGTTTAATAACAAAAATCTATTTTATATTTCTATACTCGTAGTTAATTTTATAGAAACTATTTTGTTATCTCTAATATTCGTTATTTCAAGTAAGATATTATTATATTTTATACAACAAGGTCCTTGCGGTAAGTTCTCAATTTCTTCTATTATAAGGCCGGACAAAGTTTTAGCATCTTCACTTTCAAACTCTATCCCTATATGACGATTTATTTCTCTTAATGTAGCACTACCACCTATTAGATAACTATTTTCATCAAGTTTGCGAATATTATTATTCATATCAAATCTATCAGAAAACTCTCCAACAATTTCTTCCATAATATCTTCTATTGTAACCGTACCACAGACATCACCATATTCGTCAACCACAATAGCAAATCGTTTACTTTTGTATTGAAAATTAACCAGTTGAGTCTGTAAAGAAACTGTTTCTGGAATGAAATACGCTTCATGGGCAATTTTACGTAAACTTGCTTTTGTTATTTGTGATCTCTTAGTTGATATAAGTAAATTAGTTATCTCCTTAAGTTTTATAACTCCAATAACATTATTAACACCATTCTCACATAAAATAATATTCAAAGATCTCATTTTTGCTATTCTAGCTAAAATTTTATCTACAGAATTGCTCAGGTCTATATATTCTATTTTATTAAAATGGGTCATAACTTCTTGGACTAAAACTTTATCAAGTTCTAATACACCTATTAACATATTTTTATTTTTAGCACCAAGTTTTGCATTTGATTCATTTACAACAGTCTGTATTTCTTCCTTATCCAAAGACTCATTATTTACAGGCTCAATCTTTATACCAAAAAGTTTTAAAGTTATTTTTGAAATCATACTAAGAAAAACTACTGCCGGATATAGTAATATCATTATTACTTTTAGAGGTAATGAAAATGGAAAAGCTAATCTTTGTGGATAGACTGCTGCAAATGATTTTGGAATTATCTCTCCAAATACTAAAACTAAAATTGTGACAACTATTGTTGCTATCAATAAACCAATATCACCAAAATGATCTTCTGAATATGATGAAATGACTGTACCGGCAAATATATTTGCAAACGTATTACCTATAAGTATCGCAACCAATAGTCTCTCGGGATTACGGACTAAAGATAAACTTCTTTTTGCTGCTCGATGATTTTTTTTTGCCAAATGTTTAAGTTTATATTTATTCAAAGCCATCATAGCTGTTTCTGAGCTTGAAAAAAAAGCTGAAATGCTAATAAGAATAAATAAAATAATAACTACAGTATAAGTACTCATTCAATAAATAATAATGAAGATAATGCGAAGTCTTATTTTAACATAAGAACTTTGATAATAAAAAATATAATCAGAAATGTTTTGTTTGAGGGTATTATACTCTCATGAAGTCAGCGTGAACAAGCTTAACTTTATATGGATGTCTTTGTAGTGCTTTGATGATTACTTTTTCTTCTTGACCATCAATCTCTAAAGTGATTTCACTTGAGAAGAATGCTTTGTCTTCTGTAGAATGTAAAACTTTATCGTGATCTAATACTATAGATACTGCTTCCTTGTCACCACCATATATAACAGCTGGGATTTTACCAGCTCTTCTTAGACGGCGGCTCGCACCAGATCCTAAATCTTCTCTTTTAACTGCTTTCAAACTAAAATTTGCCATTGTTAAATTTCCTTTGTTTTTATTTAAACTGAATTTATTAATCTATGCGACCCTAGATTAACCGTGCTATTATAGTCAGCTATAACTATAAATTCAAGGTATTAATCAACTAAACCATCTATTCTAAAGATATCACTCACAGATTCTTCGCCATTAGTCTTCTCTACAATTTGTGCAAGTAAAGGAGCTAAGGTAATAACTTTAATTTTATTACAAGCTTCAGCATGTGGTTTTAGAGGAATAGAGTCTGTAACTATAAGCTCTTCAATAGCTGAATTTTCTATATTTTTGATAGCATCACCAGATAATAGAGGATGTACACAAAACGCAGAAACTTTAGCAGCTCCACCCTTTTCAACTAGAGCTTTTGCTGCTTGACACATTGTCCCACCAGTATCCATGATATCATCAACTAATATACAATGCTTACCTTCAACATCACCGATTATATTCATAACTTCTGCTACATTTGGTCTAGGTCTTCTTTTGTCTACAACGGCAATCTCAACACCCAAATTCTTGGCTACAGATCTAGCTCTCACTACTCCACCCATATCCGGAGAAACAATTTTTATATTCTCATATTTTTCAGGATTTTTACGCACATGCTCTAAAAATATCTTTGTTGCAAATGCATTATCAAATGGAATGTCGAAGAAACCCTGAATCTGTTCAGCATGAATATCTACTGATAAAATTCTATCTAAACCAACCGCCTGAAGGAGATTTGCAACAACTTTTGCAGATATTGGCACCCTTGCTGATTTTGATCGTCTATCTTGTCTAGCATATCCAAAATATGGTAGAACTGCAGTTACTCTTTCAGCTGATGATCTTTTTAAAGCATCAATTAGAAGTATCAACTCCATCAAGTTATCAGATGGTGGACATGTAGACTGAATGACAAAAACATCCTTACCACGAACATTTTCATTCAATACAACATGTATCTCACCATCTTTAAACCTACCAACAGTAGCATTACCAAGAGTTGCTCCTAATTCCTTTGCTACTTCACAAGCAAGCTTTTTAGAAGCATTACCACTAAAAATCATCAAATCTTCAGACATACCTATACAACCTTTTAAAATTCACACACCTTACGCTCATCAATTTTAATGTTTTTTAGAAACTTTAAAAGCCTAAAAACAAGTTTTTATCTATTATTTTAGTATTTGCTGTATATTACCCTGTCTTTTGAATTAAGATTTTGTCTTTGTTATACTACCTGTACCTTTTAAAATCAAATAGTTCCTAAATCTATATTAATTTTATGAAATTCAAAATTTTTGATAATACCTTTCAAGCTGGAGAAATGGCAACTTTGGCAATGCCATTACCAAGCCAATACTCATGTGCACCAATGTATTTACCTATTAAAATTCTCAACGGTGTAAAAGAAGGTCCATGTATTCTAATTTTTGGCATGGTTAGTGGTGATGAGTTTAATGGTATTGAAATCATCAACTCTATACTAGAAAAAACAAACCCAAAAGATTTAAATGGAACAATAATTGCTATTCCTGTATTAAATGTTTTTGGTCTAGTACATGCCATAAAACATAGTCAAACGCTCGAACAGGCTTTCCCTGGTGATGAATCTGGTTCATACATGCATCGCTATGCATATAGAATAACTCAAGAGATAATCAAAAAAACTGATTATTCCGTACAAATTAAAACAGGCGCATTAAATCATGAAATACTACCTCAAGTGTATTTTAATGCTGAAGATGAAGAATCTATCAAAATGGCTAGAGCCTTTCAAGCTCCTGTTATTACTGCTGTAAATATGAGTCGCTCAAGCATACGTAAGATTCACCAAGATTTAGATATACCATTCATCTGCTATGAAGCAGGTGAAGCTAATAAATTTGATGAAGAGGCTATAAATGTTGGTGTAGCAGGTATTCAAAATGTAATGCGCAAAATTGATATATTAAAAGATCAAGATTTTGTTCAACAGGTTAAACCTCTTGTCTCAGAAGACACTGAATGGACAATATCAGATAAACCAGGAATTTTAAGAACAGAAATTGAGCTTGGTACAAGGGTCAAAGAAGGTGAAAAAATAGGTAAACTAATAGATCCATTCGGCAACGATGATAGTGTTAATCTAAGATCTCCGATTGATGGAATCATCTTAGGTATTAACAACTACCCTATGATTAAAGAAGGTGACTTAGTATTCAAAGTATCATCTTTTCAAGATGATGAAAAAGCAGAAGCAAAAATAGAAAATTGGGAAGAAATAACAAAAGAAAATTTTAGTGATGAATAATCGATTATCTTTTTTGGCAATCACTATATGGCTGACTTGTGCTGTATTTTTTATGTACGAGTTTTTATTAAGAACTATTTTAGGTACATTCGAGCATCAGATAATATCTGACCTTGATTTAAGTATACTAACTTTTAGTATTCTTAGCTCTACCGCTTATCAGCTTACATATGGAATCATGCAAATTCCTGTAGGTATTATTACTGATAAACTTGGACTAAAAAAAGCCCTAACTTTAGCAATATTAGTCTGTGCCTTAGGAGTTGGGTTATTTGGTGTATCAAATAGCTTTGGTGCAGCTCTAGTATATAGAGTTATGATAGGTTTCGGTGCCTCTTTTGGCTTTTTATGTTTATTAATTGCTGTATATGACTGGCTACCACACAAACATATTGGTTTATTTATCGGTCTTTCACAGTTTATTGGTGTTCTCGGGCCAATGCTTGCGGCAGGTCCTCTAGAGTCTTTGTCGCAAGCTGGTGGTATAGACTGGCGCTATGTATTTATTATATTAGCAATAATAGGTGTTGTTCTAGCTGGAATAACTATAGTTATAGTAAAAAACAATGATCAATCTGGTGAATCAGGCAAAAATAGATTTATTATTCTAAATACCCCAACATCAGTAATGAAAGAGATTCAAAGTATATTTTCCAACAAACAAATTTGGTTAATTGCAGTTTTCTCAGCTACTACTTACTTAGCAATAGAATACCTTTCTGAAAATGCTACTAAAAGCTTTTTATCCTTAAATGGCTTTGATGCTAAATTTAGTTCTTATTTGATTACCTTAGCATGGCTAGGTTATGGCATTGGCTGTCCTACTCTGGGTGCAATATCTGATCGTATAAAAAGAAGAAAGCCCGTTATGATTTTTGCTATCTGCTTAACTTTTGTTTCGTTAGCTACAATTATTTTCTTTCCAATAAATCAAGCAATATTATATTTATCATTTATCTGCTTAGGCTTAGGAGCTAGTGGACAAAGTATTGGATTTGCCATTATCGCTGAGCAATCTAGTTCTGGATGTAGAGCAGCAGCACTAGGGGTTAATAACTTTCTTATTATGCTATCAGTCGGAGTTGGTTCACCGATTATTAGTGAGGTTTTTGATTTATTTTCTAATCAAGGCAAAAATCCATCTATAACAAGCTATCAAACTAGTTTAAGTTTATTGTTGGTGTTTACTGCCTTAGGTGTATTAATAAGTATATTTTTTATCAAAGAAACATTCTGTAGATCTAAAAAAGAAGTGATTTTTGTAGATGTGAAATAAAGTATTTTTTTAAAACTTACTTAACTTATCTAAACTAATCTCCCGCATTCTATATTTTTCTATAACTAATGAGAATATTATTAAAGTGCTTATAAATAAAGGTACTATTAGATATAAAAAAGCTCTATCAAAAACATTCATATCTATTAGACCAGTTAATGGGCCTCCATTTAGATATACACTAATATAACTGATTAAATATTGAAATATCGCACCACATAGTCCTATAACCATATTAACAATAGCCAATGCAGTAGCTTTAATTTGTGCCGGAAATATCTCTTCTACTACTGAAAATGCCAGAAGCATACTCGAAACCGAAAATCCTATTATAAAAAATATAATATATAAGTAACTAACTGTAATAGAACTTGCAAATATAATTACAGATGAAAATGCTAATAAAGTAATTAAATTACAGATTAGCATCCATATTCTCTTTTCACCAAATAGACTAGCAATAAAACCATGCGACGGTCCACCAACTGCTATACCTACGAACATCATTACACTTATTTGTGCTGCTGTGTGCTGTGATAGATTATAAGCTTGCTCTAAAAATAAAACATCATAAAGCTCTGAAAATGAATTAACAACAATACCAACCATTAATCCTGCATAAATTGCTAATAACCACAGCTTCTTATTTAGAAGCAATTTTAAGCTTTGACCAAAGCTCAAATATTTAAAATTACTAGTAGGATTCTTAATATCTATTGATGATTTTAAGAATACAATAATTATTATGCTCCAAAAAATACCAAAATAGCCTATTAAGGCTAAAGCTGATTGCCAACCATGAAGGATCACTAAATGATTTAATAATACTTGACCAAATATTCCTCCAAGTACTCCTATAGTATTAGTTAGTCCTACAGCGATAGGAAATACTCTCTCGGGTAAAACATCAGCAGCTACTTTTAGAGTTCCTATAAAAGCTACCGCTGAACCTATGGCAATTAAAACTCTCCCTATTAGCATAGTATCTAAACTTGGATCATATACAAATAGTAAAATCCCCAAACTCATAACTAGACACGATACTGATAGCATTATCCTTGAGCCAAATCTATCTAACATGATACCCGCTGGAACCTGGGATATTGCATAAATAGGAAAATATATACTCATTACATAAGCTATATCTTCTATTCCTACTCCCATACCAGTAGATATTGGTTTGATCAAAACACTTGGTGCAGTATGTTGAAAATAGTCTAAACCATAGAAGATCGCAGCAACTATCCAAATACCCCACCCTATTAATAGACTATATTTCTGAGTCCTCATCAGTCAATACATATTATTAGCTAACCATATTTATAGGATATAGAAAAAAACCTTTTTTTACGATCAAATATCATTAAGTTTAAGTCTAATTACTTTGATTTTATAAATAGTAATACTATAAATATTCAAATGTGGTCTATTTCTATATATTTTGCAGCCAAAATAATTATGGATTTTAGGTTTATTTTAAATTCAAAATTTTTAAAATAAGCCATATACTTTATTTATAAATTTAATATCTTTGGGATATCTCTATGACAACATATAACGAACTAATATTTAATAGCGTTTCTACTCTTGTTATCTCAGTAATTATTGTTATTATAGCCATCTTGTCATTTCACATACTGAAAAAAAGAAAAACAACTGTAAAACAGGTTAATAAGTTAAAATCTCGAATAATATATATCAGCATAATAATTTTCTTTTTAATAATAATAAAAATATGGCTTGGTGGAATTACTAACTTATTTACAATGTTGAGCTTAGTAGCTGCCGGTTTAATAATCGTAAATAAAGAAACTGTAATGAATCTTGTTGGCTGGATCATCATCAATTGGAGAAGCTTATTTTCTGAAGGGGACTATATCCAGATTCAAGGACAACATGGTTATATTACAGAAGTAAAGTTATTTTATTTTAGAATGTATGAAACAACTGAGCATGGCGATAAAAAAACAACTGGGAAGCTTCTGAAATTTCCAAACTCAATAGTTATTACAAGTATTATTTCGACATTTACTAGTGATGAAAATATTATGTTGCATAAGATTCCTTTTCTAATAAATACCGAACAAAATGTGCTAAAAATAAGAGATAATTTAGACTCTAAAATTAAAAAAATAATTGCAAATAAATACTCATTCGATGAAGACTTCTCAAAAAGTAGTATTATTACTAAGAATAAACTCAAGCAATGTGGAATATATAATTTTGCCCCAAATGTTGAGATAAAAACTGTATCAGACAAAGAAAATATCGTAAATTTAAAGGCTTATTTTTATTGTTATATAGATGATAAAAAAGAAATAGAACAGCAATACATTCATGAGCTAATCAAAGAAGTTAAAGCTAAGCCTTCTTCTTAATAAACTTTTTGATATATAAATTAATAGTACTAATCCATAATGGACTAAACAATAATGACAATGATATCAATGTTATACAATATTGGTACATAGTATCTGATAGAATTCCTGAAACATATCCCATAGAAATCAATACAAAACTGAATTCTCCAATTTGAGATAACATTGCGCCACCTATCAATGCTTCATCAGTTCTTTGACGTAATGCCTTAAAAATAAGTGCATTTATTGTTGTATTTAAGACATAGGTCAGTAGTAATAGTGAGATGAATAAAGATATATGATTCCAAAATAGATTAAGATCAATCAACATACCTATAGAAATAAAAAATAGCGCCATAAAAATTGTTTTGACAGTAGAAAGACTGTGGCCAACCCATTCTGTTTCTTCGACAGTAGATACAATCATCCCTCCAATAAAGGCTCCTAATGCTGAAGATAGCTCTAAAGACTCAGTTAACCCAGCCATACCAAAACAGATTACTAAAGCGGCAAAAACTCTCATTTCCTCATCTTTGCCTAATACAGATATAAATGGTATTTTTATATTTTTCTTTACGGCCATAATTGCAGCAATTGATATAACTAAAATACCTCCTACAACTTGTATCAATATTTGACTAACGGATGGCTCTTCACCACCAATAATTCTTATGATAATAAGCATTGGAACTACTGCTAAATCTTGAATCAAAAGCACACCAAGTACATTTTGACCTAAACGTGTCTTCATACTGCCATTATCATTTAATAATTTAAGTACAACCGCTGTACTACTTAGACTAATCACAGCACCAAATAGCAATATCTTAGCTAGACTCCAGTCCAGAACATAACCAATAATAGATACAATAAAGCTAGTTACTAGCATCTGTAGCATTGTACCTATAGTAGGAACCTTCCAGTTTTCAGCAAACTTTCTAGGTGATACTTCCATGCCTGCAAAAAATAATAACAGTATTACACCAATTTCTCCTAACCTAGCTAAATTCTCCTGGTCTTGAATTAGTTTTAGTCCATAAGGGCCTAACAAAATACCAGTTAAAAGATAAGCAACCACATATGGCTGTTTTAGTTTTTTGAGAACAATAGTGACAATTAATACACCTAGCATCACTACGACAAAAAGAGGGAAAAGAGGCTCGCTATGCATACTCAAAAATTCTATGATATCTTATGATAATGATACTTTATAAACCCAATAAATTACACAACAATAATTAATTTTTTCTAAATTAGTTATTTAAAATAACTAGCTATCTGGCTCTATATTCTTGTATTACAACTCTAAGCTTTCTAAATAATATTTTTTTGAAAAAACTACTTTACAAACTCATTACTATGAAATAAAATACACGAAATAAAATACATATATTAAACTTCATGTTTAAGGGAGGAGAAAAATATGACTAAACAGGATATAGATAATGCACTAGCTAAATGGAAGGATGGGCTTCTGAAGATTTCTAGAACTTATAGAGAGGGAGGAGACTATAAGAATCTAGCTCACAATTTTATCAAAAACATGTATGCCTATGATAATAGTAAAGTTCTTTTCAAGCCTACTCTTGCTTCTAAGCAAATGTTTAGAGGTGACTTAGATGGTGCAGTATCTTATTTTGTGGCTGGCAATGATAAATACCCTGAAGATAATGGTTTTGCTATTGGCCCATGGGCTGACTTAGAGTTTGAAAATACTGGTTATATCATTGAAGGTAATATCGGTATTGTTATGGGTAATAAACACCTAACTCAAACTGACGGTACGAAAGTAATAGCTAACTATACTATGGGATTTAAACCAAATGATAATGGTGAAATGCAAATCGTGCTTCATCATTCATCTTTGCCATATTCTCCAGTATAATTAACTAATAAATAATACAAAATATAGATAATGGCTACTAAAAAACTACAAAGTTGGACTTTTCTAACTAATCATTCACACGTGTTATGTCTCATTAATAGTAACCCAAACATAACTATTAGAGATATGGCTATCAAGGTTGGGATCACTGAAAGAGCGGTCCTAAATATACTCAGTGACCTGACCGAGACAGCCTATTTAACAGTAAAAAAAGTAGGTAGAAATAACCATTACAGTATTAATAAAGACAAAAATCTTCGTCATCCTATCGAAAATCATTGTACTATTGATGATTTTCTGAAGCCTTTATCGAAAAAAATTTCTTAATAATTATTTAACGTCACTTATCCTACTTGGAAAATATCTTTGCAAAATGTAGTGCAAAATTCCCATTAGAGCATGAGCATAAATATATATCTCAACAGGATCAACAAGTGTTTTATGAACGGCTTTTACACTATCTATATATGCTGACTGATAGTTCCAAGCCGTGAACCAAGAAAATCCTGTAACCCATGCTAGAGTTAAAGCCAATAAACCTAAACCTTGGACTATAGCAGCAATACTACCACTACGAGCATTAGGTAATTTAAACTTTCTCAACTCTAACATATCTTCTCTTAGTGCTGAAAAATCACCATACAGATATGGAAAATAGTATCTCAAACTTCTTTTATCTAATGACATAATTAGTAATAGCACGCTCAACACTGCTAACCCTAGCCCACAAAGCATATGGGTATATGCCCATGCGTTCAGTCCATATTTAGTATGCACAAAATTACTATTTATAATCTGAAATAAAACAGCCATACCTACTACAATATGTAGAATACGATAATTTTTGTCTTGTGACTGTCCTAAATATTCCCAAAACGACTTTATAAAAGAATATGTTTTGTTGCAAAAATTCATATTTTACTCATTATCTCCCATAGCATTTTCAACTAGATTATTCTCAAGCTCTTTTTTAGGTTTTATATTTGATATTACTTTTAGCTTTTCAACTTGACCAATTAAATTTCCACGGCCTGTTTTTAGCTTACTAAAAGCATTTTCGTAAGACTTATTAGCATCAGCAATAGATTTACCAACTTTTTCTAGATCTTCTACAAAACCGACAAACTTTTTATATAACTCTTCTGCCCTACTATAGATATCTGTAATACTCTGAGCTTGCTTTTCATAGCGCCAAGTATTCTCAACTGCTCGTAATGCTACTAGTAAAGTTGTAGGACTAACTAAGATTATCTTTTGCTTAAATGCTTCATCATAAAGATTAATATCATTATCCAAAGCCACTAATAAAGCGCCTTCCACAGGTATAAACATAAATATAAAATCTAATGAATTTATACCTTTTAAATTTTCATAATTTTTATTTGCAAGACCTTTTATATGATCGCGAATAGATTTTATATGAGCTTTTAAATGAGTTTGTTTTTGTTCTTCATCTGCCGCCATATAATCATTGTACGCAAATAACGAAGTCTTAGCATCTATAATGATATCTCTACTATCAGGTAGTTTAACAACCACATCAGGACGATATGCTTTACCTTCATCATCCGTAGTATGCTTTTCACGAAAGTACTCAAATCCTTCTCTTAGACCAGATTTCTCAAGGACATTCTCAAGCACCATCTCACCCCAGATACCTTGCTGCTTGGTACTACTTCTAAGAGCATTTGTGAGATTATGAGCCTCAGCAGTCATTTTTTGGTTTAACTCTTTAAGAGTTTTTAACTCATTTTGCAGAGCCCCTCTAGCAGTAGATTCTTTATCATAAACATCTTCTACTTTCTGCTTAAAATCTTTAAGCTGCTCGCGCACAGGATTTAAAACACTATTTAAGCTTTCTTGATTGTGCTCACTAAGTTTTTTTGAATTATCCTCAAAGATTTTATTAGCTAGATTTTCAAATTCAGTTTTTAACTTAGCCTCACTATTTTGTAATAACTCTAACTTATCTTTCATAGCAGCATTTTGTTCTTTAAGCTGAGTTTCAAGCATTGATACTTGAGACCTATAGTTTTTTATCTCTTCGATATAGCTATAAGATTTTTCTCTCTCTTCTTTAAGCTCCTGCTTAAGCTCATCTATGCGTAGAGTATTATCTTGTTTTAACTCTAAATTCTTTTGCTTCTCTTGATCTAAAAGTGTATCAAAAGTTAATTCTTTACTACGCAAAGATAATAATTCTTGCTGTACTGAGTTTTTATAATCTTCAAATTGAGTCCGAATATGCTTTGTTTCTATAGATCTTTTATTAAGTATAAAAAATAGCCCTATGCCACAAACGACTAATAGCACTATCAATGCTATAGCTAATATCATTTTAAATTCCTTAGATTATTTATTTTTTGATCTTATAGACCCTTGTAGAGCCTTGCGAATTGCTTCAGCAGCTGTTGTTGATTCTCCAATAGTACCACGAATCATTTTCTCTGCATCTTTTTGTTTATAACCAAGAGCTAAAAGTGCATCTACTGACTCACTAAAAATTGAGTTTGAAATAGCTGCCGGAGTTTGAGTGTGCTGAACACTATTAGCATTTACAGATGCTGAAGTACTAGATGATTGGCTATAAATCTCATTTGCCATTTTTAATAATTTATCATAGATCTCAACAACCAAACGCTCAGCTGTTTTTTTCCCAATACCTGGTACAGTAGCTAACAACCCATAATCTTTATTCTCGATACAATGCAAAAGTGTTGTAGAATCCATACCTGATAATATTGCAATAGCTGTCCTAGCACCTATTCCACTTACTTTGATTAATTCTTGAAAGACTTTTTTATCAACCTTTGTTTTAAAACCATATAACTGTTGAGCATCTTCACGAACTACAAAATGTGTATAAAGACTAATTTGACTATTAATTTCACCTAATGAGTAAAACGTAGTCATTGGAACAAAAACTTCATATCCTAAGCCATTTACATCTATAAGCAAAGCTGTAGGATCTTTTTCAATCAAAGTACCTTTAATAAAACTAATCATCATCTATACCTTAGCACTTTTGAATTGTAGTTAGTTTCAAGCTAACCATAAGTGCAACTAAGAATGCAATCGGTAAAATCATAAGTGCAACAGAAATATCTAAGTTGAAACTATTAACCAAAATTCCAACAATAATAGGAACAACAAAACCTGAAAGCATAACAACAGTATTGTTTATACCAAAAAATATAGACTTTGGTTTTTCTGCTCTATAGTTAGCAATTACTGTAAATGATAATGTTTGACCAGCAGCGGCACAACCTATCAAAAATAGTACTATCATACTCATTGTATGGCTCAAATCCATGAATAGTAACGCACAAACACAAACAAAGCCTAATAGGGACACGACAAACAACATATTAACTTTATTTTTAAATTTATCATATAAGAATCCAAAAAATGGACTACCAATACCTAAGCCTAACCATAGAAAAGCTACAGAGTATGATGCTTGTGTTGCCGTAAAGCCCTTAGTCTCTAACAAACTCACTCCCCATATAGCCCCTAAAGTAGGTATAGAACAATAGATAAAGAAAGCATAAAAATATATCGTAATTAGATTCTTATTTAAAAGGTTGCCTTTAATTTCACTATTTACTTCTTGCTTACTCAAAGTCTCTGCAGCTTTAGCACCCTCTTTAACAAATATTAATATTAAAACCGCTAAAAAGATTCCTACAATAGCAGATATTAATATTACTAATCTCCAGCTATCTAAATAGCTAACAAAAAACAATAATGGTCCACCAGCTAAGATTGGACCAAGAGTCCCTAATATCTGTGTTGATCCAGATAAAATGCCCATATACCTTACAGGGAACCACTGAGTTGAGATTATTAGCAATCCCAAGAAACCAAACGCAGCACCAATTCCCATCAAACATCTAGCAAAAATCGCGACATATATACTTGACGTTAAAGAAAATAACAAAGCTCCCAAAGCACAAGCAATAGTTGCAAAAAATAGTGATTTTTTTATACCGTATTTATCAAATATAAAGCCTACTGGGACTTGCAACGCTGAATAACAAAGATAAAAAGCACCCCCAAATAGTGAGAAGCTAAACGCAGTTGCCTGAAAGCTATCGACAATCTCTTGATGTAATGAATTTGGTAATACTCTTAAGAAAAATTCATAAAAGAAAAATGTTGCACCAATAAGCCAAACTGTACAAGCTTGAAGATAATATCTAGTTCCCATAATTTGATAAGCGTAATTTTTATGTTAAAACTATTATAGATTTGCATTTAGCTTTAGACAAACAGTTTTACTAGATTTATCTAATTCTTTTTTGAGATACTCGACTTGCTCCAACAATTCTAGCTAAAGACTTACTACTATGATAATGACATATTGCTATAGCTAAAGCATCCGCAGCATCTTCAGGTGGTTTTTTGCTTAAACCTAGTATTGATTGTACCATATGTTGAACTTGAGACTTAGCAGCACCACCGGTTCCTACTACAGCTTGCTTGATTTGTTTGGCTGAATACTCTGATACTTCAAGGTTATTAATAGCAAGGGTACACATCGCTACTCCTCGAGCTTGTCCAAGCTTAAGTGCCGCGCCAGGATTCTGGAACATAAAGATCTGCTCTATAGCTGATTCAGTAGGAGCATAAGTACTTACAACTTCTGTAATGCCATCAGCAATTTGTTTAAGTCTTCTAGCGGTACCCGTTTCTGTAATCCTGATACAGCCACTTGCTACATAGTACAACTTATTATCATGAATCTTTATGATCCCAAAACCTGTTATTCTAGAACCCGGATCTATTCCTAAGATTACCATTTATAGACTTTCTAACCTTAAATAAACTTATAAAAATTTTATTATAGATAATTCCCAATAGATAGAAGCTTTTTAGATATTACAAATAACATTTGTAACAACAAGTCTCAACTTGTCATTACATAAAAAAATATGAAAAAACTATCCTAACTGCTCCATTAACTCTTGAGTAAAGTTAACATTAGAATATACATTCTGTACATCATCAAGATCTTCTAATCTATCAATCAAATTCATAACCTTCTCGGCAATTTCGATATCAAGCTCGGCTTTTGTTTCTGCATCAAAAGTTACTTCAGCATTATCAGAGTTAAATCCTTTTGCGATCAATGCCTCTTGCACATCCGAAAAATCATGAGGTGTTGTGAAGACATCTATGCTACCATCTTCATGAGTAATAATATCTTCTGCACCAGCTTCAAGAGCTACTTCCATAAGAGCATCCTCATCAACACCTGAAGCAAATGAAATAATACCTTTTTTAGTAAACATATAAGCAACCGAACCATCAGTACCTAAGTTACCACCACTTTTTGTAAAGGCATGACGAACTTCTCCTACAGTACGATTACGATTATCAGTCATACAATCTACTATTATAGCAACTCCACCCGGTCCATAACCTTCATAGCGCACTTCTTCAACATTAGCACTATCATCACCACCTGCACCTTTAAGGATAGCTCTCTCAACAGTATCTTTACTCATGTTATTAGCAAAAGCCGTTGCTATGGCTGCTCTCAAGCGTGGGTTTGCATCCTTATCTCCACCCCCTAACCTTGCAGCAACAGTTATTTCTCTAATAAGCTTTGTGAAGATTTTTCCTCTTTTAGCATCTTCTTTTGCTTTTTTATGCTTAATATTAGCCCATTTACTATGACCTGCCATTTTTACACCTACTTTATTTATATATAACTAACTACTTTTTCTACTAATTTATCAATACCTTGAGATACTTCTAAAATATTTTTAGCACACATATATGCTGGAGTTGACACAACTTTTACAGATTCATCAACGCATATATCTGTCGCATCCATAAGAATAGCTTCTGCACCCTTTTTCTCTAGGATAGCAGATGTATTCTCATCTGTACCAATAGTTGCTTTTGTACCCTCTGGATATACTAAGGGAATCATCAATGGTGCAATACATATATATCCAGCAGGTTTATCTGCCAAATAAAAAGCTCGCGCAAAAGTCAACACATCTTGATTCATTTGATAACTTTCGTCACCAACAAATGCAAAATCCATAATATTTTTGGCTGCACCAAAACCGCCCGGAAAAATGATTGCATCATACTCATCACTATCTGCATCTGCTATGTCAATAACATTACCTCTAGTGATACGTGCAGATTCTTCTAAAATATTTCGAGGAGATGCTTTGCTATCAACACTTTGATGAAGATGATTAATAACATGTTTTTGATTTTTATTAAGCGCAACCCCTTGCCATTCTACACCTTGTTTTTCTAATGCTAGTATTGTTAAAACAGTCTCTTGTATCTCTGAGCCATCTAGATAACCACATCCAGATAATACTACAGCTATTTTTGCCATTTTAAATTCACCTTTATGTTTTATTATTTTATAAGTCTAGATTATTTCTTTTGAAAACTCTGTCTGCTCTATAGCTTGATCTAACCATAGGACCTGATGCTACTTCTAAAAATCCTTTTTCAAGTCCAACTCTACGATATTCTTCAAATTGCTGTGGCGTAACAAATCTTTCTACACTCAAATGATGTTTAGTAGGCTGCATATATTGACCAAGAGTTATTATATCCACACCCACACTACGCGCATCATCCATAGTCTTATATATTTCTTCATCAGTCTCGCCAAGACCTACCATAATACTAGTTTTAGTCAGGATATTAGGAGATTTTTGTTTAACATATCTCAAAAACTCCAAAGTCTGCCAGTATCCAGCTCTTGGATCTCGCACAGGATGAGTCAAACGCTCTACAGTCTCTATATTCTGAGCTATTACATCAACTTTTGTATTAATAATTTTATCAACATTTTCTTTAACCCCAGCAAAATCAGGAGTCAATGCCTCAACCTTTATGTTCTCATCAAGATTTTTGATAGCAGTAATTGTAGCTGCATAGTGTCCTGCACCACCATCAACTAAATCATCACGATCTACAGATGTTAATACGACATATTCAAGATTCATAAGTTTAACACTTTCAGCTGTATTTTGAGGCTCTTCTTTATCTAGCCATCCTTTTGGATTACCTGTATCTACTGAACAAAACTTGCAAGCTCTAGTACACACAGCACCCATCAACATAATTGTAGCTGTTCCATGAGACCAACACTCATTGATATTTGGACACTTTGCTTCTTCACAAACCGTCGATAATCTATGTTTTTTAGTTATTGACTTAACTTTTAAATACTCTTTTGAATCTTGTTTTTTTACTTTTAACCATTCTGGTTTGCGTATGTGTACTGAGTTTTCTTTTTTGTTCCTAATACCATCTTTAACGGCATGAAAACCATGGTCTGTAGTGTACTTTGTACCACTCTCAATTTTTACTTTTATATTAGATATCTCTTTCATACAATTATTGGAGCATTCGCTTGATCTATAATTTTCACTACATTATAAAAGATAAACTCCTATTTATAAATATTTACTTTCAGATTATCTATTTTATAGAAATTATTACTCACAATCATATATAAAAAAATCGACTTATATATAATTTGCAGATGATTTCAAAAACATTTAAACTGTAATAGAACGATAAAAAAATAAGGAAAATACTATGCTATCACAAAAATTACTTGACGCTTTAAATGACCAATTTAATTATGAGTTAGAATCAGCTAATCTTTATCTTGCTATGGCTGGTTACACATCTGACCTTGGTTTAGGTGGCTTCACTAATTGGTTTATGGCTCAGTATGAAGAAGAGCTTTTCCATGCAAAAAAGATCATGAAATTTATCTATGATAAAAATGGTCGCATTGAGGTTAAATCTGTTGCTGCACCACAAAATAATTTTAATTCGTTACTTGAAGCTTTTGAAACTACTCTTGAGCATGAACAAGAAGTTACGACTAGATTTTATAATCTAATGGATATAGCACTAGAAGAAAGAGAACATGCTACTAAGAGTTTTCTACAATGGTTTATAGATGAACAAGTTGAAGAGGAAGCTACTGTTGGTGATATGATTAATAAGATCAAAATTGTTAAAGATAGTGGTTTATATCTGCTAGATCAAGAAGCTGCTAAAAGAAACTTTAATGCTCCTAATTTAGGTTAATACTTATACAAATTCTATATTATTTCTTCTCATAAATCTTATCAAAAAATATGCAAGTATAAGCACAAATACTCCTACAAACATAACACTCACACTTGTATCAAAAAAATAATTTTGATACAAACTAGCACTATCTACGGCACTAACACCATCTTTTGGAAGAGCTACTACTTGGTTTAATAATCCTGTAATAGAATTTGCCATAGATGAAGATATATACCATGCACCCATTGCAAAACCTATTGTTTTACTATCACAGTATATACCTATCATACTCAGTCCAATTGCACTTACAAACAACTCTGATATCGAGATTAATACATAGGATAAGGTAATATAATTACCACTAATTACACCATCATTTGCTACAGAGAATCCATAATACATTATAAACAACCCCATAGCAGCCAACAAAACTCCAACAGCAAACTGGTAAGGTATATAAAATCTTGGTAAAAGTGGATATATTCTTATAAGTAACATACCACCAAATATTATCAAAATTGGATTAACCATCTGATAGCTTGCAGGATTTACACTAAACCCAAACATCAAAAGATCTGAGTTATTCTTTGCAGCCATGACAAGAGTTGACTCCATTTGATTATAGATAACAAAAAATACTACTGCTACAACTATTAATATCAGACCAACTATTTGCTTAATACGCACATCATCTCTTAAGAAAAATATTGTCCTAAATAAAAATAGTAATAAACAGAACATGCTGATGCCTGCCACAACGACATTTGCATAATCTGGATAGTGATAACAAATTACTGTAAAAACATATACTATAGCCAGATATCCTAAAACAACTTTTTTAGCCACATTTGTCATTGGCTTTTTATCAATTTCGTCAACGACATTGTCATAGATTTTATATCTATAAGAAAAGTTTGCTATCGCTATTAACTTACCAACAAAAACCACACTTAATACCGCTAAAGCACCAAATTGGTATCCAATTAATGAAGGAGCTACTAAATAAGCTAGTAAACTACCCAAGTTAATAGATATATAAAACATTGTCATGCCACTTTTTGCATGCACAGGATCTTTGCTATAAATTTTTGATACCATAGCTGATGCTGTTCCTAACTGCAAAGAGCCACATACAGGAACCAAAGCAAATGCAAAAATAAAAAACTCATTACTGAAATGCACCATAAAGCCACTTAAAAATACTGCTAAGTATGCAAAAGCAAGTAACAAACTACCCCAAAATATAGATCTTCTCAAACCAAGATATCTATCTGCAATATATCCACCAAACATAATGATTGCATAATTCATCGCCTTATAAATACCCTGAAATGAATAAGCATGACTTTCTGAGAAACCAATACCATAATCTAGTACTGATTTTGTTAGGTATAAAATTAAAATAGCATTAAAACTATAGGTAGCAAATTGCCCCCAGAATGTAATTGCCGCAATTGTAAAGCTCTGTTTTGTTTTTAGATCTTTAAACATAGGTATTCCAAAAGAAAATAAGTTTTATACTAATGTCTTTTATAAAAAATAAAAATAAAAATTTGGCATTTTTTTATTTCCTATTATTTCCTGACATAATCTCTGACTAGCTAAACAAGTTTACCTCTTCCTAAGAGATGCTATAATATCTAAAACTTTTATAATATCAAAAAAATATGAAAATATATCTTTACCATCACTGCCCCTATTGTATAAAAGTTAGACTAGTGGCAGATCTAAGCAAATTAGACTATGAGATGATAATCTTAGCAAATGATGATGAAAAATCTCATATAGACAGAATTGGTTCTAAGCAGGTTCCTTTCTTAGAGAAAGATGACGGAACATTTATAAAAGAAAGTGATGAAATCTGTAAGTTTATAGCAAAAACTCAAAATTTTGAGATAGCAGAATCAACGATTGATAATTACGCCAAAGAGTCTGTTGCTAAACTAGCTGAGCATTATCGCAGAATAGTATATCCTCGTATTCCACATCATCCTGGTAATGAATGTGATTTCCCAACACAAAGTGCTAAAGATTATTTTATAAATAAAAAATCTCAATATATTGGTGATTTTGATGCTCTGCTTAGAAATCCTCCCTACGACTCAATTATAGCGATAAATAAAATTCTTAGAGAAATAGCTCCCTTTGTTAAAACTCCTTTCATCAATGGTGATAACTTTTCTTGGGATGATATAAATATTTTTCCAGTATTTTTCATACTAACTATGGCTAGGGATTTGCTTGAGATTCCTAATAATATTAGCAATTACATAAAAAATATCGAAACCAAAACAAATATAGAACTATATTAAGATGATTATATCCATAGAAGCAATTGATAAAATACTACCACAGACACAATGCCAAAAATGTACTTATGATGACTGTTATAGTTATGCTAAAGCTATTACAAATGGTGAAAAGCACAACAAGTGTATAACTGGTGGAGAAAAGACTTTAAAAGAATTATCAAAACTTTTAAATAAACCTGAAATACCACTAGATAGCTCACTTGGAGAATACAAACCTCGTGCTGTAGCAAAGATTGATGAATCAATGTGTATTGGTTGTGAGAAATGCTTACTTGCATGCCCAGTTGATGCTATTGTAGGTTCAAAAAAACTCATGCACACTATAATTGAATCAGAATGTACTGGTTGTGAACTTTGTATTGAACCATGTCCGATGGATTGTATATCTCTAGCTGATTTAGCTACAGATATGCAACCTAGTAATCTAGATGAGAAGCAATATACTCAACAAAAAAATCATTACCGAGATAGATATGAATATCATAAGTATAGAGTAAATCAAACAAAAGCTAAGCAAAGAGCCGTTTATAAAAATATTGCTACTGCTCAAGAAATAGATAAAAAAGCTTATATTGCTGCTTCATTAGCGAAATATAAAAATAGAAAAAAGTCTACACCTACACCAAATAATGAATAGACAGAAGAGAATCCAAATTTTTGAAACTTGGAAAAAAAATGACCCTCATCCGACGACTGAGCTTGAATATAACTCTAACTTTGAACTATTGATTGCAGTTATTTTATCAGCTCAAGCCACTGATGTCAGTGTGAATAAGGCTACTCAAATTTTATATAAAATTGCCAATACTCCTGAAGCAATATATGCTCTTGGTGAACAAAAGTTAGCCCAATATATTAAATCTATTGGGTTATATAAAACTAAAGCAAAAAATGTAATCGCAACATGTAAAGATTTAATCGAAAAATTTGATAGCCAAGTGCCTGATAACTTCGATGATCTAATATCTCTAGCGGGTGTCGGTAGAAAAACTGCAAATGTAGTTCTTAACACAGCATTTAATCAACCAACTATGGCGGTTGATACTCATATTTTTAGACTTGCTAATCGTATACCATTAGCAAAAGGTAAAAATGTCAATGAAGTTGAAAAAAAACTCTTACGTGTAATTCCTAAAGAGTATCTTCAAGATGCACATCACTGGATAATACTACATGGTAGATATATATGCACAGCTCAAAAACCTAAATGTCGTAATTGTATAATTTTTCAGTACTGTGAATTTAAGGATAAGGAAAAATATTTATGATTTTCTCTCATGATAGATATCAGCTTCGCAAACTTTTTATAGATAGCTGGAATAAGTTTCTAAATAAACAACGACTAACAGCTATTGAAGAACAAATATCTAGAATTATAGAGTTACACCCTGAATATCATAAGCAAATTACTATTGAAAACATTGATAAAGATTATTCGCCTGAGATGGGACAAATAAATCCTTTTTTGCATATTAGCCTTCATTTAGCAATTATTGAACAAGTACAAACTAATCGCCCTATCGGGATAAATACCACGTATCATCAGCTACTTAGTAAATATAACAATGATGAGCATAAAGTACATCATCTTATGATAGACTATCTAGCAGAGGAAATGTGGCTATCACAGAAATATAATACTCTACCAGATGAGCAAAATTATTTAACAAAATTACAAGAGTTAGCGCTTAGATAATGAGAAATATTAAAAAAATATCTAAAGTAAATATTCATTTTAATCAACCCAAAGGCCTGCATATTATAGCATTTATGACATTTTGCATATGTTTATGTATCGGACCTTTTATGACTATTTTAAATAGTTACGGTGATATTGACTTATTTTATAATAGAAATGACTATCTCTTTGTAATCTTTTTTGCTGGAATTTTTGGTTGTATCAGTAATTATCTCTTTGGTTCAACCAAATCAATAGTTCATGGGCTACAGCTCATAATCATCGCTATGATTCTGTCATTTATACATAATATCATATTATTTAGTTGCTCGGTATTATGGATTGGAGTAGCAATTGTTATTGTTAATCTTCTATTCAACTTAAGTGCTTTTTATCTAAAAACTGATTTACGTAGAATTTATGGTTTTATAGGTGTCTACTCTAGTGCTTTACTTGGCATTGCAATAGGGATTATATCTTATATTACAATCTTTAAAGATATGTATAATTTTAAAATATTTTATCTATTTATAACTATATTTTTATTAGTTTTTTTCTTAAAAAATAGCTATAAACTAAACACTTCTCTAACTAATCAGACTGAACGATTTAATATCAGCTTTTATGGGGTATTATTAATATTCTTTATATTTTCATTTATTTTATTCTATTTGCTACAAAATCTTAATGTCTTTAGTAGTCTAAACTTGGTTATCTTACCTCTATCTTTGATTTATCTGCATATTCTTACTATTTCAAATAATAAAGAAAGTGGTATAAACCTTCTAAAATATGTATATTTTAGCTTAGGTCTTCTCGCAGTAAATAAAATCTTTTATCTTAGCTTTCTTAGATATGAAAATGTTATGAATCCAAAATATCTCAATTCTCCATTAAGTACATCACTATTTCTACTAGCTGGGTATTTTATATGTATAATCATATATTTCGGATGGAGATTCAAACTAATAACATTACGCATAGAATCAATTACCAAATCTCATATCATAAAAACTATGCTGTATATAGAAACTTTTAGAGTTTTTATTTTAATGATAGCTATTTTTACCAACAATGTTCTTTTTTGCAATTTAGCTTTGATTTTTGCCACTATATTAGCTTTAGTTTTAAATATTTTTATTGTCCCGATATATTTCTCACTTGGTAAGATACTTGCTGGCGGTAGAAATGAAGTTATCACAACTAGCTTATTGTATCTAATATTTTCTTCTTTAATATTTGTCTCTTTTTTATATGATATCTCTATTAGTTTATAAACAATTTTCTTGTAATTTTAACTTCGTACCCCATATTTAAGAATATACAATTATGCTATAATCTTAGCTGATTGAATTTTATTCATATATAAAACATTTAAAAAAGGAGAAAAAATGAATAACTTTGAAAACAATACTCGTGTAATAGATTCTCTATCACAAGAGTCTGCACTAAGAGCTAACAAGGTTCTTAGAAATACATACTGGTTACTGTCAATGACACTACTATTTAGTGCTTTGATGGCATTTGTTGCTATGAGCTCAGGCGCTGCGGTGTTGAACCCTATACTAATGCTTGTAGTTTACATTGGATTACTATTTGGTATTAATGCTACTAAAAACTCGCCTATGGGAATAGTTTTAACATTTGCACTGACTGGACTTTTAGGCTACTCGCTAGGACCAATATTAAATCATTACATCCAAGCATTTTCAAATGGTGCTGAGCTTATAATGATGGCTTTTGGTACTACAGGTCTAATTTTCTTAGGCTTATCTGTAGTTGCTATGAGCCCTGCTAGAAACTTTAATAGAGTGGGAACATTCTGTGCTATAGGCGCTATTGTTGCAATAGTTGCTCTAGTACTTAATATCTTCTTACAGATACCAGCTTTAGGTTTCGTGATTTCATTAGTGTTTGCATTTATCTCTGGTGGATTTATCTTATGGCAAACGAATGCTATCGTAAGAGGTGAAGAAACTAACTATATCTTAGCAACTGTTAACATATATGTTTCTCTATTTAATATCTTCGTAACTCTATTACAAATCTTTGGTGCTGTAGCTGGAGATAGAGACTAATTTATATTATTATTTATTCTAATAATTTCTAATCTACTAAATTTTAATGCTCAACAATCAAATATCTGCAAAAGATACTATTGTGTCCAATGCTTATGGTTCTTCTTTTAGCATTCTGTTTAACGAATATCTTAAACAAAATAGAGAATTTAATCTAATAGTTGCTGAAGACTCTCAACAAGCGCATAGAGTTTATGATGAATTAAAGTATCTAAATAAAGACTCAAAAATAGAAGTATTCTATTTTCCTAACTTAGAAATACTACCTTATGATAGATTTTCTGCAGCAATAGACATTATCTCAAGAAGACAAGAAATATTGCATAAACTTACACAGAATCCTAAAAATACTCTAGTAATAACAAGTATTTCAAATACATTAAGAAAACTTCCACCTGCCAAGTTTATCAAAGAACATAGTTTTATACTTAAGATAGGTGATAGCTTAGATATAACTAAACAAAAAGTATTACTAACCGAAGCTGGATATACTTTAGTAAACAATGTTTTTGAAAAAGGTGAATTTAGTATCCGTGGTAGTATTATTGATATTTTCCCAGTTGGATCAAAAGTAGCTTTTAGAATTGATCTTTTCGATGATGAAGTTGATACAATCAAAGAGTTAGATACAGAAACTCAACGCTCTGGCAAAGAAATAAAATCTATAAATATTATGCCTTCACATGAGATGATTTATAATTCACAAAATACTTCTTTAGCATTAGAAAAACTCAAAATACTATGTGGTGAACAATCGCAAAATTCAACTATTGCAACATATATAAAAAATAATGAATACTTTAGTGGTATAGAGTTCTATTTACCATTATTTTATCCTGAACTTGTTAGTCTATTTGACTACTTACCAAAGTCTGCAAATATTCACCTTATTGACAATATTAGCAACTCAATTGAAGCATTCTCAGAAGAGGTTAAATATAGATATAACGAGTTAAAGCATGATATTGATAGACCTGTTTTACCATATCAAGAACTTTTTTATTCACAAAAAGAAGTCAAAGATCTGTATGAAAAACATCAACATATCAAATGGTTCCAACAACCAAAATCTAAATCTAAAACTCTAAATATAGATCATCTAGAAAAAATCTCAGCAAACTATAAATTAGCTAATCCTTTTAGGGATTTACAAAAATTAATAGATAGCTCTAATTTTGATAAAGTTATATTTTCAACTGATTCGAATGGACGTGGTGAAATACTTTTAGAACATTTGAATAAATTACAGTTAAATATAAGAATTGCAAAAAGTTTTGACGATGCTCTTAAAATCAAAGATAAATTCTGCTTAATTATCTCACCTTTTCAAGAAGGTGTAATAATTGATAAGAAAATCATATTAATTACCGAATCAGATCTTTTTCCTGAGCATATTCAAAACTCTTCTAAAATATCAGAACATGATTATCACCCTACTGTTGACCTTAAAGATCTGACAGATCTAAAACCCGGAATGCATGTAGTCCATATTGATCATGGTATTGGTAGATACGAAGGCTTAGAAAGTATTGAATTAAATGGTAAAAAAGATGAGTTTATACTTCTAAGATATGCAAATGATGCAAAAATTTATGTGCCAATCACTTCATTAAATCTAATTTCTATTTATAACTCTTCTATTACTGAAAAAATAGCATTAAATAAACTTGGTTCAGATAAATGGAAAAAGCAAAAAGAAAAGACTATCAAAAAGATTATCGATGTTGCTGCAAATCTCTTAGAGATATATGCAAAAAGAGAAATGCGACAAGGATTCAGCAATTCTTTAGATGAAGAAGAATATCTACGATTCTGTGCAGATTTTCCATATGAAGAGACTCCTGATCAAATCTTAGCGATAAATGATGTTTTCAAAGACATGATATCTGCTAAGCCAATGGACAGACTTATTTGTGGTGATGTTGGTTTTGGAAAAACAGAAATTGCGATGCGAGCAGCATTTCTAGCAACTCAAAATCAAAAGCAAGTAGCAATTTTAGTACCTACAACTATTTTAGCTCAACAACACTACAATAGTTTTAAAGACAGGTTTGCTAATACTGCTGTAAATATCGAGGTTATTACTCGTTCAAAAACAGCAAAAGCACAAGAAGAGCTTTTTGATAATCTCAAAAAAGGTACTGTTGATATAATAATTGGCACACATAAGCTTATATCCTCAAAAATTGACTTTAATAACTTGGGATTATTAATTATTGATGAGGAGCATCGCTTTGGTGTCGCGCAAAAAGAAAAATTAAAAGCCCTGAAAGCTGAAATAGATATTCTAACAATGTCAGCAACTCCTATTCCACGTAGTTTAAGTATGGCATTTTCAGCACTTCGTGACTTATCAATTATTGCATCTCCCCCTGCTAAACGTTTATCTGTAAAAACATTTGTTAAGGAATATGATAATAACATAATTCGTGAAGCTGTAAGTCGTGAAACCATTCGTGGTGGACAAATTTTCTATCTTTATAATAAAGTCGATACTATTCAAAAGAAAAAAGAAATTCTTCAAGAATTATTCCCTCGTTTGAGAATAGCTATTGCTCATGGTCAGATGAGTGAAAAAGAAATTCAAAAGATAATGTTTGACTTTAAACATAATAAATATCATATATTACTTTGTACCACAATTATTGAAACAGGTATTGATATTCCAAATGCTAATACTTTAATTATCGAAGATGCTAACAATCTAGGTCTAGCTCAATTACATCAGTTAAGAGGTAGAGTTGGTCGTTCACACCATCAAGCTTACGCATATATGCTAGTTCCTAGTGAAGGTAGTATTACAAAAGATGCTACAAAAAGGTTAGAGGCTATTGGTAGCACTGATTCACTTGGAGGTGGCTTCACACTCGCAAATCATGATTTAGAAATTCGTGGAGCTGGAGAGATTCTTGGACAAGAACAAAGTGGTAATATTGATGGTATAGGTCTAAATCTATATATGGATCTCTTAGATAAAACGATTGCTAATCTTAAAGCTGGGAAGGAGCTGAATATTGAAGATGTCATTAATTCAACTGTTTGTGAAGTTGAACTTAATATTCCAACACTAATTCCTGATTACTATATTAGTGATGTAAATACTAGATTGAATATTTATAAACGAATTTCAAAAGCCGATCATAAAGAATTAGTAAATATAAAAATTGAACTTATTGATCGTTTTGGTAGGCTACCTGTTGAAGTGTTATATCTTCTAAAAGTTGCTCACCTCAAAATTGATGCTATAAGTCTAGGCATTGGACAAATAAAAATGTTTGCCACATCTGGTAAGATTAATTTTGCTAACACTACTAAATTTGAGCCTCAAAAGCTAATAAAGCTAATTCAAGCTCAGCCTGCTGATTTTAGAATCACGAAAGAACAAGATCTACTCATCACAAAAAGCACTAAAACCGCTGAACAAAGAATAGAGTTTATAGAGAATTTTTTGAAAAAAATAGCCTAATAATCAAAGGATATATCTATTATATAATTCTAAGTAAATTTATAAATTTTTATAGATAAATATTAGAGATGATAGTTTTATGATTTAATTACTTATTAGGACGAAGAGATCTAACTGTTTTACCAGCTTGCCATACTTCTTTTTGGCTAAGTTCTTCAAGCTCTTTCTCAAGATCTTTACGGTAATCAGCGTGACTGTTTTTATCAATAGTACGTTGTGCTTCATTACCATTTTTTACTTCATTATACAATTCAGCAAACACACCTTTAGTAGCATCTCTAAATTTAGGAGCCCAATCTAAAGCACCTCTTTGAGCTGTAGTAGAACAGTTTGCAAACATCCAGTCCATACCATTTTCAGCAACTAAAGGTACCAAACTTTGTGTTAACTCTTCAACAGTCTCATTGAAAGCTTCACTTGGAGAGTGTCCATTTGCACGTAAAACTTCATATTGAGCTTCAATGATTCCAGCAAGAGCACCCATAAGAACACCTCTCTCACCAGTTAAATCACTATAAACTTCTTTTTCAAAAGTAGTTTCAAATAAATAACCAGAACCTACACCTATACCATAAGCTAAAGTTCTTTTTTCAGCATTACCTGTAGCATCTTGATAGATTGCATAGCTTGAGTTGATACCTTTCTTAGCTAAGAATAATCTTCTAACACTAGTACCAGAACCTTTTGGTGCTACTAAAGCAACATCAACATCTGCTGGTGGAATAATGCTAGTTTTTTCATTATAAGTCACACCGAAACCATGAGAGAACATTAATAAATCACCTGACTTAAGGTTCTCTTTAATAGTATTCCAAGAAGCAATCTGACCAGCATCTGATAACAAGTTAACAACAATTGTACCTTTAGCAGTAGCTTCAGCAATGTTAAATAGAGATTTACCAGCAACCCAACCATCTTCGATAGCTTTGTCCCATGATTTAGAGTTTTCTCTTTGCCCGATTATTACATTAAAACCATTATCTCTTAAATTAAGAGCTTGAGCCGGTCCTTGTACTCCATAACCAATAATTGCGATAGTTTCGTCTTTTAGAGTTTCTAAAGCTTTCTCTAAAGTAAATTCTTGTTGTGTTACAACTGTTTCTTCTACACTACCAAATTTCATTTTTGCCATTTATTATATTCTCCTAAATTTTAATTAAGCTGCTTTTCTTTGACTAACTGTTTTTACATTTTGTGGAATTTCACTCACTACAGCTCCCTGCATAGGTAAACAGTTTGTAATATTAATATCTATTACTTCGATCACATTTGCCAGTTTTTTTACGATTTTTTCTATCTTATCTTGTGTACTATGTACTACCAAATTGAAATGAGAAATACCTTTATTTGCCGTTTCAAAAACTGTTAACTGTTCTATATTTACACGATTACGTGATAAAACAGAAGAAATTCTTTGTAACACACAAAGAGTATTTTCAGTATTCATTGTTATAAAATATATATTTTCGCTCATAGCTCTACTCCTCTCTACCTAGCTTTGTGTTACTAATTGATTCACCTGCTGGAACCATAGGAAAAACATTTTCCTGATTTTCTACCATTACCTCAAGCAAATATGAACTGTCAGAATTAAGAAATCTTTCTATAGCATCTTTTAGATCTTTTCTCTCTTTTACTCTTTCAGCTTGTATTCCATATGCTTCTGCTACTTTCACAAAATCTGGTGATGATATTTTTGTATAAGAGTATCTACTCTCAAAAAATAATTCCTGCCACTGGCGAACCATACCCAAGAATGAATTATTCAGAATTAGAATTTTAACATTAATTCCTTCTTGGTTAAGCACAGCTAACTCTTGTATATTCATCTGAAAACCGCCATCGCCTATTACAGCAACTACAGTTCTACTATCCTTAACCCCCATCTTTGCACCAATTGCTGCCGGAAGAGCAAATCCCATAGTTCCCAAACCACCAGAACTAATATGAGAGTTAGTTTCTAAAAACTGATAATATCTAGCAGCAATCATCTGATGTTGACCAACATCTGAAACTATTATAGCACGACCGTCTGTAGCTTTAGATAAAAGACTTATTACTTCAGCCATTTTCAATTCACCTTCAGTCGGCATAGTTTCATCTCTTATGACAGCATCTACTTCTTTTTGATGCTCAGATGCAAACTCGTTATGCCATTCATTATGAGAATTATTAGCTATATATGGTAACAAACAATTTAGTGCCTCTTTCGCATCAGCATTGATACCAATATCAGCTTTAACATTTTTGTTAATTTCAGAAGGGTCAATTTCTATATGGATAATCTTCGCATTTGGTAAATAATGATTCAAATCACCAGTTACTCTATCATCAAATCTCATACCCACAGCAATTACTACATCAGCTTCATTACAAAGAACATTTGCTGCATAATTACCATGCATGCCTAACATACCTTTATACAGCTCATGATTATAAGGAAATGCTGACAAGCCTAGTAAAGTACTCACAACAGGTATATTTGCTTTCTCTGCTAATTTCAATACTGCTTCCTCTGCTCCAGAAAGCATAACTCCATGACCTGTAATTAAAATAGGTTTTTTAGCATTGTTGATATATTCAGATGCTTTTAAAATATCATCCATATTTATAGTAGGTTTATGCAACCATTTACCTAGCTTATTACCAACTGCTTCCTTATACTCCATCATACCGACTTGTGCATCTTTTGTGATATCAATAAGCACAGCACCTGGTCTACCATTTGATGCTATCTCAAATGCTTTTTTGAATATTTCTGGTATCTCGTTGGGATCTGTAATTTGATAGTTCCATTTGGTTGCTGCTACAGACATACCAATAATATCTGCTTCTTGGAATGCATCTGTACCTAATAATGGACTAAAAACTTGACCTGTAATACAAACAAGAGGAACAGAATCAATCTGAGCATCAGCAATTCCTGTTATAAGATTTGTTGCCCCCGGTCCTGAAGTTGCTATCGCCACTCCTACTTTTTCAGTAGCCCTAGCATAGCCTACAGCCGCATGTACAGCTCCTTGCTCATGACGGACAAGTACATGATGAATTGTATCTTTTGCCTCATGTAAAGCGTCATACGTAGGCATAATTGCTCCACCAGGATATCCAAAAATACAATCAACCCCAAGAGCTTCTAACGACTTAACAATAGCTTGAGAGCCAGTTATTTTCATAATTTAGCACTCTCCTTTAATATGAATAATTTTAACACTTAACATCATTTAGAAATACTATTAATACCCTAAATGTTAGATCATTATAAACATGGACTTGAAATTTTTAAATAGAAAAAGTATATTTAGTAGTTTTTTTACAAAATTTTAATCTAAATCTGTAACACAACCTGTTGAAGCAGATGAAACTGTTTTTATATATTTCTTAAGAGTTCCTCTAGTTGCCTTTTGCTTAGGTGCTTGCCACTTAGCTTTTCTTTGAGCAATCTCTTGATCTGATAAGTCTACATTTATAACGTTATTGATAGCATCGATAGTAATTTTATCGCCATTTTCTAGTAATGCTAACATACCGCCCTCGTATGCTTCTGGAGCTATATGCCCTACAATAAAACCATGCGAACCACCCGAAAAACGACCATCTGTGATTAAAGCGACATCTTGACCTAAGCCAGCACCCATTATGAGTGATGTTGGTTTAAGCATCTCTGGCATACCAGGACCACCCTTAGGACCTTCATAACGAATAACTATTACATCGCCTTTTTTAACTTTTCCTTCTTCTACTGCAGCGACCATTTTTTCTTCTGAATCAAAAACATTAGCAACTCCCTCAAAAAGCTCGCCTTCCTTACCTGTAATCTTAGCCACAGACCCTTCTGGTGCAACATTACCTTTTAATATTTGTAAATGACCAGTTTTTTTAATAGGATTGTCTAACTTATGTATGATTGTATTATCTTCTGGAAGATCAGCAACACTCTCAAGGTTTTCTGCTAAAGTCTTACCTGTTACAGTCAAACAATCACCATGCAACATACCAGCTTTTAATAGCATTTTCATCACTGCTGGAGTTCCACCTATAGCATGCAAATCAGCCATCACATATTTACCACTAGGCTTAAAGTCTGCTAGAACTGGTGTTTTATTAGCTATTTCTTGGAAATCGTCAATATTTAAATCAACATCTACTGAACTTGCCATAGCCAATAGATGAAGCACTGCATTAGTAGAGCCTCCCATAACTGTGATAAGCACCATAGCATTTTCAAAAGCTTTGCGAGTCATAATATCTCTTGGCTTGATATCAAGTTCTAATAAGTTTTTAATTGTCTCTCCAGCTTTGTCACATTCTTGTACTTTCTCAACAGAAGTTGCTGGTGTTGATGAGCTAAATGGCAAACTCATACCTAAAGCTTCTATAGCACATGCCATAGTATTTGCAGTATACATACCACCACATGCCCCAGCACCTGGACATGCTTTTTTGATAGTCTCTTGACGCTCCTGCTCTGAAATCTGTCCAGATAGACATGCTCCATAACTTTGGAAAGCTGTAACGATATCAATAGGCTTGCCACGCATTACACCTGCTTGGATAGTACCTCCGTAGATCACAAATCCTGGTCTATTAAGTCTACCTAAAGCCATCATACATCCTGGCATATTCTTATCACAACCAGGTATAGACACTAATCCATCATACCAATGTGCTGACATTACAGTCTCAATAGAATCTGCAATAAGATCTCTAGACTGTAATGAGTAGCTCATACCATCAGTACCCATAGAAATACCATCACTAACCCCAATAGTATTAAATCTCATACCTTTGAGTTTCTCTTTTTCAACACTATTTTTGACAAACTGTGCAAGCTGATTTAGATGCATATTACAAGTATTTCCTTCATACCATACACTAGCAATACCTATTTGTGGCTTGTGCATATCATTGTCATTCATACCTGTACCATATAGCATCGCTTGAGAGGCACCTTGAGACTTATCTTCTGTTAATCTTCTACTATATTTATTCAACACTTTTGTCATAACGTTCCACCTTTAATAAAAACTTATGCATACGCAATATTGTATGCATCTATAAATGCTTCTACAGATGCTTGGATTATATCTGGAGAAACTGCTTTACCAATACTTTTAATACCTTCTTTTTCTAAGCTCATCTCTACATAAACAACAGCATCAGCACCTTGTCCACGTATTTTCACTTTATAGTCAGTTAGCTTATAGCTAATATCACTCGGGCAAGCTTTACATAAAGCATTTAAAACAGCATCTACAGGCCCAACACCAGAACTTGATGCAAAGTATAACTGATCTGCAACCTTGACAGTAACTTCGGCTACAGATTTTTGATCTAGCTCTACATTTACCTTAAATGACTGTACATCTAATATATCTTTACTAATGGCATCTGCCATCTCAGTAGCATCTTGGATAATATCTTGTATATCAGAGACATTAATTGATTTACCCTTGACTAAGAATCTCTCAATCAGCTCTCTAACCTTAGCTAAGAAATTCTGATCATAATTTGCTCCGAACAATTTGCCAAGAGTTTTTTTAACTTCCTCAAGAGTTGGAACTTGATCAAATATTACTTCATTTTGCTCTATGAATAACATTGTCTTATTATCAAAGAAATGACTATTATAAAGTCTGTCAAAATCAGCCTCTGCAGGATATATAATCGGTGGCTGAATAGCAGATTTCAGAACTACCGCAGGATCTTTTAGACCTTCACCGGATAGTACACATACTACTGTACTTCCTTTTTGAAGTTTACCTTCTTCATATTTTTTGAGTAAATGTGCAATAGTTGACGCTGATGCCAGTTCCACAAACAGCCCTTCTTTAGTAGATAGCAAATATTGAGCCTCTAACATTTTCATATCTGTAACTGCAGTAGACTCTCCACCAGTACTATATATAGCATCTATAGCCTTATCACCATCAATAGGATATGGTACAGCTATTGCCGTTGCAATTGTATTAGCTGTTTTTAGAGGCTCAATTCTATTTTGATTCTTTTGATATGCTCTAGCTAATGTATCTGCTTCAGTAGACTGAACACCAGTAAGTTTAGGCAAAGAATTAATAAAACCTAACTCTTTATACTCACAAAAACCTTTATAATAAGCAGTCATATTTGTACCACAGCCTATAGGTATTATAACCTCATCTGGCACTTGGAATAATAACTGATCTATAAGTTCAAATGCTGCTGTCTTTTGACCCTCAACTCTAAATGCATAATCTCCAGCCAAAAAGAAATCTTTTGATTTTGCAATATCATAAGCTAATTTTGCAGCTTCATTATAACTACCTTTAACTTGAACTATTTTACCACCATAAGACATAACTTGAGCTAATTTAGAAGCTGCAACACCTTCTGGAACAATAATAAAACAAGGCATTTTAGCTGCTGCTGCATAACAAGCACATGAAGCCGCCATGTTACCAGTAGATGCTAGCACAATACCCTTAGCTCCAAGCTCTTTTGCAACTGTTATATCAACTGCAGATCCTCTATCTTTAAATGAACCTGTAGGATTTTTACCCTCAACCTTAAAATATAGATTAATTCCTAACTCTTTACCTATTATTTTACTCTTAAGCAATGGTGTAGCTGCTTCTCTTAAAGATACAAAACTAGATGGATCTTTTATCGGCATAAATGGTATATATTTAGATAAACATGGTGATGCTTGAGTAAAATAGTCTTTGTTAATTTTTTTACTAATCTCATCAATATCCATCTGAATTTCCCAAGGCTCATTCTCCCCAGCAAACACAAAACTATCTGTAGAAACTTCTTCTTTGGTGTAAAAGTTTAATATTTTATACATTCTTTAGAATTACCTCATATTTTATAAAAGATTTTAGATCTACTTTATACTAAAGTATTTTAACTTAGAATTGAATATTCTATATAGGCTATTTTAATTAATTATGTAACTATTGATAATAGTATATATGAAAAGAATATTTTGAATATTACTGATACCATATATCAAGTTTTTCTTTTAACTTATCTAAGCCCATTTTACTTAGTGAAGAAAATAACTGATATGAAATCTTATCTGTACGGATAAAAGTTTTTAAAAAACTTTCTATCATTTTATTTGCTTGCGCTCTTTCTTTATTATTTAATTTATCTGCTTTTGTTAAAAGAATATGTAAATCTAAATCAAAAGATATTGCCATTTCAATCATCAAAGAATCGAACTCTTTTAACTCATGGCGAGAATCTACCAAAAGTACTATACCACCAAGACATTTACGAGTTGTCAAATAGTTCTCCATCTCACTTTGCCATTGTTTTTTGATAGCTTCAGAAACTTTTGCATAACCATAACCAGGTAAGTCAACCAATCTCTTATTATCCCCTAAGTCAAATAAGTTAATTAATTGCGTTCTACCTGGAGTCTTACTCACTCTAGCAAGACCTTTTTGGTCTGTAAGAGTATTAAGCGCACTTGATTTACCCGCATTTGAGCGTCCAGCGAAAGCAACCTCTACTCCTGTATCTTCAGGAAGTTGAGAAACTTTTGCTGCACCCATTATATATTTTGCTTTAGTGTAATTCATAATTTGTACTCTAATTTTATTTTTTCGAAAAGTCCGTGACAAGCTGTGTCTATCATCAAAAAGACCTTTTCAAAATTACTTTCATAATATGGATCTGGAACATCAGTTAGCTCAATGGTAGGAGCATACTGTAACATCCTTGATACTTTCGAAAAGTTTGCCTTTGGAAACATTTCTCTCATTGTATCAATATTTTCTTGATCCATCGCAACAATATAATCATACTCTACAAAATCAGACTCTTCTAATTGCTGAGAAACTTGATCTGAAAGATCACAATCATATTTTTTAGCCATTTCCACAGAGCGTAAATCAGCTCCATGTCCTTCATGTCCCCACATACGTGAACTTGTGCCACACGATGCAACATGGATATGATTTTCTAAAGCATTTTTCTTAACAATATCTCTAAAAACCCCATGAGCTGTTGGTGATCTACAAATATTGCCTTTGCACACAAAAAGCACTTTCACTTTAGTCATTTTTATTTTGCTTCCTTCATATCTTCAGCAAGCTTACTATCTGGCTCTAATTTAAAACCTTGGAAAAACTTACTATCTGGTTTTAGCATAAATACAACTTCATTTTTTCCATTAAAGCTTTCTTTATAAGAGTTCATACTCTTTAAGAATTCATATAATGGAACAGATTTTGAGTAAGCTTCTGTGAAAATTTTAGCAGCTTTTGCATCAGCCTCTGCTCTTATAATCTTAGATTCTTTCTCAGCTTCTGCCATTGTTACAGTAACTTTAGCATCTGCTGCTGCATTAATTTTTTCAGCTAACTGTTTACCTTCTGCTCTAATTGAGGCAGCAACTTTCTGACGTGAAGATCTCATTCTTTGATAGATAGAATCTGTAACAGTATCTGGTAGATCAATCTGCTTAACTCTTACATCTATGACATCAACACCGATCTGTTTAGCTTGCTTTTGGACACTATTTGTCAAAGCAATCATTAACTTATCACGATTATTATTAATCAAGCTTTGAATATCATTATTACCAACCTCAGCTCTTAAAGAAGATTCTAAGAATTGTTTCAATAGAGTTTCCGCTCGCTCTACACTTCCACTTGTACTCGTATAGAATGTTGAAATATTGTTATTACTTATCTTCCACACCACATACGCGTTAATCAAAACATCTTTTTGCTCTTTAGTCACCACACGAGCTGAATCTGCTTCTAATACTCTATTACGCATATCATAAGTTTTAACTGTATCAACAAATGGAATCTTAACATGTAAGCCAGGTTCATACTCAACTGCTTTACCATTTTTATCTTTTACTAGCTCACCTAGTCTTAAGATAACGGCCTCTGATCCTTGCTTAACAATAAATTTAGTACTTAACACCACAACAGATATAACTATTACAAGTACTAAGAATATTTTTAAAAATTTACTCATCTTAGTTACCTCCTTGAGCGTTTGGTAATAATGCTTGCTTTTGAGCATTATCTAAACCATAAAAAATATTTTTTGCACCATCACCATCTATCAAGAAGATCTTATTGTGCTGTAGTACATTAGAGATAGTATTAAAATACATTTGGTTCATAACTATATCAGGAGATTTTTTGTATATAGGCAATAACTGTTCAAACTGAGCAACTTCACCTTGTGCTTCTAAAACTACTTTTTGCTTATAAGCATTTGCTTGATCAACAATTCTTTGAGCTTTACCTTGAGCAACTGGTACAACTCTGTTAGCATAAGCTTCGGCTTCATTTTGCTCCCTTTCGCGATCTTCACGAGCTTTGATTACATCATCAAATGCACTCTTAACAGCTTCTGGAGCCTGAGCTGGCTGCATGATTACTTCACTAATATATATACCAGTATTGTAAGACTGTAACAGTGCTTCCATCTCTTTACGAACTTGTTGCGTAATCACAGCTCTATTAGTAGTTAATATCTGCTCTAGTTTATTTTCACCAACAACCTGTCTAACTGCACTTTCTAGAGCTTGTTGCAATAACTGTGTTGTATTAACATTTGCAAATAAGTATTTTTCTAAGTCTACAATACGATACTGAACTGTAAAGGAAATATGGACAATATTCTCTTCAGATGTAAGCATATCACGTTTTAACGATGTAGTTTTAAGCTCTTGGACATTCTCCTTGTATACCTTATCGATACCAATAGGATGCCAGTGTAGACCAGGCTCTACCATTTTAGAGAATTTACCCAATCTAAGTACAGCAGCTTGCTCAGCTGGTTGTACTACATAAAAACCAAAACCAACCCACGCAACTATCAGTAATGCTATAACTATAGACGCAATTTTAGCTACAGGAGGTTTTTCAAACATTGGTTTATTTTTATTAGCATTTTTTGAATAAATACTCTCATTATCATCATCGTTCTTTTTTGACTTTTTGCCAAAGAACTTTTTAATCATTTCTTCTAAATCTGGTGGTCCTTGCTCAGAGTTTTTACTCCAAAACCACTTCTGTTTTAGCCTTTTTATCATAAGTAATTATTCCTATAATTTTTAATTCAAAATAACGTTAAATATTTTTTACCATAACTATTATATATAAATTTTCCTATATTTTTTGCACTATCTACAAATAAATGCTAAATGCACAGTAAAGCTGTATTGAATAACTATCAATATAACTCTAAAATCTATATTAGAGATACGTTTCTTAGGGATATGAAAATGAAAAAAATTGCAATCAATGGTACTGGTATAGCAGGTACAACTTTAGCATGGTGGTTAAGAGAGTATGGATTTCAACCTACTCTTTTTGAAAAAGCTCCAGAATTCAGAGCTGGTGGATATTTAGTAGACTTTTGGGGTACAGCTTGTGAAATAATGAAAAAGATGGGACTTTTTGAGCAACTTAAAGCAAAGTCATATCAAATCAAAAACATTCACTGTTTTGATGAAAATGGTAGAAGATCTTCTAAAGTTAATATTTCTTCACTGATTACTGATAATTATGATGAATTTCTAAGTGTGAAACGCGGAGATATTGCAGAGACCATTTATAAAGCCTGCGAAGGTATAGATATTAGGTTTGGTACATCTATCGAAAAAATAGAAGAAAAAGATAAGACTATAACTGCTCATCTTAGTAATGGAACTAAAGAAGACTTTGATTTAGTTATAGGTGCTGATGGCTTACACTCTCATATACGCAACATCGCTTTTGATAAATCAGAATATCAAGAATATGATTTAGATAAGTATGTAGCTGCTCTTTCTCTCAAAAGTTACGATCATTATGAGAAATATACTTATGCTCTAAGCGTTGGTGAGAAACGACAAGTAGCTAGAGTGTGTCTAGACCAAGATGAAACTTTAATCATGTTTACATTAGATGCTGACCTTGTAAAACAATTCCCAGCAACTTTAGAGCAAAAAAAAGAGTTGCTACAAACGTCTTTCAATAACTTTGGCTGGGAAACTCCCGATATACTTAATAAGTTAGATGATGTAGAAGAAATTTATTTTGATAAAGTTAGCCAAATACGTATGGATACTTGGCATAAAGGAAGAGTTGCATTAGTTGGCGACTCTGCTGCTTGTCCATCTATACTAATGGGGCTAGGAAGTATATTTGCAATTGTTGAGGCTTATGTATTAGCGGGCGAACTTCATCAAGCAAAAGGAGATCATAATATTGCTTTTGATCAGTGGCAACATCGACTAAAAGACATAATAGCTAGAAAGCAAAAAGTTGGGCTTACTAACTTGTCTGTGGCTGCTTCAGATGAAATAGTCAAAAAGTATTTATCGACTATTACAGTTAAAATATCATCTACACCAGTTATCTCTAAATTCATAGGGGCTGGAATATTTAAAGATCCAATTGAAGTTCCTGAGTACAAATAAGATTGAAACTATTTAACGAAGAACTCTTCTAAGTCTAAATCAAATTCTCTTTTAAATCTTTCAAAATCATCTTCTGAAATTTTTATTTTAAGCAAATAGTTACCTTCTTCAGAAACATCTTCGGCATCGACAGCTCCAAGCTCATACATCATAGCTCTAACCTTTGAATATTTAGGTGGTAATTCTAAAGTTTCACTAACCCATGTTTTATTAAAAAATGTAGCCAACGCATGATAAAACTCTTCAATACCATCTCCAGTCTGAGCAGACAGATATACTCTGCCAACCACACTTGAGTCTGAATCATCCATAGGAACGAATCCAGCATAAGCATTCTCAATTTTATCGATTTTGTTATAAACACAGATCATCTCTTTATCTGCGATACCTATTTCTTTTAGAACTTTTTCTACTTGCTCAATATAACTTTTATAATCCTCATCTGCATAATCTATGACATGGACTAATAGATCTGATTCTATAGCTTCCTCTAATGTAGCATGAAAAGCTTCTACCAAATCATGAGGTAGATTTTTAATAAAACCTACTGTATCTGAGAAAATAACTTCACCTAGCTTGGGCACGATTACTTTACGCAAAGTAGGATCAAGTGTTGCAAAGAGCTGATCTTTGGCTAAAACATCTGCATTTGTTATTTTATTAAATAACGTTGACTTACCAGCATTGGTATAACCAACAAATGATATTGTCGGAATATTATTTTTCTTTCGTGACGACCTACTTAAATCACGATGATGTTTTACTTTTTCTAGCTTTTGAGTAATTTGTTTAATTCTTTGTCTAATTAGACGCCTATCGATCTCAAGCTGTGTTTCACCCGGTCCACCACGTACACCTATACCACCCTTTTGTCTTTCTAAGTGCGTCCAACCTTTGACTAGACGTGTTGACTGATAGTTTAGTTGCGCTAATTCAACTTGAAGTTTACCTTCATGAGTTTTTGCTCGAAGTGAGAATATTTCAAGAATTAGCCTCGTTCTATCCATAATCTTACACTCAAGAAACTTCTCAATATTTCTCTCTTGAGATGGGCTTAATGGATGATTAAACACAACAAGATCAGCTTCTAACTCATCACGTTTATTTTTGATCATCTCCATTTTACCCATACCACAAAAATATTTGATATCAGGTTCAGGGTGATTGAAATCTAAACTTTCCAACACAACTTTATCAGCTGCTAAAACTAAACCTTCAAGCTCAGTTAAATCAGCATTTAGTTCGCGGCGATATTTAAAATTTATATTTACAAGCAAGCATTTACTACCTGCTTCATAAGATTCGAAAAATTCCATTTACATTACTCCGAATGGAATTATTAAAGAAAAAAGAATAGAGATTATTATTCGTTTATGTTTTCTTGATTTTCTTGAACTTCAAGCTCATCAGAATGAATATCATCTACATTCTCATCTTGATCATCATTTGCATTTTGATGATACGGGTTAAAAGAGCTATAGACCATTCTTACACTCTTAGCTGGTACTATAGTAGAAATAGCATGCTTATAAACCATTTGATTTACAGTATTTCTAAGTACGATACAGAATTGGTCAAAAGCTTCTACTTGACCTTGTAGTTTGATCCCGTTAACTAGATATACAGATACGCTAACTTTTTCTTTTCTTAGAGCGTTTAAGAACGGGTCTTGTAAAGATGATATTCTTGACATTGTCTCACTTCCTTTTAATTATTTTGTTATAGTTATTATTTTATCAAGTTTAACAATTAAACTTCGCGATATATTCTAACAAGATTTATATCTATCAGCAAATTTTATTTATAATCAAAATATTCTAGAATCTGTTGTTCTTTATTTTGGTTTTCAACCTCAACTAGATTAATCTCATCCTGCCAGTTACGAATCCATGTAAGTTGACGCTTAGCAAGTTGCCGAGTAGCTACAATTCCCTTTTTGACAAACTCCTCATAGCTAATGTCTCCATCTAAATATTCCCATGCCTGACGATAACCAACACTTCTGATAGCTGTAGTTTCTTTAGTAAGCTTAGGATTTTTGCGTAAACTTTGAACTTCATCTAGAAATCCTTGATCAAGCATCTGTTTAAATCTTAATTCAATATTATTATGTAGAATTGACCTATCATTAGGTACCAAAGCACATAGTTTTAATTGCTCTTCTAATCCACCAACTTTAGATGTCTTAACAAGCTCAGAATATTTTTTACCAGTTAGCATAATTACTTCTAAAGCACGAAATATTCTTTGCTGGTCATTAGGATTAATTTTCTGAGCTGATTCTTGATCCATTTTATTTAACTGCTGATGAAGATACTGTAAACCTTTTGCTTTTCTTTCTAATTCTAAAGTTTGTCTTATCTCTAGTTGAGATTCAGGCAAAGATGATAAGCCTTCTATCAAACCTTTGAAATAAAGCATTGTTCCACCTACGAGTAAAACCTCTTTTCCTCTACTCCAAATCTCTTTTTTAATCTTATTAACATTTGTTATAAAATCAGCAACTGAAAAGCTCTCTGTTGGCTCAATTATATCTATTAAATGATGTTTAATACCACCTTGCTCATCCAAAGTTGGCTTAGCTGTACCAATATTCATACCTTTATAGACAAGTGATGAATCAACACTAATTATTTCAGCATTAATTTTATTTGCAATAGATATTGATAAAGAAGTTTTACCAGATGCTGTTGGTCCCGCAAGACCATAGATTAGTTTATTCATTTAGATATTTTTGTAATTAACTTTAACCGGAACTTCTTGCTTAACTACTTGTAAATAGAAGTTTAACTCCTCTTCCTTAGTTGCATTTAATACCTGACTAGGTAACTTGGCATTTTTACTATCAAGAGGTTCAACCTTAGTAACTTTATAAATATATATATCACCATTATTTGCTTGATAGCTATTATACTGGTTATTAGTATTAAACATCACATAATCATTAAACTCTTTACTAAATAATTTCGAGTTACTATCAACGGTTGCTTGTTTGAAGCTAATACTAACTTTTTTATTGCTAACCAAGTCATCAAGTAATTTTTGCGATTTTTCTATAGCTAATTGTTGGGATTTTTGTGCAACAAAAGCTTTAGATACTTTATCTTTAACATCAGCTAGTTTTTGCTGACTTGCTTGTTGAGACTTATCTACTTGATATACTAGAAGCTCATTATTAGCTAATGGGATACTTGAATATTTGTCATTATCTACAAAAAACTGAGCATTAGTAAGCGCAGATATTGTTGATTCATCATTATTTACAATGCTAGCTGTTTTAGCTTTACCTAAAGTTTTTTCTAATTCAGCAAATTTCACGCTGTCAATATTTTGAGAATAATTATTAAACTGCTCTAAAGCTCTTCTATTTTGAATTATTTTTTGAATTGATGCTTTGGTATTATTATCAAAATCTTTAAATAATTCTCTGTGAGTTTCATAATACTCTTGTAACTCATCATTATTGATATTATTTTTACTCATAAAGTCTTCTTTACTAATTATGAAATAACTAATATTTTTCTGAGCTGGATTTATATAATCATTTTTATGAGCATTATAATAACTTTCTAAATCTTGCTGATTTGGCTTAACCTGGGATTGAAAATCTACTGGAGATAGCTTCAAATACTCTATTTTCTTATTAACCAAATAAATACTTGCTAGTTGCTTCTTTTCATAGTCTGTAGTGATTACTGTATCTGCTATAGTTTTAGGAATCATTGTTGCTTGAATATTTTGACTTAGAATCTGTTCTAATCTATTCATACCTCCAATATATTCAACAACTTGCTTAAGTTTATCTGCAGAAAATTTACCATCTTTATCAAAGAACATTGGATTTGTAAATATAGCGGATTGTAAAGCTAACTTAGACACAACAATATTATGGCGTTGAGCATCTGCAAGGATTAAATACTGATTTATCATTTGATCTAAAACAGCTCTCTTTTGTGATTCGGTTGTAGCATTTTGAGCATACTGCTGAAACTGTTGTAAACCTATCTCATTATCACCTACTTTTGCAACATAAGATCTACTTGAGCCAATATTCGTGAAAAAAAATGTCATACCAGATATGACAAATATAAAACTTATCGAAATAATGATGATCCAGGTAAATGGACCTTTGAGCCTATCATTGAAAGACTGTAACATTTTATCAACCTTAAATAATTACTGCTTTATTAAACTATAGATATTATAGATAAAAAAAAGGCATACCGTTAAGCATGCCTTTCAAAAAATTACTTTTTTTGTAATTTTTTATTATTTTACAGCGTCTTTAAGACCTTTACCTGCTTTAAAGCTTGGAACTTTAGAAGCTGCAATCTTAATCGTCTCACCAGTTTTAGGGTTTCTACCTTCTCTAGCACTTCTTTCTTTTACTTGAAAAGTTCCAAAACCTACTAGAGTAACGCTATCACCATTTTTTAAAGCTTTAGTTACAGCAGCAATAGTAGCATCTAGAGTGTTGCTAGCAACTTCTTTAGTAACATCTGCTTCTTTAGCTATAGCACTTACTAATTCACTCTTATTCATGTCTTAAACTCCTTTATTTATACATAATCGACAAGTGTCATATAAGTTTATAACACTAAAAATGTAGTGTTTCAATACTTTAGCATCAAAAAACTCTCTCTAAAACCTCTTTTATGCTGTTTACAGGTGTTATTTCGAGTTTTTCAAGTATTTCTTTATCAACGTCAGCTAAATTTTTGACATTTTGTTTAGGAATCAAAACTTCTTTAATTCCTCCCCTTAATGCAGCTAAAAGCTTCTCTTTAAGACCTCCTATTGCTAAGACATCTCCACGTAGAGTAACCTCTCCTGTCATAGCAATATCATTTCTAACAGGCTTGTTTGTATATACAGAGACCAAAGCTGTAGTCATTGCTATACCAGCACTTGGACCATCCTTTGGTGTAGCACCTTCAGGAACATGTATGTGTATATCTTTTTTCTCATAGAAATCATCTTCTAACCTATAGTCTTTCGATATCGAACGTACAACACTAAAAGCAGCATCAATAGATTCTTTCATTACATCACCAAGACTACCAGTATATTTGACTTTACCCTTGCCAGGCATTGCCAGAGCTTCTATAGTTAATAGCTCCCCACCAACAGATGTCCATGCTAAACCTGTGACCTGACCAACTTTAGGTTTAGCATTTTTGATACCATAATCAAACTGATGTACACCAAGATAATCCTCAAGATTGTTCTGAGTAATCGAGACTTTACCATGCTCAGGATCTTTAAGAAGATTTTTAACAGCCTTACGACACACGCCATCTATTTTTTGCTGTAAATTTCTTACACCAGCTTCTCTTGTATAGTATCGAATAATATCAAGCGTTGCTTTAGGCGTAAAATTAATCTCATTTTTTGTTAAGCCATTATTTTCTAATGCTTTTGGTACTAGATATTGTTTAGCAATCGCTTGCTTTTCAATTTCTGTATAGCCTGATAAATGGATAATTTCTAATCTATCGCGTAATGCAGGATCTATATCAAGTGAGTTTGCTGTAGCAACAAACATTACTTTAGATAAATCATAATCAATTTCTAAATAGTGATCATTAAATGTACTATTTTGCTCTGGATCAAGCACCTCTAATAACGCTGCAGATGGATCTCCTCTAAAGTCTGACGAAATCTTATCTATCTCATCAAGTAAGAAAAGAGGATTCTCAGTTTTGGATTTGATTATCTTTTGGATAATTTGACCAGGCATAGAGCCTATATATGTACGACGATGACCTCTAATTTCTGATTCATCACGCACGCCACCTAAAGCCATACGCACATACTCACGCCCTGTTGCTCTAGCAATAGACTGTCCAATAGATGTCTTACCAACTCCCGGAGGTCCTACTAAACAAAGAATAGGCGCTTTTGCATTAGTATCTCTTTTGATCTGAACAGCTAGATGCTCAAGAATCCTTTCTTTAACCTTCTTGATACCATAATGATCTTTCTCTAGAACCTTTTCAGCTAAATTAATATCTTTTTTAACTTTTGCTTTTTTGCCCCATGGTAATGAAAGTATAGTCTCAATATAGTTTCTAGACACTGCAGATTCAGATGAAGAAGGAGGCATTGCTTTAAGCTTCTTAAGCTCTTTTAAGCACTTCTCTTTAGCTTCTTTTGACATCTTAGTAGCTTCTATTCTACTTTTTAGAGCCGTCACTTCTGACTCTTCATCAGCTTCGCCAAGTTCTTTGTAAATAGCTTTTACTTGTTCATTTAGATAGTATTCACGCTGATTTTTATCTACTTGAGACTTAACTCTATCTTTAATTTTAGCCTCTAATTCAAGAATTTCTAATTCTTCATATAAACAAGATAAGAGTAATAGAGCTTTATTTTTAATATCTGTAGCTTCTAGAATTTTTTGTTTTTTGGCAATCTCAGTATTTAGAATAGTTGAGATCTCGTATATAAACTTATGAGGCTCTTCTGTATTTATAAGCGTAGCTAAAGATTCTTTTGATACTTTACCACTGATATCAACAAATTTTTTAAGTGAATCAGTTATTGATAACAAAATCGCTTTTAGCTCTTTATCAATCTGACTTGGATCATAATTATCATCAATATGAAGACTATCTAAATTTGCATAGATACAGCCATCAATACTTTCATATTTAGCTACCAATCTCTTAGCTATACCTTCAACTATGATTTTCAAACTACCATCAGGAAGTTTCATAATTTGAACAACTTTAGCTAAAGTACCAATATCATAGATATTATCTACAACATCACCAGAGCTAGAGCCATTCTTTTGCGTAGCTAATAAGATATAATTATTATAACTATTAGATGCCTGCTTGACAGCTTCTATAGACTTCTTACGACCTACGTTTAGAGGCAGAGTCATCGAAGGATATATAACTACATCTCTTAAAGGAATAACAGGAACGACATTTAGGACTTCTGACATAAACTTACATTCTCCTGTAGATTTTTTAGATTATCTCTTTTAATTGTTTTTGCTGTTGTGCTTTAGTCACAAGAATTGGCTCTTCTTGTTCTAATATGACTTTATCATTAATGATAACTTTCTCAATATCATCCGATGATGGTACATGGAACATTACTTCAAGAAGCACATTTTCAAGAATTGTTCTCAAGCCTCTCGCACCTGTCTTTTTAGCTATTGCTTTTTTAGCTATCTCAACAAGAGCTTCATCACTAAATTCAATAGCTACATCATCAAACTTAAACAGTTTGACGTATTGTTTGATTAAAGCATTTTTAGGTTCTGTAAGAATTTTAACCAAATCTTCTTCTTTAAGCTCATTAAGAACTGTAACAATTGGCAAACGCCCAATAAGCTCAGGAATAAGACCGAATCTAGTTAAATCTTCACTTTCCACTTTCTGCATTAATTTTTCAGTATCTAGGCTATTTTTTTGCTGGATAACATCCGCATTAAATCCAATACTAACTTTATCCATTCTATGCTTAACAACTTTTTCGATACCAGCAAAAGCTCCACCACAGATGAATAATATATCTGAAGTATCAACCTGAATCATATCTTGGTTTGGATGTTTTCTACCACCTTTAGGAGGTACAGATGACACTGTTCCCTCTATAAGCTTCAATAGTGCCTGTTGAACACCTTCTCCTGATACATCACGAGTTATCGATGCACTTTCAGACTTACGTGCGATCTTATCTATCTCATCAATATAGATAATACCTTTTTGAGCTTTGGCAACATCAAAATCAGCATTTTGTAATAAGCGAACAATGATATTCTCAACATCATCACCTACATAACCAGCTTCTGTAAGAGTAGTTGCATCAGCTATAGCAAAAGGAACATTCAAAAGCTTAGCTAATGTTTGGGCAAATAATGTTTTACCAGAACCTGTAGGGCCTATTAACAATACATTACTTTTCTTAAGTTCTGTATCATCATCCTTTGTAGTATTTGAAGTAATTCTTTTGTAGTGATTATATACAGCAACTGATAATACTTTCTTAGCATTATCTTGACCAATAATATAATCATCTAGATATTTTTTGATTTCAATTGGCTTAGGTAACTTCTCAAATGATGCATCTTCTGCAGAAGTTCCTGTCGCATTATGGATTTTATCTGCACATTTACTGACACATTCATTACAGATATTGCCATCACGGCCTGCGATAATATTTTTGACTTCTTGTTGTGATTTACCACAAAAAGAACAGTATAGAATTTTAGCCATCTTATTAAATTAGACTTCCTTTAATTATTTAATAATTGCTTCACGAGACTCAATCACATGATCGATAAGACCATATTCTTTTGCTTCATCAGCCATCATAAAATTATCTCTATCAGTATCTCTGACTATAGTTTCTAAATCCTGCCCAGTATGATGAGCTAGAACTTTATTTAATCTATCTTTGATACGCAGAATATTTTTTGCATGAATTTCTATATCAGAAGCTTGACCTCTGAAACCACCTAGTGGCTGGTGAATCATGATCTGTGAACTTGGTAAGCTATATCTTTTACCTTTTGCGCCACCTGCTAATAGTAATGATCCCATACTAGCAGCCAAACCGATACAAATAGTATTCACATCTGGTTTGATAAACTGCATAGTATCGTACACACCCATACCAGCTGTAACCATACCACCCGGAGAATTGATATAGAAATATATATCTTTGTCAGGATCCTCTGACTCCAAAAAAAGTAGCTGTGCGATCACTAAGTTAGCTGAATGATCATTTACCTCACCATTTAAAAAAACTATGCGCTCTTTTAATAGTCTTGAATAAATATCAAAAGCTCTCTCACCACCAGCTGTTTTTTCGATGACAGTAGGAACTAAGTTGTTAGTTATCATTTATAACCTCTCTTTATAAACTAGTTTAGAAACCAGCTTGTTGAGCTTGCATATTTTCTTTAATAACTTCGAAGAAATCTTCTTGCTTTTCAGTTACTTGAGCTTGAGATAGTACCCAATCAGTTAGCTTATTTTCAATTACTAAGCCTTTAAGATTTGAAATTTCTCTATCATTCTTTTTGATTTGCTCTTTAGTTTTTTCTGGCTCTTCATAAGCTTGAACTAACTCATCTAATAAGCTCTCAACTTCTGCATCTTCAGCTTGGAATTTTTGAGACTCTATAATACTGTCAAGTATTAGACTAGTCTCAACTTTTTGCTTAGCATTAGCTTCAAATAAGTTATCTGGTAATTGGTTAACATCAAAATTTTGACCGCCGCCCATTTGTTTAACTAAATTTTGTTTAGCTGCATCAATTTCTCTTTTGATTAGAGCTTTTGGAGTTTCAAACTCAGCGATTTCTCTTAAACCTTTGAAGACTTGATCTTTTACTTTTCTTTGTAAGATGAACTTAAGCTCACGTTGCATATTTTCTTTGATTTCATCTTCAAAAGTATCTACGCCACCTTTAACACCAAACTTAGCAACAAACTCATCATCAACTTCTGGTAATTGAGCTTCTTGAATCTTCTTAACAGTGATATCAAAAGTAGCTTCTTTGCCAGCTAGATCTTTGTTTTGGTACTCTTCTGGGAAAGTAACTGTGATAGTTTTCTGCTGATCCTTGTTCATACCGATGATACCATCTTCAAAACCTGGAATCATTTGACCAGAACCAATTACTAATTCTTGATCATTAGCTGAACCGCCTTCGAACACTTCACCATCTCTCTTACCAACAAAATCAATCACTACTTTGTCATCTTTTTGTACAGCTCTTTCTACTTCTGAGAATGTAGCTAACTGTTTTCTAAGATTTTCGATCATTTGCTTAACTTCTTTGTCAGTTAGCTCAACAACAGGCTTTTGAACTTCAATTTTTTCAAAACCAGTAACTTCAAACTCTGGGAAAAGCTCAAGATTAGCAACAAACTTAAGAGGCTCACCTTTTTTATTTTCTTTTAACTCTACTTCGATACCAGCTACAGCTAATTTCTCATCTTGAATAGCTTTAGAGTATTTTTGAGGAATCAAGTCAGAGATTACTTCCATACGGATTTGCTCACCATACTTCTTCTCAACCATACCAGCAGGTACTTTACCAGGTCTGAAACCATCCATCTTGATAGTTTTTGCTGTTTTGTTAATTTCTTTTGTAACGATACTATCAACTTCATTAGCTGGTACTTCGATCAATAGTGAACAATGGATACCTTCTTTCTTCTCTACAGTAACTTGCATTATTAAGTTTTCCTTTTATTTATTTAACGATTTTCTAGTAGCAAATTTTAACTATCATCTATTAGATTGTCTATATGTTTATTATTAAATATATGACAAGCCAAAGCATTTGTTGTAAAATCTAGCTATTTTCTACAAATTTAAGCGACTTATGGTAACTGTAATTATAAGTATTTGTTTATTAATATCACCTTTTATAATAGCGTTTTTACACTCTAGTATTATATATGGCAAACATAATGCAAACACCTACGCTAACTACTTTATTGTTTTCAATATAAGCCTGTACTCTTGTATCAACAGTTTTACATATTTAGTAGATGGGGATAGTATTAGTAAATTTCAAGGATGGATTTATACCCCTGCTGTTTTTCAGATTGGAATCTTTGAGTTAGCCATTTTTTTATTCTCAATTTTAGCACTATTTAAAAGTAGAAAGTTCAAAGCAGCTTGTTTGATATTCTTTGCTATTTATACATTATTAGATGCTCTTACGCTATTTAGTGGTCAGATTTATAGTCAATATGTTGAGGCTGTGTTCTTTATTAATATTACAACAGCTTTAATAGCCTATATTTTGTATAAAATATTAGATAGAAAAATAATATCTCTATAGAATAGTTTCAATCTCGTTTATTAGTTTATCTATCTCATCAGTATTTTGCTTAATTTCATTCACTAGTTCTAATGGTGATTTATGTTCGATTGTTTCAATTTTGTTAGGATTTTTAGCTGATATATCATAGTCTTTGATATCTGCGACATTTATTATCCAGCTATTTTCTGTAAGTTTACGCGACTGCCAAATTTCTAAGAACTCTGCAAAATGCTCAAACTGAATTGGTTTATTTTTAGTTAGTTTGTACGGTGGTGTTATTTCATAATAGAAAATATCTGTAGTGCTACCCTCTCTATCAAAGAAAATCACATTTGTCTTAACACCACTATACGGTAAAAATACCCCAGCAGGTAATGAAACTATAGTATGAACATTATAGTTTTCAAGTAATTCTTTTTTGACATTTTTAAAAGCATTATTTGTCTGGAAAAGCACACCTTCTGGCACAACCACACCACATCTGCCACCTAACTTTAAACTTTTGTAAATATGTTGTAAAAACAGCAGCTCAGTAGCATTTGATTTGATTGGGAAATTAGTTTGAATAGTTGCTTTTTCTTTACCGCCAAATGGTGGATTAGCGAGGATAATATCATAGCGATCTTTCTCCTCAAGACTACGAATATCTTTGACAAGAGTATTTGCCTTGTTAATATTTGGCGATGTAATACCATGCAAAATCATATTCATCACACCCATTACATACGATAAAGGAGTTTTTTCTTTACCAAAGAAAGTCTCTTCATTAAGAAATGCAAGTTGTGTAGTTGATAACTCTTTACTATACATATGCTCATAAGCATCTATCAAAAAACCACAAGTCCCAGCTGCTGGATCATAGACAGTTTGACCAGCTTGAGGATTAACTACATCTACGATAGCCTTGACTAATGGTCTTGGCGTATAGAACTCACCACTATTACCACCATCAGAACCCATTTCTTTAAGTAGATTCTCATAGATTTGCGATAGCTGGTATAGATCTTCTTTTTTATTAAAGTTTAGCTCATCAATTTCATTGATAACATCGCGTAGAGTATGACCACTAGCTACACGGTTATCTATATACTCAAATACTGCGCCTATTTTATATTTTAGAGTTTTGACATTTTCATCTATAGATTTAAAAGATTTCAGATATGGAAAAAGCTCTTTATTAACAAACTCTAATAAATCATCACCGCTATCAGCATTGATAACATCAAGCTTGCCATCTGCACCTTTGGGAGCTGCCCAAGTATTCCAGCGATATTTTTCATCTAGGACAAATATGTACTCTTCACCTATTAGCTCTGCCTCTAGAGATTTTTCATTTTCATAATCATTTAAGAATTTTAAAAAAAGAATCCAGCTGACTTGCTCAGTATAATGCATCGCACCGCTGATTCCGTCATCTCGTCTTAGTATGTCTGTTATTCTATTTATCTTTGATTGCATTTTTGTTCTCAAATTTTGGGTTTAATTCATCTAATTCCCATTTCAAAGAATTTAGTTGAATATATTTTACAATTTCATTATATGATTTTTCATTTCTAATTATATGTTCATAATAATTTCGTTGCCACAAGCGTTTATCAAATGGTTGCCAATTTTTGGTTTTAACACCATTGATGTATGCGTTGGTTGTCATGGTTTTAAACCATTGAATTATTTTATGTAGGGGCGTACCTGCGTGTTCGCCCTTTTCTAATTTGGGGTCAACACATAGGTTGACCCCTACATTTGATTTAACATCATTACAAATATGAATTACACAATGAAAATGGTTTGGCATAATCACATATTTACCACATTGAATATTTGTAAATTTATTTTCTAAATCATGGTAAATTTCATCAATCATTAATCCTGCATCATTTAAACACATCTGACCGTCAATGATATCACCAAACAAACATTCACGATTATTGACACATATTGTGACAAAATATGCACCATTCGATGAATAATCATAATGTTGCAATCGTAAATTTTTACGATTTTTAAAATATTGTGTTTGGTTATTTTGGTTTGTCATATATTCCAATATTTTTATTTTTTATTGTAGGGGCAATCCCTCGTGGTTGCCCTTGTACCCATTATTTTGAATCCATCATAAAACGGGTCGGCACAAGGCACGACCCCTACAATTAAATATTACAACTCCCCACGAAATGCCTTATCTAAAATACTGGCTTTTAATGCCTTTAAATTCTCTAATTTCTGCTCATTTAATTGCTTAATCTTATCAACCTTTGTAGCAATACTATCCAAATACTCTACGGTTTGTTGCTGGATTGGTAGAGAAATATCAGGAACTTGAAGATTTTCTATCATACTTTTTGTAATAGCTTCTCTAGTTGCTCCACCAGATGAACTAAACAATAACTCAGTTTTTTTCATCGGCGATATTAAATAATAATGTAGGAATTTAGATATAAAACTATCATTCAATCTGATTATTGATACATGCTGATTAACTCTAGCAGGTAAGGCACTTTCACAGACAACACAACATCTTGCTACAGATGCTCCTGTAATATTTAGCAAGACATCATCCTTTTCAACAATTACATTTTTCAATTTATCAGCTTGACTATCATCTATAAACGCTAAGCCTTTTTTAGAAAAACCCATATCATGAACATTCATACTCCTAATTAAGCTGGTACCTTTTTGCTTATATGCTTTTTGTCCACCTTTAGGAGTAGCACCGCTACCTATCTTAATTGTTATATCTTTTAAATTTTTATATGAATACTCCCCCTCCAACTTTTTAAAAGTCTTATCAAGGGTGCTAGCCATTAAAGTATTGGCATTTGTGATATTTTGTTGGTGTAATTCTATCGCCTTATCAATCTTCTCAAAAAGACTATCTAGCTTGGCAACTATGCGCTTTTGCTCGGCTAGTGGTGGGAGGGGGACTAAATGCTCCTTATAATCCCTATAATAAATATGAGGTATTGTAGTGCCACTAACATATTTACCGAAATCAATGACTAAAAGTAAAAAGTATAAATATTTAATATCTATGCAATTCTTTGGTAGCAAATACTGTAATGTCCCTATAACAGATGATTTGCTATCTAGCATCGTAACCCTACCAACACCTGCTCCATCTTTAATTATAGAAATATAAGGCTCTTCACGATGAAAAAAACTAATGTTTTTTATAAATCCTTTTGCTCCATAAATAGGATATTCACCATCTTCATTTTCTATTTTTTTTAAAGATAAGTTAGATGATGCTTTATCGCAAACTTTTTCTAATTTTTCCCACTCCCACCCTGCTGGCAGTTTGTATAATTCGCTCATTTTTTTGTTTTTTCCATAACACTTTAATATTGGGTCGGCATAAAACCAAACTCTACATAATATTTTTTTGTAGGGGCAATCCCTTGTGGTTGCCCTTACACCCATTATTTTAATTCATCATAAAATGGGTCGGCACAAGGCACGATCGCTACAATATTAACTCTCTATCTTAGACTTAATAAAATTGTACATCTTCTCAATATCTTCTGATATTTCTTCTTTAGGTATTTGATTTATAATTTTATCTAATATCTTTTCATTAAAACCATTATCATCATTATATAAAGGTTGTATAAAATCTTTTATATCGGCTATTCTTAGATCTTCAGAATCATCTATGGATTTTAAATTCTCAAATTTTAAAGAAGGAAATTTACTTTCAAGCTCTTTGTACTTATTATTAGTTTTTAACATTGTCTTACTTACTAAATAATTTTCTATTTCTCTAGCTTTCCAACTTAATATATACGGTTTTTTACTATACTTATTAAAATCTTTTTTTTGCTCTTGAGATAATTTAATACTTAAATCATCATCTATAGTATTACCATCTAAATCATCCCTATCACAAATCAAAAATGCGCTAGCGGTTACTTTATTATCTTTTTTGTCTAATACTTTTTTAATAAATTCAATTTTATTTTTAGCAAAAACATCTCTATTATCTTGATAACTTGAAGATTTTTCATAAACCTCTATGTTATCAAAAATAGTAGAACTCCCTTCTGGAACCTTTATAGCAACCAATTTTTTAAAAATAATCCAATCTATATAATTATCAATTAACACTATATTAGTTTTCGTTTTTAGATACTTTACAATTACTTCCTCATTATCCTGCTTTAGATTGGCAAGATTAATCATTCTAGAATTTAACTCTTTTAACTTTAAAGTATCATGCAAAACACCTTTTTCAACATATTTTATACAATCTAGACAAGCATTTAAAATTGTTTCTGAGATATGAGAGGTTGCTATACATTTTCCCTCTATATGATCTAAACATTCCCATATTTTACTAATATTTTTATAGTGCAAGTGAGAGTCAACTTCATCAAAAAGAAATATTGTTCTATTATCATCAAATAAATCTATCATCGCATAAATTGCTAATAACTGATATTCACCATCACTTAAGCTATTAAGCTCTACTCCATCTTTAAATAAAAGATTAATATCTGTAAAATCTATTAAACTATCTTTAAATATAGAAAAAAATGAGGAGATCTCTTCTATATTTTTACTAAAAATATCATATATATTACTTGCTTTTATTTGAACAAACTCTTTAGGAATCGAATCTTGGAAATCATAATTTACATAACCATTAAATTTCAATATTCTTTCTAAAAATAAATTAAGAAAAGATCTTCTAATAGATTTTAAATCATATTTTTCTTTTTCCTTTTCCAAGCTTCTCTGAATTGTGCCTACATAACTTTTTGGTATTTTAAGCTTAAAATATAATCTAGTTGTTAAATCATATTTAACACTCGACTCAGAGACCAATCTTTTTTTCTTTAAGAACTCTCGTACTAAACCATTTTCTTTCAAAGAGGTCGCAAAAAAAACTAATACAAAAACCCAACTACTATTAAAATAGAAAGTATTTATAATACTGTTTTCTTGATTTATTATTTTTTTCTTATTCTCTAAAGTTAAATGTTTAAACAAATATGTAAACGATTCATTCATTCCTGAACTAAATCCTACAATTCTAACATCTTTTTTATAAGAATAAGTTTTGAATATTGACTCTAGTATAGCTGATTTACCTGATCCATTTTCTCCAATCAAAATTGTTTGTTTTTTTGTTATATTTAAGCAAATTTTATTTTTTATGTTTTTATGAGGAATTATAGTTAAATGATTCTTTATCACCTATAAATCTCCCTCTGCAACTGCAAATAGCTTTCTTTTAACTGTGCCATACCACCAAAATCATTGGCAAGCTCAGAAACTGTACCAAGACCACTTAACTCAACTAATGACGGTAGTCTTTTTTGCTCTAGCTCGACTACGCCATCTTTTTTATACTTATCTAAGACAAAAAGTAGAAACTCCCTCGCCTTAGCATTTTGTAACTGCTGTATAAACTCTGATGACTCTGCAGCAACTGCCCTTTGCTCACGAGTGATGATATCTTTACTAAAAACCAGATGATTTAACACATCATAGATATCACTATCTTTTGCTTTAAAGATTGCTTTGATATTGTCAATATTTTGTCCAAAGCTTAGCATCTCTTCAAGCTTAGCTAGTAGTGTTTGCCTATATTTAGGGTTTGCCCAAGCATCTTTGAGAGCTTGCTCATTATGCTGACAATATTTACCTAGTACACCTATTAGTTGCTCAAGATATTCTTGTGTTGCAATCGGTCGCCCATCGACACCAACATAACTAGTCTCTATATCTAGTACTTTAAGCTTACGCCCTTTGATTGTGATATTGATTGGCTCTTGCTTGGTAGGTTCTTCATTATCTTTAAGATTTTCTATAGGGTCTTTTTCTTTAACTTCTTTTGTATCTTCTTTTGGCTTACCATCAGCTTTGACATCTGTAACCACATCAGCAACACCATCCCAATCTTTGTCATAGAACTTATCACTAGCTTTGACAAAATCTAAGATTGTAAAGAAATCTTTACCTTCAAAAGTTCGTGTACCACGCCCAATTATCTGCTTAAACTCAATCATTGAGTCTATCGGTGCTGTTAGGACGATATTACGGACATTTTTAGCATCTACACCAGTAGTTAGCATTTTTGAAGATGTCAAAATCACAGGGATATCTTTATCATTATCTTGAAACTGCTCAAGGTAATCACGACCAATTTGTCCTTCATCAGAAGTCACACGCACACAGTAGTCAGGGTTTTTGACTTTTTTAAAGTTATCTATAGCTAGCTTTAGTTCTAGAGCATGATTTTGATTTTTACAAAATACGATAGTCTTATCCATCTTGTTAATGTTATCTAACACAGTTTTTGCGATTAGCTCATGGCGTTGTTGGCTGGTGATAGTCTTCTCCCAATCGCTGATGCCGTAGACTTTATTTGGTAAATCTCCATCTACACTATCATGCGTGTTTGGTCGATATTCATCAATATTTGTTGTAATGCGTTTAACCTTGTATGGAGTCAAAAAACCATCATTGATACCATCTTTGAGCGAGTACTCATAAATAGGATCTCCAAAGTAGCTATAAGTATCACCATTGACATCCCTCTTAGGTGTAGCTGTCAGCCCTAGATGTACCGCACTAGAGAAATACTCAATAATATCACGCCACGAGCTATCATCATTGGCACTACCACGATGGCACTCATCTATAATTATCAAATCAAAGAAATCTGCTGGATATTGTTTATAGTATGCTGTTAGGCTGTCATCTTCACTATCTGTAGCTAAATACTGACGATTTTTATTCTCTGCAACTGCTTGATATATCGCAAAAAAGACATTGCCACTTAGTGGCACTTTACCACCGTTTTTCTTAATTGATACACCTTGTAATCTTTTACAATCATTCTCTATAGGATTAAACTCATTCATAGCTTGTTCTATCAGGATATTTCTATCAGCTAGATATAAGATCCGTGGTTTTTTATTACCTATATCGTTTTTTCGCCATCTTGACTCAAGCACTCTATATGCTATCTGAAAGGCTATATATGTTTTACCAGTACCAGTCGCTAGAGTTAATAATATTCTATCTTGCCCACTACTAAGAGCATCTATAGTTTTTTGTACCGCTATCTTTTGATAATAGCGTGGTGCCTTTGTACCATCCGAGAAAAACTCTTGTGTAACGACATTTTGTCTAATTTTGTTGATATTTGGATATTTACGCTCAAAAAGTTCTCTAGGTGTTGGAAACTCATCTATATCTTGGCTTTGCCCAGTTGGAATATGATACTCAAGGATATTATGCCCATTTGTAGAGTAAACATATTCAACATCTAACGCCTTACCATATTCAATAGCCTGTTGTAAGCCTTGCTTATAGTTTACACCTTCTTTTTTTGCCTCAACTATAGCTAGATTTATATCTTGATAACGAAGTAAATAATCCACATATTTTTTCTCGCCTCTGGCTCCACCAGCTTGTTTACGACCATCTGTAAAATAATATTCACGGGTAATACTACGTTCATCCCAACTACTATCTTTAAGTTTTGGGGTTATGAGTTTTGCTTTGGTATCTGCTTCAGAATATGACATTTAGGAGATTTTTAATCACATATATTTTATATAATATGATTAATGATAAGATTTTTCTATAGAAAATTAAGAGTTACAGTGAGCAAGCTTCAGGTTGACAATATCTAGATTTGATAGCTTCGAGAGCTTCTACATAGATAATATCCATCTCTTCTCTAGAGCCTACACCACCACCAATTTCAAATAATTTACCATCACTTACGCCATAAATAGCTGCATGAATTGTGAAATTAAGACCTTTTGCCCAAGCATTCTTAACAACTGTAGTTTTACAAAGATTTAAAGCTTGATGAATCGCGTTTAACTCACACATCATATCAACTTTTTTCTTCATATACTCTTCTTCATTACCTTTATAGCAAGCTAAAGCTTCTTCAATAAACTCTTTATTCTGTTCTTTAACTTCATGGATAGATGTTAGCCAGTTATCAATCAAGCCATAGCTCTTATCTTTAACAACAGTCTCAACACCACCACAAGCATAGTGACCACATACTATAATTTTTTTAACTTTTAAAACTTCTACCGCATACTGCAACACCGACAAACAATTTAAATCTGTAAGTGAAACAACATTTGCAACATTACGATGTACAAAAACATCACCAGAAACCAAACCACAAACTTGGTTAGCAGGTACACGACTATCAGAACAACCTATCCAAAAATATTCTGGAGATTGGCCTTTTGATAGAGTTTCAAAAAACTCAGGATTAGTTTTTTTGATTTGTTCAGCCCAAGCTCTGTTGCCTTTAATTAATTCAGAAATATTGCTCATTATTAGTCCCCTTACATATAAGTGAATTTTTTTTCATGTATTAATATACTATATTAGTACTATAAAATAAACATTTTTTTATAATTGCTATAGCAATGTTACTTCGCCATGCAAAGAAGTAGCGAAAGCACTTTTGATCTCTAGTAGAGAAATATTAGATTGACCTAGTAAATAAAAAAGCTTAGCAAACGCCGCTTCATCAGTCATATCATGACCTGAAATCACGCCAACATCAATCAGTCCTCTTGCGACTTTGTATGTAGCCATTTTGACACTACCATACAAACACTGCGTACAGTTCACTATCACAATACCCCTATCACTAGCCTTTTTGAGAGTCGCATAAATTTCTGGATCATTCATCATATTACCAGAACCATAAGTCTTGAGGATTAATCCCTGTAATGGTTGCTCAACAATAGCTGATAGCATATCACTATTCATACCAGGATAAACTTGTAGTATCGCAACTTTAGGAATTGTAAACGTATCTAAATTTGGTATATTAAATGACCCTTGTCTCTGCCATAATCTTTTTTGCTTGACTGCGATGTCTATACCAACTTTTGCTAGAGTGGGATAATTCGGAGATCCAAAAGCATCAAAATCTGTCGCTGATATTTTCGTAGTTCTATTACCACGCATTAGCTTTTGATTAAAATAGACACAAACTTCTTTGATATTATCATTGCATGCAAAAATCAAACTATTAAGGATATTTGATATAGCATCTGACCTGATCTTGGAGATTGGTATTTGTGAGCCTGTAACAATAACTGGTTTATCAATTTCACCCAATATAAAAGATAATACCGATGCCGTATAAGCAAGAGTATCTGTACCATGCAAAATCACAAAACCATCATAATTAGCATAATTATCCAATATATCTTGTGCTAGCGAAATCCATCTTTTAGGATCAATATTTGATGAATCAATAAGATCACTATATTCTTTGATCTCGAACTCTGGCATATCATAATGATAAAAATCTCTAATCCCAGCGATTGTTTTTGTCAGATATCCTGCTTCAACATCATAGCCTTGCTCAGTACTAATCATCCCGATAGTACCACCAGTATATAAAACTAGAATTTTTTTATTAGAGTAATTATTCATATTTATTTTCCTGTCAATTCAGCGATTGCTTTATTTGCCAACTCATCAGCCTTTTCATTACCTTGATTACCACTATGACCCTTTACCCAGCTCCAAGTTACATTGTGTTTAGTTGTCAAACTATCTAGCTCTTGCCAGAGATCTTTATTTTTGACTTCTTTTTTAGCTGCTGTCTTCCAACCATTAGCCTTCCAATTTGCTAACCATTGGTTAATACCATTTTGAAGATACTTAGAGTCTGTATAGATTGTTATATCGCATTTTCTTTTTAGCGCTTGTAAAGTTTTGATTGCTGCCATGAGCTCCATTCTATTATTCGTTGTATCTTTTTCGGCACCATAAATCTCTTTATCAACACCGTTATAACTCAAGATAGCTCCCCAACCACCTATACCTGGATTACCTTTACATGCTCCATCTGTATAAGCAATTACATTATTTTTCTTTGTGAAAATTCCCATATACTTCCTTAGCACAACCACCACTGTATATTTTAGCCACTTCTGACTTTGTAGGTTCTTTGATTAGCTCTCCGACACTAAGCGGATCAACGGAGAAGTAATTATCTTTCTTAAAAACCACTACAAAATATTTACTAAAAATTCTTTTGAACATATTTACTATGAAGTTACCAGTATAGTTTATTAACCTAACTCGCTTACTAATAAAGCCATTTGAGATAAATCTAGATAATAAACTGTATAGGCTAATATTGCCCGAACAAGCGACAATAACTTCACCATCATCTGCTAGACAGAAATGAAGCTGATTGAATATTGCTTTCATTAAAGCAGGACAATTTATAAAACTCTCATCTAATATGATAAGATCAAAAAACTTATGCTCAAAAGGCCAAGCTTCCACATCAAATACACACCCTAGCGGAGGCTCATTTTTTAGATAGCCCGAACAAGCCACGAGCTTCAGAACATTTATCTTATAAAAATAGTTTTGCTCTTTAGCTGTGATAATAAGAGCCTTCTTATACCATCTTTGACTTAAGTATCTGGTGATAATACGCTCTTTATTTGTCATCACGAACCTACTAAGCTTCTCATTCTATCAAAATAGTCAGGGCATGTTTTGCTAACCGCCCCTGCATTATTTATCACAACACCATCATATCTTAATCCTAACAATGCTAACGACATAGCGATACGATGATCATTATGACTATCAACTTCAGCTGGTTTAAATTTGCTTCTTGCTGGAGATATTAAGATACTATCTTGAGTTGTCTCAACGTAGATACCAAGCTTTGTAAGTCCTTCTGCTATAGCATCGACACGATCTGACTCCTGTCCTCTAGTATGACTAAGTCCTGAAATATGAGTATCAGAATTTGCAAAGCATGCAATAGCAGCAAGTGTCATAAAGGTATCAGAAAAATTACGCATATTTACTTCTATACCACTTAAACTATCTATACCTATAACTTCTATACCATCATCAAAGTAATTAACCTGACAACCTATTTTCTCTAGCACTTCTAAAAATTTAATATCGCCTTGCTTAGATTTTTGAGTAACATTCATAACCTTAATAGCTGAACCTGTAATCGCTGCAAACGCCCAAAAATACGATGCAGTCGAAACATCAGGCTCAACAACATATTTATCTGGAGAAACATAACTAAAGTTATTTACACTATAAATATTTCCATCAATATTTACATTTATACCAAACTCAGCCATTACTTTAGCTGTCATGTCTAAATATGGCTGTTTATGATCTGTGATAGAGTTTAGTTGCAGGCCCTTTGTCATAAATGGTGCTGCCATAAGCAATCCTGATGCAAACTGAGAACTCTTAGCACCATCTACTTCGATATCACCACCATTTAAAGACTTCGCCTCAATTGTAAGAGGCATAGCATGCTCTTTTTGATGATAAAGTGCTGACATGCCTAGCTTTTCAAGTGGTATCAATTGATCTGCTAAAGGTCTATCCATCATTCTTTGCTTTGCATATACATAGTATTGACCTGTAGTTTGTATAGCCAACATAGGAATTATAAATCTTGTCAAAGTACCAGACTCATTACAAAATATTTTTGCATTCGAGTTGGCAAATTTTCCACTACACCCTTGGATAACCAAAGTTTTAGATTCTTGATTATGCTTTAGTTGACAACCTAGCTCTTTTAACGCGCCGACACATGCTAATACATCAGCACTATTAGGCAGATTTTCAAATGTTGTTTGACCTTGTGCCATAGCAGCAATTATCAAAGATCTGTTAGATATACTCTTTGAACCATCTAAATAGACTAAGTGTTTTACTTTTGATTTTACTTTAGGTATAAAATCTTTCATTTAACAAATAAATAAAAACTATATTGATGATTATATTAACATAAGTGATACTATTTTTTTGAATAATTAACCATCCACAATAATAAAAACTAAGACTTATTTTTGATAGCTTTTCTGAGCTTAACAAGCGCTTCTTCTTCGATTTGTCGTACTCTTTCGGCAGAAATATTATACTTAGTGGCCAGATCTTGAAGAGTTGCTTTTGTATCAAGCAAATAGCGCGACATAATAATGTCTTTTGTACGTGTATCAAAACCACTTATCACATCTTTTACTATTGCCTTGAAATTATCATAATAATCTTGTTGAACTATTTGATGTTCTATATCTGAAGATTTATCTTCTAAATACAAGCTTTGTTGATTAGACTGCCCACCCTCATCATCAGTATATGGTAAATCAAGACTTGCATCTCCTTGACACATTCTCTTTTCCATCTCGATAACTGTTTCTTCTTTGACACCTAATTCTTCTGCTAATTGTTTGATGTCTTCTGAGCTTAACCAACCAATCTTATCTTTACTACTTCTAAGATTGAAAAATAACTTACGCTGAGCTTTTGTAGTAGCTACTTTAACAATCTTCCAGTTTTTAAGAACATAGTCATGCATCTCTGCTTTAATCCAATGCACTGCAAATGATACTAATCTAACACCTTGATCTGGATCAAACTTACTCACAGCCTTCATAAGACCAATATTACCTTCTTGGATAAGATCTGCTATCGATAAGCCGTAACCCGAAAAATTACGCGCGATTTTAGTAACAAAACGTAGATGCGATAAAACAAGTTGCTGAGCCGCATCTAAATCTTTTTGATATTTATAGCGTCTAGCAAGTTCCTGCTCTTCTTCTACAGATAGTATCGGCAATGAGTTAACAAAGTTAAGGTAAGAATTTAGGTTATTATCAGATACAACTGGTAACGATTTGCCTTTTGCAACTGGTAATAATTTTTTTGTGGTCATATAGCTCCCATAAGACAAGAATATACTATCGGTAGTAATATGCCTGCTTCAACTGATTGATTTGAGCTTGTTGTTGCTCTATGATTTTAGCAAATTCCTGCTGTTGTTGAGTCATCATCGCATATAATTGAGCAATTTTTTGATCTTGAATAACCATATACTCCTCTAATCTTTTAACTGCATTTTTCTTCTGCATTATTTTAGCAATTTTTTGTTGAGCTTGTTTTAACTGCTCCAAGCTTATCCAACCAGTATCGCCATTGTCTTTATTAACCACTTCACACCAGTTATTTTGCTTACAATAAAAAATGTTGTAATTATCTTGGCTTTTGAAATAAATTTGCCCAGTCACTTCAGATGACTGATCATCCTTTGCATATATGTCTACAAGCTTGTCTGACTGTTGCGAAGCCTCAATAACTTTAGGAGCTTGTGCAGGTTCACTCTTTGACATTGCAAAACTAGATGACATCCCCAAAGATATAGCTAACGAAGCTAATATTATTTTTCTCATTTATTAATCCTTAATTCAATTTCTCACTTAAATTATACACTATTTGACTATATAAGAGACATTAATAAATATTAAAGTATTGGCATATCTTCTTTTGATACTTGCTTAGGAAGCAAAGATTCTCTATTTAAACCTAGTGCTACAGCCACAACACCTGCAACATATATAGATGAGTATGTTCCAACTACAATACCCAAAATTAAAGCCAATGAGAAGTTATGCACAGAGCTACCACCGAATAGATAAAGCACAACTACAACCAACATCGTTAATCCAGAAGTTAAAATTGTTCTAGATAAGGTATCGTTAATACTTTTATTAACTACTTCAACTACATTGGCATTACGCATTTTTCTAAAGTTTTCACGCACTCTATCGTAGATTACAACTGTGTCATTTAGTGAGTAACCTATCACTGCTAATATAGCTGCTAACACAGTCAAATCAAATTCTAGTTGAAATGCTGCAAATATGCCTAGAATCACAATAGGGTCATGTATCAACGCAACACATGCACTAATACCAAACTTCATCTCAAATCTAGCACTGATATATATCAAAATACATACCATCGCAATTATGATTGCTAAAACACCATTACTAGCAAGCTCTTTACCTACTTGTGGACCGATATAATTAACACTCAAAACTTTAGCATCTAGAGAGCTCTCAACCTGTTGTTTAAGATACTGTTGAGCACTATCTAAACTACTAGTTTTTGAATTAATTTCATCTGGTGTGAACTTAATAAGATAATTATTATTTTCGCCAAAAGTTGTAACTGTAGTATGTTCAAAACCAACTTTAGCCAATTTTTCAGATATTGTTGCTGAGTTTTGTAAACTAGTTGCTTGAATCTGTACCTGATAACCACCTGTAAAATCTAAACCAAGATTTAGTCCTTTTGTGAATATGAAAAATAATGACACAACAATCATTAGAACAGAGAAAGCTGTTGTATATTTTTTTATTCCTAAGAAGTCTATATTTGTTTTTTGTTTGAAAAATTCCATTATAAATCCAACCTAAAATTATATACCTATAGAAATTTTTTCTAATTTCTTTCTCTTACCATACACAAAGTTTGTCATTGCTCTAGAGACAGTTACTGATGTAAACATAGATGTTACAATACCTATCATTAGAGTTATAGCAAAACCTTTGACTGCACCACTACCTATGAAGAATAAAATAACAGCAACAATCAAAGTTGTAATATTTGAATCGACAATAGTTGTAAATGCTTTTTCGTAGCCAATATGAATCGCGCTTTGGCGTGGCATACCCGCTCTAATTTCTTCTCGGATTCTCTCAAATATAAGCACGTTACCATCTATTGACATACCCAAGTTTAGTACAATACCTGCTATACCAGGTAATGTAAGTGTAGCACCTGGTATGATTGACATCACAGCAACAATCAATACTAAGTTCATTACAAGAGCTATATTAGCTATAACACCAAAGACTCTATAATAAACTAAGATAAAAACTATAACCGCAATCAGCGCTACCACAATAGATAACATACCTTTTTCGATATTGTCTTTACCTAAGCTTGGACCAATTTGTGTTTCCTGTACTATATGTACTGGCACTTGTAGCGCACCTGATTTAATCATCAACGCAAGATTATTTGCTTCTTTTTGATTTAATCCTGTAATTTGGAACTGAGAACCTAGTGCTGACTGAATTGTAGCAACGTTGATTAGCTTTTCAGTTTTATTTACTACATTTTTCTCTTTACCATCTTTATCTTTAACTTTTTCATAAGTTGTATTAACAAGCATTACACCCATTGGGTTACCAATATTTTTACCTGTTATTTGTCTAAAGTGGCTTGCCGCACTTCTATCTAACTCAACCATAACAATCGGAGTACCCGTCTGATGATCGATAGAAGGACTTGCGCCGATAATATCAGCACCTCCAGCTACAGGTGCTCCTCTTAGACTATAGTAACTTTGATAGCCTCTACCATTATCTAAAGCATAAACCTTATAACCCTGCTCTTCTGCAGCTAACCTATCTGTCACAGGACTAACTAAATAAAAACTAGCTGTGGATGTGCCACCTAGAATTTGCTTAGCCTGAGTCGCATCTTGCATACCTGGTATTTCAATTACTACACGATTATCACCAGCCTGAGCCACAGATGCTTCTGCAACACCTAAAGCATTAATACGATTACGCATAACTGTCACAACTTGTGATATAGCATCTTGTCTAAGTTGTAAAATTTTTGCACTATTATAAGATATAAATACCGTATTATCTTTTACACTATAAATTATATTAGGGTCTTGAGTTTTTCTAAATTCATTATTCAAATATTGTTTTAGCTGATCAACACCTATCGAGTTTGCTAGAGTAACAGAAACAAAACCATTATCTACATAATCTTGCGGAGCTTTTACTATTGATTTCTCTTCAGCTTTTGTAGAGCCAACAATATTTATATTATTATCTTTCGCAGCACTTAGAATTGTACTTAAAGAATTATCTAACTGAGCATTAATCGCAGTATTTGTATCAGCTTCTAACATCAAATACATACCACCACGTAAATCTAATCCTAAGTTCATAGGGTTAGCGCCTAGCGCAGACAACCAGCTTGGAGAATTCGAAAGCATATTCATCGCTATAATATACTGATCCCCTAGGCTTTCTTTCAGAGCTTTTTTAGCTTTTAGCTGCTCTTCGACATCTTTGAAGATAATGGCAACATTACTTTTATCATCCGATAGTTCAGCTTTTTGATATACAATTTTGTCAGTATTAAGAGTATCTTCGATACTTTTGACAAGCTGTGTACTTACATTACCATCTTTCTGAGATATCTGTAAAGCTGGACTTTTACCAAACACATTTGGTAAGGCATAAAAAAGTGCTAGAGCTAATACAATCACTATCAAAAGATTCTTCCATAGAGGAAATTGATTTATAGGTAGGCTTCTGTTATTACTCATTGAAAATTCCTTTACTAAAAAGAAAAAAATTAAAAGACTTTATAAAAATTTAGCTTATTAAGCTTTTGTAGCACCTTTAGGTAAAATATTAGCTACTGCGTTTCTTTGAATTTTAACAACAACATTTTCTGCAATTTCTAAGTCTACAAAAGACTCATCAATTTTAGCGATTTTTCCTATCATACCACCATTTGTGACAACTTCATCACCTTTTGAAAGCTCAGATAACATTTTGCGTAGTTCTTTATTTTTTTTCTGTTGCGGTCTGATTAACAAGAACCAGAATATTGCAAAAAATACCACAAGCATTAAGATTGAGCTTATTGGACTACCAGCTGCTTGCTCAGCACCTTCTGCAAATGAAGTTGATGCAAATAATACAATTGCAGATAATGATAATAGTAACTTTCTCATTTTTTCTCCCGAAAATTTTTAATTTTTAAACGTAGGAATTTTACATTAGTAGTAGTACTTAATCAATTAAAGACTAATAATAAGATTAGAATAAGTGTTTTATTAGAAAGTTGGACATTCTAATTTGTGGCTTTTATTCAATATTATAATTACTAAATTTTTTAAGCGCTGTTGCTAATGAAGCTTTCGCCCAATTAAGTGGAGTAATAGGAGATGGTAAATAATACCTTTGCTCATCAAAAATAATAACATTTATACTCTCGGGTAACAGTTCTGCATTAACTGGCTGTCCATCTGCTGTTATATAATCACTAGCTGTCATTTGAGCTAAAGCTCTTTTGAGATGCCAAGCAACTTTATTAAAATACTTATCTTTGTTAAATTCTTGTGAATATTTATCATATAGATTCATCATCGCTAAAGCTAACATGCTATCAAAAAACCATTGCGCTTCAGAATCTTCAAATCTACCTTTAGCTCTTTTTGCAAATTCTTCTACACTTGAGGCATCATCTGTTAAGCTTTCTTTTGCTATACTATCATCTTCAAACCAAAAATTACCAGATTGATAACTATCCCCTTTGTAACGTATCACTCCATAATCACGGATAAGATCTCCTACTAGAGCTAAAGTTTTTTGATATTCAGCAAATTCTAAATCATCACTAAAGTATGGTGTAAAAATATGCAACATCGCAGCATCACTCTCACGGTAACAAATATCATCCGCATCATAAAGTGGTGATTCACCTCCTCTAGCTATTTGAGTTTTAACTTTATTTATACCTAAATCACTTAGCTGTTGTAAATTTAGTGATAACTTAAGGTTTTTATTATCTAAAATACTTTTCCATTGCCTAGCAGCATTCGCCACCAAAGAAATACTACTTGTATTTACCCTATCAATTTCTTCCCATGCACCTGCATCAGCATATTCATAATATTTTATTGCCTTTAAGAAGCCAAAAAACCTCTCTAAAAACGCTAACAATTCTGAATCATTTACATTAAATATCTGTTTTTGATAAGCATCATTTAGAGCTAACAAAAAAAGTCCATGAGCATCCATCTGCTTATGGTTCCATATTTGTGGTTTACCATTTATCATCACATCATCATAGCAATCACTAGAGCTATCAAAACGGATATGCGGAACAGCCATTTTATCTGCTGCTAACTCTAAATTTGCTATAATATCTTCAAAACGTCTCTGTTGTGCCGGCGAATCATAATATTCATAAAGCTTGTTAATTAGAGTTTTAGCATCATTTTCTCTAAATTCACTAAAATAATAATACACCCAAATTGCATCACGCACCCATACAGCATCATAGTTTGTAGCATCATCGTTTGTATCTCTTTCCGCTGCTTTAGGAAAACCTGTCTTAGTTAAACCTATATCAAAAGCTTTATGATATTTATTTAGTATGATTTTTGCTTGAGCAGATGTAAGTTTATTTTCAAGGATAGGCTTCAAATCCTCATTCATATAGTTAATACTACCACCCTCTGGTATCTCTATATTTTTGTATACACATTTTGAGCTTTGAATAAATTTTTTTATCTGATCTATATTAGACATAACACTCCCACTATTTCACGACTTTTAAATTGTGTACAATCACTACCAATGTAACCAATACCAAAAGCATAACTGGCCCTACTAACATTGCAGGCTCACGCCCTAATAAGTTACCAAGCATACCAGATAGGGATGTTCCTAACGGAATACCTATTGCACCCACAGTTACTAAAAATGATGTTGCTCCACTTGATACATGTGGAAGCTTATCCATTGCATAACCTAAAACAGATGGATATATACATGAGTCACTAAACCCTAGTATAGCCATTAAAATTAGTACTAGGACAAATGATTTTGTATATATGAAAATGAATATAGCAAAAGCAAAAACTAACCCTGACACCACAAGATAACGCTCAATCCTTACTCTAGGTAATAAAAATTTACCAAAAAAGATCCTACCCAAAAGTTGAGAACCTATATAAACAGCCACTAGCAGACCTACATCTTTCATATTAAAGCCCAAATCAAAATGTAAATGCGGTTGATTATAGTAGTTCATTATCTGCTCTGTATAAACTATACAAAATAGTGCTATAGCCATTAAAATAATAGGCTTAGACAAAAATATAAATCTAGGTTGCGATGTATTTTCTACCTTAGTGATTACGCCCTGTTCAATTTTCTCATTAATTCGAAGAGACAACAAAAATAATATAAATATGATAAATAAAACCATGACAACCACAAATACTGCCTGCCAACTAGTATAAAAAAGAATATTCCCAACTATAAAAGCACTAGATAAAAAACCAAGACTAAAAAATACATTTAAAAGGCTAAGTTTACCTTCAGATTCACCTTGTTTCTCTACAGTTCCCATCACAATATAGTTACATGACACTAACACATAACCAACAGCCATATTACATATAAAAGTCATTGCTGTATAAACATAAATATCTGGAGCAAATATCGATAAAATTGACCCTATAATCATAAATAACGCAGCAACTATTAAAGTATTTTTGCCTTTAAATTTTTTGATAAGGATGCCTCCAGTCGCCATTGCTAAAATCTGCCCCCATAAACCGAAACCATCAAAAAATATAATAGTATTAGAATCAATATTAAAATGCTGTGAAATCGGTACTGTCAACATGCCATAAATAGCACACTGAAAACCAGTAAACAAAAATGCTACAAACGTAAGAAGTATAGCCTTTTTACGATCGATATCTTTATCAAACAAACTTTTTTTAATATCTTGAGATATATCTATAGATGCCATAACAAGTCCTTAGCTAAATTAATACTCATATAAATAGTTTTATCAACTAAATACTATATAGTTAAATGAAGATAACAGGAAGATCTATTAGGTTAATTGAGTAGTTTTTATTCTGGAATAACTTTAAAAATTTTATGACTACAATTATCTATAATCGTCAACTTTCAAATTTGTTGAATATCTAGACATTCTGGAACCCTGCTTAAAAGTATTAACTTTTTCAACGTTTTGTTTGTTATAGTAAGCCTGAAGATACAGCAAATTCTCAGTATCATTGAATGAATACGAGAAACTGAATAATGAAATTGAGATCATTGTCCCAACAAAGAAAGAAGTTATTTTTTTCATATTATTTACTCTCTATATGCAATACGGTGTATTATATCATGGTACAGCAAAAAGGGAGTAAGTTTAATTACCAAAACACTCTCCCTTCAATAAATTATCTACGCATATAATTCTAGCAATTTTATTTAGATTTGACAAACTTGCTTCATGCGCTTCTTGGCTACTGGCATTACAAGCATCAGCTACAACTGTAACACTGTAATCACGATCATGTAGTTCTCTAACTGTAGACTCTATCACATAACTAGTCGATACTCCACAAATAATAACATCTTGAACATTATTTGCTCGTAAAATAACTTCAAGATTAGTTCCATATAATGCACTTACACGATGCTTTGTAATTATTATATCATGCTCTTGGACGTCCATATTTGGATGAAAATCTGTTGCCCAAGTATCTAACTGCAAAACACCATATTCAGGAGCTTGTTTAAACATAGGAGAAACTTTTGAACACTCCTTATAATCTTTACTAAAACCAACCTTAACATGGGCAATCATAATATTATTTTCTCTTGCCCATGCAATTAATTGATTTGCCTTTTCCATAGTTTTATCATCTTTAACTCTCTTAGCGTTATGAGCTCCAAAAACGCCTTTCTCATCGACTATCTCATTTATAAAGTCTGCAACAATCACGATTTTATTTTTCATTTCTTTTCCTCTTATTATTTTCTTATTAAAGACAATATGCTCGAAACACACACCATCAAAATTCCTATCATCTCCATATAACCTATAGAGCTATCATAAAACACAACATCTAATAGTGCTGCAACTATTACTGAAAAATACATAGCTGGGGCTATTAGTGAAGGATCTTTAGTGTACTTAAAGGCTTTTACTCTAAAAATCTGTGAACTAATACCAAATATAATTATAGCTACTGATACCCAAATGACTACAGGCTTCATTGACACCTCATTTAAGCTAGATATAGCAGACATGTTAAACGGTAGCAATAATAATAAAAATATTCCTATAAATGTATATATCCAAAGATTTATAATAAACACATCTTCTTTTTTGCTTGCATTGTATAAAACAACTTGAGATGCTGCATTTAAAACTCCCGCAAAAAGAGCGCAAAGATTATATGTATTAACATTACCTTCTCCAACACCCAGTATAAGATAAATTCCCAAAAAGCTAATAATAATACAAGCAAAATTAAAGTAACTAACACTCTGCTTATAAAACAAAAACCTAATAACTGGAATAAATAAAGGACTAGTATTAAATAGTAAAATGGTAATCAATAATGAGCCATTACTTAAACTTATAAAGAAAAATAACTGTGCAAATAGACTAAACACCACCCTAATAAATATTGAACGCCAAGCGAAAGGAGCAACCCTTGAAAAGGAAGAAATACTTACAACCCACCACATAAGTATGCCTCCACCAACAAATGAAACTAACATGGTTAAGTAGATCCCATCTATTTGTATCAGATACTTGCGTGCAAATGAGCCAAAAGCTATCAGAGCTGCAGAAACCGTCATAAACCATAAACTTATAAAGTTATTAATTCGGTTCATTTTTCTTTACTCCATGAATTTAAGATATAAGAATAATATAACTCTTGCACCAATCTGTAAAACGCTTTATTCTTACATTATAAGTAAGTTTTTCTTACATAATATGATTAAAAAAAATGACTTACCTCCCTTAAACTCATTACCAGTATTTATAGCAGTAATGAAAACACAAAGTTATACTAAAGCTGCAGAACAGCTATTTATGACTCACTCTGCTGTAAGCCAATCTATAAAAAAATTAGAAAATCACCTTAATAAAAAACTATTTATCACGGATAAAAGAAATCTAGTTATTACTGACTTAGCCAAAGAATACTACACAATGATAGACCCTCTAGTATCAGAAATTCACAATGCAACAGAGATCCTAAAAAAACAACGTGCTAAAAAATTATCAATAAACTGTATGACTACACTTTGTGCAAATTGGCTAATCCCAAAACTAGATGACTTAATAGACTCTTTAGCAAACGTTGAAATACAACTTGTAACTTTGGGTAAAAAAGTCGATTTTAACTATGATGATATAGATATAAGCATAGAATATGGTATAGATAGTGATTTTAACAATAAGCACAAATTCAAACTAGCAGATGGCGAATTAATACTAGTTTGCAACAATAAACACTTTGGTGAAAGTTACTCAGAAATAACATCAAAACAAAAGTTAATTTATGTAGATGATAAAATTCGTATTGATGATTATCAACTCTGGGCACAGCACAACAACATCTCAAAAAAGCCTAACAAAAATATAATCTTCAAAAATTCTCTTCAAGCAATTCAGGCTTGCTTTTCAGGTATTGGATTTTTTGTTACAGATAGACTTTTAATTCAGGAACACATCAAAAATGGATTTCTTTATGTACCACCACAAAAAAGCTATCACACTGGAAAATCCTATTATCTTTTGGCTAGAGATTCTGAAACAACTAATTTTGATATTATCAAAAAATTATTGAGTTCTTATTTTTAACTCTATGTTTATAATGCTACATAAAATTTTCTATAAAATTTAGCCTTTATAGTTCTCCAAAAACTCCTTCCTAAACTCTTCAAATCTACCCTCTTCTAGAGCTTGGCGAATATTTTTCATCAGATTTTGGTAATATGTTAAATTGTGGATTGTATTTAATCTTGAACCTAATATCTCTTGAGTTTTATCTAGGTGGTGCAAATAACTACGACTAAAATTTTGACAAGTATAACAATCACAGTTTGGATCTAATGGAGACACATCATCCTTGTGTTTGGCATTTCTAATTCTAACAACACCTTCTGATGTAAACATATGACCATTGCGAGCGTTTCGTGACGGCATTACACAATCAAACATATCAACACCACGATAAACAGCTTCTACTAAATCCTTTGGCGTACCTACACCCATCAAGTATCTCGGCTTATCTTCTGGCATCTGATGAGCAGTATGATCAAGGATTCTAATCATATCTTCCTTTGGCTCACCCACAGATAATCCACCTATAGCAAAACCATCGAAATCTATTTCTTTTAAAGCTTTTAGAGACTCATCACGTAAATGCTCATACATTCCACCCTGAATAATTCCAAATAATGCAGATGGATTATCTCCATGAGCATCTTTTGATCTTTTTGCCCAACGCATAGAGAGTTCCATAGAATCTTTTGCTTCTTTTTCAGTAGCTGGATATGGTGTGCACTCATCAAAACACATTACAATATCAGAGCCAAGATCTCTTTGGACTTGCATTGATATCTCAGGAGATAAAAAAACTTTTGAACCGTTAATTGGTGATTTAAATGTAACGCCTTCTTCTGTAAGCTTACGCATTTTACCCAAACTAAAGACTTGAAATCCCCCTGAGTCTGTAAGTATAGGCTTATCCCAACCGTTGAAATCATGTAAAGTACCATGTTTTTTGATAATTTCAGTACCAGGACGTAACCATAAATGAAATGTATTACCCAAGATAATATCAGCACCCATTTCTTTTAACTCAACAGGAGATAGTGATTTAACAGCTCCATAAGTCCCTACTGGCATAAATGCAGGAGTCTGAATATCTCCTCTTGGGAAGCTTATTTTTCCTCTTCTAGCTTTGCCTTCTTTTTTGATCAAGTCGAACTTCATTACAGTCATAAAATTTAACCTTTTGAAACAGAAATTAATGAATAAGTTTTTTAAGCTACTAATCCTATAACAAAGTTATAAAAATAGCTAGCGAAGATATTGCCTAGATAGTATTATCTCTTATAATAACTCAAATAGTTTTAAAATCATCAAGGAAAACAATGAACTTTTTAAATTTTAGCATGCTAGTGTTTGCTTATCTTTTGGGATCAATTAATAGTGCAATTATTGTCTGTTATATATTTAGATTACCATCTCCAAGAAGTGTTGGCTCTGGCAACCCAGGAACTACAAATGTTCTAAGAATAGGTGGCAAGGTTCCAGCAATCATCACCCTTGCTTTTGATATACTAAAAGGTCTAGTGCCTGTAGTTTTAGCTAAAGTATTAACTGGTAATGAATTTATAACTGCATGTACTGCATTATATGCAATTCTTGGCCATATATTCCCAATATTTTTTGGCTTCAAGGGAGGCAAAGGTGTTGCAACTTTAATAGGTACACTATTTGGATTTAGCTGGATTTTAGGTTTAATATTTGTTGTTACTTGGTTATGTGTTGCTGTGATTACTCGTTATTCATCTTTATCAGCATTAGTAGCTACTGTTATAGCAAGTTTTTCAGTAATATTTACATCTGATTTGCAGGTGGCAACGCCATTTTTGATAATAGCAATAATTATACTTGTAAAACATAAAGGCAATATCCAAAGATTAATCAGTGGTCAAGAAAGTAAAATTGGCGATAAAGCAAAGGCGAAAAATGATTCAAATTAAAAATTTAAAAAAAGAGTACAGATCAAATAATACTAGCAATCTCGTGCTTGACAATATAAATCTTGATATTAAGCAAGGCGAGATATTTGGTATAATAGGTCATAGTGGTGCAGGCAAAAGCTCACTTTTAAGATGCTTAAATCTTCTAGAGCAACCTACTGATGGTTCAATATTCATTGCTGATGAGAATATTACAAAGAAGAATCCAAAACAGCTTAGAGAATTTCGCAAAAAAGTTTCGATGATATTTCAGCATTTCAACTTACTATCATCTCGTAATGTTTTTGAGAATATCGCCCTTCCACTTGAGATTCAAGGAATACCAAAAGCTGAAATCAAAAAAAGAGTTTTTGAGCTTTTAGAGCTGGTAGAGCTTCCAAATAAAGCAAATGCATATCCTCAAGAGCTCAGTGGAGGCCAAAAACAAAAAGTTGCTATTGCTCGAGCTTTGGCTTTAGATCCTTTAGTTTTATTATCTGATGAAGCGACATCGGCACTAGATCCAACTTCTACAAAACAGATTTTGGCACTTCTTAAAAGATTAAATAAAGAACTTGGCTTAACAATAGTTTTGATTACACATGAAATGGATGTTGTCAGAAAAATCTGTGATCGTGTAGCAATTATTGACAAAGGTCGTATTGCAGAAATGGGTAAAACCTTAGACATATTCCTAGATCCCCAAGCACCTGTAACAAGATCTTTTGTTGAGACAAGCATACATACAAAAGTTCCAGATTTTATTGCTAAAAGAATTTATGATAATCCTTACAGTTATGATAATACATACCCAGTAGTACAACTAACATTCTATGGAGACAAAGGCAAGATGCCTATCATTGCTGAAATTTCTCGTCAGTTTAATGCTACTGCAAGTATTATCCAAGCGAATATAGAAACAATCCAAGAGCAGATAGTGGGGATTGCGATTTGTCATATTACAGGTGAACGTCAAGACTGGGAAAATGCATTAAGATTTCTTTCAAACCAAGATGTTAATTTAAAGGTGTTAGGTTATGCAACAGCAGACAATATTTAGTTTACATGAGCTTAGCCTAATAGCTCAATCAACTTGGGAAACTATTTTTATGGTTTTCATAGCTACTTTAGTAGCTGTCATAGGTGGTATATTATTAGGCATATTACTATATATAACACAAGATAGTAAAAATGTTGCCGTTAAAGGATTTAATAAAACATTTAGTATTATTATAAACATAACTAGAAGTATCCCATATATCATATTGCTAATACTTCTATACCCTCTAACAAGACTTATAGTTGGCACAACAATAGGAACTACAGCTTCGATAGTACCTCTAGCTATCGCTGCCCTACCATTTTATGCTCGACTAACTGAATCAGCTTTGCGTGAAGTTGATAACGGGCTTATTGAAGCAGCCAAATCAATGGGAGCAACTAAAAGACAGATTATTTTTAAAGTATTACTTCCTGAATCAAAAAATTTGTTAATTGATGCTGCTACTTTAACATGTATTTCACTAATCGGTTTCTCAGCTATGGCTGGTATCGTTGGTGGCGGCGGCCTAGGTGATTTGACTTACTTCAAAGGTTATAATTACGGTAATTACACTTTATTACTTGGTGGTGTAATTATGTTAGTTATACTTGTTCAAATTACACAATCATACGGCAACTATCTAGTTACAGCCAAGAAGTTAACTTCACTTTGGATTATTACAGCTATTCTATTGGGTGCATGTGGTACACAGCTGTATGTAAATGCTGCAGCTACTACCAATACAAATGAAATAACTGTAGGATATATTACCAGTCCTCCTCAAGATAAAATCATGCAGCTAAGTAAAAAAATAGCTAAAGAAAAATATAATCTTGACGTAAATCTAGTAACATTTGGTGATTACAATATTCCTAATAGAGCACTTAATGATGGTGAGTTGCAAGCAAACGTCTTCCAACACATTCCATTCTTAGAAAATCAAATCAAACAGTTTGGTTATAAACTTACTTATATTGGTAAGACTTTCTTATACCCAATGGGAATGTTCTCTAAAAAATATAAAAATATCCAAGATATTCCAAACGGCGCTACAGTAGCAATCCCTAATGACCCTACTAACCAAGGTAGAGCACTAATGATTCTTCAAGATGCTGGATTAATCAAACTTAAAGATGGTATAACTTGGAAAGCCACTACAGATAGCATAGCTAGTAATCCAAAAAATCTAAAAATCATAGCTCTACAAGCAGATCAAATCCCTAATAACCTAGGCGATGTCGATCTTGGTATTGTAAATAATGACTATATCCCTAAAGCAGGGTTAAGTCTAAAAGACGCTCTTTTTGTAGAACCTAAAGATTCTCCATTTGCAAATGTTATTGCCGTTAAAGAATCACAAAAAGATAATCCTAAACTTAAAGAGTATGTACAAGCATTTAATACTGATGAAGTTAAACAATTAGCTGAAAAACTTTATCCGAATGGTGCAGCAATACCTGCTTGGTAATTATTTCTTTCATTTATTAATTTATAATCGTTAATTTATATGCTTTAATTTATTCAAACATAAAACTTACTATTCTAAAAATTGACAAGTATAAATAAGCAAATTGGTAGTATTTTCTTAATTATAGGTACTTCTTTGGGTGGAGGTATCCTTGCTATTCCTATGATTCTTTCAAGCTTTGGTGTTGTTATTGGTTGCATCATAATGTTTTTGATGTGGCTTTTAATGACATATTCAACATTAGCTGTTGCAGAAGCATGCCTACATTTTGAAAGCGGTATTAGTTATCTAGGACTTGCTCATAAACTCTTCAAAAAACCAGGAGTTATTCTGGTTTATATATGTGCTTTTGGAATACTTTACGGAATGCTTGCAGCATATATCTCTGCAATAGGCTCATCTTTTGAAAGCCTACTAGATATAAATTATATTATTATAGAAATTAGTTTTGTTATACTTTTTGGTGGATTTATTTTAAAAGGTACAGGACCTGCAGAATGGCTTAATAGGGTTTTTCTTACCGTAAAACTTATTATCATATTATTTACAATATTATTACTTTTCAAGTCTATAAATATCTCCAAGCTAGATAGTTATAGTTTTGGTACTCTAAAAGAAGTTATAGTTACTTTACCAATACTAGCTACAACATTCTCAGCTCATATAATTGTTCCTAGTGTTGTGAACTATGTTGGACCACATCCAAAAGATATTAGAAGAATTATTATAGTTGCATCTCTAATAATATTAGTAATATATGTATGCTGGATAGTATCAATATTTGGCAATATAGCTATCTATGGTGATAAAAATAGTTTTGCTGAAGTCTTAAAATCCCTTAGCTCTGAAGATAGTGTAACTCAACTTATATATATCCTCAAAGCTAATATTCAGTCCTCTGAGGTTATAACTTTAATTTATACCTTTATTACAATTTCTGTAACAACTGCTTTTATAACTCTATCATTAGCATTAAAAGATCTAATACTTGATAGATTCAAAATGAACAACCTATCAACACTAAGCAAAAACATATTATTAAGCTTTCTGCTTTTTATGCTACCGATAATCCTGAACTATTATTTTAAAAAACTTTTTTTAATAGCACTATCTGTTGTTGGACTATTTTCTCTAATAATGCTTGTTTCATGTCCACTAAATATGGTTAGAATACTTCGTAACCGTAATTTTGAAATAATTTACAAATCAATGAAAAATAGCAAGCTTAACAACTTTGCTCTAGCTATTGCTATTATTATTATCATATTCCAAGTTATTGATTATATTCTTTAAATATTCTCTTTAAGCAAAGAAAAAGATAAAATATAAATAGTTATTTAATCACAAAACTACAAGGTATAGATATGCAACACACATCAGGTTTTTTAGATTTAGTAAACGATGCAAAAAGTAGAATACAAGAATGTACAGTTGATGATATCAACAAAATGAATGAAACAGAAACTCTTGATGGTTTACTTATTGATACACGTGAAGAGTCAGAATTTGCAAATGGATACATTCCTAATGCGATTCATATTAGTAAAGGAATTATCGAAAGTGCTATTGAGTCAGCAGTTCCTAACAAAAATCAAAAGATGTATTTTTATTGTGGTGGTGGTTTTAGGTCTGCTATCGTAGCTGATAAACTACGTGAGATGGGTTATAAAAATGTAATCTCTGTTGATGGTGGTTGGAGAGCATGGAATGCTAAAGGCTATCCTACTAAATCACCTAATCAAGCTAGACCTCATGAGTTTTTAAGGCTTGTCAATAATGCTAAATCTGATATCAAAGAATGCTCTGTAACAGATTTATACGATAAGATAAACTCTAATGAGCTAGATGGTGTGATTTTTGATGTTAGAGAAGATTCTGAGTTCAATAGATTCCATATTCAAGGTGCTACCCATCTTAGCAAAGGACAAATAGAAGTTAAAATTGAAAGTCTAATTCCAAATAAACATCAAAAAATATATTTATACTGTGGTAGTGGCTTCAGATCAGCATTAGCAGCTAAAAGCTTAAAAAGTATGGGCTATACAGGTGTTATATCTGTAGAAGGTGGCATCAATGCATGGTTAAATAATAACTATCCTGTAACACAAGACTAGGAACTATATAATGTCGTTTCGAATTGGACATGGATATGATGTACACAAATTCACATCTACAAAAAAAAATATAATTATTGGTGGAATCGAGATTCCATATAAAATGGGACTAGAAGCTCACTCTGATGGTGACGTATTAATTCATGCTCTTTGTGATGCTATTTTAGGTGCATTATGTCTTGGAGATATAGGTAAACATTTTCCAGACACTGACATGGAGTATAAAAATACTGATAGTAAATTTTTCTTAGCTGAAATAAAAAAAATGCTTGATCATAAAGAATACTCGATAAGCAATATTGATTGTACCATTATTGCACAAGCACCTAAAATGCTTCCTCATATAGAAAAAATGAAAGCTTGCTTGGCAAATGTACTTGAAATACAAGTTAATCAAATAAACATAAAAGCAACAACTACTGAACAATTAGGATTTATAGGTAGGAAAGAAGGCATCGCAACACATGTTGTTTGCCTACTAAATAGATAGTTATTTATCGGCTAAATTTTCAAGATAATTTGCAACTTCTTCCAGCTCTGCTTGGCAACAAAAAATACCTATATCATTATCTTCAAGCATATCTAGTATGTATTTAACCCCTATTAACTCTCCATGTGAAATATAAGTTTTTGAGATGTCAAAGCCCTTTCTTTCTAAATCATCACGGATTAGCGTAGGTAACTCAAGAGGTTTTGCTCCTCTAAGATACTTCTCAGTTTCTTTGATAACCACGAAATCTATACCATGTTCGAGTATAATGTCATTAATTCCAGAAATTAAGTATTTGCGATCCCCTGTGGTTCCTATCATTAAATATTTCTTACCACCTTTATCGTAGGCTTTTATCATATTTAATAAAGCTTCCATACCAGCTTCATTATGGGCGTAATCAAGAACAGCAACTTTATTATCAAATTCAAAAATATTTGCTCGGCCTCTATTAACTTTAGGATCATTCTTGTAGCTTCTAAGCGCCTTTTCAATATAATCAAAATCAATGCCAAGTTTAAATGATAAAGCTATAGCAATCATAGCATTTTCAATATTATGCTTAGCAAAGCCTTTAACTGTTAAAGGAGCATCCACCACAGGAAGAATTTGCTTTTTAGATTTTTTATCAATCCATGTGAAAATACCATTCTCCACTACACAAGCATAATCAGCCTTTGACAAGTAGTAATCCATATCATGTTGATCAGGATCTTGTGTAACAATGATTTTAGCGCAACTTAATTTATCAAACTGCTGTTTCATATAGAAATTATCTAAATTGATTACAGCATGAGAGTCTTTGCCCATTGTTCGAAATACAATCGCTTTCGCTTCTGCTAGTTCTGCAACTGTTTCAATCCCATCTTCACCTAGATGATCTGCAGAAACGTTGGTAACAGCTGCTGCATTTACATAAGTCTCTATCAAGCCTCTCTTTAGGAGACCTCCACGAGCAGACTCAAGCAAAGCAACTTCTACTTTTTTGTTTGTCAAAACAAATTGATGACCTGTTGGACCAGAATAGTCTCCCTCATCTATCAACTCATCATTAACTTTAACCCAATCTGTAGATGTGTAACCAGTAAGCTTACCAGCAGTGCGACAAATATAATCAGTCAATCTAACTGTAGTTGTCTTGCCGTTAGTACCTGTCACAATCACAGCTGGAATATCATAAACTTTTGACCAATCAACATCTTCAATTTTGTCGTTGTCTAGATCAAACTCATAACAACCAGTACCAGAACCAACAAAAGCTTTATTTTTATCTCTAAAAGCATTAAAACCTTTAGATTTAGCTAAATCATAGAGTTTTCTATAAGTTAAGTTCTTATCTTCATTTATCAAAGGTAATAACTTGTCTTTCGCCTCATCAAGAGACTTAAAAACACCAGTTTCAAAACCTTCCCTAACAGATAACCAAATAAAGTCAATAACATCACACGCTGGCATAGTAATATCTACAGGCGCGACCATCGCATAACGGACACCATTATTAAAAAACTTATGTGTCAATTTTATATACTCCCAACCAAGAGCTGGAAGTATCCTTTCTGCCTCTTGGTAGAAAAGTTTTGTTAATTTATCGCGATTATCTATAAGTGGTACATCTAGAACTGTTCCAGTTTCTTTAAAAAACAGATTAGGTCCAACAAGTCTACGTGAATAACCTTCAGGAATCATACAAAGGCTCCATTAAATAATAAAAACCAAACAATTAGTCATTATCTTCTTCATCGAAAATAACTCTAACACCACTTTCATCAGCTATAACACCAGCTTTGATAACCTCAGAGATCTCCAATGATAAACTAGGATCTTGAGCTATTACTGAAGCAGAGAACATCTCTCTTTTTTCAATTTTGTGCTCTTTCTTATCATCATCTTCATTTTTGTTAAAATAAATGATTTGTTTCCAAGTTCTCTTGAGCTTATCAGCAAATATAACAACCAAATCGCCATCCTGTGCCATACTAAGAGCATGATCTACAGCCTTCTGCTCACTTTGAATAGTTTCAATTCTAGAAGCATCAACACCAGCCTCAATCAATCCCTCTTTAAGCATTCTAGGAATTTCACCATCTGCTCTTCCACGAGTATCATCATCACCTTTACATATAAAATAATCATAATAAGGTGCTGCTGTTTTTGCTATCTCGTAGACATCTTGATCTCGTCTGTCACCTGGTGATGCTAATACACATATTTTCTTACCAGAAAATTCCATATTATCAATCATCTGACTTACAAGTTTGATTGCAGCAGGATTGTGGCCATAGTCCATAAGCACCTTAAATGGATGCTCTTCAAACCAGTTCATACGCCCTGGTGCTTGATAAAATGATGTAACAAACGTTCTTAGACCATCTCTAAGATCATCTAAACTCATACCCATACTATAACATATTGCAATAGCAAACATAGAGTTTTGAACATTATGAATAGCCTTGCCTTCCATAGTAGCTGGTATTAGATGAGTCCATAAAACTGGTATGTGAACATTATTATCAAAAATTGTAATCATGTCTCCATTAACACCCTTCTCGATGATACAAGCTTTTCCACCAGCACGTATATGTTGCTTGACTAAAGCATGTTCTGGATTCATCGTTACATATAATATGTGCTTTGCTGTTACTTTAGCTGACATCTTAAGTACGTTTGGATCATCAGCATTTAATACCGCAACATCTTTTGCTGCTTGAGGAACAATACTCTTGACTTTAGCCAAATCTTCTAATGTATTTATCCCCTTAAGACCTAAATGATCGGATGAAACATTTAGACATGCTCCAACATTACAATAATCATATCCCATACCACTTCTTAGTAATCCACCTCTAGCTGTCTCTAAGATTGCCATTTCTACTGATGGGTCTTTTAAAACCATCTGTGCAGAAGTTGGACCTGTAGTATCTCCAGCAACTGTCAACTTACCATTGATATATACACCATCAGTAGTTGTTAAACCTACGATCTTACCAGCATTTTTCCACATATGGGCAACCATACGCGAAGTTGTAGTTTTACCATTTGTTCCTGTGATAGCAGCAATAGGAATTCTAGCGTTACCATACTCTTTAGGAATTAGCATATCAATAACAGCTCCAGCTACATCTCTTGGTTTACCTTCACTAGGAGCTACGTGCATTCTAAATCCTGGAGCAGCATTACACTCACAAATAGCGCCACCAATATCATGGTATGATTGAGAAATATCATCTATCAAGAAATCAACACCACCAACATCAAGTCCTATAGCCTTTATAGCTCTTTCTGCCATATCTTTATTATCTGGATGGACTATATCCGTCACATCTATAGCAGTACCACCAGTTGAAAGATTAGCTGTAGATCTTAAATAGAAAATCTCTCCTTCTTTAAGGATAGTGTTTTCGTCATATCCCGCTGCCTTCAACAAAGTCTTAGCCTGATAATCTAGCTCTAATTTTGTTAAAACTTTCTCATGTCCGACACCTCTACGCGGATCTTCATTCACGATATCAACTAATTCTTTTATGTTATGTTTCCCATCACCCACAACATGTCCAGGTACTCTTTTTGCAACTGCAACAAGCTTACCATCAACTACCAACATTCTATGATCAAAGCCTGTTGCAAATTGCTCTACTAAAACATATCTAGATACTTTACTCGCTTCAACAAAAGCTTCCTTAATCTCTTGCATTGTTTTTAAGTTGATCGATATACCACGACCATGATTACCGTCTAAAGGCTTAACAACCAGTGGAAAACCTAGAATTTTTGCAGCTCTTAAAGCACCTTCTTCTGTGGTTACCATTCTTTGCTTAGGCATTGGAAGCCCCAAACCTTCCAATATGGTGTTAGTCTGATTTTTATCGCATGATAAATCAACCGCAATACTAGTTGTCTTACCAGTTATTGTTGCTCGAATTCTTTGCTGATATTTACCATAACCAAATTGCACTAATGACTGATCATTTAGTCTAAGATATGGAATATCTCTTTTTTTAGCAGCTTCAATCAATGAGGCTGTACTTGGTCCAAACTCTTTGCTTTGAGCAAATTTAATAAATCTAACCTTCTCATATTCAAAATCAAAGTCTTCGTTCTTATGTTCTACTTGTTTCTTAAGCTCTTCAGGTAATAAAGATACTAATAAGTCTCTAGCTAACTCCATAGCTCTTAGACCAACATCTTTCTGCTTATATTCATAAACCATATTATAGTGACCTGCTTCGCCTGTAGATCTTGTACGACCATAGGTAACATCACTACCAGCCATATCTTGAAGCTCAAGTATTGCATGCTCCCAAATATGTCCCATCCAAGTTCCATCATCTTCTCTTAATCTGCGGATAAAGCCGCCTTTCTCTCTATAAGAACAACCATGCTCTTCCAATCCTGGTAAACTATCCACAAGTCGATTTATAAAATCCTCACCAATCTTCGCAGATGGCCAGTTTTCAAGTACGCCTAAATCAATCTCATGCTTTATAACAGGAAAGTTTGCATAGATGTTAGGTCCCACATAAACATTAGTAGATAGTATTTTCATTTAAGACTCCTTAGATATTCAATGTTGTATACAGATAATATATACTTCACAAATCATGATACATAAAAATTATGTTCAAGAATAGCGGATTTTAATAAATCAATAAAAAATCATAAGGAAGAATATGAGATATGACTTTGGCTTTATAGCTATTGGTGATGAGATTGTTGACGGTGATATTGTTAATACAAACTCAAGTAACTTTGCTAAATATCTAGTAAGTAATGGGTTTGAAATAGGATTTCATATCAGTTGCAAAGATAGTTATGAAGATATTATTTCTAGCATTGATTTTCTAAGATCTAATCATAAAAATATTATTACTATCGGTGGTTTAGGACCAACTGAAGATGATTTAACCACAGAGTCCATAGCAAAATACTTCAAAAAAGATATGCTTTTGGATGATTCATCATGGCATAAATTAGAAAAAAGAATGCTAGCTAAATATGGCAAAATCACTTTGGGAACTAAAAAACAAGCTATGTTCCCTACTGATGCAAAGATTATAATAAATCAAAATGGTACCGCCAATGGATTCAAACTAGAGTTCGATTCTAATAGATTTATATTTGCTTTCCCAGGACCTCCTAAAGAATGTATACCAATGCTTGAAGCCTTAAATTTAACCAATAAATCAAAAAACAGAAAAATAATCCGTAAACGATGGAATATTCATAATATAGGTGAAAGCCTGCTTGCCGAAAAGCTTGAAACTATAAAAGAAAAATATTCATTTGTTACTTTCAAATATAGAATTGCTGAAGGATTTATAGAGCTGAAATATTTTTACCCTGAAGGCTGTCCATATAGTGAAGATATTATCATAAATGTGGAGCACCTTTTAAAAGAGCATTTAAATATTTAAATACTAAGGTTTAACTGTTCTTTTTTATCAATGAATATAGCATCAACTTGCCATTCAAGTAATTGTTTAATTTCATCATCTGTGTAAACAGAATAAACAAAAACTTTACCAAATTTGCGTTTTAAATATTTAACTCTTGAATGAGTTAAGCAACTATAATTTATTATGACTGCTATATATCTGTTTTTAATAAAGTTTCTATAAAGCTTACCATCAATATACTCAAAATCCCTAACCCAGTTAGTGGTATAAAAAAGTTTGCCTTGAGTGAAATCTTTATGTCTTCTTAATTCTCTCATTACCACTTTTGAGAAGCTTGATAATAGAATCTTTGATTTCATATTTGGATAAGCTCCAAGCAGACCTATAACTTTATTGACTAAGACCTTTTGATAATTTATGTTTTCATTACTTACTTTAATTTCTAGATTCAAAAAAACATTATTATGCTCTGCCCACTCAAGATACTCTTTCAAAGCTAATACCTTTGCCTTTGATTTGACTACAGGATGAATAAGTTCTATAGCTTTTAGTTCAGACCATGACATATTTGTGACATTTTCAGAAATACTAGAAAATCTTTGTGGAGTATCATCATGAAATAAAAATAATTCCCCATCAGAACTCATTTGCACATCTGTTTCAAACCAGTTAAAACCAGCACTCTTAGCAATTTGAAAAGCGTCTATTGTATTCTCAACAGCATCACTATTAGCACCTCTATGAGAAATATATTTATCTACAAGCATATGTTAAAAAAGATTATTAAACTTCGACTCGAATTATACATCAAAAAGCATTATTAAAATAATTCCTTTTTATT
>NZ_DS999316.1:0-109907 GCF_000156715.1 Francisella philomiragia subsp. philomiragia ATCC 25015 | reverse complement strand
AACACCTTTATTTATGGCTTTTTCCAATTAATTGTGTAAATTCTTAATTAAGATGCTAGATTATTTCTAGCAGAATATTAAGGATAAAAACATGTCTAAAAATAGAAAATTAGAAGATATTTACTCAAAGCTAGCAGACCAGATAATAGATTCTGGAGTTGATGTTAGTCAGATGTTTGAGAAAGATGGTTTACTCAAGTAACTGACAAAAAGGTTATTGGAAAAAGCATTAGATACAGAGATGAGTAACCACCTTGGTTATTGAAAACATCAACGAAGTAACTCTTCAAACGCTAGAAATGGCTATAGCAATAAAAGCTTATATACAGACACAGACAATATAGACATATTAGTTCCTAGAGATAGAGAGTGATTTTGAGCCACAAATAACTCCCAAAAGAGTAACAAAAATAAATGGCTTAGATCAAAAAATTATATCTTTGTACGCTAAAGGCATGAGTACTACAGATATCCAACAGCAACTATTTGAGCTGTATGAGACAGAGGTGATGTTACAGAAGCTATTATAGATGATGTTAAAGCATGGCAAAATAGACCGTTAGAGTGTGTTTATCCTGTAGTATTTTTTGACTATATAGTCATTAAAGTCAGAGAAGATAAGCGTATCATTAATAAAGCGGTATATGTTGCATTAGGTATATCACTAACTGGTCACAAAGATGTATTAGGTCTTTGGATAAGTCAAAATGAAGGTTCTAAGTATTGGCTAGGAGTTTTTACTGAATTAAAGAATAGAGGCTTACAGGATATATTCATAGCCTGTACAGATAATTTAAAGGGTATGTTTGACGCTATACAGGCCGTATACCCTCAAACAAAGCATCAGCTTTGTATTGTTCACCAAATTAGAAACTCTTTAAAATATGTGCCTTACAAAGATAAAAAAGAAGTGGCAAAAGAGCTAAAGAATATATATGATGCTGAAGCTATTGATATAGCCGAAGCCGAGCTTGAAAACTTTGCAAATAAATATGATGCTAAGTACCCATTAATTTCAAAGTCATGGCTAAACAACTGGGATAATTTAACTGTATTCTTGCAATATCCTCCCAAAATTCGTAAAGTAATTTATACTACTAATGTGATAGAATCGCTTAATATTCAGTTTAGTAAAGTTATTAAAAATAAGAAAATATTTCCTAAAGATGACTCTGTTTTCAAATCTTTATATTTAACTATAGATTATTTGACTAAAAAATGGTCTATGCCTGTTAGATACTGGAATGAGGCTATGCCTTATTTCGCTATTGAGTTTGAAGATAGAATTCTGAGGTTTATGTAAGTGAATTTACATACTTGTTTGGAAAGGCTCTTATTTATTTAATATTCTTTCAATATCAACACAAACATCTATTTTTCTGACTAAGCGAATTAATAAGTATAGCTCTCTTCTATTTCTAACTACTACTACACAAGCAAGTTTTGCATGTTTATTATCTACAAACATCATATCAAAACTTCTGATATTAACCCCCTCTCTTGCAAAGGTAGCTGTTATTTTAGCAATTGCACCTGGAATGTTTTTGAGCATAATAGACAATCTAGCTCTAAAACTAGGATCATCATCAGCATTTGTAAACCAATCAGCATTGATCTGTTTAATTTTTCCATCTTTAATTTTAGAGTACAGCTCATTACAACTTTTTCTATGAACCTCAACATTCCCTTCTTCATTAACGATGCCAATTATTTCATCATTCGGCAATGGCAAACAACAATCTGCTATACGTGAATCATCTCCATAACGGATTTGAATTTTAGCCATTGCTGATTTCTTATACGCACTACGCATATCATTAAAATGCTTAACAATAAAATCAATGAAGTTGTTAGGATCAATTAAACCAAGCCCAGTATCCAAATAGAAACGATTTATAGTATCTATACCTTCATAGTTAAATAAAGCTCCATCAACAATCTCATTCGGAACTTCTTTTAAATCCACACCAAGCAGCCTGAGTTCTCCCTCTACAATATCCTTACCTCTAATATAGTCAATATTTCTATATTGTTGCTTCAAGAAGTCTTTGATAGCGGATTTTGCCCTACTGGTCTCGGCAAACTCTAACCAAGCCGGATTAGGATCTGCAACTGCAGAGGTAATAATTTCGACATTATCACCTTGTTTTAGGCGATAATTAAGTGGTACTGGCTTTCTATTGACTTTAGCAGATATACACTTATTACCAATATCAGTGTGAATAAAATAAGCAAAATCTATACATGTCGAATTAACAGGTAGTTCGACAATATCACCTTGAGGAGTAAATACAAATACATCATTACTAAATATATCTGATTTAACATTTTCTAAAAACTCTACCGAACTAGCAGTATATACGTTTATATCTGATATTTTTTTGAGCCATCTTTGCAACGCTTTGTCTGTTTTTTCACCAATTTTGTAACTCCAATGAGCCGCAATACCATATTCTGCTTGGCAATCCATATGATCTGTTTTTATCTGTATTTCTAAAGGAATATTATATGGACCTAAAACTACTGTATGAATAGAGCGATAACCATTTGCCTTTGGTGTTGCAATATAATCTTTGAATCTTTGAGGAATAGGCTTATACAATTCATGAACTTTACCAAGAGCGATATAGCAATCAATACGATTTGGGACAATAACTTTATAAGCATACATATCCATAATCTCATCAAATGAGATACCTTTCTTACGCATTTTATTATAAATACTATATAAAGTTTTCTTACGTGCTTTGATACCATCGTTAATAACAATACCACCTAACTTATCAGTCAAAGCATCTTTAACCTGCTGAAAGACTTTCTCTTTATTTTTCTCTACTTTCTTAACTTTTTCTTCAAGAATATGATATCGATAAGGATTCATTCCTTCAAACGCAAGAGTCTCTAATTGCTCTTTGAGAGTATTGATACCTAGCCTATGAGCTAAGGGAGCAAAGACATCTAAAGTTTCTTTAGATATCCTACGTTTTTTCTCTGGTTTTAGAGGAGCTAAGGTTCGCATATTATGCAATCTATCAGCTAGCTTAATGAAAATCACTCGTACATCTTTGGTCACAGAAAGTAGCATTTTTCGGAAGTTTTCTGCCTGCTGTTCTATTTTATTTTTATGTCTAATCTGTGTAAGCTTAGTTACACCTTCGACTAGTTCTGCTACCTTATCACCAAAAAGAGTAGCGATATCTTCTGCTGTATGATCAGTATCCTCAACTACATCATGTAATAAAGCCGCTATAATGGTATCAACATCCATATGAAGCTCTGCTAATATACAAGCTACAGCAACAGGGTGTGTGAAGTATGGCTCACCTGAGCTTCTAACTTGAGTCTCATGAGCATCCGCACCAAATATAAATGCTTTAGCTATCTTAAGTCTTTCCTCAGCAGGTAAGTACTTAGAAATCAACTGATTTAAACTATAAAAACAAAACATATTTAATTAATATTTTTTACTAAAATTTAATTAAATAATAAATTGAATTAAAGACCAAAGCAATTTATAACTACTTTGATTTGAAAGAAATTAGATATTTTCTTGAAATAAATGCCATAAATACTATCAACGCAATATCTATGATAAGCAATGCTGCTGCTAGAGCTGTATTATACTTCTTCTGAGAGAAAACTGCACCTTGTCCAGGTGGTACAACTGTTATAGGATTATAAGTCATACCATATGTTTTGATAATACTAGAATTTATATCTCTTACATTTACTACAGGAATATCTTCTTTCAAAAAGTTAACTGCAACAGAATTTACAGTACTATATTCTGGAGGAAGTTTAGAAGTAACACCTGTAGGAAAACTATGTATTTTCAGAACTTGATCATTAGAAGCTACATTAGTTGCTTTTTTATCAGTTTTTGACTTCTTGTCTGATTCTTCAAGCTTAACTGTCGGTTGCTTCAAACCAATAGAAGCCATATTACCACCAACATTTATGTAAGCTTTTATACTATCATTACCAGCAGCCTCTTTGTACATCTCTAGACGTTTTGCTACAGAAGTATTTGTAGAATCTTTATATGGAATGTTGATTACTTTGAAGTTATTTCTTTTAATAGCATCGTTTAATTTAAGTATAGCTCCTGGAGTCATTCCATAACCATTATCATGAGATCCACCTAGAGTAATTCCTAAAACATCAAAATCAAATATTCCTTTTTCAACTAAGTTTCTATATATATCAGGCCATGTAAATCCTGGTCTATTTGCACCAAATTGTGATGCGCCTGCTGAAAATATAATCAAAGGTTTAAGCTTCAGTGTTTTGATAGCTGATAGCATAGCTATATCTAATGCTGGGTAAGATCCAGTCTCTTGTACAGCAACAGTATCACCCTCTTGAAGATTAAGCTGACTTAACCATTGAACAAAAATAGCCGCCATATTTGGATTTACTGAAGATCTTTTTGCATATAAGTCACCAGAATCTGTTGTTATCTCAGTCATCGATAGACCTATTAATCCAGTACAAGATACATCACCCATTGATTTACATAAATAGCCTTTTGACATAAAGTATCGTTGTGTTAGATCAAACGCTTTTTCTGTTAACTCTGCCGCTTGTAGCTTTTGAGTATAACCCTTAGTTTCGACAACTAGATTTTTCTCAACTATATATAAAGATATAATCATAAAAGCACTTAAGAACAATATGATATATCTAGATAAAAATTTACGGTGCCAATACATCGTTTTCATATTATATTCCTACTATTTGAGGTCCAATCAAAACTATTAGTAACAAACGTATAATAATAGAGGCGATTAATAAAGATCCTATTGTTTCTATAAGACCTTGTCTATCTATTGATAAAGTTATAAGTCCTGGAATAATATATCCAATGACCTGAATCTGGTTAGAGTAAAAGCTTGTAGTTAAGTATTGTGAAAACAACATGTTACAAACTGTACCTAGTATAAATGATAAAAGAACTGTAATAGCTATCCTTCTTCTACCATAGATAATCATAAATTTTGACATAAACCTAACTATACCAAATATTATGATCGAAATAATAATAGTTACTATAACTCTATCAGGAGCACCCATCTCTAGTGCAAAATAACCGGGCACAACCATACCACCAGTAGATAATCCTAACAGTGATACAAAAACCAAACCAACAATAAGACCAATACCTATCGAGAGCGTTAATGGATCCATACTTTCTCCTATTTATTTAAAAACTATAAACCATGTTTTTGTTTGTGACTCTGATCACAGTAATCAACTAAGCTCATACCAATATCTTTAATATTACCAACACCTACCAGCATATATGTATCAGCAGGTTGAGTTAGATTAATTTTTTCTAGAATCTCTAGCGGCTCCATATCTTCACACACTATGACTTGAGCTGGCTTAATACCCAAAGATTTAGAATATTTTTTGTAAAAAGATACAAACACATCTGTACCTGTACCAATAAGAGTTACCAAATCAGGCTTCTCCCAGTTTAATATAGCTTCTGCAATCTGCTTAGATCTATCTTCTCTATCGTCTCTACAATTAACAACTAATACTTTTTTATCACAATACTGATATTTGCTGTATAACTTATCCCATAACATCTTAGTTGAAACAGGATCATTTGCAGCAAAAGCATTAGCAAAATTCATCTCAGCATTATTAATATCAAAATTATACTCTGTCATAGCACCAGGATCAGGAGTTGCCTCCCACATACCTTTAAGAGCGACATCTCTTGGAATTCCAAGATCATCAGTCACTTTTAGAGCTAGAGCAACATTGATCTTAAATTCAGAATATACAAATTTATTAATTTCATCATCAGAAACCAATTCAGCATCAGCTGCTGTAGCTACAATAAGCTCAGTTTCTCTATCTTTACAAGCATATTCAAAGAAATCAATATGTGTATCTTCTGCTGTGAAATACTTAGATTTTATAGGAACTGTACCTGCCAATGCCTTAGCAACATCTCGCTCTGTTGGTCCCATGACATCTAAATGATCTGGACGAGCATTAGTTAAGACACCATGAGTTGCTTTAATCAATTTCAATTCACATAACGATTGAAGCAATGGTTGAAGTGCCATACATTCAATTATTATAGCATCTGCTTTCGTGCGTCTTGCTTTGAACATTATTTTAACCTGCTCAGCGATATTGCTAAAACCAATTCTGAAAACAGGTGTTTCTGTTCCATCTACGTCAATATATCTAGCTAATGTACCAGTAGTTTTTGCTACGGTCCTATAACCTCCAGCTCTAACGCCAGCAGCAATTAATCTTGCGACACTTGATTTGCCTCTAGTACCATTTACATGAATTCTAATAGGAATACTTTTGATACTAGCATTATGTACAATATTTTCTATTATCAAATATAAACACAAAATTATAAACACTATTATGATTAACCAAAAATCCAAAACAGCCACCTCATGCGTAACAAAAATCACAGATAATTATAACATCCATATTATTAAATATATACATTAACAATATTAAACTTAATTTTATTTAGACATCTACATATCTTGTCTCAGGCATAAAATATACTATAGGAATCATAATAATAGAAGCTACTACTAAGAGCCATGCTGGTGCTAGTAGACTACCTGTAGAGACAACCAAAGATGTAGCAACAAAAGGTATAGTTCCCCCAAAAAAAGAATTACCAATATTATAACTCAATCCATTTCCACTATAGCGATAACGTGTATTAAAAAGTTCTGGAGCAGCAGCACCATAAGCTCCCCATATAGCCATCAAAGGCACACATAGAACAACCATCGCAAGGATAAGTGACGCAATGCCCATTCCCATAATCATAAAACTAGGATATGAAAAAATCAGATAAATAATAATAGAGAACTTTATTAATGGTTTTCTACCTAGGCAATCACTTAAATATCCCCACAAAGGTGCAGAGAAAGAAAAAATCAAACTAAATATAGTCACTATTGCTAAAGAAAAAAACTCTGAATAATTAAGCTCAACAAAGTAACTACTCAAATATGAAAGTACTAAGTAATACATGATATTCGCATATGCCGATAAAGCGATCGCAAAAAACAAAGGTTTTTTTTGTATGCTAAACATTTCTCTTACTGGCTTTACCGATACATCTCCTTGAGCTTCAAGCTGTTCAAAAGAATAACTCTCAGGTATTAGCATCCTCATTACTAAAGCAAGTAAAGCAAGCATAAGACCAATTATATAGCCGATCCTCCACCCCCATAAGTCAAGAACCTCTTGACTAAAAATACCAAATAAGATCATTGCAACTAGTGACGCCAAAAAAACACCCGTACCTGAAGACATAGTAGCAAAACTTGCAATAAACCCTCTTCGATCTGGTTTTGTAGACTCAATCATAAAAACCATGACTCCACCATATGATCCTCCGATAGAGAATCCTTGAAGTAATCTCATCAAAACTAGTATAGCAGGAGCTAACATCCCAATAGTCTGATATGTCGGAAGGATAGCAATCACAAACATTGGCAATATCATCATGACTACAGAGATTATCAGTGCTTTCTTACGACCAAACCGATCACCAAAACTACCCATAACAACACTGCCAATTGGTCCCATGAAAAATCCTGCGGCAAAAACCCCAAAAGTCATTAATATAGCAGTATATTTACTAAAATCTGGAAAAAACACGCTAGCAATGACAGGTGTTAGATATGCGAAAAGCATAAAATCATACCATTCAACAATAGTACTTGCTGAAGCAAAAAAAACGTGCTTTTTTGAAAAACGATTCATTTATTTAAATTCTCAAATCTGATTGAACAGGCTTAATTTAATACATAACTTGAAAATGCACTGCACCATGAAAATTTAACTTATATTTTCTTAACATCAATATAAACAATAACTTTATCATAAATAAAACAATCATTTCTTAAATTAAAATTGTAATCTCCATATATAACAGATTTATTAAAATCGTTGGGGTTCCCACGAATACGACAATCATATATACCTGAAGCTATAATAGAGTCTTTACTATATCCATTTAATGAAATTGCATATGTACCATAACTAATATCGCTAGTATCATTCTCATTAATTGGCAAAAGATTTACCTTAAACTTTTGACCATTATTTTTTGAATGACTTACTAGAGTAAATACACTCTTATAACCTGAAAATTCATCTTTCATATATACTTCATTATCTTTATAGCCAAAGTGCCCCATATCTGAACCAATTAGTTCAGGATACATTACATCTCCGCTCACTATAAAATAGACTCTACCAATCTGAGGATCTTTATTATTCACATCATAAAGATTTAGAATGATATCGAATTTTTTTCCTGAGTGTCCTTGCTCTACTCTAATCTTATTATATATAAGATATCTAACGCTAGAACTTCCATTTGCAGTTAAGCTTTCATACCTAATATCACACCCATTATGAAAAAAAGCATCTTTTTCACAAACTTTAATATCATCTAAAGAAAATTTATGCCAGCCATATTCTTTTGAAAAAACTTCCAACTTTGATGGATTAATCAAAACTCCTGACTCGTTAGGCTCAATTTTATGATTATATACTTCACCATTATAAATATCACCCTCTTTCACAGGTTCTTTTGACTTATTATCAATAACTACAGTAAAAATATCTTTCCCATTTGTACCATTTGCCATAGCTAATGTAAACGAAAACAATAACCCCAAGATATATTTAAACATTTTTTATAACCCTTTTAAAATACATATATCGCATTAATTCTTCTTACTAATCGAATGTTATAACATAAAAAAATTCAAAAATACACTTCTTTGAACAATTAAAGAATAAAAATTATAGAATTACTTGAGTTAATAGTTTATGAAATAATCCTAAGTGGTGCGGACGGGGAGACTCGAACTCCCACGGTTGCCCGCTGGAACCTAAATCCAGTGCGTCTACCAATTTCGCCACGTCCGCAATATTCTGGGGTGATTGATGGGACTTGAACCCACGACAACCGGAATCACAATCCGGGGCTCTACCAACTGAGCTACAACCACCATTACAAATTGCTATTTCAACAATGTAATGGCACGTCTGGCAGGATTCGAACCTGCTACCCTCGGCTTAGAAGGCCGATGCTCTATCCAGATGAGCTACAGACGCATCAAAAATGGTCGGAGCAGAGGGATTTGAACCCCCGACCCTCTGGTCCCAAACCAGATGCGCTACCAAACTGCGCTATGCTCCGACAATTTCTAAATAATGGTGGCCTGAGGCGGAATCGAACCACCGACACGAGGATTTTCAATCCTCTGCTCTACCGACTGAGCTATCAGGCCAATGACAGGTATTATACATACACCTATATGCTTAAGTCAACACTTTTATAAGTATTTTATTACATTTTTTCTTCATAAAAAGTTTTTATATTTTTACCATCTGCATAAGCATACAATGTCTGTGCTACAGAAGTAGATCCAGAACAAATATTGCCCTGCTTATCAATAGCTATAAGACCTACATAATCGCCATGAACATCGCTCTCGGCAATAGATTTATCTACGGCTTGTGATAATGACATTCCATCTTTGACTCTAGTTGCTATTTTTGCTGCTACTGCTTGGTTGATGATATGCTCACCAATACCCGTACATGATATGCCCATAGATTCATTGGCAAAATTACCAGCGACAGTTGGACTATCACCCACCCTACCAGGATATTCAAAGCCAGCTCCTCCAGTTGAAGTAACTGCACAGATTTTACCCTTAGAATCTAGAGCAACAACCCCTATTGTTCCTGTATAGCCTTTTTTTAGTTGTAAGTACTCTTGATATCTTTTTTCAGTCATTGGGTTATATGTTGGTAGACCCATCACATCATGAGCAAATGTAGTAGCTTGATCTCCAGCCAAAACACTATGATGTTGTTGCATCAGTCTATTTGCAACAACTATAGGATTCTTTATATTTTGAATATTTATTACACCTGCAAACTTTTGTTTTTGGTTATCGATTATAGATGCTGACATTCTGATTTGTCCATCTTGTTGAACTCTTGAACCTGTACCAGCATTGAATATCTCATCATCCTCAAGAAGTTTTGCTGTGAAAACTGCTGCCTCATTTGCATCATCAATATCTTTTAGATAGTTATAAGCTTTTTGAATAATTGGTAATAAATGTTGATGATAGTCGCCAAATGATGTGTTTTTATCTTCTCTAGCTCCACATCCGCCATGAATTATAATCTTTTGCATAACAGCTCCAATTTCAAATTAATATTGTATATATAAATATGATTATATCTAAGATACTCAAAATCTCATACAATAAATACAATTGAAGCTGATTAAATAATTAAGATGTAAATAGATGAAATGAGGAAAAATATTAGAACTCTACTAGACAAGTATTAAGATCAAATTTTTGCCCTTCTAAAAGCATATGCATACGAATATCAACTAAACTAATTGGAGCATTATTACGAGCATTATGCAATGATGAATGCTTAAGGTGAGAGAAGTCTATAATAGTTACCATACCTGAACCAACAACCTCTATCACATTTTCAGAATTTAGTAATGCTGATGTATCCTCATCAATACCAACACCGACCATATAAGGGTTGTAGGATAACGCTGCTAAAAGTCTACCAAGTCTATCTCTTTGAGAAAAATGCTGATCTACTAGTAATTTGTTAGTTAAACCCAGCCCAGGAGCAAGATTAACCATATTACATCTAGGCATAAGACCTGCTTGACCACCAGCAATCATAAAGCCTGAGATAAAAGCAGCTCCTGCTGATGTACCTGCAACATTGACACCTTTTGCATTCAATCTACGAATAAGTTGCGCTATCGGAGTACCACCAAGAGTAGTAGAAAGTAAAAGCTGATTACCACCAGTCATAAAGATACCTGTACTTTGAGCAAGTAGATCCTGATAATCTTTGTTAGTAGTCGCATCTAAGCGAGTTTCTATCTTTAGATTATAGACATCTTTGACTCCCATTTTAGAGAAAATATCAACATAGATATCTCCTGTATCTGGTAACTTTGATGCTGTAGGGATAACAGCTATTTTTGCTTCACTTCCACCTGAAAGCTCAACAAATTTTTCTAATACCGTAGGGCTTGCAAATTTATCCTCTCCACCACCGATTGGCATAATATATCCGCGGTGATCTTTTTTCACTGGCTTAGACGGCATCTTGGAAATCTCCTTTATAAATTATATAAAAATTGTGCGTAATAATATTTTGTTAAAATAATACTAATTAATTGAACATATTTCTATAAAAAAGGTTTATTTTTAGCATATAAATTGATATGCAGTTAATATTATTTACCCTTATAGCAATTGATGATATGCTATGGCATAAATATTATTACTTAAATTAGCTATCTCAAGATGAAAAATATCAAAGCACTTACAATTGGTGGCGCAACTCTTGACACTATCATAGAATATGAAGAAATGTTCACTATGAATATGCAAAAAAAAGATACTACCCAATCTTTTATGCTACTTGAAGAAGGTGCAAAAATTGAAGTAACTGAACAAAAATCATTTTCTGGTGGTGGTGCAACTAATGCTGCTGTTTCTTTCAAAAAACAGGACATTGACGTTAGTTTCTTTGGCAAAATTGGTAAAGATATCGCTGGCGAACAGATAAGCAATGAGCTTAAAGATCTTGGAATTGATATATCTAATATTCGCTACTCTGATAGATATGGCACAGCAACATCTTACGTAGTACCAACACTAAGTGGGGATAGAACAATTTTTGCATACAGAGGCGCAAACAAAGATATCCTACAAGATGATTTGCCTTCTAAAGCAATTATAGCGAGTGACTTTATTTATATTACATCTTTGAGTAAATCTTCAGCTGCTAGACTACCTGAAATAGTAAAATTAGCGGCAGATAACAATACAAAAGTAGCCATCAATCCAGGTTCTAGCCAACTTAGTGTTGGAGAAAGCTTTATCAAAGATTCAATGTTTGGTATAGATATTCTTGTTTTAAATTTTCAAGAAGCTCAAAAGCTAATGTTATCGTTATTATCATCTAATGATAAAGATATTGTAGAATCTAAAGATAGACTTGAAACCCCTCTTGATGAAGGAAAAAGTGATTTCCTAAACGCTACTTTCAGATTGAAGGATTTCTTTAAAATCTGTTTAGATTTAGGTGTAAGAATAATCGTAGTGACAGATGGTGCTAATGGTGTATATGCAGCTTCTAAAGATAAAATATATCATAGTGAGTCTTTGAGAATTAACAATGTTGTCAATACTCTTGGTGCAGGTGATGCATTTAGCTCAACATTCTGTGCAAATATTTACAAAGGTAAAGCTATAGAAGAAGCTATTAAATATGCTCTGATTAATTCTAGTCATGTGATACAGCATTCTGATGCAAAATCTGGTCTACAAACATCTGAAAGTCTTGAAAGAATAAAGTCAAAAATGAACTGTGGGTTGGATAAAAAAATTACTGTTACTTCTTGGTAACTTAATTTTGAAGCTATTGTCTTCACCTGCTTCCATTTCACTACGTCATTCCCATGAAGATAGAAATCTCATAAATCATAACCACAAGCCTAAAGATATCCGCCTGCGCGGGTATGACTATATATATTTATGCTTTTTAGTCTAGTAACCTATCTATATCTTCTAATGATAATAACTCATATTCAACCTTATAGTTTTTGTAAAAATCTACCAACTTCTGAGACTTTAAAATTAGTTGCTGAAGATTCAATTTGTGAGAATTCAACTTAACTTCACAAATTAGTAATTTCTTATTGATATCATCAAGAGCTACTATATCAATCTCATTTTTATTACCTCTTTCCCAATATGAGCCTATTTTTGTATATAGTTGCTTTTCTTTGAAAATTTCTATAAATAATTTTTCGAGAATTTTACCCTTGAATATTGAAATATCCCGATAAATCAGCTCTTTTAGCTTTATAAAATTTTCTACCTCTACCAAGGATTGATATTTAAATACAAACCTAAACCAAAAAGCTAAAAATATATCAACAATCTCATATTTTTGTACTTTTGAATTAGGTTTTGAATTAATTGGTTTTATAGCTTTTATAATAGAATAGTCATGCTCTAATCGATGTAAATGTCCAGAAATGTTACTCTGAAGAACAGATTCAATCTCTGACCTAGATGTCTTTGATTCTGCTATTAAACTTAGTATAGAAAAGTAGGTTCCATAATCTTTACCAAATTCCTCTATTAATCTATTTTTGCCCTCACTTAAAAACATCGAGTTTGGTTCTACAATAACATCTAGCATAGATACCAAGTCAAAACTGCTATTTAGCGCAAAAAGCTCAATATATTTTGCAACCCCACCTGTCAAAGTATAGAAATCAAGCATGTTGTCAGATGTATAGCTTTGATTATCTGATAAAATTTCTCTCAGTACTTGTGGCTTAAAAGGCTTAAGCTCTATCTTAAAGTCACAACGTCCAAATAAAGGTTCTCCCACATCTTCATATATTTTTTTCATAAGATGATATATTGAACCACATGTTACTAAATGAATTTTTGTAGAGTCCTTATTTAAATCCCATATTTTTTGCATGCTAGAGTATATCGAAGGGTTAATCTTGAAAAACTCTTGAAACTCATCAATAACAATTGTAAATGATTCTCTTTTAGCTAGTTCTATAAGATATTCAAAAATATCTTCAAATCTTGTCAATTCTCCAAATATTTTAACACCTAATTTATCCGATATCTCTCGACAGAAATCTTGACATAATAATGACTCTGCTTTTTTTGCTACAAACAAATACAGAACTTTGTCATCGGTATAAGTATGTAATGCTAAGGTTGTCTTACCGATTCTTCTTCTACCAATAAGCATCGTCATTACAGATCTTTTGGATTTTAATTTATCTGCTTTTGACAAAATAGCCAACTCTTGCTCACGGTTATAAAACTTCATATAATAACGCAGATTATGATAACTGGTGTTATTATAACAAAAAAGATTGGTAGTAATAAACCTTTTATCTACTACTCGGTCATTCCTATGAAGATGGGAATCTCATAAATCATAACCACTAGCCTAAAGATATCCGCCTACGCGGCTATGACTATACATTTTTGTAATTCTCTCGTATGAACGAATCTCTAAACATACGCCTATTCAGGAGATCCTGAATCAAATTCAGGATGACGGTATCATTTATTGTTATCTCCTAGCTAAATAATCACCCTTAAAAAATGACTCCACATCTTTCACATAATAGTCTATTTCTTGATTATCATAGAAATTAGCCTCTGACTTATGATCATCTGCATGGACTAATACAGTCTGCATACCTAAATGCTTAGCTGGTACTAAATTATGTGAGGAATCTTCAAAGAAAATTGCATTGGTAAAATCAATATCAAACTTGTCTCTACCTACCTCAAAATATTTAGTCTTTGGCTTGGAAACTAAGCCAGTATCTTCTATAGTTAAGATACCATCAAAACTATCATCTAAACCTAACTGTTTTAAAACTCTATAAGTATGAAAATTAGAAGCATTAGTAAAAATATACGTACGATTATCTTTTCTTAAACTACTGATATATTTATTTAGTTTCTCATTTGGCTTGAAGTGACTAATCTCAATATCATCAATATAATCAAGAAATTCTTTAGGTTCGATATTATGATAACGCATCATGCCAAGCATAGTTGAACCAAACTCATAGTATAGCTCATCACGAATTGTATTAGCTTTGTCGGTATCTGAAATATTTAGTTTTAGTTTGATATAATCACTCATTCTCGCCATCTGTGCATCAAATAAGCCGTTATTATATGGATAAAGTGTATTATCCAAGTCAAATATATAGGTTTTCATTTATTTAGGATTTATTTTATTGATTTTAAATTATAAACAAATTCTTTTAAGAATATAAACAAAACAACCAAATAAAGGTTTAACAGATTTTAAACATAATGCTTCTCTTAAAAAATACCCTGCCACTTCAGCAAAAGCAGATTTATCACCCTTCATTTGCTCATTATGTATTCTATATTGCAAAAGATTTTCTTGAACATTATAAAATTTTACTAATCTATTTCTCATTAACCTAAGCCAAAGATCGTAGTCTTCACTAGCTTTACCTCCCATATAACAGTTTGATTTTAAAACTACTTCTTTTTTATACATTACCGTAGGATGAGAGATTACACATTTATAATAGATTTTTTTTCTGATATGTTTATTACTTTCTGGAAAAACTTTGTTAGCGATCTCAACACCATCAGAATCGATATAAACAATATTAGAACCTACAACATCATAATTTTCTTTTTCAAGATAGCTTATTTGTGTTTGAAGCCTCATTTCGTTTGCAATATCATCTGCATCCATCCTAGCTATATAATTACCTTTTGCTAAATATATAGCTTCATTCAAAGAATAGATGATACCTCTATTTTCTCTAGAGAGAATTATAATTCGATCATCAATTTCAGCATATTTCATAATTATCTGTAAGCTACTATCTGATGAGCCATCATTTACAATAATAAATTCAAAATCACTAAATGACTGTTTTAAAATACTTTCAATAGCTTGTGAAAGATATTTTTCAGCATTATATACTGGCATCACTACAGACACTGTTATCTTACTCATATTCTCACCCATGAGTTAGGACAAATATCTTTTTGATTGATTTTATCATCATTAAACCATTTGCTTGGAGCAATAACAATTTTATCATCATTTTGATTTAGCCACGCACCCCACCAACTAAATGAACTATTAGCTATAATGTTATGTTTGCATAAGCTCATTAAGTGCATATCTTTATAGCTATCCATCCATCTGTTATGATCAATATATGTTACACGGTCTAACTTTAAATTATCCTTACACCATAAAATATCATTTGAAAATACTAAAAAGTGGACATTAGCTACCTTTGATCTTATAAAACTTATAGCTTTATTATAATATTCTAAATCACATATTCCTCCATGAAGAGGATGATTTACATAGTCTCCTCTTCTCACATGAATAGATACCAAGTTATAATCTTGTATATTCTTAAGAAATTCAAAATTAATAGAATCTAAAGGCTCAAAGGTAAAAGCATCATATATATCTTTTGTAATTTTTTTAAAATATTTTTCTGATTGCCAATAACCATCTAAATAGCAATTATCTATTTCAAAATATGCTTTATCAAAAGCAAAATTTTTCTGAAGAATATAGTTTTTATTAAATTTAACAATAAATTTACTAGGAATAATTGAAAATAACTTACCTAGAACCTCTTTTTTATGATATTTTCGAGCAAAACTTAGATCTATATTTTTAAAAATCCTATTCAGCTCAAAACCATAATGAAGTTTGTAAGTATCATAATTTTTGATATCAACATAACAATCTATACAATTATTTTTTAGGCTCTTATAAAAAGCGTATTGAAACATTTGGTTACCCAAACCGCCTTGTATCTTAATTATTTTCACTTAGTAACCCTTTTATATAGCTGTATATATTTAAAAAAACATTTCTTCTCTTACTTCCTTTAATAGTATGTATATCTATATAATTTTCTTTATTTTTAATAACTAATTTGATTTCAAAATCAGGATTAGACAAACCTTCAGGATAGCCATATTGAGGAGATAGAACATGTATTAGTTTTTCATGTGTAATGGCATATTTATTTAAATGTGATTCATCATGCCATATTGCTATTACGTTTTTTTTAAGATCTTGATCTATAGCATATTCTAAATCATTAATAAGCTTTATATATGCCTTTGTTGTTCCTCCATTAACTCCTCCCATAAAATAATATTTTCCTAATGATTTAGGGACAAAAGCTAATGAGTTATTATTTTTTTCATATGTAAATTTTTTGACTGGTTTATTATAGTAACCTGGATGCATCACAAATGTAAGCTGTTTGCTTCCTTGAGGAAGTATTTTCTCATTAACATCTGAAATAAATTTCATATTTGAGTTAAAGAAAAATATATAATCACTATTATACAAATAAGGTAAGGCTTTTTTAAAAATTTTAAATCTAAATAAAGTAATATATGGCCACTCCATATTTTCCTGATAGATTCTTAATACATTTTCTTTTTCTTCTGCAAAGATACAAGTGCTATCTGTATAAACTATATATTCTAAACTTATATTGCTATTCTTTAAAAAAAACTTCTCTGCGCTAAGGTAAAAATCTTTCCAAAATTTTATATATTCTCCTGTAGCAATATATAATACTATCAATTTTTTATTTGACATTTTTAGTGATTTTTTCAATATAATCAATGAATAGTTTAGGTAACAAAAACTTAATAATTGATATCCAAAAAACTTTTTGTAATAACATTTTTTTATAATTTAAAACTCTTAAATACTTTAGTGCCTCTTTTTTATTAACTCCAGCAAGAGCTCTAAACCATTTCAAATTCCATGCATCACGAGCTATGTGATATGTTGAATGCGACTTATATTTATCTATTATTCTTTTCTCCGATGAAATCATTTTTAAAATATTACCTGACATATAATTATCATGTTTACGATATCTAGCAAGATATTCATTTACAAAGCCTATTTTGTATTTATAAGCAATCTTTAACCATAATTGATAATCATCAATATATTCATTGTCATAATCAAATTCTTCAAATAATTCTTTTCGATAAAGTCCTGACACTCCGTTGATAAAAAATTCTCCTTTCAAAAGATTATCAAATATATAACCCAGCTGATAATTTTCATTTACTTTAGCAATAATTTTTGAATTTTGATCAATTATGTAAATCTTACTATAAACCATAATATAATCTGGATTATTCTCCAAATAAGAAACTAGTGTAGATATTTTATTACCTTCATACTCGTCATCGGATGAAAACAAAGATATATATTTACCTTTTGAAAGTGATATAAGTTTTTGAAGAGTTTTAATTAATCCTTCATTTTTTTGAAGATATAATTCAAAATTATATTTTTCAGATATTTTTTTTAAAACATTAACACTCTCATCACTGGAACCATCATCAACGACTATCAGTTCAATATTTGGATAATCCTGATTAACTACACTTTCAATAGCTCTTTCTATATATCTCTCATGATTATATGAAGGAAGTAGTACTGATACAAGTGGTTTAGAGCACATATTTTTCATCTAGCTGGTTCTCTAATATAACATAACATTTACAATAAGGTATAAATCATATCATACTCATGTATAGTAGAAAGTCTATGTGCTATTGTTACTATAGTTATATTTTTTAACTCTCTTATCACATTCGTTACTTCTTTTTCAGTTTCAGTATCTAGAGCTGATGTTGCCTCATCCATCACTAATATTTGTGGATTTTGAAACAATGCTCTAGCTATACCTAGTCGTTGGCGTTGACCACCTGAGAGTCTAATACCATTTTCTCCAACAAAAGTATCCAAACCTTTATTTAAATTACTGACAAAATCATCAAGCTGTGCCATTTTTAGACATTCCCAAACTTTAGTTTCATTTATGCTTACCTTTGGTTCGCCAAAAGCAATATTTTCTTTGATAGATGTATCATAGAGTATAATTTGTTGTGGAATATATGCAAATAATCTTTGTATTACATTAATACTATTAATTTGCTTATCATCTATATAAATACTACCACTTTGTGCCGTATAGAAACCCATTAACAAATCAACTAAGGTACTTTTACCAGAGCCTGAAGGTCCTATAAAAGCTGTTTTCTTACCTTTTTCTATTGTCACAGAAATATTTTTCAAAGCTTGAGTACCATCAGGATAGCTATAACTAACGTTATCTAAGCGGATATTTTTTTCAAACTTTATATCTAAATTAAAACTATCTTCTACAGTATCTGAATAGCTTTGATATTTTTCTAACTCTTCATTTATTACTTTTAAAGCTGGAAGAGAGTATCTGATACTGGTTATCGCTTGCATAATTCTATTAAGGGCCGGTAGTAGCTGTGTTGCAGCAACTCCAAAAACTGATAACAGTATAAAAATTGAATTTGTCGACTCACCAAAAGCTATTAGGACTAACAAAGTAACCAAAACAAATGTAATCGCTATAGCTTCTATAAAAAATCTTGGTAGGATTTGAAATATTTGATTGAATTGTAATGACTTATTAAGCATAGTTGCTTTTTCACTAAACTCATTTATAAATACTTTTTCTTTATTATAAAGTTTTATTTCCTTTATCCCTGATAAACCATTCATAGTTGTTTGAGTCATGCTTTTCCAAGCTTCAGCTCTTTGTTTACCATATTTAGTTAAAATCTCTTTTATTTTTAACATAAAGATAAATAAAGAAACTCCTAAAATTAACAAAGTAAAAAAACTAAATAAAAAGTTTATATATAACAATAAAGCAACTATAAATACACATGAAAATAAATCGGTCATTAATATACCCAAAGGATTAATGACTCCGTTAGATAACTGATTAGTTTCAGCATTTATATTACGTATAAGTGTTGGTGTACTTCTAGTTAAATGAGATTCATAATCCATCGATATATATAGCTTGAATAGCTTCTTTTGAATACTAAGAACTATCGAGTTTAAAAATTTGGTTTGAAACCAAAATAATACTACACCAATTATATTCTTTATCCAAAAAGCTAAGATCAATAATACTATGCTTATGAGCATTATTTGAAAATGACTAATACCATTTAAAAAGCTTATATTATCAAACTGATTTGGATTAACTAACACACTTACAAAAGGGATAACCGCACCAACACCTAGCATAGAAGATGTAGAACCTAAAAATAATAACACAAGGTATAAAAAAAACCTTTTTTTCTGAGTGGTATCTAAAATACCGAAGAAATATCTAAAAAATTGCTTCATTTATAACATTCCTTTTTCTAAATATATCTTGTTCAGCTGATTTAAGAAACTATTTGAAGTGTAGTTTTTAATATCTATCTTAGAGGTATAGTCTTGAGTATTAGTTATACTTTCATTTATTAACTTTTCTAACCCTTGAATATCTCCCACCTCAAACAAATATTCTTCGGAGATCAAGTCTCTATTACCTCTACAATTTGAGGCTAGAACTGGTAATCCAACGGCTAATGCTTCAAGAATATTTACAGGTAAACCCTCTCTCTCTGATGGAGATATATATAAATCAGTTATATTTAGCCACTCATTTATATTGTTCTGATAACCAAGAAGCTCCACTTGATTATCTAAATTATTATTCTCAATATATTCAGAATAATTTGAGTGTTCTATTCCTTGACCAATTAGTAACAACTTTATTTTAATATTATTAACTTGTTGTACAGCCCTTATAAGATCCAATTGTCTTTTATTTCTAACTAGCTCTGCCACATATACAATTATAAAATCATCATTATCAAAACCTAATTTCTCTCTAAGTTTGTTTTTCTCAGCATTTGATAGTGACTTAAACTTATCAACATCTACTCCAACCCCATTAACTAACCTAATTTCTTTGGCTTTAAATTTAGTTTTTACAATACTGTAATCTTCTTGATTTATAATTATTAAAACATCTGTATATTTTGATAGATACATCTCAATTGGATAAAAAATTAGCCAGTTCTTAATAGGAGCGCCTTTATAAAAATGAAAACCATGTGCGGTATATATAACTTTTGGCTTATGCTTGAAGTTCTTGATAGCTAATCTTGTTAATGCACTTGGAACTGGTGTATGACAATGTACAATGTCATACTGTTCATTTAACATAAGTTTTTTTAATTGATTATATGATTTATAATTTTTAATAGATAATGGCGTTCTATTAAAACCAATATTGATATATTTATCACAAAAAGGTACTTGACATTCTGCAGCATTGCGATAATCATTTTTTGCACATACATGAACTTCATAGCCCATTTCTTTAAGCATTTTTAAAGTTGGGATATGAAATTGCATAATATGTGTTTTAACAACACTTGCAACTATTAAGACTTTTTTAGACATTAAATATCATTCTCTTTGGCGTAATTCTGCCATCTAACAATATCAACACATATATCATCTATAGTTTTTTTTGTTTCAAAACCAAGCTCTTGTTTTGCCTTTGTAGCATTTGCATACATCTCAGCAATATCTCCAGCTCTTCTATCAACTATTTGATATGGAATCTTTTTGCCCAAAGCTTTCTCATATGCTGTGACAATCTCTAGTACACTACAACCATTACCTGAGCCTAGATTATATGCTCGCCAAGCTGGTTCAACCTTTGAGATATGCTCAAGTGCTAATATATGCCCTATCGCCAAATCAACAACATGGATATAGTCTCTAATACAAGTGCCATCTTGGGTATCATAATCACCACCAAAGATACTAAGCTTAGACAATTTACCTGACCCAACTTGCCCAACAAAAGGCATTAGATTATTTGGGATACCTTGAGGATCTTCGCCAATCATCCCACTGCTATGAGCTCCTACAGGATTGAAATATCTAAGACATGTGATATTAAAGTTATTATCAGCTTTTTGTAAATCTACTAGAATACCTTCTATTATTAGCTTAGTCGCACCATAAGGGTTAGTTGTACTAAGAGGTAGATCCTCTGCAAATGGTGGTATATTAGACATACCATATACAGTCGCTGATGAACTAAATACGAAATCATAAACTTGGTACTCTTGCATTAACTCAAGTAAATTTAGTGTACTTAATAGATTATTATGATAATAAGCCAAAGGCTTCTGCACACTCTCACCAACAGCTTTGAGACCAGCAAAGTGAATCACCGCATCTATATTATGCTCTTGAAAGATTTTCTCTAACTTATCTTTGTCTAAAAGATCTATCTCATAAAAATCAAAATCTTTGCCTGTGATTGTCTTAACTCTATCAACTACAGATAGTTTGCTATTTGAAAGATTGTCAACCACAACAACTTGATATCCTCTATCAAGAAGTTCAACAACAGTATGACTACCTATGTAGCCCGTACCACCAGTTACTAATATTTTTTTATTCATATTTGTACTCTATATAATTTGTATCTATTTGATTTAATACTTTACTATCTATGGTCTCTTTTTTTGATAAAAATATACTAAAAATCTTCATAAAAATAACTCTAACTGTCTCGATAATAATAAGTAAATCAAAAACAAAACTCCATCTTCTAATATATACAAGATCGAGCTTAAGCTTATTTTCCGGCAAAGTTGCATAGCTTGTCAAAACTTGAGCATATCCTGTAATTCCAGCTTTAACTTTGGTTCTATACAAGAACTCAGGAGTCTCTTTTGCAAACTCATCGATTAACTCTTGTCTTTCAGGTCTTGGCCCTACTATTGACATATCTCCTTTTAATACATTAAAAAACTGTGGTAATTCATCTAGCCATATAGGACGAATTATTCTTCCAATCTTTGTAATTCTATCATCACTATTACTTGCCCATATAGCTCCGGTTTGGGACTCTGCATCTAGTTTCATACTACGAAACTTTATTAACTTAAATCTTTTACCATTTCTAGTAACTCTTTCTTGGATAAAAAAAGGAGAGCTTTTATCTTCGATATAAATTGCCAGAGCTGTTATAAACATTATTGGAGCCATTAACACTATAGCAATCGAGCTAAATATAATGTCAAAAATTCTTTTTATAACTTTAGCCTCATAAGATAGGCCAAAGTTTTTGATACTCATTGCAAGACTATCACCAAGAGGTACTAGAGTAGCTCCCCATACAGATATTTCATATTTTCGAGGAATAATCACCATCTCAACATTACACTGACTCAAAAGAGATAAATCATTATCATCAAGTAACTTCAAAGCCTTGTCTGAAACAAAAACCTTAGTATAACTTTTGATAATATCAACTAGCTCCAAGCCCACAACATCTATACTTAAATAGCCATGAATAATTTCATTAGGTAACTTAGAGGATACCGCTTTATTAAAAAGCCAATCCTGCTCATTATTTTGTCCTATCACTAGCACTTTGTTATAGATAGTTCTTCTCATAAGAGATCTAAAGTAAATCCGCAAACATGACAACACTATAATCTGTATAACAAAACCTAAAATAATTACACTACGAGGAAAAGCAAAACCTCTTAGAAAAAATGCTAAAGAAGTAATCACTACTGCTAGTGTAAATGAGCATAATAATACTTTTAGTATATTTCTTGATTTTGAAGTTTTCTCACCATTGGTATATTCCGCAACAAGAAAAATTAACAATGCTGTAATAGCTATAAACGAGGCTAAAAAATTAAAGCTACTAAAATTGGTGATATTATAATCAAAAATATGTAATGGTATAAAATAACTCAGTAAAACAAACATTACTGACAATATCAGCTCTATCGTTTTGAGCATAAATACTGATAGACTAGATTTTCTTGAGTTCATCTCTCATCTTATCAATAGTTTGTTTGTAGCTATCTGAGTTAAAAATAGCTGACCCAGCCACAAAAGCATCAACTCCACAAGCTGCAATCTCTGCAATATTATTAGGGTTAACGCCACCATCTATCTCTAGTAGAATATCTCTACCAGTTGATTTAATCCACTGAGAGACTTCTTTAGCTTTATCTAGCATTGCTGGTATAAATTTTTGTCCGCCAAAGCCTGGATTTACAGACATGATAAGCACTCTGTCAATATGACTTTCAACATACTTTAGACAATCTATCCCTGTGGCTGGATTCAAAGCAAGACCAGCATCTATACCAAAAGATTTGATTAGTTGTAAGCTTCTATCGATATGCTCACTAGCTTCTGGATGAAATACTATACTACTAGCACCAGCTCTGGCAAAACTCTCAATCAATGCATCTACAGGCTTAACCATAAGATGAACATCCATACCAGCTGAAATACCATAATCTCTCAAAGCCTTGAGAACCATAGGACCAAATGTAAGATTAGGCACATAGTGATTATCCATCACATCAAAGTGAACGTTATCAGCTCCTGCTTCTAAAACTGCTTGGACATCATCACCTAATCTTGCTAAATCTGCAGATAATATCGATGGATTAATCTGGAATTTTCTCATTGCTATTTATCTAAATATATAAAAATTAAAAATAATTTTAACATAACAATAAAAAATATTTGAGCTAATAAATCTCAAAAACTATAATATCTAATGCTGTAAACGCTTTTTATAATAGATAAGGAAAGAGAACCAAATGGATCATATTCAAAATGCTAAACTAACATTTGAACTTGAAATACAAGCTTTAGAGAAATTAAAAAACTCTATAGGCGATGACTTTAAGAAAGCTTGCGACATTATTCTAAACAACAAACAAGGTAGAGTAATCATAACCGGTATGGGTAAGTCTGGTCAAATTGGTAAGAAAATTGCCGCAACTCTCGCTAGTACTGGAACTCCAGCTTTCTTTGTTCATCCTGGGGAAGCTGGTCATGGTGATTTTGGTATGATTACAGACAAAGATGTTGTAGTTGCTATATCTAACTCCGGTAATTCCAGTGAGATTATGGGAATCATGCCAATGATTAAACACCTGGGTATACCAGTAATATCTATTACAAGTAACAAAAACTCATTAATGGCAAAAAATAGTGATGTAACACTCAATTTAGGTGTTGATAAAGAGGCTTGTCCTCTTAATCTTGCTCCAACATCGAGTACAACTGCTACACTAGTCTTAGGAGATGCTTTAGCCATTGCTTTACTTAAAGCCAAGAATTTCTCTGCTAGAGATTTTGCATTTTCTCATCCTAGTGGTGCTCTTGGTAGAAAGCTGATATTAAAAGTAGAAAATATTATGCGTAAAGGCAATGAAATACCTAAAGTCAAATCAACAGATAATCTACGCAAAGCAATTCTAGAAATAAGTGACAAAGGAATAGGTAGTACATTAGTTGTTGAAGATAACAAACTCTTAGGTATATTTACGGATGGTGATTTAAGAAGAATGTTTGAAGCCGAGAGCTTCAATTCTCAGAAAACAATCAGTGAAGTTATGAGCAAAAACCCTAAAACTGTATCAAGTGATGAAATGGCTATATCAGCTCTCGAGGAAATGGAAAGATTTGAAATTACCAGTTTAGCTGTAGTTGACGGTAAAAATAATGTAGAAGGTATAATAACCATGCACGATCTAGTTAAGTTAGGGCTTAGATAAACACTAGTTTCTTATAAAAATTTTCTTCAGCCAGTGGTCAGCACTTACATATCTTCCGCCACCGTATAAGAATAATGTAAATAACATAATGAAGTATGTAACAGAAAATTCCATACCACCATTAAGCATTACAGGATCACCTAACGCAGTAACATAGTTATATCTATCTGGGAAGTTTTGTGATAACCATACAAATAGATCATTTAGTCTCTGTGTAGATTCTGCAGTTTTGTCTGCAATCGCAGGCCATCCATGAGCCCAGTGAACCGCGGCACCAGCAACACCCATTACAAACATCATTGGAATAGAAACAAGTCTAGTAAACAAACCTAATGCGATACCAACACAGCCGATAACTTCTGCAGAAGTTGCTAAAAATGCCATAACTTCTGGCATAGGCATACCTAAACCACCTTGAGAGGCCGGAGCACCAAACCATGCCACAGTTGTACTAAAACCTTCTATTTTTGATCTAGCTCCTACAAACATAGTCGGTACTAAATAAAGCCTTATACCTAACAAAAGTAAAAAGTCGATAGACTGAAACTTTTGGATAATCTTGTAATATATATCATATATTCTATTTATCATAAATTGCTCCTTATGCTGATAAAGTAATCATATTTTGGTTATGCCAAGAGACTAAACGATTAATTAAGTACTCCTGTTGCTCATTTTTTATTTGCTTAAAATCTTCTGATTCAAAAATATCTATTCCTTTTTCTAATACTGAACTTAACATAGCGTATTCAAGTGTAGATATTCTTTGGTATGAAGTTCTATGGTTTATATTGCGATAAAGCGCATACATAATATTTTGCTCTGTGCTTATTTCTTCAACCAAATCATTTATATCAAAGGGAAGTAGTATAAAAGTTAGTGTTGGATTTTCTTTTATATTTCGGATATCTTTAAAACTTATACTTTTAGTGATTTCTATATTTTCAACAACTTTAGATTCATCTATTTCTATAGAGAAAAGTAGCCACTCAAACTCTATTAACTTAGATAATTTTTCACTCATTTCTACAGATTTTGAAGATTTCAGTATCTCTGTAGCTATTTGATGAAATGCTGGCTCAGATGATATATTATCCTCAAAAAAAACTTTTAAAATCTTATCTTTTAACTCTTGAGAAGCATGCTTACTAAAGTAAGGAAAAGTATTTTCTAAAACACTTAAAACATTCCCGACGATAAATTCACGATACATCTGCATCTTTTCATCACCAGCATTACCGTAACGAATAGCATGAGTAAAGTTTTGCATTTTAGTTTTTATAGATTCTGATATATTCATATTTTGTCCTCTATAACATCTGTTATGCTATTTAACTCACTCACCAAATCATCAAGCTTTGGTACAAAATGATCCCGCTCAAGTAACATTGGGTGCCAACCATGTTGCTCCACAGCAAACTTTGCTAGCTCTTTTACTTCCTGTATTACATCTTTGCCATGAGTATCTAAAATGAAATCATCTTTTTTATAATGTCCTGCTATATGGTAATAATTGACACTACCCTTATTTATACCTTTTATAAATTCATAAGCATCATAGTTATGATTATGTCCATTGACATAAACATTATTTATATCAAGAAGCATTTTCGCACCACTTCTCTGTAGAATCTCATTGATAAAATCTAGCTCATTCATATCATTATCATATTGGTAGTAATATGATATATTTTCTAATGTAAGTGGTCTTTTTATAATCTCTTGAACCTGCTCTATGCGATTGCAAATATAAGAAATATTTTCTTTCTCTCTAGGGACTGGCAAAAGATCATATAAGTACCCTTTTTCATCATCAGAAAAACATAAATGATCACTATATATCTCAATATTATAATCATCTAAGAATGCTCTAACTTCATTCAGAAATTTCTTATTAAGTGGCTGAAATCCACCTATTGATAGGCTCAAACCATGAGCTATGATAGGATAAATACTAGCAACCTTGTCAAGGTAGTTTTGCTTAAATCCGCCTAAGCCCATCCAATTTTCAGGAGAAAGCTCAAGAAAATCAATCCCATCAACTTTTTGTGCTGATAATATTGACTGATGTTCAGACCTTAGACCTATACCTTGACATTTACCGATCATTGTCCACAAACTCCATTAGAGCATTTACCCAACTGTGCTATCTCTTTTTTATCTTGCTTGCCATAACTTTTACAAACCTTTGTACCACAATTACCATCTCTTGCTCTGACAAGTTTTCCATCTTGCTGATCAGCATCAACATCAACCACACCAAATTTTTTAAGTGAACCACATTTACCACTTGCACATTTACCTTCTCCTTGAGCTATTGGACTACTCTCAGATGAATCTTGAACTTGTGTAACTGGAGCTTTAGCTTCTGCTGCTAAAGCAATACCAAACGACATAGAAGCTGTTAAAGCAATTGTTAAAGGTATTTTTTTCATATTAAATTCTCCTATTTAACTCCATTAACTGGGAAACATGCTAAATCTCGACCTTCATAAACAGGCCCTTTATAATACTTTTTAACTATTTTTGTTGACTCGTCTTTAAGTACCAAACCTTTACCTAAGAAATGACTTAAAACTAATGCTTTTGGATTAACTGCTGCAGCAACTTGTCCAATCACTGACGGCTTAGCATGTAAGAAACTACCTGCCGCATCAGCACTTTCGTCAATTGGCATAGGCATCATTAGAATATCTGCATTTTTTGCAAATTTAATAAACGCATCTCTAAATTTATCATGTTCATTACTACCACCAGCACCAGTTACAACGATAGTGCCTTTCTTAGACACAATCTTATATGCCAAAGTTGGAACATCACCTTTAGGAATACCTAAAGCCCAAACAGTAAATTCATCATTTGAAAAAACCTTAGTTGGCTCTAATTTTGTATAATCAATATTTGTTACAGGATCAAGCTTAAAAGGGAAACCATCTGTACCCGTAAGTATTCCATGTAAATATGCAAAAGCACCATGATCTTTTCCAAATACTCTCTGAAGAAAATCCGTCGCACTTGGGAAAAGACCTGAATGTGTAGGACCTGAGAATGGAAGATTCTCTGTTCTTTTGGAGAAATATGCTCCTTTTAATATCGCTGGAATATCTGCTGAATGATCAGCATGGAAATGAGTCATATTGATTGAGTCTAAATCTTCTAATCTAGCTCCTGATTGACCAAATCTAAGATATGTACCACCACCAGCATCAATCAAAACTTTAGATTTACCATCAATCCATATCAACTCACCTGCAGATGCTCTAGCATCATCTGTAATTGGTCCACCAGAACCAAGAAGCTGTAAGGTGAAAGACTTATCTAAACACTGTGGATTTGTTTGTGCAACACCTTGAGATACTCCAAAAGCACACATTGAAGCAAACACAAAGTTTAAAGCTCTATTTTTCATAAACAACCTTATAAATTTAATTTTGTAAGGTTATTATCAATAATTAAGATAAATAGTTAAAACTAATAATTTTTATAAAATATATCAATTTTAATTATATGAAATGTGTAAAATTAAACCAGAAAAATTGGATTAGGCTAATTTAGAATAATTAAAGAACATTACCCATTAAAACGCTATGATAACCAGCATCAACGTGAATATTTTCGCCTGTAATACCAGAAGCCATATCAGAACATAAGAATGCAACTGTATTACCAACTTCCATAATATCAACGTTTTTCTTAAGTGGTGATACTGTAGCATTGTAATCCAACATCTTTTTGAAATTAGCAATACCTGAAGCTGCCAAAGTTTTGATTGGACCAGCTGAAACACAGTTAACATTAATTCCATCTGGACCTAATGCAAGAGCTGTATATCTCATAGTAGCTTCTAAAGATGCCTTAGCAACACCCATAGTATTATAACTAGGCATAGCTTTTTCAGCACCAATATATGTAAGACCTACGATAGAAGCATTTCTTCCCTTCATCATCGCACGACCTTCTCTAGCTAAGGCAGCAAAAGAGTAAGCACTGATATCATGAGCAATAGCGAAACCTTCACGAGTAACTGTATCTATAAAATCGCCACCTAACTGATCACGAGGAGCAAAAGCGATAGAGTGAATAAGACCATCTAGACCATCCCAAACTTTACCTAGCTCAACAAACAAGTCTTTCATCTCTTGATCAGAAGTTACATCACAAGGTAAAATTGCAGCTGGATTGAACTCTTCACTTAGCTTCTCTACTCTTTCTTTGAATTGACCAACATAAGTAAACGCAAGTTCTGCACCTTCTCTATGAAGAGCTTTTGCAATACCGTAAGCGATTGATTTATTGCTTAACAGACCAGTAACTAGTATCTTCTTTCCTGCTAAAAAACCCATTTAATATCTCCTTTAGTAGATTAAATTAAAACTTTGCTTGATTAATTACAACCAACATAAGCTGTATAGCAATATCCCAAGCTAATAGATATAATTATAATTAATAGTAATATAAAACACTAGCTTAATTTTAAGGTGATTACCTATGCATTGGAAAGAAAAAAAAATAGTCTCTGCACCATCTAGCGAAATGGGTTTTGATAAAGCTAAGGCAAGTTGGGATATTATGAAAATATCATCCGAACTTGTCGAAGGATATGAAAGATTAGATAAGATATCTCCAGCTATTAGTATATTTGGTTCAGCAAGGATTTCCGAAGATGATAAGTACTACAAAGATACTGTTGAACTAGCTAAATCTTTGTCAAATCATGGCTTTGCTGTCATCACAGGTGGTGGTCCTGGAATTATGGAAGCAGGAAACAAAGGCGCTCAACAAGGATCTTGCTCAAGTATAGGTCTAAATATAACCCTACCTCACGAGCAAAAACCTAATAGCTATCAAGATGTCTTTTTGATTTACAGATACTTCTTTACGCGTAAGGCAATGTTTATCAAACACTCCATGTCATATATAGTCATGCCTGGTGGCTTTGGTACTCTAGATGAGCTTTTTGATATTACAACTCTGATTCAAACAGGCAAAAAAGTCAAAATGCCAATTATCCTCTATGGTAAAGATTTTTGGGGCGGATTAATGGCGTGGATAAAAACCACCTTAGTACAAAAAGGTGTGGTTAGTAAAGAAGAAGTTAATCTTCTAACTCTTGTTGATAGTATTGATGAGGTCTTAGAGATTGTGGCCGAACATTATATGAATACCTATAGTTCAAAAGCACATTCAAAAATTGTATTTTAAAGGTTTTTTGTACATGGATATAAATACTATTTCAGTAACTTTGATTAATAATTCACTTCCTATTATTACAGCTTTTACAGTCTTAATTCACATTTTTTGTGGCTTAGGAATAGCAAAAGATATTCCTAAAGTCTTAGACAGAAGACTTACTACGATAATTTTACCAAAAAACATTTGGATACTTGTTGGATTAGTCTTTGGTATATGGGGATTGCTTATATACTGGTTATTTCATCATTCAACTATATCAAGAGGTTAAAATAAACCATGAGTAATAATAATTTATGGGAACCAAAATCATATAACTCAATAGGCAAGTTTGTCACAGAATATGGTAATGAAATTGTTGAGCTTCTAAGCCCTCAAAAAGATGAGAAAATTTTAGATATTGGATGCGGTACGGGTGAGCTTACCAATAAAATAAAACTACAAGGAGCTAGCATAGTTGGTATTGATGTATCAAATCAGATGTTAAATCAAGCTAAGAAAAATTATCCAAATATACAGTTCATAGAAGCAGATGCTCAACAAGATTTGCCTTTTAACTCAGAAAATTTTGATGCTGTTTTTTCAAATGCTGCATTACACTGGATGCTAAATCCAACAGCTGTCATAAAAAATGTAAATAAAATTTTGAAGAAAAATGGTAGATTTGTCTTAGAGATGGGCGGTAAAGGAAATATAAAAAATCTATTAGCAAGTTTAGATAAAGCATCTCAAAAATATGCTATCCAAGACTATAGTCTTGAGAATTTTTACCCAAGTATTTCGGAGTATACTTCTCTACTTGAAAATAATGGCTTTTTAGTCAAATATGCCATTCTATTTGAAAGACCTACGCTATTAGAAGGCTCTAATGGCTTTAGAAACTGGGCTATGACTTTTAGAAAGAATTTATTAGATAAAGTAACTAATACTAATGAATTCTTAGAATATGCTGAGAAAATCGCTAAACCATATTTGTATAAAAATAATAAGTGGTATGCAGATTATATCCGATTAAGAGTTATTGCCTATAAGACACAATAGCTAACAGACTTCTTCTCCACCAAAAACTTCTTTTCTTAAATTCTCAATATCTTTTCTAATAATATCTTCAACTACTTCTTTAGTCAGGGTATGATCTATTCCTTTAATTAAATTGACATTTCCCCAAGTACTCTCAAAGAATTTATTATCAACAACGTTATCGTTCTCAGCTAAAGTAACCTTTATTGCTTCATGGAATTTCCCAAGCTTGCCATTAAACAATAGTAATAAGTATGCTCCTAACATCTTTCTAATCTTAATCTTACCAAGAACTCTCATTGTTTTATGATGAATAAAAAATGGCGTAATCAAATGAAGTCTTTGATACAAGGCTTCATCAATTAAAGATGAAATACCCGCAGACATTGATATTGCATAGATAAGATCATAGTTATTAGCGCTAACTTTATACTTATTGATAATTCTTTTAAGCTTACGCTTTACAAATACTGGTCGACCTAGAGCCACTGTTGTTATCTTAGCTTTGATACCATCAATATCAATATGCTCAACACTATCACCTTTACTATAGTAGCCCCTAATTACTAGTATATTTAACTTGTCTTTATTCATTAATCGATAAGCTCTATTTGATAACCATCTGGATCTTTTATAAATGCTATAACTTGAGTACCACCTTTTACAGGACCAGCTTCACGAGTTACGATACCGCCTTTTGCTTTGACATCTTCACATGCCTTATAGACATCATCTACCTGCATACATAGGTGACCGAAAGCATTACCATGATCATACTCATGGTCACCCCAGTTATATGTTAATTCCAATACAGTATGATCCGAAATATCACCATAACCAAGAAATGCTAAAGTATATTTATACTGTGGATTATCCATCTTCTTTTGAACAGTCATTCCCAATATATTTGTATAAAAATCTATGGATCTATCTAAATCTTTAACGCGCAACATGACATGAGCAAAACGCATTTTAACTCCTTTAAAAAGTTTATTTGTTATCAAGAAATTATTTTGCTATATTATAGCAGATTTTTAATCCCCTGTTCGTAACTATCCAGGGTTAACAAAACTAAAGGAATATAAATGACAAATTTCAATCTTTTAATACTATTTACTTTTGTAGACTTCTTTGTCTTGTTTCTAGCTTATAAGCTTTTTGGCAAAAAAGGATTACATGTATTTATAGTTATTAGTGTTATTGCCGCAAATATCCAAGTTAACAAAGGGGTTGCTTATGATATTACTGGTTTTCATATTGTTGCAACACTTGGCAATGTAATGTTTGGTGGCATATTTACAGCAAATGACTTGCTCAACGAGAAATATGGTCGACAAGAAGCACGCAAAGCCGTCCTAAAATCGATCTTTTTTGGTCTATCATTCGTGCTTTTGATGTTTATCTCAACGCTATTCACAAGTTTGAATGATGATTTTTATAATGATGTAAATAACTCTTTAAATTTATTTTTCTCAATAAATGGTGGCGCTTTAAAAGCTGTAATTATTGGAAACCTAGTTTATCTTGTATCTCAACTATTTGATGTACTCATATACTCTAAGATAAAAAGCTTTAGCTCTGATATAAAATGGTTATGGCTAAGAAACACAGGCTCAACTTTAATATCTCAAATTCTTGATACTACACTTATAACTTATGGATTTGCATTTGCAGGAATTATACCTACGGAATATGTTTTTGAAGTTATAATTTCAACATTAGTTATTAAATACATAATCGCGCTTATAAATGCTCCTCTTTTTTATATTTTAGCGTTTACAAAGCCTAAAGCATAAATACTATAATATAAGACTATTGATTCAATCATCATGTCATTCTCGCAAAGGCTGGAATCTTCTTAATATTTAAGAGATCCCCATGCACGAGGATAACTGCTGTTTTTTATGATACATACTTATTAAATGTCTTAAACAAAGGCTTTATTTAGACATTTTTTACCCTTATTTCACACATTAGTATTTTTATTTACAGAATACAAAAAATTTTCTGCGCCATTTTGCACATACTCTTTAGTATTAGGATCATAATTATTAAATATATTTTTAACTTGACCAATTCCTTTACAATAAATCTCAATCCCACTAAGCTCCATATCTTCAGAAGATCCATTATAAAAGTGCTGATTTGTTTTAAACTCTAACTGAACACAGTCTTTATAAGTATTACCATTTATAGTAATGTGTGGGATAAATTTTGTATACTCAGATACACCTTTAACACTGTATTCATTATTAGAAGTATCAATAATTTCTGGTTTATTTAACTCTATTTTTTGAGTAAATAAAGGGGTTTGTTGAATAGTCGAATCACTCTCGTACTCAAGAGAATGGAGGATACCATCATCACCAACAATCTTATTATCTACCTCATATACTGCACCATCTTTAACAAGATATGTATATTCTCTAATAAGCTGCTCCTTTCCTTTTGAATCATATGATCTTGACTGATATGTACACTGAGTTTTCTCTTTGTTACAGCTTTTAACAAAAATATTAAAGATTTTAACTATCTTATTAGCATTTTCCTTATCTTTCATTGCATAAACATAAGCTGTTCCAACATCTGTTGAAATTAAATCACTACCATTTAATGATTTGTCGCTTGCACAAGCTGTAGATACGAACAATATAGTCCAGAATATAACTAATATACTCCTCATTTTTTGCTAATTTTTTCAAGTAGTAAAGTATCTCCATTAACATTCTCTGTAACTAAACCAATACCTTTACAATAGATTTCATAGTCTATGATGTGATTACAAGTATTCCCATGATCTTTATTGAAACACTGAGTAACATTATTATCCATACGAATACAGTTTTTGTATGTATTACCATTTATATTTATTTCTGGAATTACATCTGTAATAATCGAAGTTCCTGTAGTATGTGACATTTCATCAGTGTTATCTATTTTATCAACTTTATTAAGAATAATATGTTTGGGAAATAATTCCTGTAGCTTAAGATCCACGCTTCGTAGACTACCATCTTCATCTCTTGCCTTACTACTTCCAAAATACACCGCACCATCTTTAATTTCATAAACAGACTCATATGGTTTAATTCCATCAATGTCTACTTTTATAGTATATATACACTTTGTTTTTTCATCATTACAACTTTTGACAGTTAGCTTGTAATTACTTAGAAGTTTAGTTGGATTATCTAAACTTTGACCTACATAAACATAAGTAGCTCCAACATCTGTTGTAATATAATCACTTCCTTTCAGAGGTACTTGTTGATCCGAGTCTATAGCAAACATTAATAATGGAGCCATTCCTAAAGTTAAAATCATTGTCTTTTTCATAGTTTTTCCTTATTTTTAGCTATCGAATTCAAAGATAACTCAACATCCTTTTGTCCAAAAAGATATTCACCCTTATCACTGAGCATACTATATTTACGATATACCTCTCCGACACCTTTACAATAAATTATCATAGAAACATATTTAGTATTTTTATTAGGTTGATTTTTATAGTCTACATTCTGCTCTAACTCAGCCTGAATACAGTTTTTATAGGTTTTTCTGTTGATAGTAATTTCAGGAATCAATTTAGTATATTTTGATGTTTCTTTAATAGTATAGTTATCATAAGTTTCTATGCTAGTTTCAGCTTTGTTTAACTCTATTTTTTGAGGAAATAAAGGAGTATCTTGAAGTTCAGAATCTCCAAGCTTCACTGTCCGAATAGCTCCTTCACTATCTTTAATTTTCATGGTGTTCGTTTGAAAAACTGCACCATTCTTAATGACATAGGTATACTCACTATATCCATTTGCCTTACCTTCTGTATCATAGTTTCTTAGCTGATACGTACACTCTGTTTTGTTATCATTACAATTTTCAACAACTGTTTCAAATTTTTGATCAGGAGTGTTTGCCGATGTATAAGTATAGATCCGTATCTTTTGATATTAAATCAGAGCCCTTTAAAGATGTTTGATTTTGATCTGTAGCTAATGCTAGTAGAGGTAAAAAACTTAGAGTAAATATAACTTTCTTATTCATTTATCTTCCTTTGTTTGTTAATTTTAGCCCCCACCACTAAACAAACTACAGAAGAATAAAGTCTAAATCAAGCCTAACTTTAATAAACCATAATATACACCATCATTATAGTTTGCTTTAGTTATTAGACTTGCTTTTTCTTTTAATTGTGGTGAAGCATTATCCATAGCAACAGCAACATCAACACGATCAAACATTTCTAGATCATTATTACCATCACCAAATGCATATGTCTCATATCCTTCAAGATCTAGATATTCTACAACCTTATTTATACCATCTGCTTTGGTATGTCCTGCTAAATAACAGTCAACATAACCATTTTCATTATGCGGAGCTATCACACACTCTTCTCCAAGCGTATGTTCTAAAGCTACAGTATCAACATTTCTACCCAAAACTAAAGCATTATAAATTGTTACATTATATAAGTTATGTGTTGTAATGATCTTATCCTTACTTACTATAACGTTATCATAAAAATAATTAAGATCTTCTGATTCAAGGTTGTTCACATATGCAAATTCACCCTCGAAAAGCCAGTCATGATTGTGCTTTTCACAAAACTCTAAAACATTATCAATCGCACTTTGTGGAAATAGCTTCTCATAGACAAGTTTATCACCAACACTGACTACAGAACCATTTGCTGTAACATAACCGTCCATAGGCAAATCAAGAACTGCTGAAGGAATGAAACTCGGTGATCTACCTGTAGCTATAAAAGTCTTATAACCTTGCTTTCTTAACTTTTTGATTGCTTGGATATTTTTATCTGAGACAAAAAGCTCTCCTTTATGTTCGTATACTAGAGTGCCATCAATATCAAAAAAAAATGCTTTCTTCATTATCTAACTAACTTAATTTTCATTAATATTGATAATAATAAATTACTAAAAGCTAAAAGGATATAGCTATCGCAAAGATTTTGAACCTAACAGTCATCAGATGATATAGTGATAAATGTGGGACCATTAAATTTAAAAGCTTGGTCCAAAGAATCTTTATAGTTGCTTCTATTAGTCGTAATAGTTTTCGCGCCAAAACCTTTAGCTATACTACTCAAATCTAATCGTGGATTTGTAATATCCATTCCTACATAGTCTTTCTCTGGTGTTTGTGGAACCTGCAAGTGCCATAATTGTTTTAAGATTTTATACTCATCATTGATAGTACAAATAAATATAACAGGAATATTATATCTAGCGGCGGTCCAAATACTATGAATAGAATACAAACTACCACCATCACCAACAAAACATATGGTATGTTTATTAGTATATAAAGAAATACCTACAGATAGTGGCATTGCCATACCTAAAGCACCACCACGAGGTTCATAATAGACCTTTGAAAACTTTAATATATATGTTAATTCTTCAAGATGTGTCTGGTTCGTAGAACCCTCTATGACAATAGCTGTATCACGATAACAATAATCTAAAATATCAAATAAGATGCTATCTTTATTTGTATTAATTTCCTCCAATTCAAAACTCTTTTTATATTTAGTTTGTTTAGTATCGAAATGATCAGCAATGATCGAAAGGTTATTACCAATTTCCCCTCTAATAACATAATCGAAAGGATAATCATATCTAGTCCTTATATTACCATTACTAAACTGAATTAAAGTATTTTGTTGGGGTATTGTTTGCTTTTCATGATACAGAAAAGACTGGATTTTTTCTCCCAATAAAACAACCGTTTCATATTTAGATAATATATTATTAGCCTCTAACGAAACAGCTGGTAAAACGCCTTTATAATTATCAAAACTCACATCAATAGAAGTTTTGACAGCAAATGGTGCTAAATAGATATCGGCACCTACTTTATTACTAAGCTGCTGAAGATTTGATCTGGTTTTAGCACTCCAAATAACCTCTGCATCAACAACAAAAACAATACTTTTACATTCTTCTAAATGGTTAATAATCTCTGTTAAATCTGTTGCTTGAGTGTCATTTAGTATTTTAGTCTTTTTAAAATATCCTGTACTACACTCATCCGTATAAATTTCCATAGGTATAGATAAAAAAGTAGGCATTTTAGATTCTAACGACTCCAAATAACATCTTTGTAATGCAATACTTAAATCTGATACGTGTTGAACTTCATACTGTGTTTTTGTTGCTGTTTTTGCAAGTTCAGTTAAATTTCCTGATAATATTGGCTTATGAATAAGATGACTTCTGTTTTGCTGTCCAGCTATTACAAATAGTGGAATCCCTGCAGCATAAGCATTAAACATATTACTCATAGCATTTGCTAAACCTGGATAAGTATGTATATTTAATACCGAAGGTTTCCCACTTTCCAAAGCATATCCAGCAGCAATACCCGTAGCGACAGACTCGTGTAGCCCCAAGATATATTTACAATTATCACTTTGAGCAACCACATCTAAAAATGTAGTTTCTGTAGTTCCTGGATTGCCAAAAACATATTCTATATCAAATACATCAAAAAAATCTTTTAATATTTGTTTACCACTTCTTAACATGAGTCCTCTCCTTAGCAAATAAAGCTATACTTCTTAAAGAATAGCTATATTCTTAATCACCATCAACTATATTTCTTGAATCGTGACCTATGCTTCTTGTCACATCTCTTGCTGCATGTCCTATTGAGTCACCCATATCCTTGAAGTTTCCTTTTACAGATCCATTATTGCTTGAACTATCTCCACTATCAGAACATGCTCCTAATAGAGCAACTAACATAACACAATAAACCAACTTTAGATATTTCATTTTTAAGACTCCTTTATTATAACTATCAATTACCATCTACTATATTTCTCGTACCATGACCTATACTTCTAGTTATATCCCTAGCAGCTTCACCTATGGAGTCACCCATATTTTCAAAGTTTTCTTTAATAGAACCATCACCATTATCATCAACTATATTTTTCGAATCATGGCCTATACTTTTAGTTACATCTTTAGCAGAATCTCCAACAGAATCACCTATATCTTTAAAATTACTTTTAATTGATGCATTACTGCTAGCATCTGAAGTATCTTGCTCATTTGAGCATGAACCTAATAAAACAATTGACACTACACACACTATTGTTTTTAAGTACTTCATTTGAAACACTCCTTGTTTTTTTAAAAAATAAACATCGCATCACCATAACTAAAAAATCTATATTTTTCAGCTATAGCATGCTCATATGCTTTCATAATCTTTTCTTTATCTGCAAATGCACTAACTAGCATAATTAGAGTAGACTTAGGCAAGTGAAAATTAGTAATCATTGCATCAACGATATTAAACTTTTTACCTGGATATAAGAAAATATCAGTCTCACCTTGATAAGGCTGAATTTCTCCACTTTGACCTGCTGTTTCAAGTGAGCGTACAGAAGTTGTACCAATAGCTATTACTCTACCACCATTAGCTTTAGTTTGACGAATTTTCTCACAAACATCTTCAGATACAGATATAACTTCTGAATGCATCTTATGGTTATTGACATCATCAACTTGAACAGGTTTAAAAGTTCCTGATCCAACATGTAAAGTGATATAAGCTATATCAGTACCCTTAGCTTTTATTTGTTGCATTAGCTCTTCTGAAAAGTGCAAACCAGCTGTTGGAGCAGCAACAGAGCCTAAATCTTTTGCATAAACTGTTTGATATCGTTCAGCATCAAATTCTTCATCATCTCGCTTCATATACGGAGGTAAAGGAATATGCCCAAACTCTTCCATCAATTGATAGATATCTTTATTACCCTGCAGTTCAAGTAGATACATTCCCCCATCTTTTTCTAATACTTTTGCTAAAGTGTCTTGGACATATATTTCACTGCCTATCGCTGGTGAGCGATTTGCTTTAATATGTGTTTCAAAAATTTTAGGTGTTTTAACTCTTTCTATAAGATATTCAAGCTTTGCGCCTGTAGTTTTTTCACCATATAGTCTAGCTAGCATTACTTTACTATTATTAAAGATAAGCAGATCTTCAGGATTGATAAAATCAATAAAATCAGTAAATTTATGATCTAAGATCTCGCCAGTCTGCTTATTCAATTTTAACAACCTACTAGCATCTCTGTTTTCTAAAGGATAGCTAGCAATTAACTCTTCTGGTAACTTATAATCAAAATCGTCCGTTCTCATTTAATAAATTTATTTTTAAAAAAATCTTTTGAGCAAAATATTATCATATCTTAGATAATAGATATAACAATTTAGGCCATTATCATCCTAATATGCTATTATCCATATATAACAATTTAAATATACCTATTTATGTTATTTTCAGACTTAAACTTAAGCCAAAACATCATAGAAATATTAGAAAATAAAAATATCAAAATACCTACAAACTCACAGATTTTAAGCTATGAAAAAATCTCAAATGGAGAAAATATCTGGCTAAAATCACCAACTGGTAGCGGTAAAACACTTGCTTATATTTTGCCAATTATGAATAAATTATTAATAGATAAAAAACCTCTTACACAAGTTGTTTTTTTCACACCTACTCATGAGTTAGCCATTCAAATTAGTAATTTTATAAATGAGACATTCTCAAGTATAGGCATTAAATCACTAGCACTAATTGGTAAAGCATCGATAGACAGACAAAAAGAAAAATTAAAGAAAAAACCAAATATTGTAGTTGGCTCTGTTGGCAGGATTCTAGAACTTATCGATCAAAAAAAACTAAAGGCTGCTCATCTACAATACTGTATTATTGATGAGGCAGATCGTATGCTTGAAGATGACAGCTTAAAGCTTTTAAAACAAATCATCTCTAAAACCACAAATCTACAATATATATTAGGCTCTGCTACTATCAAAAACCACGCCTTTGATATTGCGAGTAGTTTTATCGAAAATTTAGAGCTTATTGATAACTCCAAAGAAAAAGAAACTATAGAACATAGCTATATCACAGCTGATGGTAATCGTAAAACCGATACATTACGAAAGTTACTAAACAAAATATCTCCTTCCAAATCTATAGTATTTCTACATAGAAATAATGATGTTGATTTCGTCACAAAAAAAATAGATAAACTAGAATGTGGGGTTGGCTCTATTCATGGTGAACAAAATAAAATTGATAGAGCTAATACCATCAAAAAATTCAAAAGTGGACAAATCAAAGTTTTAGTTGCATCTGATGTTGCAGCTAGAGGACTTGATATTAATGATGTTGATTTTGTAATAAATTATGATATCCCATCCAAAGCAGAAGATTACCAACATCGAGCAGGTAGAACAGGTCGTATGGGTAAATCCGGCAATAGTATTCTAATTATTAAAGAAACTGAATTCTCTTATGTTGAAAAACTACAAAAGAAGTTAGGAATTGATATTAAGAAGTTTTAATATTTGTAAATTCACCTATTTAGAAATCTAATTTATAATCAAAATCATCTGTTTTTATATTTACAACAATATAAAGTTACTATTAGAAGTGATAACCAAGGGATAAATTTATAAAGATTTACTCTTAACTAATATTTCCTATACATCTGAATATGTTAATATAATTTTCCAAAACTAATTTAATACCCAAAAAACTAACTATGAAAAAATTTCTATCCATTACAATTATTATATTTGTAACATTATCAGCCGCTTTTGCTAGTAACTGGCCTAGTGGATATATACCCAAAAATCAAATCATAAATATAGATAGTATTATCGGAGCTCCTCCAAGTACAGATTCATTAGCATTTTCTAGTGACAAAGCGATATCAGAAGCAGCATTTAGCCAAAATAAAAATACTACTGATTATAAATTAGCAATTCATGACGCATCTAATGACCAAGACGTTCATATCGCTGATTTTAGCAAAGCCTTTGGCCAAGAAATTACTAAAGACAAAACTCCTGCAATATACACTTTATTAAATAGATCAACGACTGATGTATCGAATATAAAGCAATCAGCTAAAGAAAAATACCAAAGAATAAGACCCTTCGTGTTTTTTGATAGAAAACCTTGCGATCCTGATGAGGATCCTAGTAGCTACTCATACCCTTCTGGACACTCCTCTAGAGCTTGGAATTACGCCATGATTCTAGCAGAGCTAAAACCACAAACAGCTAAGCAGCTTTTTGAGTTAGCTGATAGAAAATCCCAAAGTCGAGTTATTTGCGGAGTACATTGGAAAAGTGATATCCAAGCTGCTAGAACTGTAGCTTTAGCAAACTTTGCAATTTTGAATGGAAACCAAGATTTTCTAAAAGATTTAGAAAAAGCTAGACAAGAAATTAATCAGTAAGTTTACAACGCCTGTTTTACTACCAAACTTTTGACAATACTATATTTATCAACAAACTCAAATCCAGCTCTACGAGCTTTTTTAATATAATCATTCTCACTACCAAACACCTCTTTAAAAGCTTTCATAAGAGCTATCATCTTAGTATTATCAAGCTTTCTTTCGCGTTGGTATTTATCTAACGTTGAGATATGCCCAATTAATCTACCTTTGGCAAAAGCTTCACTTACAACTTTACTTAAAGCTATAACATCTTTAAAACCAATATTTACACCCTGACCAGCTAAAGGATGAATAGTATGTGCTGCATCACCAACTATTACAACATTACTTTTAATGTAACTCTTAGCATGACGCTGAACTAGCTCAAAACTAAATCTTTTTGATAAAAGTTTTACACTCCCAAGAGTATTATTAATTGCTTTTGCTAACTCTAATTCAAACTTCTCATCAGCTAAACTCATCAAGAAATTAGCATAATCAGTTTTCACAGACCAAACTATCGAAGCTTTATTAGGATTTTCTAACGGTAAAAATGCTAAAACTCCTTTATCATAAAACCTTTGATATGCTGTTTGATTATGTTGTTTTTCAAGCTCAAGAGTTGCTACTATCGCAGTATGTTTATATGGTTTAACTTTAGTTTCAAAATTAAAATAATCTCTAATAAAAGAGTTAGCTCCATCTGCGCCGACGATCAAGCTAGTTTCGATAATTTTATCAGCTAAAACAACTAGTTCCGTGTTACCATTCTTTTGGATCTTTTCAATTTTTTGATTCGCATAAATTTCAATACCTGTATTACTAATTTCAGTAATGAGAGCTTGTGTTATAACATCATTTTCTACAATATTACCCAAACTATGCTCAGATATCTCTTCTGCTGAAATAGTAATACTTTCACTAGGAACATCATCCCAAACATGCATTTGATAATACGGTGATATACGATGGCTTTTAATAGCATTCCAAACACCCAAATCTTGTAGCAATCTCTTAGAGGTATGATTAACCGCACTTACTCTTGTTTCTACTCTATCTAAATTAAGATGCTTATGATTTATTTCTCTCGCTTCTATTACAGCGACTTGTAGACCATTTTGATGCAAAGATAAAGCTAAACTAAGCCCAACCATACCACCGCCAACAATCACTACATCTTTTTGGATATTTTTAATGTTCATCTTCAACCACCTTTCTCATTAGTGTTGAACCTCTTGTCAGCTTACCCATCATCACTCGAGATAGAACTTTTTTGGCTAATCTGCTTCTTTGTAACAAGTGTAATCCAACATTTCTACTTGCCACAAATTTAAAATCATTTGAAACAAACCATTTCACAAATCCATGTGTAATATTAATTGTTCTATCATGATCTGGTTTTCTAACTTTGGCAAACTCTTCTAAAACTACTGCTATAGAGCTTTGTGAAAAATCACTTTCAACAAGTAAATCATATAAAAAGCCGATATCTCGAATACTTAAATTCATGCCTTGACCAGATACAGGATGTAAAAAATGCAAAGCATTACCAAAAAATAGTACATTATCTTTATATACTTCATTTGATTGAACAAGATATAAAGGAAAAACAGCAGGCTTAGTAGCAACTTCAATCTGACCTAATCTATAACCAAATCTATCTTGAACCAGTTCCTCAAACTCTTTTTTGCCTAGGTTTAACTTTGCTTTTGAGTCTTCTCGATCAACAGTCCAAACACAGCCCATTGTAGTTTTTGACTTAGGAAGCATTGCAAGCACACCATCAGTCATAAACCTCTCAAACGCTGTATTATCATTATCAAGATCTGTTTGGATATCAAAAACGACTGCATCTTGTTTATAATCAGTAGTTTGAGCTCCTACATTTAGCATTTTACGTATACTTGAGCTTGCACCATCACAAGCGATTATTAGTGAAGCATGTATTATTTTATCTTGTTGTTCTTGCTCAACAACTAGCGAATAATCATCAGCATTCTTTTGCAAACTAACCACATTAGTCTTAAAAGCTTTTTCGATGTTTTCATTTTCAGCAACATTCTGCAATGCAACTGCTAATAGTTCACGCATTGGAGCGATAGCCCCAAGAAATGGCAGATTCTCATCCTTAGCAAAAATCTCAGCTCTACCATATCGTCCTTTATCAGAGACATGAACCTTTTTTATGGTTTGAGTTTTACTAGCAACTTTATCCCACAACCCAAGAGTATTCAGAAATGCTATCGATGAATAAGAGACAGCGATACTACGGTTATCATTTTTGACTTCTAGCTCATCTTTCTCAATATGAATAATTGAACATCCCGTTCTAGCAAGTGCTAAGGAAGTTAATAAGCCAACAATACCTCCACCAACAATCGCTATATCATATTTAGTATTCATATAAATACCTAAACTTTTTCACTATCAATTAATAATACTGCAACTTTTGTATATTCAAGCAATTCAATAAAATCTTGTTCACAGTCATCATTATCTTCAAGAGCGTCGCAGTCCATATAAGATATTTTCATTAAATCGCTTATTGCTTCTTTAGTCTCTCTATCTTTAGAATTCTCATAGTCTAAACCAAATAAACCTACACCAGATAAAAAACCTCTGATCCAATAAGTTAATGCTTCAGCTTTATAACTTAAAGGCTCATCATCTTCTGGTAAGAATAAATCAAAACTTAAGCCTTTTTCATCAAACTGCGACTGAGTGTAGTCATAAAGTTTTTTCATAGTTTGCAAAGCCGAAGCCGCTATCAAATCACCTTCTTCGATTGGTTTTGTCATCAAAGAATCTGACCATGCAGTGAATTTAACTTCTGCTCCAAAGCTAAATAATGCACAAAGTAGCCCATGTGCTTCTGAAGCCGTAGTTAAAGCCTGCATTACTTTTAGAGCTTCTGCGACATCTTCAAAATTAGGTTTTTCATTTTTCATAGATAGAATTTTATTTTATATATTATTAAATGATATTTTACTGTATATAGATAATTAGTTATAGGTATTTTTTTAAAGTATTAGTCTAATAAGATAGTCACCTTCAACACACTAAAAATAGATAACTTAAATCAGCTAAAGTCAAGCAATATATCTATAAACTTTTTAGTGTAAATTATTCAAAGAGAAGATGTTGTTGTTTATAATACCCATGTATTCAAAAGTTTAGTTGTCTGGGTTATTGGTGATTTAGTTACAATCTTGTACCGATACTACTTAGAATAGGGAGCTTGGTGTTTGAACTAGAGAGCAAGCTTTGATGCCATGCATTCACAAAGAAGCCCAACGTTGGAACTATGGCACCCAAACTTGATACCATAGGGATCAAGAATATTGAACTAAAACGGTAATCTGGACAACTAATTATTATAGTTTTAGTCATGAACAAAGAGCATATACGCCGAGAACTCTTAAATATTAGGAACAATCTAAATGATAAAGATGAACTATCATCTAAAATCAACTTTAAAGTCATAGATTATATTAAAAACAACTTCTCAGATCCCAAAGTAGCTAGTTTTGTTTCTCTTAAAAATGAAGTTAATACATCCTTAATCAATAACAACTTCAGAAATATTTATTTACCTATAGTTCACCCTTTTATAAAACATAGTTTATGGTTCGCAAAAGATTCAAAAGAGTATTATCTGAATAAATATAGGATTAAAGAACCTAGATATTCAGTAACTGAGATCATTTCTGCTTGGGAACTTGATATTATTATCGTGCCAATTGTTGGTTTCAATAGAGATAAATTCAGAATGGGCATGGGAGGAGGTTTCTATGACTATACTTTAAGCTTCAAAAAAAACTGCAATTCCCCTTTAACTATAGGCATAGCCTTTGATGAACAGCAAAATGATGATATCATCATAGATATATATGATATTAAGCTTGATTTAATTATTACACCTACGAGGATATTATAAAATATGGATAGTACTACTCTAGCTAATGAAATTAAAAACAAAATACTATCTGAACTTGATCCTCTAGCAACAATTGAAATAATAGATGAAACACACAAGCACGCAAAACACAGAGGGTTTATAGAAGGTAAATACCACTATTTAGTCAATGTTTCATCTAAAAAGTTAAGTGATATGGCAAAGATTAAAGCACATAAAGAAATATTCAGATGTACACAATCACTTATGCCACAAATTCATGCTTTATCAATAAAAATCAAACCGGAGTAGAGCAATGTTTGATTTTATTATCCATTTTAATGAGTATATAAATTACTTCATAGATATTTTAGGTGTTTGGTTTTATATACTACTGTTTTTTATCATTTTTTGTGAAACTGGAATTGTTCTTGGAATATTTTTCCCCGGTGACTCCTTACTATTTACAATTGGTGTAACTGCTGCTGCAACAAGTATCAACATTCATTTAGCGGTTCTATCAATTTGTTTAGGAGCTATTATCGGAGACTCCTGCAACTATATTACTGGTAAATTTATTGGTGAGAAATTATTTAGTACACATGCTAGAATCCTCAAAAAAGCATATTTAATTAAAACCAAAGAATTTTTGGATAAATACGGTACAAAAGCAATAATTTTTTCACGCTTTATAGCCTTTGTTAGAACGATTACTCCATTTGTTGCTGGAGTTAGCAACATGAACTATGCCAAATTCGTTACATTAGGAGCCATATCAGCTATTATTTGGTCTTTTTCAATTACATATACAGTATATTTCTTTAGTGACAACTATTTTGTTAAACAATATCTGAGCTTAATTATTGCCATTATTGTAGCTGTAGTTGTGATTCAAATGGTTATAAAAGGGATTATAAATAAAATAAAAGTAAAAAGAACTTAACCTTTAGATATTATTTTTTTATAATCTAACGACAAAACATTCAAAATGAATAATTTATGGATACGATTTCAGCATTATTTCATATTATCCTACATCTAGATCAATTTATTAGCACATATATTAATATACTTGGTGATTGGACTTATTTATTACTTTTTTTAGTGATTTTTTGTGAAACTGGGCTTGTGGTAACACCCTTTTTACCTGGCGACTCTTTACTTTTTGCACTAGGACTTACTGGAGCTGCGACTAGCTTAAATGTACATGTATTAGCTCCAATACTTGTAGCTGCAGCTGTATGTGGTGACTCATGCAACTATTTCCTTGGCAGAATGGTCGGTAAACGAATTTTTAAAGATGATGCAAAAATTCTCAAAACAGCTCACCTACTTAAAGCACAAGAATTTTTTAATAAATATGGTGCTGCTGCAATCATATTAGCAAGATTTACACCACTTGTAAGAACATTTATGCCTTTCACAGCCGGCATGGCACGCATGAGATATCCTAAATTTGTATTAATGGGAATTCTTGGTGCTTTTATATGGGTATACTCTATTGTCTACTTAGCATTCTTCTTTAGCAATAATGCTTTTGTCAAAAAATATTTCGGCCTATTTGTAATTTTAATTATTGTTGTATCTTTGATACCACCTACAATATCTTTCATCAAAGCATTTAAGAACAGGCTCTCTAACAAAATATAATTATAAAGACTATTTTTTACCCAAATTCAAATAATCTATTAAAAGTTTACGACTTCTTAACTGCTTACCAGCTAAAGCATAATCAATATAGGCACGAGTAACTTTAGAAATGGCTTTTAGATCCTCATCAGTCCATGAGCTCACTGATTGATTGATTTTCAAGAGATTTTTCCCAGCAATACTATTTGGAATAGCTGATAAATTTTTTTTAAAGCCCGCGGTAAGTATCGAGTAATTTAAACTCTCATCAATAAGCATACCATCAATATCACAATCGACATAAATCCCCTGCCCAAGACTATCTAGCAACTCAAGCTCAAACATTCTCAACAAATATTTATAATTAATTTCATTTATATTTTTTAGAATAAAACCATATTTCTCAAATAAAAACTCTTCTTCATGAGAATAACTCAGTAGCAGATATATCAACTCATTCATGTACTGCAATGATAATAGATTTATATATGTGTTTTGATAGAATGACTCAACAAACTCTACGTTATAGATTTTAGATAATCCATCTGATTTTTTAGCAAGACTAATTTGCCCTCTTAATTTAACCAAAGGCTGATATAGGTTTATCGTTTTCTTATTAACTCTTATTAACCCCGAAATCTTACCAAACTCTCGAGTGAATATACTCACAAGTAGAGAATTTTCTTGATATTTGCACTGGTGCAATATATAAAAATCATACAACTGCTGCATTTATTTTCTCAATAAGTTCGATTATTTGCGAAGCATTCCTATATTTAAACTCAGGCAAATCAAACTCCTTCACAAGCTCTTGTAGCGATATTTTCTTGATATCAGCTTTATGTTGTAATTTTTTTTGTAACCATTTTATCATTGCTAGCATATAAGCATCGCCATAAACTCTAAATGAGATTTTTTCTTCAGAAATATACATCTCTATAACCGAAAAATTATCAATCACACAATATTTGACTTGCTTCGGCAAGATAACAGCATCTTCAAAATTAACCTCCGCAAGAAGTTTCTTTACCAAATCATTATACATTTTCTTCTCCCGGTGGAGATATAGCTCTCAAAAGCTTAACTTTTTCTATTAGTATTTTAGCAGCTAATACAACCTGCTCTCTTGAAGTATGTAGACCAAATGAAATTCTTATCGTAGACTCTGCCTGATCAGCGCTCAAACCAATAGCAACCAAAACATGAGATGGTTTAACAGCCTGAGAATTACACGCAGACCCCATAGACATACAAATACCACCAAGCATTGCTAACAAAGTTTCACCTTTTACACCTACAAAAGTAATGCTTAAAATACCAGGATAGCTATTATCAAGTTTTGTATTTATCTTTATATCATCAATTTCTTTAATAATATCCAAAAAAGTATCTCGCAAATCCTTTATGTACTGCAGATTATTCTGTCTATTAGCAAACATCTCTTTTACAGCCTCAGCTAATGCAAATATCTGATAATTCGCTAATGTTCCTGCTCTTAGATTAAATTCCTGAGCTCCACCATGTATCTGTTTTTCTAGCTTAACTTTTGGCCTTTTAGATCTCACATATAAAAATCCCACACCTTTTGGAGCATAAATTTTATGTCCAGATACCGATAACAAATCGATATTCATATCATTTATATCAATATCAATCTTGCCATATCCTTGAGCTGCATCAACATGAAAAATTATACCACTCTGCATAGTTAGCTTACCGATCTCACGAAGATTATTTAGAGTACCTAGCTCATTATTTACAGCCATTAGACTTATAAGAATAGTCTCTTGTTTAATAGCTTTTTTAAGTTGCTCTGAATCAATCTGTCCAAATCCATCTACATCCAAGTACGTAACTTCAAATCCCTTAGTTTCTAAAAAACCACAAACATCAAGTACTGCTTTATGTTCAACTTTTGATGTAATTATATGCTTACCTTTATTTTGATAAGCATAAGCTGCTCCTTTTATTGCAAGGTTATTTGACTCAGTAGCTCCTGATGTAAAAATAATCTCTCTAGGCAAGACAGACAAACTATCTGCTATAGATACCCTTGCTTGCTCAATTTTATCGCGAACTAATAAAGCCTGCTCATAAGTTGATGATCCAGAGTTAAAAAAATCAGAGTCATCACTAATCGATTTTAGCATTGTTTTTTTGACATTTTGACTAAGTGGAGTAGTCGCTGCATAATCTAGATAAATAAGACCCATTAAAAATCAATAATTCTTTTAATTATTAGCTAATATTGATATTATATCAAATAATTGCGTACATAGTACTTTAACAAAATCGCGAACTAAATAGGCGCATGATTAAAGATGGTAAATTTGGTCAGTTTCATATATGAAATAGTCTATAAAAGCGATTTATTAAAAAGACCAAAATAGGTCTGAACTTAACGAGCTAGCTCATTAAACAGCTAGTTATGAACATTATATTATTGAAGGAATTAACTAAAAAATGAAGAAAATACTAATAAATAGTAAAAGTAGTGAAGAAACAAGAATCGCTACTCTAGATAACGGAAAACTTATTGATTTAGATATTGAAAATGTTGATAGAGAACAGAAAAAAGCCAATATTTATAAGGGCTATATTTCTAGAATTGAACCGAGCTTAAATGCAATATTTGTCAACTATGGTGAAGATAAAAATGGTTTTTTACCATTCAAGGAAGTTTCTGAGTATTATCTAAAAGACGTACCAAATGGTGAAAATATTGCACATCTTCTTTCAGAAGGTCAAGAGTTAATAGTACAGATTGACAAAGAAGAGCGTGGTGATAAAGGTGCAGCTTTAACTACATTTATCACACTTGCAGGCTCATACATGGTGTTGCTACCAAACAACCCAGATGGTGGCGGTATTTCACGTCGTGTAGAGGGTGAGGATAGAGAAAAACTTAAGAAATATCTAAAAGATTTAAACATCCCTAAAAATATGAGTGTAATTGCAAGAACTGCTTGTGTAGAGTGTTCTTTTGAAGAGTTAAAACATGACTTTGATACTCTAGTTGAATTATGGGACTCAATATTTAAGGCTTATCATAAAATCAAAAAGCCTGCTCTACTTCATAAAGAGAGTGACATAATCGTCAGAACAGTTAGAGATCATCTAAAAGAAGATGTTAAAGAAATTATTGTAGATTCTAAAGAATGCTATGAAGATGTTAAAAGACAACTTGGCTTACTTAGACAAAGTTTTGATATTAACAAAGTTAAGTTATACAACGAAGAGTTACCTATATTTGCACAGTTTGGTATCGATCAACAAATAGAAAATGCCTATAAGAGAGAAATTAGATTACCTTCTGGTGGCTCTATTGTAATTGACACAACAGAAGCTTTGGTTGCTATTGATGTTAACTCATCTCGTGCTAACAAAGCTGAAGATGTTGAAACTACTGCTTTCAAAACAAACTTAGAAGCTGCTGAAGAAGTTGCTCGTCAACTTAGAATCAGAGATCTTGGTGGCCTAGTTATCGTTGATTTTATTGACATGTCATTCTATCCAAATAGAAAGCAAGTCGAAGAAAAATTAATGGAAGCTCTGCAGCAAGATAAAGCACGCATTCAAATGTCACGCATATCTAAACTTGGACTTGTTGAAATATCTAGACAACGCTTAAGCTCATCAATCAATGAAAGTGTAATGCAAAAGTGCCCTCGTTGTGACGGACATGGTTTCATAAAAACAACTCAAGCTACTGCACTTACTATTTTACGTAAAATTAGAGCAGAGGCTATCAAAGAAGATACTAATGAGATACGTGTTCAGGTCCCTGTTGATATAGCTGCATATATACTAAATGAGAAAAGAGATAGCATTGTTGAAATTGAAAGAATCTCTGAAGTTAAAGTCATGTTAATTCCTAACTTCAACATGGAGTCTCCTAAGTTTCAAATGCAAAGAATTTGGGGTACTAGCTACAAATCAAACCGTACCAGTTCTGACTTAATAGAAGATGTATACAACGTTGAAATTCCTAAAGCGGGTAAAAAGAAAGTTGCTGCTGTTGAACTAAGTAAACCTATATCTGAAGATCAGAGCGTAAGCCCTAAGGAAGATAATAAACTTGAAAACAAGAATATTGAAACTACTGTTCAAAACAACACAAACGAAACTAGTGAAAAGCAAGAGCCAAAGAAAAAAGGTTTTTTCAGTAAACTACTAGATAAGCTTACAGGTAGTAATGAAGTTATTGCTGTTGAGAATAAGAAACCTCAAAATAAACAATACAACAATAAAGATAAAGCTCAAAAACCTCAAAAGTCTCAAGATAACAGACCGCAAAAAGACATTAATCAACGTGACGATCGCAAAGCTAATAATAATGATCGCAGTGATAATAAAAATAATAATAAAGGTCAAAAACCTCAAGTCCAAAAGTCTCAAGACAATAGGCAAGAAAGAGACAATAACCAGCGTAACGATCGTAAAAACAATGACAATAGGAATGATCGTAACAAAAATAAATTAAGTAGTGATAAGTTTGATAAAAAATCAAACAATCGTGGTAGTAGCAGAAGTAACAACCTAAATCTTAATAATGCTGAAGAAGTTGTTGATATTACTCAGCTTAAGTATCAGAATCAAACTGCTGAAAAAACTGACAATATCAAGAAAGTAATATCTAAAAATCCTGAAGAGTTTGTCTCTGTTATGGTTAAAGATGTTTTAGAAAACTATAATAGCTTAAAAGATGATGGTGCTACAAAAGTAGCTACTGAAGAAAAAGCAAAGACTAGTAAATATCTAAAATTTGATACTGTTTTAGTCGATAAAGAAATAACTCTTCTTAAAGAAGCTGCTAGACAAGCTGAAAAGGCTAAACAAGCCGAGAAAATCCAAAACACTGAAGTAGAGGATAGCAACAATATTCATACAGAGATAAAAGAAACTATTGAAATAGTTGATGAAGTAGTTGTAAAAGAAGAGCAATCTAAAAAAGCTAAACTAGAAAAAGATGATAAAACATCTGAGCAAAATAGCGTAAAAAAAGAAAAGCCTAAAACTACTAAAAATAATAAAAAAGAAAAAACAGTTGAAAAAGTTAACAAACAAAATCAACCTGAGCCAGAACACATAAATTATTCTCCAGCTCTTGATTTTGAATCTCAATCAATAATCTAAATAGCAAGGCTATATCTAATGTTACACTATCCTCAAATTGATCCAGTTGCTTTACATCTAGGTCCTATAAAAGTCCACTGGTATGGTTTAATGTACTTATTCGGTATTTTTGCTGGCTGGTATTTATTGAGATACAGAGCAAAAGTTAAATCATGGGCACCTATCAAACCTGAACAAGCAGGTGATTTAACATTTTATATTGCTTTAGGTGTTATATTGGGCGGTAGAATTGGCTATATAATCTTTTACAATCTACCCTACTATTTTCATAACCCTCTCCAAATGTTTTTCCTCTGGGATGGTGGTATGTCATTCCATGGAGGGTTTATAGGTGTATTAATAGCATTTGCACTATATGCACGCAAACTTGGAGTTAACTTCTTTGACCTTGGCGAATTTGTAGCTCCAGTTGTACCTATAGGTCTAGGTGCTGGTAGAATTGGTAATTTCATAAATGGCGAGTTATGGGGAAAAGTTACAGATTCTCCAATAGGAATGATTTTTCCTACTGGTGGACCTTTACCTAGATACCCTTCTCAACTATTTGAGTTCTTTTTAGAAGGTGTTGTACTATTTACAGTATTATGGCTAGTTAGTATCAAAAAAAGACCACGTTATTTAATATTAGGATTATTTATGTTCCTATATGGTAGCGCTAGATTTATTTGTGAATTCTTCAGACAGCCAGATCCACAATATGGTTATATATTCTTTAACTGGATGACTATGGGACAGATATTATCTATTCCTATGATAGTGTTAGGAGCAATAATTCTTATCATAGTTTTCATAAGAACAAGGAAGAATAAATGCGAGAATATCTAAACTTTCTAAAATATATAAAAGACAATGGAACTAATAAAGGCGATAGAACAGGTACTGGTACAACAAGTATTTTTGGATACCAAATGCGCTTTGATTTACAACAAGGTTTCCCATTAGTAACTACAAAAAAAATTCATATCCCAAGTGTTGTTCATGAACTGTTATGGTTTTTAAGTGGTAGCACAAATGTAAAATATCTAAATGATAATAAAGTTAGAATTTGGAACGAATGGGCAACTGAAGAAGGTGAACTTGGACCGATATATGGTAAACAATGGCGTGACTTCAATGGCGAAGGTATAGATCAAATTGCTGAAGTAATTGAAATGCTAAAAACCAATCCAAATTCACGTAGAATTCTTGTCTCAGCATGGAATCCTTGTGTTGTTCCTTCAGAAAAAATCTCTCCTCAAGAGAATGTCGCTAAAGGTAATTCTGCCCTACCACCTTGTCATGCAATGTTCCAGTTTTATGTTGCTGATAATAAGTTATCTTGTATGCTTACACAAAGAAGTGCTGATGCCTTTTTGGGAGTTCCATTTAATATTGCGAGCTACTCTTTACTAACACACATGATTGCTCAGCAATGTGACCTTGATGTTGGTGAATTTATTTGGTCTGGTGGCGATTGTCATATTTATAACAATCATATAGAGCAAGTAAATGAGCAACTTAGTAGAGAGCCTTTAGACTTACCAACGCTTAAAATTTTAAGAAAACCAAGTTCTATATTTGATTACAAATATGAAGACTTTGAATTTCAGAATTATAAACATCATCCAGCTATAAAAGCAAAAATTTCTGTATAAGGATATTATAAAAATGAATCAATTATCTCTTAACAAAAAGAAAATTCCCATTCTACTTTTAGAAGGTATTCATTTAAATGCTCTTGAATCATTTAAAGCTGCTGGATACGAAAATATTGAACTATTGAATACAGCACTAGAAGGTCAAGAGCTTGTAGATAAGCTTAAAGATTTTAAAATCGTTGGCTTACGCTCACGTACACAGCTTACTAAAGAAGTACTAGAACAGTCTTCTCATTTGACTGCCATAGGCTGTTTCTGTATTGGTACAAACCAAGTTGACCTTAAGACTGCTCAAAATCTAGGAATACCTGTATTTAATGCTCCGTTTTCAAATACTCGTAGTGTTGCTGAACTTGTATTAGCTGAAGCAATTTTGTTGATACGTAATGTAATTGATAAAAATGCTAAAACTCATCGTGGTGAATGGCATAAATCTGCTGATAATGCTAATGAAGTGAGAGGTAAAACTCTTGGAATCATTGGCTATGGCCATATTGGTATGCAGCTTGGTATTTTAGCAGAGAGTATAGGCTTAAATGTCATATTTTACGATATAGAAGAAAAGCTTCCATTAGGAAATGCTAGTGCTGTAGAAAGTTTAGAGACTCTACTTAAAAATTCCGATGTTGTTTCACTACATGTACCTCAATTGCCTACAACTGCAAATATGATTTCTGCTAAAGAGCTTAGCTTCATGAAAGAAAACTCAGTACTAATTAATGCTTCTAGAGGAAATGTTGTTGATATTAATGCTTTAGTTGAGGTTTTGAAAAATGGTAAACTCAAAGGCGCAGCTATAGATGTTTTCCCTAAAGAGCCCTCTGCTAAAGGTGAAATATTTGAAAGCCCACTAAGAGGCTTTGATAATGTTTTCTTAACGCCTCATATTGGTGGTAGCACTATCGAAGCGCAGGAAAATATTGCCAATGAAGTCGCTGCTAAGCTTATTAAATATTCTGATAATGGTTCGACTCTAAATGCCGTAAATTTCCCAGAATTATCACTACCTAGCCATACTGAAACTCATAGAATATTACATATACACCAAAATATACCGGGCACTATGAATGAGCTAAACAAGATATTAGCTGCAAAAAACATTAACGTTGAAGGGCAATATCTTAGAACTCTAGAGAATATTGGTTATGTTGTGATGGATATTAAATCAACTTCTGATGAAGCAAAAGATCTTGTTGATGAATTCAAAAAAATCAAAACTACAATAAAAGCTCGTTTTCTTGTATAGATGTCTTTAGATAAAACCCAAATTATCTCTCAAATTTTAAAGCACTCTCCTTCTCACATAATTATCGGTTATAGTGGTGGTGTAGATTCTAGTGTTTTATTAGACATAACAAAAGATTTAGACATTCCAACTATTGCTATTTATATTAACCACAACATCCATCCTGATGCACTAAAATGGCAATTACATTGCCAAACAATATGCAATAATGCAAATATTGATTTTATAGCTCACTCTCTAGATCAAGCTCCTAAAGGAGAAAGTTTTGAAGCTTGGGCAAGTAAGCAAAGGATGGATTTCTTTATTGAGATCATGAGTCAGTATTCTAGTCCGACTCTTCTACTAGGTCATCATCTAGATGATCAAGCTGAAACATTCCTAATTCAAGCGATAAGAGGATCAGGATTAGCTGGACTAGCTAGTATGCCATACTATAAACAATTAAATCATGGAGCTGTACTTCGCCCTCTTTTAGATTATACAAAGAAAGATATTCAAAACTATGCAAGCCAGAATAAGATTAATCACATCTATGATGATAGTAATGAGAATATAAAATATCGTCGGAATCTTATTCGTAATCAGATAATGCCAATATTAGAGCAAATTAATCCAAATATTAGCAGAACTCTTTCTCGAAGTGCTAAAATCTGCGCAGAAAGTAATAACATATTACAAAAGTTACTTAATGAAAAATTACAGAAGATTTCTAAAGATAATAGTCTGATTATCTCTGAGTTACTTACCTTAGATAAAGATATACAAAAGAGTTTAATTCATCACTGGTTTAAAGAAACAACAAACCAAAGTCTAAAAAATAAGCAAACCGAAGAAATACATAAAGCTCTTAATAGTGATATACACACTGGCTGGCAGTTTGATATCAATCAACAATATCAAATATCTGTAGAATATAATCAACTAATAATCAAGAATAATAACCAAGTAGATTTAATCTTGGATAATAAAGATATAATTGAGTGGCTCAAAGAGAGATTTAATAAAGACTTTGATACTAGGGAACTTATAGTCCGACAAAGACAAGCTTCTGATAAATGTAGATATCAAGGCAGAGACAAAGTAAATAAGTTAAAAGTATTATTCCAAGAGCTGAAAATACCAACATCAGAACGCTCTAAAGCAAAAGTTATATTACTAAATGATAAAATAATCGCCGTTTATCCTTTTTTTATCTGTAACTAAAGTTATTATCTTAGTTTTTTTATAAGAAATGCTACTATAAACCATAGCAAAATAGTCACGCCTAAGATAATCATAATATGAGTAAACAATCCTTCAAACAAATGAGCCTGCTTAACTAAATCAATATCCTCACTCACTCCTTTAAATGCTGCTAAGTCAGCAACTTTTGCCCCTATAAATCCTGCAACACTTCCTGTAAAAAGCATGTATGATGCTGCTAAAAAACCTGTATATTTTTTATCTTCAATAGAGGTAATCTCAGAAAGAGCAATAGGATCTATAAATAATTCAGATACTCCTAAAGATGCCAAAGCAATAATTACTAATAATGCTGATGTTGTACCATCCAAACTAGCATTTTTGGCAGCTATAAAGAATAAAACAAAACACATTAGTTGGAAAATAAACCCAAATGAAAATTTTATCATCCTACCGAAATCATCATCTAAAGACTTTACTCTTTTCCAAATCCAAGCAAGAATTAAGCCTCCAAATAATATTGACAGAGAATTCATAGAAGTGAATGTACTAGCCGGTATATCAATTCCAAATAAATAAGTATCGACATTTCTATGTATAAATATTTCCACAGAAGTATATAACTGCTCATCAAAAACCCAGAAAACTATACCAAATATATAAAAAGGTAATAAAGTAACTAATGATTTACGCGTAGAGAAATCTGTTTTAATAAAAATAATTATAAAAAATAACGTTGTTATACAAGCAACCACGGCTAAAAGATAACCATCAAAAAGATACTCTAAAGCAAAATAAGCAAATACAACCATGATAATTATACTTAAAGCAATTATAAAGCTACTAAAATATTTAGGTAAGGGCTTCTCAGGAAGAATATCCGGAATATATTTAGAACCTAATATAAATACAATTAAGCCAAATATCATACCAATACCAGCAACTCCAAAACCATAATGCCAACCATAGTAATGAGCTATCAAGCCACATATCATAGGAGCGAATATACCTCCGAAATTCCCTCCTAAATATAGTAATGTAAAGGCTGAATCTTTTTTAGGATCATGAGAACTATACTGCTGCCCTAATAAGCATGAAATGTTACTCTTGAAAAACCCATAACCACAAACTATAAAGGCCATTCCTAGATATAGTTTAGCATCTCCGCCAAAACCTAAAATAACATGTCCAATAGACATAAGTGCTGCTCCATAAATGACAGCTTTCTTATACCCTAACACTCTATCTGCAACAACTCCACCAACAATCGGTGAAAGATATACTAAGGTCACATATGCTCCAGCAATTGCATAAGAGGTTGTATCATTAAATTTAAGATGCTCTACTAAATATAAGATTAAAAGAGCTCTCATACCATAGAAGCTAAAATATTCCCACATATATATTGCTATAATATACCATAATGCTTTAGGGTGTTTATCTGACTGATGAGTTATTTCTACCATTAATTAACAAGATTTATTCATATATAAATAGATTATAAATAAACAAATTAGTCAGTGAAAGTTTAATTTCACCTGTTAAAAATTATATATTGACATCAAAATATGAATGGTACCAATCTATTAAAGTTATGCTAATATCGAAACAGTTAATTATAAATAAAGGATAGTTATCAATGAAATCTCTAATCAGAAAAACTTTTACCTATATTTCTCTATTACTTTTGTTATTTTCGCAATCTATAGCATGCACAGCTGTAACCCTAGTAGATAAAAAAGGTGATGTAGTATCGGGAAGAACTATGGAATGGGCCCTTGATTGGAACTGGCAATTTCTCTATATTCCTAAAAATACTCCTCATTATTTAACAGCTCCTAGCAATACTAATTTACCGAAACAGGAATACAAATCTAAATATTCAGTACTAGCTACTGGTTTGTCAAAAGATGGACAAACTCTTGTAATTGACGGACAAAATAGTCAAGGATTAAGTCTAAGTGCAAATTATTTACCAGGTTTTACAAAATATCAAACTGTAGATAAAGATGATACTAAATACGCATCAATAATCGAATCTACAACATTTATTTTGAGTCAATTTACTAATGTTAATGAAGTCAAGCAGGCTTTAAAAAAATATAAAGTCTGGTCTGATAAGAATATAGAAATTGATGGAATATCTCCAGAAGTTCATTTTTTAATAACAGATAAAAATGGAGCTGGTTTAGTTGTTGAATACATAGATGGTAAAGTTAAATTCTACAATGTAAACTCAAATATTAAAGTAATGACTAATGCGCCAACTTATGATTGGCAGCTACTTAACTTAAAAAATTATTTATCATTAGATAATAGAACACCTACGAATCTTAAAATCAGTGATGTCATTAATACTGAAAAACATGAAAGAACTGTTCAAGATATCAGTGGTTTCTTAGGTGGTGGATTACTTGGAATTCCTGGAGATTATTCTCCTCCATCAAGATTTGTTAGAACAGCTGCAATTGCTTATTATGCAAACAATAAAAGTCCTAAAGATGATGATAACCTTGTATCAAAAGTAACGCATATATTACATAATGTTGATATTCCAAAAGGTGTTGTAGCCGATGAAATACAGAATAAGAAAATGTTTGATCATACAGCATACGTAGTAATCAAAGATTTAAATAATAATAAACTATACATAACAACATATAACAAACCTAATAATCCTGTTATTGTAGACTTAAATACTCTAGATAAAGATAATACAAAAAGTTTTGATGTTATCTTAGAAAAACTACCATTCCCAAATAATGATATTACAAATAAATTAGTTACTATGAATAAAAACTAAACAGTATATCTAATCACTTTCTTTTCAAAAGTTGATTATAAACCTGCTGAATTCCTTCAGCTTCATTTTGGATTTTATATTTTGATGACACCAAATCATAGCCATTTTGAGCTATTTCATATCTTAATTCATCATTAGACATTAAGATATCTAACTTTTCAGCAATCTGTTGACTTGATTTTGGTTCAATTAAATAGGCATTTTGAGCATCAGAAATAATCTCAGGCCAAGCACCAGCTTTAGTAGCAATCACAGCACATTTGGATGCCATAGCTTCAAGAGCTGGCAAGCCAAAGCCTTCTTTATGACTAGCACAAACTACGATATCTAAAGCTCTATACCAACTTGGGATCTCTTTGCTATTCTTGATAAATCCTGTAAATATTATCCGTTCTGACAAACCTGCTTGCTGAACCATTTGTTCTAGTTGTTTTTTGAACTCTAAATCTTTAGGTGTTGCTTCACCAATAACTACTGCTGTCCAATCAGGATATTTTATTAGCATAGCTATTACTGCTTCAATAAACTCATAAGTTCCTTTAGACTTTCTGATTCTACCAAATATTCCTATACCATATTTACCTGGTAATTTTCTATTTTGCCACTCTTGAGCCTTATTGCCAGCTGGATAAAAAACTTCAGTATTAACTCCATGCGGTACTATATAGGGTGATCTCTCAAGATATTTTGCAGATATTTCAGATGGACATATAACAGCTTCCATTCTGTTTATATAAAATTTTGTCAGTTTTTTATGATGCCTTTGTGCTACAGAAGTAAAAACTAGTATTATTTTATATCTAAAAACGTATTTTAAGATAATCCCCACAAGCATATCAATGTTTCTACGTGCATGCCAAATACGCCATTTATCACGCCAACACTTAAATAAAAAGTCTCTAAATCTAATGGTTTTAATACCGTTTGAATCAATATTAAAACCCATACCTACAATATTTACTAGCTTAGCCTGCTCTGGCATCACAGCTAACATACTAGCATTAATCCCAGAAAATCTACGACCTAATGACAAGGCAATAACTTCAATATCTTTTATATCTTTAGTTTCCACTGATTTAATTATAATAATAGGTTATATCAGACATACTAAAGCAATATCTGATTATTTACAAGAGTCACAAAATCCAAGAAATGTAATTATTAATATTTACTGATATCTAATAATTGTAATGTAAGAATTACTGGCTTAAAGTGTTATAATGTTTTCATATATTAGTTAGTTGTTTGAAGTAATAGATGTTCTTTTTTAAAAAAATTTGTAATATTTTTTCTTACAAAAAACCCATCATAAAAGACAATACATTTTTGCTATGGGAACCTTGTACACATAGCCATGCTGAAATAGTTCCTGGATTTGCGAAGTATTTACTTGATTTAGGTTATCATGTTTCTATCCTAATTAATCCTAAAAGATACAAAGAAGGATTATTCTGTAGATTTGATAATGAAAATATCTCGTATAATAAAATGTCTAAAAGGCAAATTCGCAAGTTTTTCAAAAAAAATAGTTTAGCTAATGTACAAGGGGTACTAATCACAACACTTGGCAAATTATATGATGGTAAAGATATAAACCAAGTATATAACTCGTTTAATAAACAAATAGATAGAAATAAACTTTTCTTTGTTGAACATGAAATTGATAGCTACTTTGATAATAACTCTGAAACACGTAAGGATATTATCACACTTAGAACAATGGACTACAAAAATGCGACTACTATCGCTGTTAATCCTCACTATTTTGGACAATTCAAGCCAAATAATAAAAACTCTTTAACAACTTTTGTTACTATTGGTGCAATTTCAGAAAAAAGAAAAAGCACTAAACTGCTTGTAAATGCTGTAGAAGAACTAGTAAATATAGCTGTTACTAACTTTAAAGTTGTTGTTATTGGTAAAGGAAATATCAAAGATTTACCTACACACCTGCAAAAGTATTTTGATATCAAAGGACGTCTTGATTTCAAAGAAATGTACACTGAAATTGAAAAAGCTGACTTTATCCTATCAGCATACGAAGATAATCCTGACCATATCAAATATATTACTTGTAAGACTAGTGGTACATTTCAACTTGTCTATGGTTTTCTAAAGCCAATTATTATCAGAGAAAGTTTTGCTCCAATAAATGGTTTTAATAATGATAATGCCATACTATACAAACAAGATGATAATTATGCAGAAGCTATGACTAAAGCAATAGAGTTATCTCAGCACGATTATTTGCAAATGCGCGAAAACCTCAAAGAATACTCAGACCAACTATATTGCCAATCGCTGAAAAATTTACAATGCGAAATTAAAAATAGACATTAATTCTTGAATTGCTTTTCGTTCTTAATTATTTTTCTAATAAGAAATAAACTACGAGTTGGTTGTAATAGGATATACTTGATACCTGTCAATCTGGCCTTACTAAGCTTACCTTCAAGATAGAGTGAATCGATAATATAGCGCCCTTTTCTCTTGTTAAAGAATTTTGACTTAATTCTATCAATTTTTCCAGAAGCAAAACATTTACCAGTAAACCAGCATAACGAATAGTTACCGGCAAAACTTTTCTTTAGATTTACATGAAGTTCTTTTTTATATGAACGATTATACTCGGGTTTTATAAACATAGAGTTTTGATGTGTATATATCGAGTCTTTTATATATGGAAAAAGTTCAAATCTAAAATTATTTATATTATTAACACCTGAGTATAATGGAGTCTTTTCTTGCTGATTAACTGTTAGATTAATTGCTTTGCCCAACAAACCTGGACCTGTGATGCTTAAAGGATCATTACCATAAAAACCCTTCTTTGAATTCTCTACTATCATATCAATAGCTTTTTTTAGGAATGGATGCTTTGGCTTCGAACAAATAAATGCCTGATAAATATAGCCATCAAACTCATAGTCTGATTTATATTTATCTTTAACTGAAGCAAACTCAATATCATTGGATAAAACATCACCAAGACTAACTAATAACTCTTGCTTAATATCGCTATACACGCCACCATGTATGTATAGCACACAATAGCGCCACAAATCACATTTATAAGCCCCGGGTATTATATTATCATAAGCTTCAAGAACATCTTTTTCAAAGTTCTCTTTGAGAAACTCGCGACACGCTTCATCATCAAAGAAATGAAACTCCCAATCAGGGTTTTTATCAATCCATGTATAAACTGCATTATACATCTCTTGACTTACCTCACTTGTTCTCCAAGTTTTAAAAATCTTTTTGGGAACATACTGATATTCTATTGAATTTGATGATTTAGCTCTTGAGGGAATAAAAGCCGGAATTTTTTTAATCGAAGTTGACATAAATAAAAGTCCAAATAGGTTTAAATGTTTATATGCTAAGTTATTCAAGTATAAAACTCTAACAAATACTATGAAAATATACTAACTCAAAATACGTTTTTTGCAAATATAGCAATAAGATTTAAACTATTAAGAAGTTATAGTATTAGAATCTTTACTTTCTTCACACTTTCTTTGAGCTAAGAATATTGCTGTTAAGTTAGCAAATAAAATAACCATTATCTGTGTAGTAAAGAAATAATCAAATAAGCAACCTATGAACATAGCCAATATTAATATTCTAAAATACACACGATTACGATAGTCTAACCACCGCGCCTCAACAAAAAATGCCACAAAACACAATAAAAGAGAAACTCCAGCAACTATACCTGCTCTAAAAACATAATTAATAAACTCATCATGAGCCATAATACCGTCATTAACTACACGAGGGTCATCTCTCAATCTTTGATTCTTATTTATTAAAACCTTAGTACATTCAATAACATCAGTAGTACTTGTAAGATAAGGACATCCCAGTATATAAAGTTTAGGATATTCTCTTAAAACTTTGAATGAAGAACTATAGTATAACAATCTAAGTCCAGTCGATGTCTCATACTGTTTCCTAGCATCTGTATTATCATAATCTTGATTAAAGAATACCTGCGATTCTTCCACAGAGGTTTGTAATCTATAATTAAAAACACTTGAGAATTTATAGACAGTTCCAAAGATAATACTAATTATAACAATACAGCAAGTTAAAATCGTTACAAGTCGCTTTATACATAACTTATTGTTTTTAAAACTAAAATACTTTAAAGCTATGAATGAGTAATAAATAAATACTACAAATTCAATAACATAACCAGCCTTACTACGATTTACAAAAAGATCAATAAAAATTACTAATAATCCAGCAGCAAACATCAATATTTTTAATAGTAAATTTGACATTCTAATAGCTTTTCCAATAATTACCACAGCAGAAAAAGGAAATGTCAATGCAACTATTGATTGGATAACACTACCTCCATATATCCCAAAATATATCTGACTAACTACAAAATTTGCATGTAGTACATATCTAAATAACGCATACAAAGAAAATATAACTATAATAGCTATATAAAAATTCAAAAGATAATTAGCATACTTAGTATTTTTAGACAGAAAGTAACTAGCTGAACATATATATAGAAATATAAATATAGGATTTGAAAAACCCAATATTGACTTAACATCTAAACTGCCACTAGCAAAAGATGCATAAATCATACCAATATTTATCATTATCGCAGATAACAATAGAAACTGAAGTGACTTATTGTTTTTGAGGACTTTAAAAACCTCTTTATTAAAAAAAGAAGAAAAAAATAATTAATATAAACCCTACAGAGATAAAAAATCTAGCAAAAAAAAATATACTTACAAACATTACCAACATAAGTACAAATACTATCTTGGTATATATTTCAGATCTCAAAACTTTTCTCCTAACATAAAATAAAATTCTTATACACTACACCTTATAGTATACCAGCTCTTGTTTTCATTAATAAAATGATTCGATCAATTAAACTAAACTTTTTAAAAGTTGGAATATTTCTTTAAATGACTTATTTGGCTTTTTTTTCTCGACCTCTTTATGATGATTTCTAATTAGCTGGCGCAATTTTTGCACATCCATATCAGGATGCTCTTGTATTAGTTTTTCCAATGTCTCATTAGCCTTTATAGGATCTAAAAGGTTACTTCTAAGATTCTCTAAGCGCTGAATCATAAGATTTGCATCTTTATCTTTATTAACAAGAACGTCATACGCCTTATGAATATCCTCTAAATTATCGGTTTTTCGTAGTAGCTTACCTATAAACTGTGCTTGTCTTTTTAGAGCTATCTTTTGCAAATTTTTAGCACTAAGAATATTATTTTTAAGATTTTCATCTATTGGTAGTTTACCTAGCTGCTCCTTACTTAGTTCAGTTAAGGATCTGCCAAAATCAGTTATCTCTAATGCATCTTTTTTTATAGTAGTCTTACTCTTTACAGCTTTGTATTGCGAGTTTTCTTCTTCACGTTGCAAACGCTCTATTTCATCTAGGTCTATTACTTTGCTCATAGCTATTATTTTAATTTGCTTATATATATATATAATATAAGCTATAATTTTAAACGTTTAATTTATTTTATCCACCTAAAAAATATCAGGAGACTACCAAATATGTTTAGCTTTGAAAAAAATAGCCTAAAAAATACTGATAAAGAAATTTTTGATGCTATAGAACTTGAGGTTAAAAGACAACATGAACATGTTGAGCTTATTGCATCAGAGAACTATGCAAGCCCTGCTGTAATGGAAGCTCAGGGCTCTCAACTCACTAATAAATATGCTGAAGGGTATCATGGCAAAAGATATTATGGTGGCTGCGAATTTGTAGATATAGCAGAAAAACTAGCTATCGAAAGAGCTCAAAAACTATTTGGTGTTGATTATGCAAATGTTCAACCTCATTCAGGATCACAAGCAAATGCTGCTGTATATAATGCTGTACTTAAGCCAGGCGATACAGTGCTTGGCATGGATCTTGGTGCTGGTGGGCATTTAACCCATGGTAGTAAAGTAAATTTCTCGGGTAAAATTTATAATTCTATTCAATATGGTCTAAATGAAAGTGGTGACATTGACTACAAACAAGTAACTGAACTGGCTAAAGAACATAAGCCAAAAATGATAATTGCTGGATTCTCAGCTTTTTCTGGGATTATTGATTGGAAAAAGTTCAGAGAAATTGCAGCTTCAGTAGATGCTGTACTAATGGCTGATATTGCTCACGTTGCAGGACTTGTTGCGGCTGGCTTATACCCAAATCCATTTCCTTATGTTGATGTTGCAACTACAACCACCCACAAAACTCTAAGAGGTCCAAGAGGTGGGTTAATACTTTGTAATGATAATCCCGAACTAGCTAAAAAACTCCAGTCAGCTATTTTTCCAGGTATTCAAGGCGGGCCTTTGATGCATGTAATTGCAGCTAAAGCAGTTGCCTTTAAAGAAGCATTAGAACCTAGCTTTATTGACTACCAAAAGCAGGTATTGAGAAATGCTAAGGCTATGGAAAAAGTCCTAAAAGAACGTAACATTAATATTATTTCAGGTGGTACAAATAACCACTTATTGTTACTAGATATAACAAATACAGGATTCTCAGGTAAAGAAGCTGAGGCGGCTCTAGGCAGAGCAAATATTACTGTTAACAAAAACTCTATACCAAATGATCCTCGCTCTCCATTTGTTACAAGTGGCTTAAGAATAGGAAGTCCTGCCATCACAACTAGAGGATTCAAAGAAGCTGAGTGTGAGCAAATCGCAAACTGGTTGGCGGATGTGGTATATAATTGTGGAAATGAAAAAGTTGAAAATGAAACTGCTACAAAAGTTTCAGAACTTTGTGATAGATTTCCTGTTTATAAATAATCCGATTTTTTTTGAAATCAACAATACTCACAGTCTAATTTTTCTTAAAAACATATATTAATAAAGCCTTCTTAATAAATATCAAAACTTAATGAAGAGGAAGATACTTGCAACATCTATTGTGATGGCACTATCGGTATCTGCTGGTTATTCAGCATGTACATTAGATAATGCTACAAATAGCCAAATGACTTTCACATGCGATAGTCAGACAGATCTAACAAAAGATGCTATTACATTAGATATTGCTGATGGAGCTACTTTTGGTGCGTCAATTTGGGGTGGAACACTTCCAGACTCATAGGCTGGAAAGTAACTACATCTGGTAATACTGTAAGTATCACTATGCCTTCTAAACAAACTTCTTGGTAGCCTGAAGTTAAATTTGAAGACACTGTAATACCTGCGGGCCTTATAGCTTTTCATATAGTTTGACAGGAAATTCTACAATCACTAACTTCCATGTCGGCGGCGATACTCCTACTCCAGCTAAAGATGTTAAAGTAGACGCTACAGTTAATGTATCTGGCAACCTACCTTCTCAAGCAGTAATCAACTTTGTAGACTCAAATGGTAAGAAGTTTACAAGTTAATAATGGTAAAGTAACTCTTGTTCATCCAGAGAATAAATCAGCGACTTACAAAGTTCAATTGACAGGTGCTGAAGGCTCTATAAAAGAAACTACATACACTCTACCAGCAAACTCACAAGGAACTACTACTATAAATCTAACTTATCAAATAGCTTCTAAGAAAATAGAAGTAACTCTTCCTATTAATATCACAGGAGATGCTTTCCCTAAAGGAGCTAGTGTAGAGTTTGTTGCTCCTAATGGAGATATTATTAAATCAGTTAATAATCAAGCTAAGCTATACTATACAAACACAGGTGCTGTGACATTTGAAGTAAAAGCTGTTGGTGATAAAGTTGGTACATTTGCACAATCAACTATCACAGTTAATTCAACTACTAAATCAGTAGATCTTACATACAAAGCTGATGTTACTCCTATAAATCCTGCGTGTAAAGATATACCATCTTCAGTACCTGATTGGAGCAACTCTGAAAATTATGGTAGCACGAAAACATTTGTTGAATATGATAATTTTGTATGGACAAATACTGGTTGGGTAAATGTTGGTCAAGCACCAACAACACAAGGTTGGTCACCATGGACAAATTGTGGTCCTGCTGTAGTCGGTAAACTAGCTGTAAATACAACTAATCTACCATCAAAAATCACTACTTATAACATAAATATAAATGATAATAGTTATACGGTTGATACAACTAAATCAACAACTATAACACTTGGCAAAGGCCATTATAAAATAACTGCTGAAAAGGTTATCTCTTTAGATGGCAAATATATATACTCCTTCTGTATCTCCGGCTGAAATTAGCGTTACAAAATCTGCTGATATGAATATTGAAGTAAACTTCACAGAAAAAGAAGCTCCTCAATCAGCTATCATATTGAATGTAACTCCAGCTGAAGGAACTCATATCCAAGAAGTAAAAGCCGTAGTAACAAATAATTCAGGATACTCTAGAGATATTACTCTTAATACTGAGGGACAAAATAAATTCATCCTACCAGCTTTGGGTACTTATAAAATATCTGCCCAAGCATACACAGATGATAATGGTAAATATATAGCTACTCCAATAACATTAACAGATGGCAAACTATCCTCGAGTACTATTGTCTACAAGGATACTAGAGACTTATCACAAAAAGTAATTGGATACTGGGAAAACTGGAAAGGTCCTATACCTGGTAGTGAAGGAGAAGGTAAAGAACATGATGCATCGTACTATGAGCCAAGTATTAAGCCATATACTCATGTAATGTATTCATTTTTGACATTAGATCCACACCCTGCTCAAGGTGAGGAGCCACCACACAATAAAAGCTGGAATGGTAAAGCCTTATATGAAAGTATGACAGCTGAAAATGTACTTACTCTAATGTCTCCATGTGGATATGGTAACTATCCTAAATGCTATGAGAATGGTAACAACTGGCAAAGAGCTAAAATTGTTGCTCTAATAAAAGCTATACATAATACTGGCGGTAAATTTATTTGGGCACAATAGGTGGTTGGTCAGATATACAACAAACTTTAAAAACAGATCAAATTGATAACTTTGTAAATCAAGTTGTTGAGCTGTTAAAAATAAATGTAGGCACTGACAAAGATCCTCTATATGCAGACGGTATCGACTTCGATTGGGAACACTTAGGTGCAACATATACAAGAGAAGGCTCTATACCTAACCCTAACAGAGACCAGCAAATTGCTGTTATTGCTGAAACTATGATGAAGCTAAGAGAAGCTTTAGACAAAAATGGTATGTCCGACAAAGTTATTGGTTATACCACTAGAGCTAATGGCTTTGTGAAATCAGCAAAAACGGTAGGATTCTTTGAAGATTTTGCTTCAGATGCTGAAGATCTAGATATAGATAATTGGTTAAAAGAGCATAATAGTTGTCTGAACCAAGTTGCTTCATGGGTAAATATCATGTCTTATGATATGGGGCCTGAGACAATGGCTCACAGTGGACCTTCTTATGTATGTATGGGCGATGAGACTATCAAAGGCTCTAACCTACTACCTACATGGAATATGCCTATGTATATCACAGTATTAGACTCATTTACAAAACATGTAAATCCTAGCCTTGTAATGTTAGGATTTGAACCGGGTGGACAAGCTAGTGCTGGAAAGTGGGAAGGTCCTGAAGTTGACAAGCAAGCCTTAGACTATGTTTATAGCAATGATTTTGGTGGATCATTATACTGGGCAATCAACCAAACGCCTCTAAAAGATGACTCTGTATACTGTAGCCAAGTAAATACAGGAATAGAGTCTGATAAGCTAGCTACATATGCAAGAAACTTGATTTCATAATACCTAAATAGCTAGTAAATATTTATTACTAGCTGTCTTATAAAACCATTAACTTGATTTTTCTTCTAATTCTTCAGTATAAAATCAACTTTCAATAGATACGATTAAGTGGACCCCACCTAATAACTAGTAACTATGAATTTTCGGGTGACAAAGTATATATTAAATTCTCATAGACAATATCAAGTTATTCAAGATAGAAGATTGATTATTATAATTTACACATACCACCTTCTTGCCAATATTCACTACCTACACAGTGATGACAATAGAACAAACCATTCGGATCGTATTTATTTTTAATTTTTAGAAGCTTATTATAGTTATCACCCCAAAACACTTGTTGCCAGTTTTTTTGGAAATAATCTGCCTCATTTGCATAAGTACCAGCATCGGGAGCTAATGCCATTATCATTCCCATAGCCTTATAAATATTATCTACTTTTTGTTGTATTTGTGGAGTTATTTTTGGTTTGCCAAGCTGAACTTTGTCTGTACTATAACTCATAATTGCCAAAGCCCCAGCATTATAAACACTAGGGTTCATGGATGTGCTTTTGGTTAGTCTCAGAGCTTGTTCAGAAGCTCCTGCTAAACCTTTGTTAATTTGAATAGATATTGGTGCAAGTTGAGAAACTTTATAAAAAGTTTCTGTTGTTTTATCAATATTTTCAGAATTAAATAATTTCTCAGGTAAATACCAAGATTGATATGTATACCAATATGCAGAAACTTCCCCTGTATTAGAAGCCCACCAAAACTCACCATCTCGAGCATCTAAACTAGTATTTTTGACAACCATATCAGGATAGTTTTTATGCCAATAGTCATAATTCCAAATCTGTGTTGGTGGAATATCTATATATTTAGCTTGATAATGAAGATCAGGTTGACTTTGTACCCACTTTTTAAATGGTTGCCAAATTTCTAAAGCCTTTTTCTGACTTAAACCTTGGGTAACCATTGCTATTGTCATTCTATTATTTGGACGGAATGCAAACTGCTCGCCCCAATTCTCATTATTCAGGTTTGAATAATAAAATGAAAGAAACTCTTTTATCAAAGCTTTATAAGCCTTACTGGAGCTAGCTGTTATCTCGCCACTAATTAGACCAAAGTGACTAGGCAGCTGATGTGTTCTTAACGTTAGATTTGTAACAACTCCATAAGTTCCGCCACCACCACCTTTGATTGCCCAAAATAAATCTTGATTTTGACACTCATTAGCAATAACTGTCTTACCATCTGCAGTAACAACCTCAGCCTGTACTATTCCTCCTGCACCTGTACCATACTCTTTAGACCAGCTACCAAATCCTCCTCCTTGAGGAAAACCACCAGCTGCCCCAACAGTTGTACAGCCTCCTCCTTGGACATATTCATGGTGTTTGTTAGTTACAACATCATAAGCCTCAAGCCATCTTGTACCAGCTCCAACTGTAACGGCTGAATATTCTTTATCCTTTGGACAACTCTGAGGGTTAAAATGCTTATCATATTTAATATCACGCATATTATGAGTCCATATTAACAGAGAATTAGGAGAGCTAGAACGCCCTAAATAGTCATGTCCAGCACCTTTGATAACAATACGAATATTATGTTTTCTAGCAAAATTAATAGCATTTACCACGTCTTGAGTATCCGCAGCTTCAACAGCATAGCTACTTGGCTGAATATGCCATGCCCCATACCACCCTTGAGATTCATTTCTACTAGAATCTGACTGCATATAAAAAGGATTTTTCATATTTTGTAAAACTGATTTACAACTATCATTTTCTGAATTTTTTTCACATGTAGAAAAAATAGAAGTTGGTTTTATAAGCTTGCCTTTGAGCGATTTTGCCAATGCATCCCATTGTTTGGAATCAGGCCAGCATACCTCTGAAGGTAAGCAACGACAACTAGACTTTGAAGTTTCATTTGAAATATTTGAAAGCGTTTGACTATACGTCAAACCGAATATCGAAGTTAAAATACAGCTTGTAATAATTTTTTTGTACATTTTACCAAGAAATTACTCTGTGATAATAAATATACTAAAGTATTAATATTTTAAAAAAAGTCGTTATGTATTTCAAAAATGATATTTTAAATAGAAATTTCTACAACCATCCAAACCATCTATCAAACCAAGTAGGATTTTCCGTACCATCTGGACGTAAGTTATTTACAAACTTATTTTTAGGATAGTTTTTCTTAAGCACTCGTATATTGTCCTTAGCTTGATCATAAAGACCCAGCTTATTATATGCTCTAATTGTCAACACCAAAGCATCTTGAGTTACTGTACTCTGTGGATAATTTCTTATGATTTGAGAAGCTCTATCCAAAGCTGCATTATATGCTCCACGTTTATAATAAAATTTTGCAATATCATAATAGTGCTCCGCAATAATATTATTTATATATATCATTCTACGTTTTGCATCAGGAACAAAACTACCCTTAGGGTCAAGCTTAATAGCTTTTTCAAAGTTAACGTAAGCATCTTGATAGCCAGTTGGGTCATGATAGTTCATATCATAAGGAGCATATGTTTGTAAAATACCCCTACCATCTTCAAACCCAACAACACCAATCATATAGTAGACATAGCCCTTATATGAACTATATGGGTACATTTTAATAAACTGTTGACCTAATGCTAGAGCCATAGTTGATTCATCATCCATATAGTAAACATAAATCAAATCAACCATACCTTTCTCAGCTAGTGGAGTAAACGGATACTGTGCGACTAATGACTTGTATGATCGAATTGCATCAAAATACTTTTCATTTTGCATTTGCTCATGGGCTTTCGCATAAATAAAACTTGCCGTAAAACCAGTATAAACTTGCGGAAGCTCACTGTCTTTCTTAGGTCCACAAGATGCTAATAACATCAACATAAATGCAGCTGCTATTAAATATAAAAACCTTTTCATTTAATTAACTATCCTTAGAATTTTCTTATATAATTCTATGTAAAATTTATTTTATTTAGTAAAAAATACTTATATTAAGCACACACATGGCAAATAATACACTATCTAACAAGTTTCATCAAAAAATTATGATGCATCCTGATCATGCAGGCAAAAGAATCGACTCAACAATAAATGAATTATTTGAACAGTTTTCTCGCTCTCAAATACAAAAATGGATAAAAGATGGTTTAATTACAGTCAATGGTAAGACTACTAAATCAAAACATATTCTTCTAGGAGATGAGGAAGTTGAAATTAATATAGAGCTTTTGCCTACAAACGAATGGTTAGCTGAAGATATTGATTTAAACATCGTGTTTGAAGATAATGATATTATAGTTATTGACAAACCAATTGATATGGTTGTACACCCTGGTGCTGGGAATATGACAGGTACTATCTCAAATGCTTTACTCCACAAATACCCTAATCAAGACAAGTTACCAAGAGCTGGTATCGTTCATCGCCTAGATAAAGATACATCTGGTTTGATGGTTGCAGCCAAGAGTAGTATTGCCTATCATAATTTGGTACAACAACTCTCTGAAAGAAAGGTATCTCGAAAATATCTTGCAATAGTTGAGGGTGAGATTTATGAAGAAGGTACTATTAATCAACCGATAGGAAGAGATATTAATAATCGCACAAAAATGACCATCAATCATAAAGGAAAAGAGGCTATTACACATTATAAGCCTATAGAGGTATATGATGGTTTTACTCTAATTGAGTGTCAACTAGAAACAGGAAGGACTCATCAAATAAGAGTTCATATGAAGAGTATCAAGCATCCTTTAGTTGGCGATCAAACTTATAACAAGTCATCAACTAAGTTAGATAAAGTGGGAATAGAAAATATAAACAGACAGGCTCTGCACGCTTATAAGCTTTCTTTCATACATCCTACTTCTCAGAAGATTGTGCGATTTAAAAGCAAACTTCCTGAAGATATGTTAAATTTAAAACTAGAGCTACAACAAACTATCGAATTCTACGATGACTATGAAGAAGATTATTACGATTATAAATAAAGTTGATAAAAAGTTAAGCTTAAAGTATTTTGTTGGTATTTTTATTGTACTCATATCTGCGGCAATATTATCACCTATTGGTAACTCTAAACATGAGAAAATGATTTATTTCTTGGAATCCCGAGCTCCTTTTATAGTCAAAAAACCTAATTTCTCTGAAATTAAAGACTTTAAAGAAAGAAAAAAAATATTCATTGAATACATGCTTTCAGCTATCCAAAAAGCTAATAATGAAATATGCTTACAAAGAGAGCAAATACATAAATTGCAAAAAGATTTAGCTAAGAATAATGCTGCTCTTAGTAGCAGACAGCTTAATAAACTAGATTTATATTTAAAATATTATAAAATTGATTCTTCAGATGACATTACAGATGAAATAAATTATCTTGATGTCAAAGCTGAGAGAATTCCAACGAGCTTTGTATTAGCTCAAGCCGCTCTTGAAAGTGGCTGGGGAACTTCCAGATTCTCAAAAGATTATAACAATTACTTTGGACTACACTGTTTTTATGAAGGTTGTGGTGTAAAGGCTGAATCAGCAAATGTCTATCTTGAAACATTCAATAGTGCTGCAGAAAGCGTTCTTGGCTATTACTATAGACTAAATACAGGCTCTAAATTCAAAGACTTTAGAATAATTAGGAATAAAATAAATAATAATCAACTCCCTGAACAAGATTTACTAAACACCTTAGAAAATTACTCTGCTCTTGATGGAGATGATTATAAAAACAGACTTATTTCAGTTATTGAGCATAACAATTTAACTCAATATGACTCTATTAAATACTGTAAATAGTTAGCTTCTGGTTGGTATTAGTATCATTTTCTAGTATATTTGAATAACAGGATGACGCTATACAGAAAATAAATGGAAGTAATAATTAAACAAGATACTATTTATTTTGAAGGTATATTAACTCTAAAACAAATAGACTCTAAGCTTATTGATAAAAAAATAAGTCGTAGCAAAGACGATATAAAACAAATTGATTTAACTAAAGTCACATTATTAGACACTGCCGGTGCTTATATAATTATCAAAACAGCAAAGAATCTAAGACTATCAAAAGAAAATATTATTTTTGCTAATGAGAAAGATAAAAATCTTGTAGATATTGTATTTAAAAACTTCCCATCCACTGCTGAGGAAGAGTTATCAAATAAATCAAACGTTGTTTTTAATAGTATCTATACTCTTGGTAAAAACACAAATAACTTATTATCAGAAGTTAAAACAAGCATAAGCTTTCTTGGTGCTATCTTTTTAGGTTACATAACGTTAATTCGTAGACCTTATAAAGCTTTTTTCTCAATTGTTCTAAATATTTGCTACGACTCTACAATCAGAGCATTGAGTATAGTAATACTATTGTCATTAATTATAGGCTTAGTATTGACATACCTTCCTCTTAATTTACTAATGCAGTATGGAACTCAAATATTTGTAGTTGATATGCTTGGAATTTCATCATTTAGAGAATTTGCTCCGTTGTTCACTGCCATAATCATTGCTGGTAGAAGTGGTTCTGCATTTACCTCTGAAATAGGCATTATGAAAGTCAATGAAGAAATCGATGCTCTACAGACAATAGGTGAAGATCCCATGCAGCGTCTTGTTTTGCCAAGAATAACGGCATTGGTCATTAGCTTACCTGTACTCACGGTTATAGCTATGATTGCTAATATCGCTGGAGGTATTATTATTGCTGACCTAATCGCAGGAATAACACCATTACAGTTTATAGAAAGACTATTTTCCAATGTAAATGTAAATCACTTCTATATAGGTCTTCTAAAGACTCCTTTTTTTGCATTGGTAATTGCTGGAATAGGTTGTCATCAAGGATTATCTGTTAAAAGAGACTCCCAAAGTGTTGGTAAAGCAACTACTACAAGTGTTGTTTACTCAATATTTTTGATAATACTGGTTGATGCTATCTTCGCAGTAGGTCTAAACGGATCTTAGGAGAAAAAGATGAGTGAAAGCCTAATTCAAGTAAGAGATTTAAGTACAAAATTTGGTAAAGAATGGATTCATAAAGATCTAAACTTAGATATCCACTTCGAAAAAATTAGCTGTATTATCGGCGCTAGTGGTTGTGGTAAAACGACTTTAATGCGAGAAATTTTAATGTTGCAACCAATATATTCTGGTAAGATTTTTTTGTTAGGTCAAGAGATTTCAAAACTAGCAGACAATCCAATTAAGCGTAAAGAGATATCTAGCACAATGAGTATGATGTTTCAACATTGCGCCCTCTTTTCATCTTTAACAAACTTACAAAATGTAATATTTCCACTAAAACAACACACAAACCTTCCTTTAGATGTTTTGACTGATATAGCTATTATCAAACTAAAAATGGTAGGATTAAAAGAAGAAGCATTTAACAAATATCCTTCAGAAATAAGTGGTGGTATGCTCAAAAGAGTTGCTCTAGCCAGAACTATTGTTCTAGATCCTAAAGTTGTATTTTTAGATGAACCAAACGCTGGATTAGACCCTTACTCTGCTAGAGCTATGGATGACCTTATTTTATATCTAAAAGAAGAGCTTAAAATGTCTGTAGTTATGATTACTCACGATTTAAGCACTATTTGGCATATTGTTGATGATATTATATACATGGATGAAAAAAAAATAATGCTACATGATACTGTCGAATTTGTATCACAACAAACTCAGTATGAAAGTATTAGAAAGTTTTTTGATTCACATAATGATAGTAAGTATTAGGAGCTTATAATGAATGAAAATAGTATAAAAAACCTAATTGCAGGACTATTCGTAATTTTTATGGTATTTGTAATGGTATTTATAGGTTTTTTCCTATCAGGAGGATTCAAAAACCAAGATACCACTACATTCGTTACGAATTTTAAGAGCATTTCTGGTCTAAATGTAGGCTCTGATGTCTCATACAAAGGTTTTAATATTGGTAAAGTATCTGATATTTCAATAAATAAGGAAAATCCCAAACTTGTTAGTGTTTATATGAAAATAAATAGTCAAATTCCAATATATAAGCAGACAGTAGCAACTTTACAAAGCGTAGGTATTACAGGTCAATCTAAAGTTGAGCTCTCTTTAGATATTTCAGAAAAAAATACTAGCTTAGACTTAATAGATTTAAGAAAAGGCAAAATAGCAGAAATAAGATCAAAACCTTCACAACTTGAAACTATTTTGAATAAAGTAAATGGGATTGCAGGCTCTCTCGAAGAAATTTCTGGTAAATTTAATAAAATGATGTCTCAAGAAAACATTCAAAGATTTAATGAGTTTGCTGATAGCTTAAATATTCTATTGTATAATTTAAGTAACTCATCAATATACTTTAACAGAACTCTTATGAATTTTAATGACACTATGTTAGAGGGTCAGGAAACATTTAGTCGACTTAACAGAGTGATAAGCATACTTGATTATGATCCATCAACAATTGTTAGAGGCGTGACTCATAACGACGAGGACTAGAATAATGAAAAAATATATAATTTTATTTACTGTAATACTTCTACCTTTTCAATTATTTGCTTTTTCTATATTTGGAGATCCTTTAGAGGTACCCACTAAAAAACAGTATGTAATATACAATCAACAGATAGAAGCTAATAAGCTTCCTGATACTAAAAATGCGGATATTAGTACAACCTTACTTATATACAATATCCAAACTCAAGCTTCTAAATCTACACAAATGTTTTATGTTAAAGGTAATCGTTTGTATACTTTCAAAAATAGTGAATGGGCTTTACCAGTATCAAAAATGCTAACTGTTGCTACATTTGAATATATTCTAGATAATAACATTGTTAATAACCTTGCATTCCAAGATATTAATATTAGACAAGAGTTTACATTGTCTGGTACTACTACTTATGGTCCTATACTTGACTTAGATAACAAACAATTCTTTTTTTATATTACTTTTTACTTAAAAAATGAAAAAACCGGATATACAAAAATAAAAACTATAAAGTATCATCACAAATTTGATACTGAAAATATAACCCCTGATGAATATGCTAAAATGACAAATGATGCTTTAGTGCATATATTTTCTCAATTAAAACCGTGGTTATTAGAAAATCTCCAAAAAGAGAAACATAAAAATAAACAAATAGAGAAAAAAGAAAAAACTATGCCAACAAGTAGTATTCAATCACTATTGGTTGCTAAGCAATAAAACTAGCAACTAATCCAATTAGTCCTCCAAAAACCCCGCCCCATACAACTAGCCATCCTAAATGCTCACGAATTATTCGTTGTATTATTTCTTTTACCATCATAGGCGTTAGTTCATCTAGTCTACTATCTATAAGACTTTCTATTTTTTCTGATGCTTTTTCAGAAATATTATTAGTATCTATATTTAGATTATCCAAAAGCTCAATAACTTTAGCATCAAGTTTACTAATAAATGGCTTACGTAGCCCTTCTAATCCCTCTTTACCACCCAAAAACATTTCAATCATTGAGCCATACTTACTACTCATTAGCATCTCAACAAAACTATCAAAAATTTTATTGTAATCTATTTTTGTAGCTATATTATTTGCAATATATCTCTTTATATCATCATTACTGAGAAACTTATTAAGATTTTCTTGAGAGAAAAACTGCTCCATAATCATCTTTTTTATCGCTTTTTTAAAGCTTTCAAATTTATTGGGAATTATTCCGGAGCCATAGAGAAAAGGAATTTTCTCAAAAAGCATATATATCGCTATCCAGTTTGTCAATGCCCCTGATAGCGCGTAAAACCCAATATTTTTAATATGCTGCTCAGCAAAATACCATCCTAATATCGCTAATATTGCAGCAACAAGATTAGTCAAAAAACTTTTATTTAAAATACTCATAAATATACCCTACTTTTTAAATGATTATAAATTTATAATAAGAAACAGTATTTTATCAAATTTTAATTTTATGAGAACTATTCGAGGTTTTTTTGCAGATATTTCAGTCAAGACAACAGAACTATCGATAAGTGGTGAATATTATAACTACTTCAAAAATGTACTTAGACTTAAAAAATCTGATTTTATAGAATTATTTAATAATAATGACGGCTTTCAATATAAAACACAAATAATTGATATAAACAATAAAAGCATATTGTTAGAAGTAATAGAAAAAAAAGAAATACATAATGAAAATAAATATATTGTAAATATCTATCAAGCAATTATAAAAAATGAAAATTTTGAATTTATTGTACAAAAAGCTACAGAACTTGGTGTAAATAATATTTATCCTATCATAACAGAATACACAAACCACAAATTTGACAAAAAAGGATTTGATAAAAAATTAGAACGCTGGAATAAAATAGCTATCGCTGCTGCAGAGCAATGTGGAAGAGTATTTATACCTAAAATTCATTATCCCATTGAAATCAATAGTATACATCTATCAAATAGCCATATAAATATAGCTCTTTGCCCATATTCAAATACACCTGAAAATTTTGAAAATCTTATAAAAACTCATGACAAATTTAATATTTTTATAGGTCCAGAAGGTGGTTTTAGTAATAAGGAAATGGAACTATTTAAAACCAAAGATTTCAATACTATAAATTTAGGCAAAAGAATACTCAAAGCAGAGACTGCTCCTATAAATATCCTTGCAATAATTAACTTTGTCAAATAGTAAATTTACTCAACATATAATTATTGCAAAACGCCTATTGTAATGCTTTAATTAAGTATCTTAATACTGTTAATTTTCAGGAAGAATATTCATGGACAAAAATTATCATACCCTATCTCGTCCTTTTTGGATAGTTTGGGCCATTGAATTCTGGGAAAGATTTGGATTTTATGGCTTCCAAGCAATTATTGCTTTGTATTTCACACAGCAATTACATCTTAGTGAACTAGAAACTATTTATCTAATGGGTTCTTTCTTTGCTTTTACCTATGGCTTTATATGGGTAGGTGGTATTATTGGCGATAAAGTTCTCGGAACCAAGCGTACAATATTAATTGGAGCAATAATTCTTTGTATATCATATCTAAGTTTTATTTTTGCCAATGAAAAATCTATATATTACATATTTGCTGGTATCATTGTCGGTAATTCACTATTCAAAGCAAATCCTTCTTCTTTAATATCTAAGATGTTTGATAAAGGAGATGGCCGTCTAAATAGTGCAATGACTCTTTACTACCTAGCTATCAACATGGGTGGTCTTTTATGCATGGCTTTAACCCCTGTAATATCTCAAACTTATGGATACGTTGAAGCATTTGTGATTTGTGGCATCGGCTTACTTATTGGCATAGTTGGCTTTGTAATGTTTTACAGACAGCTTGAGAATTTAGGTTCAGAAGCAAGTAAAAAACCTTTAAGTATCACAAAATTATCATACGTAATAGTCGCAAGCATTATTTTAATATTACTTATAGCAAATATACTTCCTAATACTGGACTATGTATTTCAATTACTGCTATTGTAGTTGTATTAGCTACAATTTATTTTTTAGAAATAGCTCTAAAACTTAAGCCTTACGAAAGAAATAGAATGCTAGTCGCTTTGGTACTAATTATTGAAGCAATTTTCTTCTATGCATTGTATTTCCAAATGCCAACAACTCTAACATTTTTTGCACTGCATAATGTGGATTTATCTCTATTTGGATGGCATATTCCTGCAGCGCAATACCAACTTTTAAACCCTCTATGGTTGATGATACTATCTCCTGTACTTGCGATTTTGTACAAAAAGAGCAAAATGACACATGCAACTAAATTTAGTATAGGCATTGCTCTTATGTTTGTGTCATATGCAATACTATATTGCACAAAATATTTTGCTACGGATGGGATTATCTCTGGATATTGGTTAGTTCTGACATATGCTAGCTCATCTTTAGGAGAATTATTAATATCTGGATTAGGATTGGCTATGGTTGCTGAACTGTGTCCAGCAGCTATATCAGGTTTTGTGATGGGATTCTGGTTCCTTGCGACAATGGTTGCTTCTTATCTAGCATCATATATAGGTTCATTTATAGCACTACCTTTATTTGATGATACTATAACAAGTCAACAAAGTTTAGATACTTACACATCAGTATTTGGTTATGTTGCAATATCTATATTGATAGTCACTATCATAATGGTTATTTTGACACCTATTCTTAACAGATACATAAAAAGAATAGAAGTTATTGATGATCATAGAGCAGATGCCCCTAGTGTAGTAATCAAATCTAAATAACTATAAATACTCTAAACCTATACTCCTTAATGAATTTAATATCTTAAAATTATTTCAATACGTTGTTTTTTTGCTAGAATAACTATTAGTCATGAGAAATTTTATTTACTATGAGTACATTTTCTAACAAAACTTGGATATCAAACTATCCAGAATATACTCCTGCTGATATTCAAGAAAATCAATATACAATTTTAGATCTCTACGAAAAATCAATTATACAATTTCCATATAGAGATGCAGTTTCGTGCCACGATGTAAATTTAACATTTTGTGAACTTGATGATTTAGCTACAAAAGTAGCGAGTTTCTTACAAAATGATTTGAATATTAAAAAAGGCGATAGAGTAGCCATTATCCTACCTAATTGCTTACAATTTACTGTTTGCTTATTCGCCTGCATTAAGATTGGTGCTATTTTTGTCAATACCAACCCTTTATATACTGCTGATGAACTTGAATCAATCTTTAATAACTGTGATATTAAAGCAGCAATTGTATTAGATATGTTTGCTCATCATATACAAAAAGCCAAAGTAAATATTAACTCGCTAGAAAATGTTATTGTTACAAATATTGCTGATTTATATCCATTTCCAAAGAAACAGATTATCGGCTTTGTAACCAAAAATTTAATAAAAGATAAACCTAAATACAATAAAAATATTTTTATATCATTTAGCAAAGTTATTAAAGCTGATAAAAAACTATACAAAAAACCTGAAATAGATAAAGAAGATATATTATGTTTACAATACTCAAGTGGTACTACTGGCAAACCCAAAGGAGCTATATTAACGCACAATAATCTTGCCTCAAACATTCAACAAGTATGGGCATGGGTAAGGCATGATATGGACATGTCTGATCAGGTCATAATAACAGCCTTACCTCTTTATCATATATTCTCTTTGAGTGCGAACTTATTATGTTTTTTCTTTGCTGGAGCAAAAAACGTTTTGATTCCTAATGCTAGAGACATAAAAGATCTAATAAAAACAATGTCAAAAAATGAATTTACTATTTTTAATGGTCTTAATACTCTTTATATGGCAATGCTAGAGCATCCTGATTTTGAAAAGATAAATAAAACCAGATATCAATACTCTTTAAGTGGTGGTATGCCTATTTCTCGTAAAATATATTTACACTGGTTAGATAGGACAGGTGTAGAACTTAAAGAAGGATACGGTATGACAGAAATGTCCCCTGCTATTGCTTTAAATAAATTTAATGAATCAGAAGATGACTATTTTGGCACTTGTGGCTATCCCATCCCTGGCACAGATCTTAGTATTCGAGATATTGAAACTCAACAGGAAATTAATGAATGTTATAAAGAGGGAGAAATTTGGCTTAAGGGTCCTCAAAGATGCCATGGTTTCTGGAATGATAAACAAAATAATGAACTATACTTTACTGATGATGGTTGGTTAAAAACAGGTGATATAGGATACATAGATAAAAAAGGACGCCTAACTATATCTGATAGACTAAAAAATATGATTATTGTGTCAGGATTTAATGTTTACCCTCGTGAAGTTGAAATATGTATACTTAAACTAGACTATGTAAAAGAAGTAGCTGTTACAGGAGTTAATTCTAAAGCTTCTGGTGAAAGAGCTATTGCGTTTATTTCCTTAGAAAAAGGATTTAAAGCCACTGAAGATGATATTATTCAGTATTGTAAAGAAAAATTAGTTAGTTACAAAGTTCCAAAATCTTGTATTTTTGTTGAAACTTTACCTAAAAACAATACTGGTAAAATAGATATTAAAAAGTTAAAAAAAGATTTTTTATAAAACTCTCATTAATTCTCGCTAGAAAAATATTGTTTTGGTGTTTTACCAAAAGCTTTGCGAAACATCGCTATAAAATTACTTGGAGATGCATACCCAAGCGAATCAGAGACTTTAGTAACAGATATATCTTTAGACAACATGTCAAGCCCGCGTGCTAACTGAGCTTGCTGACGCCAACGCGAAAAACTAAGACCTGTTTCAGACAAGAAAATTCTTCTTAGAGTTCTAGCTGACATCGCTCCAAATGAGGCCCATTGCTCGAGACTTGTTGTTATTGATGGATTATCAATAATTGCATTAGCAACTTTTATAACTCTATCAGTTTTTGGCATTGGTAAATGAAGAGCCTCTTCTGGAGCAGAGCTAATTTCATTACATATAATTTTCGCGATATTTTCTTGATCTGATGTTAGCTTTTGTTGTTTATCCCATTCTGTCGCTCTAAGAGCAAGTGCTCTAAGTACCTCACTCATCGGAATTACTCTCGAACTTTTAGGCATTTCTTCACATAAACTTGGCAATATAAAAATAACCCAACCAGTTACTAATCCACTTATACGAATTTTATGAGATGTATTTGGGGGAATCCATCCAGCCCTGTTAGATGGAAGTACCCATGACCCATCAGGAGTACTCACATGTACAAGTCCCGACTCAATACAAAATATTTTACCTCGAGAATGATAATGCCAGTCAGTTTCTTGATTGCTTATCTTATTTTCGCTATCAGGGGTATTTCCACCTTTTACAGCAATTATTGATGGGCCATCAAGCCACTGACTATAATTTAATATTTCAACATCAACAACATTTTGGCCGTTTTTCAATATTTATTGTCCATATAATGCTACAATACATTAGTATAATTGTGCAATAATTCTACAATTAAATAAACTCTAGAATTAAATTTCTTAATACCATAGCTAAAAACTATAGTATATTAGCTGTGGTTTGATTATAAAATATATAAATTATGCAATCTAATAGTACAACAAAAATTGGCTTTTGGAGTCAAAAAAGAACAATAGTTGCATTAGCAATAAGTTTGCTAGCATTAGCTGAAATTGTTGATTTAACAATCGTAGCAGTTGCTATTCCTCAAATTATGGGTGCTATTGGTGCGAATGTTGAAACTATTGCCGATGTAACTACAGTATATATTGTCACGGCTGCAATTTTCATACTACTATCAGGATTGATTATAGAAAAGTATGGTATAAAAAGGGTTGCTTTAGTCTCATCCGTAATTTTTGGTATATCATCTGTAATGTGTGGTTTATCGACATCTCTAGCAGAAATGATTGTATTTAGAGCTTTTCAAGGTATGGGTGGAGCATTTTTGCCATCAGTAGCTCAAACATATATCTCTACAAATTTCAGAAATGAAGAATACAATAAAATGATGACTGTATATAGCATGGTTATCGTTATGGGTCCTATTATTGGACCTGTACTCGGTGGTGCTATTTGTGAAAATATGTCATGGGAATGGATCTTCTATGTAAACGTACCTCTTTGTATAGTTGCTTTTGTGATCATTTTCTTCATGATGGATGCAACTAAAATTAAAAAAATCAAAATAGACTATATCAGTTTTGGCTTTATGGCTATTGGTGTTGGATGTCTAGAACTTTTTATTGATAATGGAAATACTAATGGCTGGTTCTCTTCTATAGAAATGATTATACTTTTGAGTATATCTATTGTTTCGCTAGGATTTTTTATCTGGAGAGGTTTAATATATTCTTCTGTAGTAAAGTTTAGAATATTTAAAAATTTCAATTTTATCCTAGCATGTTTTTTATGTTTTATGTTTGTGTTATTGTTTTCTGCTGCTATGGCATACTTACCAACAATGCTACAACAAGTATATGGTTATCCTGTTGATTTAGCAGGTTATATTACTGCTCCTAGAGGAGTTGCCGCAATTTTTGGTGCTGTAATAACTCAAAACTTCTTAGTAAAAAAACTAGGTGTTAGAACTACTATCAGCTTAGGAATGCTTACATTTGGAGCTTCTTGTCTAATGCAAGCAAGCTTCTCACCAACAGCAAGTGAGTTTGACATAGTCTTAACGACTGCTATTCAGGGACTTGGAATGATGATGTTTTTTGTTCCTTTTATGAGTGTACTTGTCGTTGGAGTAGCTGATGAAGATATGGGAGATATGTCAGGTTCTTTTAATTTTTTCAGGAATTTTGGTAGCTCTGTAGGTACTGCATTTGTGGCAACTTTTATCTCAAGAAATCAACAAACTACATATCAAGAATTATCACAAAATATTTCATATATGAATAATAGCTTTCAAGCTTGGACTAATACATTACCGATCGCAAATAATACTGAAGCCATAGCTATAGCAAAACAACAAGTACTGCATCAAAGCAGTTTATTAAGCTACATTAACTCTTTTTATGTTGTAGGTATTCTTAGCCTCTTATTAGCTATAGTACCATTTTTATTAAAAGAACCTCCTAAAGACGCTGCTGTTCCAGCAATGCATTAATTTTATTATAGGAATAATTTAAGATGTCAGAAGAAAAAACACTCAATACTCAAATACCAGAAGAAAAGCAAGAACAAAATGTGAAAAAAGAGTCTAAATTTTCAACTAAGAAGATAGCTATTGGACTAGGTATAATTACTTTAACAGCACTTAGTATCTATGGATACTATAAATATAATAAAGTTTTTCCGAATACCGATAATGCATATGTAAATGCTGACGTAATTAACATATCACCTAAAGTTGGTGGCTATATTGAAAAGGTTTATGTACAAAACAACCAGTACGTACATAAAGGTGATAAGCTAGTACAAATAGATCCTAAAGACTATCAATTACAAGTTGCAAATGCAAATGCGAAAATTATTCAAGCTAAAGGCCAATTAGCTGTAGCCCAAGAGCAAGTAAGTGTTGCAAAATCTAATCTTACTAAAGCTCAATCATCTCTTGATACAGCTACAAGCATGGCTGATAGATATATAAAACTATATAAAGAAGATGCCGGCTCTCTACAAGATGCTCAAAAATACATAAATCAGAAAATACAAGCAGAAAAAGCTAAGGATGAGGCATATTCATCTCTTAAACAAGCTCTTGTACAAGTTGAAATAGCAAAAGCTCAAGTTGGTGCTACAAAAGTCGGATACGATAATGCTAGCCTAAATCTAAGTTATACAACTCTTATTGCTCCTGACGATGGTTATGTTTCAAACCTAAAAATATATAAAGGGCAACTCGTTTCTACTGGACAACCATTATTCGGTTTCATTGATAACAAAACGTGGTGGATAGATGCCAACTTTAAAGAAACTGATCTTGATAGAATCAAACCAGGACAATCAGTAAAAATTGAGCTAGATATGTATAGCCATACATATACAGGTACAGTAAATAGTATTAGCTATGCAACTGGTTCGGTATTTTCTCTGCTGCCACCTGAAAATGCTACTGGTAACTGGGTTAAAGTTACACAACGCTTTCCAGTGAAAATAGTACTAAAAAATGACCCTAAGTATCCTTTGAGGGTTGGCGCCAGTGCAACAGTAAAAGTAGATACTTTATAGGGTGACTACTATGATTAAAAATAAAATTATTTCATCAGTATTGATTACAACGACATTCTTAATATCTAGTTGTAGTTTTTTCGATCCAAAATATGAGAAACCTGAAGTTAAAACACCAGCTCTTTGGAATAGCCAAGATAAAAATACTGGAATAACGAAAAACTGGAATCTTACAAAGATTGCATGGTGGAGAGAATTTCACGATCCAGTATTAAATAACCTTATAACCACAGCATTAAAAGATAACAATAAGTTACAAGTCTCTATAGGAAATATCCTCCAAGCTAATGCTGAAATAAATAAAGCCAACTATGGTTGGTTACCTACAGCAAGCGTTGGAGGTGGTGGGTTCGTAGCTCAAGCTTTTGATATTAATTCAAATTCAAGCATACCTCAACTTAATAATGTTGGTACCCAAACTGCAAGTGGTTCTTTAGTAGGTATCATCCCTAGTTATACAATAAATATTGCTAGGCAATTTAAGTTAGGGGAAATTTCTAGATTAAGTAAAAAAATGCAGGTCAACCTTAAAAATACTACTAGACTATCAATCATAAGTCAGGTTAGTGCTGCATATTTCTCGCTAATTACTGCTCAAGAACAATTAAAGTTACAAACTCAAATGGTTAATCAACTTCAGTTACTTTTCTATTATGCTGAAAATCAGCATAAACTTGGAGCAACATCTCCAATGTTAGAAGAGGTTATCAGACAACAGCTTGAAGCTCAAAAAGGAAAAGTAGCTATGATCAAGAATGATATAGTTCATTTCCAAAATACTCTCAAAATACTAATGGGTAGAAATCCTGGCAAGATAGTAACAACAAGAACACTTAATGAGATAAATGCTGATATTAAAGTACCTGTAAATATGCCTTCTCAAGTATTAGAGAATAGACCTGATGTAGCTATTGCTGAATATAAACTACAAACTGCTAATGCAAATATAGGCTTAGCCCGATCTCAATTCTTCCCAAGTATCGATTTGACAGGCGCTTTTGGAAACGCAACCCTTGCTCTTGGAGAGCTTGCTACAATGAATGCTTGGGCATGGGCTGCTCAAGCTGTAGCTGCAGTACCAATATTTAATATGAGCATTCTTGCAGATAGTGACAAAGCAAAAGCACAGTTCTACCAAGCTTACTATGATTATATAAATACACTACAACAAGTCTTTCAAGATGTTGATGATACCTTATCAGAAAGATCAGCAAATGAAAAAAATTATATAAAACAAACAATATCTCTGAAATCAACAGAAAAGCAAGAAAGTATATTTTCTAAAAAGTATAGTTCCGGTGCTATTAGCAAAGCACAGTATACAGGTATTACTCTTAATGTTCTTTATCAACAAATGCAGGCAAATCAAGCAAAGCTAAAATCTTTGATAAGTATTGTCAATCTATATCAAGCACTAGGTGCTGGCTATAATGTTGATAACTATATAGATCCTCACTACGATCATCCTGCTTTTGATAAGTAGTCATCTTTCAATAGCCTAGACAGATTATCTTAGTAATAATTTGTTGTTATGATAAAATCTCTCAAAATTAAAATCTTAGTTAAAGGCAATCTAATATGAAAATAATAAAAAATTTTATTGCAGAAGAGTATTCTAAAAAATTAATAGAATGGTTAAAAAAAATTTGTATAAACTATCCTGCAGAAGGTTTTGTTATTGGTATTAGTGGTGGCATAGATTCAGCAGTAGCTGCATCTTTAGCGGTTAAAACTGGATTACCTACAACAGCACTAATACTACCATCAAAAAATAATCAAGATCAAGATATGAAAGATGGACTAGAGCTCATTAAAAATCTTGATATAGAGCATCATATTGTTCCAATACAACCTGCTTATGATACATTTATAGAGTCAACTCTTAATTTTACAAACTCACAAAATGACCGCCAACATGTCATCAAAGGTAATGCTCAAGCTCGTCTTAGGATGATGTATCTATATGCCTATGCTCAACAAAATAACAGAATTGTAATAGGCACAGATAATGCCTGCGAATGGTATATGGGTTATTTCACAAAATTTGGCGATGGTGCAGCAGATATACTACCCCTTGTTAATCTAAAGAAATCACAAGTCTTTGAAATGGGCAAGTATCTCAAAGTGCCGCAAAATATTATAGATAAAGCTCCATCTGCTGGTCTATGGCAAGGTCAAACTGATGAAGATGAAATGGGTGTCACATATCAAGAAATTGATAACTTTTTAGATGGTAAAGAAGTCTCAGCCAAAGCTCTTGAGAGAATAAACTTTTGGCATAATCGTAGTCATCACAAAAGATCTATGGCTTTTACTCCAAACTTTTAATAAAACTCTCAAAATTATATTTGACTATAATCAAAAATCTAATATATCATAACTAAAAAGAATTAACCTAAAATCATAATGAAAAAACTATTTATAATATCTCCTTTTTTAATATCGCTTGTTGCTTGTACCCACTTTGGTAGTAATGATAAAACGACAGAGCTCTATATTGACAAAAAAGCTCCAGATATCCAAGATATAAACTTCAATAAATCAGGCACCCTTCCAACGAATATAGAACATCAAAGTTATTACAACGTTATAATCTCAGGTTCTGCAATAACTAACTGTAGTGTCATTGACTATGGTAGCAAAACAATCGATGAACCAGGAAAAAATCAAATATTTATAGGTGATGCACGCGATTGGGACATTGTTAGAATTGATTGTCGCAAAAATCATGGTAAAGGTAAAGCTGGCGAAAAATATAACCTAGAAATTAAAGTACTTGCAGATGGTACTACATACTATGCTTCAACAGAAATTGTACATGCTTAGTATTTTCAAATAATTTTCTCTAAAATCTTTTAATCAATCGATTTTGGCTAATTACCTGTAGATGACTAAAACAAGTTAACTTTCATAATTGGCTGCCACTATAGTAGAAATAGATTTGTTTAGCTAATAGAAATATTTACTCAAAAAATTTCTTGGCATAATCTTTGACATTATCAAACCAAGTTTTACTCTTAGGTGAATGTTTACTTTGATAATCTTCACCTAAACTATCTGCAAACTTTTCTAATAGTTCTTTCTGTTCAGAGTTTAGATTAATAGGAGTTTCAACGACTACTTTACAAAGGAGATCCCCTCTTCTTTGCCCTCTAAGAGACTTCATTCCTCTTTCTCTTAAGCGAAATACTTTACCAGTCTGAGTTTCTGGTACAACTTTGAGCACAACCTCGCCATCAAGAGTTGGAACTTTTATCTCTCCACCTAAGCAAGCCTTAGTAAAACTTATAGGCATTTCACAATATAGGTTCATATCTCTTCTTTCAAAGATTTTATGCTCTTTAACCAGAATTTGGATATATAAGTCACCATTCATAGCTCCATTAGAGCCCGAATCACCCTCGCCTTGTAGCCTAATTCTATCACCATTATCAACACCTTCTGGTATCTTAACTTTGATAGTTTTTTGTTTCTTAATTTTGCCACTACCATAGCAATCATCACAAGGATCAGCAATACTTGAACCTGTACCATTACATACAGGGCAAGTTTGTTCAAAAGCAAAGAAACCTTGCTGTCTTCTAATTGTTCCTTGTCCATGACAAGCATGACATGTAGTTTTAGTTTTTGACTTAGAGCCTGTACCATCACAACTATCACAAGATTCCATTCTTGGTATATTTATCTCTTTTTCAACGCCAAAAAAAGCCTCTTCTAAAGAAATATCGATAGTATATTCTAGATCACTACCTCTAGATGCTCTAGATCTATTTGATCCACGTGAGGCCCCGCCGCCAAAGAATGTGTCAAAAATATCCTCAAAACCTCCAAAGCCGCCAGCACTCCCAGCGCCACCTTGCTGATTAACTCCAGCATGACCAAACTGATCATATCTAGATCTTTTACCATCATCACTTAGTATTTCATAAGCTTCTGAGATCTCTTTGAATTTTATTTCTGCTTCTTTATCATCGGGATTGCGATCTGGATGGTATTTCATAGCAAGCTTTCTGTAAGCTCTTTTGATTTCAACACCCGAAGCTGTTTTAGATACATTTAAAATTTCATAATAGCATTTCTGTTGCATTTTACCTAACCTAAAAATTTTGGACAGACTATTATAACAAAAAGGAAAGTGTGGATAAACCACACTTTGTTGACTTATTTAGATTTTATTTATTTTTTATTGTCTTCAACATCTTCAAAATCAGCATCTACCACATCATCATCTTTCTTTGGCTCTTCAGCTTGTGCACCACCTTGAGCGCCAGCAGCTTGAGCTTGTTCAGCATATGCTTTTTGTGCGATTGGTGAGAAAACTTCTTCTAAAGCCTTAGTCTTAGCATCAATAGCATCTTTATCATCACCTTTTACTACTGACTCTAAATCTTTACAAGCTTCCTCTACTTTCTCTTTCTCTTCTGCAGATACTTTATCGCCTAACTCAGCTATAGCCTTTCTAGAACTATGGATTAGGTTATCTGCTGTATTTCTCGCAGATACTAATTCATGGAACTTTTTATCTGATTCAGCATTAGCTTCAGCATCTTGTACCATTTTTTCGATATCATCTTCAGATAACCCACTTGAAGACTTAATCACAATATTTTGCTCTTTACCAGTAGCTTTATCTTTAGCTGATACATTTAAGATACCATTTGCATCTATATCAAAAGTTACTTCAATCTGTGGCATACCACGTGGTGCTGGTGGAATATCTGCTAAGTCAAATCTACCTAAAGATTTGTTTGCAGAAGCCATTTCACGCTCACCTTGAAGTACATGTATAGTTACCGCAGGTTGGTTATCTTCAGCAGTAGAGAATACTTGCGACTTCTTAGTAGGAATAGTCGTATTTCTCTCAATAAGCTTAGTCATAACACCACCCATAGTCTCAATACCTAGAGAAAGTGGAGTTACATCAAGTAAAAGTACATCTTTTACATCGCCAGCTAGTACACCACCTTGAATAGCAGCACCAACTGCAACTGCCTCATCAGGGTTTACATCTTTACGTGGCTCTTTACCAAAGAACTCTTTTACTTTCTCTTGTACTAGAGGCATACGAGTTTGTCCACCAACCAGTAGTACTTCTGTTATATCAGATTTACTTAAACCAGCATCTTCAAGAGCTTTTTTACAAGGCTCTAAAGATCTCATTACAAGATCAGAAACTAAAGACTCAAACTTAGCTCTAGTTACTTTAATATTTAAGTGCTTAGGTCCAGTAGCATCTGCTGTAATGTAAGGTAAGTTAACATCAGTTTGTTGAGCTGAAGATAATTCTACCTTAGCTTTTTCAGCAGCTTCTCTTACTCTTTGTAAAGCAAGCTTATCATTGTGAAGATCTATACCTTGCTCTTTTTTAAACTCATCAATTAAGTAGTTCATTAAGGCAACGTCAAAGTCTTCACCACCCAAGAAAGTATCACCATTTGTTGATAATACTTCAATTTGGTTATCACCATCGACATCAGCAATCTCAATAATTGAAATATCGAATGTACCACCACCTAGGTCATATACCGCTACAGTTTGCTCACCTTTCTTAGAATCTACACCATACGCTAGCGCAGCAGCTGTAGGCTCGTTAATAATTCTTTTTACTTCAAGACCTGCTATTTTACCAGCATCTTTTGTAGCTTGTCTTTGACTATCGTTAAAGTATGCTGGCACTGTAATTACAGCTTCTGTAACTGGTTCACCTAGATAATCTTCTGCTGTTTTCTTCATTTTTCTTAGAACTTCTGCAGAAACTTGTGGTGGAGCCATCTTTTTGCCTTCTTTAGTAGCAACCCAAGCGTCACCATTATCAGCTTTAACTACCGCATAAGGTACTTTCTTCTTAATATCTTCTTGTACAGCCTTATCATCGTATTTACGACCAATCAATCTTTTGATAGCAAAGAATGTATTATCAGGGTTAGTTACAGCTTGTCTTTTAGCTGCCTGACCTACTAATATTTCACCATTATCAGTATATGCCACAACTGAAGGAGTTGTTCTATGTCCTTCAGCATTTTCAATAACTTTAGCAGTCTTACCATCCATAATAGCAAGACAAGAGTTAGTAGTTCCTAAATCTATTCCTATAATTTTTCCCATGAAAATTCTCCTGTATTATTTTAATTTTATTTTTTAAACTTTTTTTCAATCTCGACTTATAGATGGGTATATCTATTAGCTTTTCAAGTATTTTTTTTAATTTTTTACTATAACTACCTTAGCTGCTCTAACTACACGACCATTTAGCATATAACCTTTTTGAAACACATCAAAAATAGTATTATCTTCAAATTCAGGATTAGGTATCATAGCCATCGCCTCATGTAGATTAGGGTCAAACTTCTCACCCTTTGGATCTAGCTCTTCTAGACCATTTTTTTTGAGCGTATCAACAAGCATCTTAGATGTTAATTCTATACCCTCTTTCATAGCTATAGCCTCTTCAAGCTTAACTTCATGCTTTAATGCTTGCTCAATACTATCAATTACTGGCAAAAGCTCTTTAGCAAACTTCTCTATACCAAATTTGCGTGCATTAGAGACATCTCTTTCGGCTCTTTTACGAACATTTTCCATCTCAGCTCTAGCTCTTAGGGCTTCATCCTTAAAAGAGTCACATGTTTCTTCTAACTCTTTTATTGTATCTCTTGCTCTTTCTAATTGCTCTTCTATAGATAATTCTTCTACAGCTTTACTGGTAGACTCTTGATCCATCTCTTGCTCATTGTCTAAAGCCTTATCTTCTATATTATTTTTTTCTTCTTTACCCATAAAACAACCTTTTATTTTGATCCTGTTAGTACTACAATTTGTTAGATGTTTTATACATAGTGATTATTTTTGTATTTTCAAGAAATTATTGGCATTTTTTTATATGAATATTAGAAAAATAAAAAAGAATTTAAAAAAAATAAGCTTTATAGCACTTTTAATTCTTATAAGTAGCTGCACAAATGTAACTGCTCAACGTTATTTATCAAAGAAATATTCAGATAAAGTTGATTACAAAAAAGCTGATTTCAAAGATCTTAATAACTGGGATACGAGTGATCAACTTATATCTTTTGATACATTTAAAAAATCATGTGCAAAAATAGTTGATGAAAATAAACCTGAATATACAAATTGGATAAATATTTGCCATAAAGTGATGGCTGCTAAAATAGAAACAAAAGATCAAGCAAAGGCTTTTTTTGAGCAGAACTTTACTCCTTACCAAATACTATATAAGAATAAAGATACTGGAATATTCACGGGATACTACGAACCCACTATAAAGGGTAGTCTAGTCAAAACTCTACAATATACCGTACCTATTTATAGAACTCCTAATGACTTAATCAAACAACCAAGAGGTGATGATAATTTTTCTTTTGGAAGATACAATGATGGTAAATTTGTTCCTTACTATACGCGTGCAGAAATATCAAATGGTAACCTACTAACAAAAAAAGATGTATTGGTATGGGTTAAATCAAAAGTTGATAGAACATTCTTGCAAATACAAGGCTCAGGAAGGATCGAAACTGATAGTGGTGATATCTTAGTTGGTTATGATAGTCAAAATGGACATGAGTACAAACCTATAGGAAGATACCTACTTGATAATGGCTATATGACCAGAGATGAAATGTCAATGCAAGCAATTAAAGCTTGGTTAAACAAAAATAAAGACAAAATAGATGATGTTCTAAATTATGATCCCTCTTTTGTATTCTTTAGATATGTAGATCGCAAAAATGCAGTTGGCGCTCAAGATGTTGAGCTAACTCCTGGCTATTCTTTAGCAGTTGATGACAGATACTATCTGTATGGAGTTCCTCTTTGGCTAGAAACAGATTACTACGAAGATAATCATCATGACACTAAACCACTTGATAGATTAATGATAGCTCAAGATACAGGAGGGGCCATTCGAGGTCCTATACGAGGTGATGTATTCTGGGGGCATGGTCAACAGGCTGAATTTAACGCTGGCCACATGAATAATCAAGGTAAACTATGGATTCTGTTACCAAATGAATAATTTTAAACATTTTAATACTATAATTATTGGTGCTGGAATTTCTGGCATATCTCTAGCACAAAAGCTATCTCAAGCGAATATAGACCACTGTATATTTGAATCTAATAATATCGGAGGATGTATAGACTCCCAGAAATATAAAGATTTTTGGTTTGAAATGGGTGCACATACGATATATAACTCTTACAATGAAACTATAGACTATATCCGCAACAACTGTCTCGAGCAAAACATCCAATCAAGAAGAAAAGTCCCATTCCTATTTGTACAACCTAATAACAAAATTCAAAGTATTTTTACTAATATAAATCCTTTTACGGCTGCTGTTAGTTTCTTAAAGAATAGAAATATCTCAAAAGAAGATAAAACTGTTAGCGAATATGCAATAAAGCTATTTGGCAAAAAGAATTACAACCGAACATTAAAGTTTTGTTTTGATGCTGTATTATCTCAAAATAGCCAAAACTTCCCAATGGAATACCTATTTAAAAAATATGATAGAGATACTTCTTTACCTCGAAGTTTTACATTCAAAAATGGCTTATCTGAATTATTTAATAATCAAAAACAAAAAATTATCAAAGAAAAAATTATCAAGATTTCAAAACAAGATACATGGATAGTTAAAACAGACAGTGCTAATAGTTATCACTGTGATAACTTATGCATTGCGACGCCATGGAATGTAACGGAGTCTTTGCTAGAAAATATACTACCAAATATAGCAAAACATCAATATAGACCTGTCATGTCAAACCTGACAAGTATAGGAATTGTTGCAAGTAAAGAATCCTTGAAACATATTAAAAATATTGCTGGCTTAATTGGTAAAGAACAGTTCTTTTACTCAGCTGTGTCTCGTGATATTGTTGATAATCCAAGCTATAGAGCTATGGTATTTCATTGTAAAACTAACGATCATCAAAAAGAGTTAACGCTTAAGATCATAAAACTTCTGAATATCACTGACGAAGATATTCTTCATATATATACAAAACAAAACACATTACCGTGCTATCATCGTAATCACAGCACTTTCCTACAGGATTTAGAAAAAGAGCTTTCTCAAGTATCTAACTTGCATATCACAGGTAATTTTTTTGATAGATTAGCTATAGAGAATTGTATTAGAAGATCAAATAAAGAGGCTAGTAAAATTATTCAAAATAATACCTCTAATAATTTGATTATTTAGAATGAAAATTGTATCATATAAGCTGCTTAAATTTTTAAAGTACGGCGAACTGCGTCAGTTTGCATGATTAAGAATTTTTTGCAAAAACTGAGTAATTGACAACAATAATTTAAAGGAAAAAAGATGAAAACGTTTACTGCAAAACCATCAGATATCAAAAGACAATGGCTTTTGATTGATGCTACAGATAAAACTTTAGGTCGTCTAGCTAGTGAAGTAGCAATGATCCTAAGAGGTAAAAACAAACCAGAATATACTCCTTCTATGGACACTGGTGATTATGTTGTTATCATCAATGCAGAAAAAGTAGCTGTAACTGGTAACAAAAGAAAAGGCAAAATTTACCACCACCACACTGGATATATTGGCGGTATCAAATCAATCTCTTTTGAGAAGCTAATTGCAACTCATCCAGAAAGAGCTATTGAAAAAGCTGTTAAAGGTATGCTTCCTAGATCTCCTCTAGGGCGTGCAATGTACAAAAAGTTAAAAGTTTATGCTGGTGAAAATCACCCACATACAGCTCAACAACCTCAAGCTCACAATATTTAATAAAGGATGGTAAAAATGTCAGAATATAATTATGGTACAGGTCGTCGTAAAAGCTCTGTAGCTCGTGTATTTATGAAAAAAGGTACTGGTCAATTTATTGTTAATGGTCTTCCATTAGAGCAGTATTTATGTCGTGAAACAGACTGCATGGTTGTTAAGCAGCCTTTAGAATTAACTAACAACACTGAAAACTTTGACTTCAAAGTAACAGTAAAAGGTGGTGGTACTACAGGTCAAGCAGGTGCTATCCGTTTAGGTGTTACTAGAGCTCTTATTGAGTTTGATGAAGATTTAAAACCAGCTCTTCGTGAAGCAGGTTTTGTAACTCGTGATTCACGTAAAGTTGAGCGTAAGAAGTTTGGTCTTAGAAAAGCTCGTAGAAGAAGACAGTTCTCTAAACGTTAATATACGTTATATACCTTTCTATTATTCTTTTTATTTTTTTATCACTAGGAGGATAAAATCTTGTTATTATATACAAAAAAGGATGATATCTATAGCGACATAGTTCGCATGATTCTTCTTATCAAAGGAGCTAATGCGAAGATTATAGATGTTTCTAAAGAGGAAAACTCAAAACACCTAGAAGAACTAAATATAATAACACCTAATGGCAATATCCCTACGCTTAGCACTGATGATTTTGCTGTATACAGACTAAGTGTTATTATAGAAGCTATAGAAGATTTGTATCCTTTTCCTCCAATGTTTCCTGTTTTTCCCAAGCAAAGAGCTAATGCAAGAATATTACTAGAATATGTTAATAAAACATTTCTACAAAATATCATAAAATTGCAAGACTCAAATTTGACAGAAGAAGAAGCATCTGAGATAAAAGTGAAAATGCAAAAAGATATTATTAGCACTTATAAAACAATCGTTAGTGAAAGAGAGATAAATGCTGAAAGCAATCCTGATGCACAAAACATTAATGTTTTAACTCTTATTATAACTTTTGTTTTTTATTACTTTATTAAGCTTAAGATTTCAATTCCTACAAAAGATAAAAATATTATCAAAGAAATTAAAGAGCTATTAAGTGAAGCTAATTTTATAAAAACGATTAAAGCACAAGGAGCTTGATATGGCTATGCTTAGAGCATATGTAGTTAAAGCTACATACAACTGGCTAGTTGATCACGGATTTACACCATATATTTTAGTTGATACGGAGTATGAAGGTGTAGTCGTACCTAACAACTATATTGATGAAGATAATAAAATACTACTAGACCTATCTCCTCAAGCTATACAAAACTTAGAGATTGATGATAACCATATTAGCTTCGATGCTACTTTTGATGGTGAACCAATGTCCATTAATATTCCTATAGAATCAGTTTTAGAGGTCTTCTCTAAAGAAACTGAACAAGGAATGTATGCTCGTGAATTCGGCTATGGAATTAATATTAATGAAGGTGAAGATGATGAGGCTGTTAACCCTAAGAAATTAGGCGAAACAAATTCAGATAATGTTCTTTCATTAGATTAATTCTCTAGAAATTCTTCCTATCTTATCTAGAAACTTTATGTAGTCAATTTATCTAAAACAATATAGCCATCTTTAATTATTAGTTTTATGCTCTCATCAGGATTTACCAATAAACCTATATCCTCTAGAGGGTTTCCTTCAAATACAATGATGTCAGCAAAGGCACCTGATTTTATTATGCCTAGTTTATCTACCATATTTAATAACTCTGCATTTTTACAGGTAGCTGAGTATAGAGTTTGGAATGGTGTTTCAACTTGAGATCTAATCTTAAACTCAGTATTTTGATACCTCATTAGACCTCCCAATAGATCTGTACCAAAACCAACATTAATACTATAATCATGCGCAATTTTAATAGCCTCAAGACTATTTGATCGAACTCCACCTAACTTCTCTAAGATATGATCTGGGGTATTAAACTCTTTACCATGAAGATAAAATGCTTCATAAATTGCTAACGTAGGTACAATGAAAGCATTATTTGCAGCAATTATTTTTGCTGCCTTTTCATCAAGGAGATTCGCATGCTCTAAAGATCTTACACCTAATTTAACGCAGCGTATTAAAGCTTCTGGAGTATAAGCATGTGCCATGACATAAGTTCCATTACGTTTAGCTTCATCAACAATTGCTAGTATTTCATCATCAGAAAATTGTAAGTTAGTAATTTTATCTGCTGGGGATGCAATACCTCCAGCTGCCATAATTTTAATCTGGGTAGCACCCTCTCTTAGCTGCTCTCTTGTGGCTTTTAGTACCTCTGGCACACCATCACATATTGTAGAAATATTTGAACCACTGACTTGACAAGAACAAATTTTTGATTCAGTAGTTCCTCTAAAATCTCCATGACCACCTGTAGCACTTAGAGCCTTACCACTATAAAACAATCTTGGTGTTGTTGCTTTTCTTTTTTCAAAAGCCTGAGCTATTCCATAACCAGCTCCGCCAGCATCTCGTAATGTCGTAAATCCTCTCAGCAATGACTCTTCTGCTGCTTGTAGTGACTCTATAGCCATGAAATCACTTGATATATTATCATTTGCTAGATCCACTGATGCTGCTGAAGATAAATGCACATGAGCATCTATAAGCCCAGGCATCAAAAACCTATCTTTTAAATCTATAATTATCTCAGCACTAAAATTAGAAATTTCATTATCAGTTAATGATAAAATCTTACTACCTTCTACATAAACATAATTATAGTGATTAATTTGATTATCTTTACCATTAAAAACATTTGCATTTTTTAATATAATCTTAGCCATTTTATATTACCTTTTTTTGATTAATTAGATTCTTTTTCGGTTTTATGAACATTTGTTAAACTTTCTAGATTAATAATCATCTCATCTAGTTGCTTAGTAAAGATATTTAAATCTTTATTATCGATATGTCCCAAAGACTTTTGCCAATTTATGTTTATAAAATCTTGAGTCTTAACTGAAAACTCTTTTCCTAGTTCTGTTAATTCAAAACGCACAACTCTTTTATCTTTTGTATCAACATATCGCTTCAGTAACTTTTTAGATAGCAGGCTATTAATCGCTCTAGTAATACTCTGAGGCTCACATCTCATATAGTTAGAAATATCCGACTTTGAAGGTTTATTAAGTGATAAAGTAGCTAGTAAAACAATAGACTCTGTGTAGGTAAAATTTTTTTGCTCCAAATAGTTCATGAATATTTTATACCATAAGGCATTAATTCTTCTCCATTGTTGACTTAAATTTGTAAATTTATCTAGTAACATAAAAAATATATATTTTTTACTTACAATTATATGAAGCATTGCGTTATATTTCAACTAATGATAACATCTCATCCGTAATTATCTAACTAGTCTTGAAATATGATCACATTAAATCAAAAACAAATCTTACTTGACAAAGCTATCATGCAACAAAAATCACCTTTTTTTATAAAAGATATTGATGGCAAATATATCTATATAAATCATCAAGCAGCAGCATTAGCAGATTTAACTCCAGAAGATTTTATAGGATTCGATGACTCAAAAATTTTTGGGGCTGAAATTGGGGCTATATATCGAAAAAAAGATCAAGATATAATTGCTGGTAAAGAGATTAATCCTATTGATATTTTTACTGATAAAAAAGGCGTTACAAGAGCATATTTTATATTAAGACAACCTATCTATGATAAGGATAAAATTATCGGAGTATCTGGAATTAGAGCTGATATAACTAACTTCATAGAAAAAATTGCAGCCATCAAAATTTAATTTATATGACAAAAAATATTTTCACAGATAAAAATAATTATATTTTTGCTTCGACGATTACAGCTTCTGTATTTTTTTCTAGCTTAAGCGCATCCTACTTTTACAATCATCAAATGCTACCTATGATTTGGGCTTTTGTTTTTGGGATATTTCTACCTTTTTATCGCTTTGGAAATACTAAGCTTGAACAAATCAAAAGCCTAACCACAAATACAAGTCTAGTTCTAATAATGATGCTTCTAGCATCTTTTGTCAGTTTGATAAGTTCGCCAATATTGCAAGAACTAGCTCGTGGAATTTTAGTTTTTTATTGTCTATGTTCACAACGATATTTCAATGGCGGGCGTATTTTAATTATATTCTTGATAGTATATGTACTACTTTTTTTCTATCTTGATCCAATTCTATCTGAGAATACTCTATTACCTTCTCTTAATTACTGTCTAACTGGATTATTAATGGGCTACATATCAACTTCATTATTTACAATAATTATGCCAAGTGTTGATATCAAAACTCCGACTATTAATAATGACTCATTTGTTTTTAAACAAGCTATTATCATTACCATCCTTATAGTCTCTGTTTATATAACTGCTAGATTTATACATATAACTAATCCAGCTTGGATTTGCTATTCTATAGTTATAGTATCTACAGGAAATTATGTAATATCTATAAAAACATCTCTGCATCGATTAATTGGCACTCTTATTGGTGCCGTTATAAGTATTGTATTATCACACTTTATTTTTGATAAATATCCATTAGCAATATACTCCTGTTTTATCTTCATTTTTCTTACATATTTTATGATTAATCATAATTATGGACTTGGTATTGTTTTTGCAACGATTTGGTTAATTGCAGTATTTTATTTTCTCAAATCAGATATGACGGTAATCAGGTTTACTATAGCACGAATTTTCGACACGCTAATTGGCATAGGTCTTGGAATATTTGCTGAATTCATATTACTTAAGAAACCTAGAAACAATAGACTATAATTTTTTAAAATATCCTAACACTACAGGCAAATACCCAATCATAAAACTTAAAGGTATACACACACTTGCCCAATAGAAAACAAAATCATCTTGATTAAAAATCAAATAGCAACATAAAGCACTTATCACACCCATTACAGTACTTAGAATAGCTCCTAATAAATTAGTCTTACTACCATAAAACCCATATAGCAAACTAAATGCTAAGGCAGCAATAGGAATATTAAAGAGTAACATTTTATCAAGAACTTGGTCTATAAAAGTATTAGCAAGTATGTAGCTAAAAATTGCAATAATCATTACTGTAATGATATTTTTCTGCTCGCTTTTATTATCTTGAAAATGTACAGAACACATCGAGGCCATAGTATTCCATAATGCTGCTATAGTTGTCAAAGCTATCATAAACATCATAAGATAAAATATAACTAACATAGGTCTACTGAAGAGATTTCGCACAGTATACACAAATGCTTCATCAGGATTGATGGAGCTAATCACTCCTGCATATTTAGCCGTAGTATAGACAGCTATCAGATAAATCAAACTCACAATAAATGATGTAATCAGGACAGCATAAAAAGCCACTTTCTTAGATTTGGCAGCAAATATTTTTTGTCCATACCATGGTGAAAGTATGTAAGTAAATGCTGTAAGAATTGCTAGAGATATAGAAAAAGAAACTGGTAAGGTTGGTATTTGTGCATTATTAATATATCCAAGTGCAGAAGCATCAGCATTATATGCTAAATACCCTAAATATATAAATAGAACTATAGATAATAAAAAGCTCAACTTATCTATTTTCACTATCACTAGTAGTCCGTCTCTTATGGTAAATAATAACATTAAACTACATGCCACCCCACTTATTAACCAATGATTATAAGAAGGAAAAATCTCTTGTAGATAAATTGTAGTAGAGTATATAAAGTTAGCTCCAAACCCTGCCATCGCAGTTAATAAACATAATGCTACTACTAATCCAAATACTGGATTATAACGTTGAGAAAAAAATTCAGACACACTAATTGCATCAAAGTTTTTCCACTTTTTAGCGACACTAAAAGAATAAAATAATAATCCAACTAAAAACACAATTCCTAGAGATAGTGCTGAGAATCCATATAAATATCCTAAGCTCGAGAAACCTATCAGAGTTGATATATTTAGCTCTGTCATTACAAGAGTAGCTGTAAGTGCAAAAAGTCCTAAACTCTTTCCTGCTGTGTAGTAGTTTTCAGAGTTATTCATTTATAACAATAGTTGAATTGGTTTATAGCTTTTTCTATGGATATTTAATACACCATATTTTCTTATATTTTCAAGATGTTCTTTTGTCGGATAACCTTTATGCTTGGCAAAACCATATTGTGGAAATAATCTATCATGCTCAAGACAAATATTATCTCTGTGTACTTTTGCTAATATCGAAGCTGCAGATATTTCTTGAACTTTTGAATCACCTTTCACAATAGCTTCTGAATTATAATCCCAGTTTGGTAATTTATTACCATCAACCAGCACTTTATCAAATTGTCCCTTTAAATTATCTGCAACTTGATTCATCGCTTTGAGCGTTGCTTGAAGGATATTTAATTGATCAATTTGCTGAGGTGAAACTTCAACTATTGTATATGCTTTTGCATGAGCAGTTATTACTTCATATAGTGATTGACGTTTTTTTTCTGTTAATTTTTTAGAGTCTGAAAGACCATCAATAGTTTTTTCAGGATCTAGTATTACTCCAGCAGCAACTACAGGTCCTGATAATGGTCCACGCCCTGCTTCATCTATACCAAGGATAATCATTTTAACTTACCCTTATTATCTAATGATGTCAAAAAGCCTCTCAATATATTAACCTCTTGACTCTCTAATTCAGATCTTTGAAAAAGTCTACGCATTTTATCCATTACATGACCAGGTTTATCTTTATCCAAAAATCCAGATTGAAGCATACTATCTTCAAAATGTTGATATAACCCCTGTAGCTCTTTGACAGAAGCTTTTTTATGCAAATGAGTATATTCAGGAACTTCTTTTAAGTCACTAATCTCTACAGTTTGCTTATAAATCTCATAAGCCACTAGTTGTACAGCTTGGGCTAGATTAAGAGATGTATATCCTTCATTTGACGGAATATACGCATGCACATTACTCATCAAAAGCTCTTCATTTAATAGCCCCGTTCTTTCTCTGCCAAATAATATTGCTATTTTTTCATCAGATTTTTGGATTTTATTAAGTATGTTTGTAGCAACTTTAGATATAGGCTCTATAGGCAGAGATACTCTACGCACTCTTGCACTAGTCCCTACTACATAATCTATATCGTCAAGCGCTTCTTGAAGATTAGGCACAATCCTAGCATTTTTCACAACTTCTGTAGCATGACATGATAACGCTATGGCTTCGTCATCTATGCCTTTTTTAGGATTGACTAGCCACAAATTTGTTAATCCCATATTCAGCATTGCTCTAGCAGTAGAACCTACATTGCCACTATGAGATGGCTCAACTAGAACTATGCGTATATTATCAAATAAATTATTCATTGTTAGTATTAATAATTAAATTATATAAATCCTCAGAACTTTCAGCTTGTTGGAAATATTGTTGCGTACGATCTTCTTTCAAATATAGTGCTAATTGCTTTAAAAGTTCCATATGAATAGCAGATATTTTATCAGGGAAAAAAACACCAACTGCTATTTTTATATCATCATCTATCGAGTCATCATAATAACTATTTTTTAACGTAACTATTATTAATCTAGTAGTTATAAGATTCTCAACTCGACAATGAGGTATATAAATATTTTTACCTATATATGTATTACCTATTCTTTCTCTTTTATAAATATTCTTTAATACGAGATCCTCATCTATATCTGGGTAATCAGATATCCTATTTGCAAAAAACTCAATTAAGCGTTTTTTTGACTCAATATTGAGATTTAGAACGATATCTTTTTTATTTATTAGAGCTTTTAAATTCATGAACTAGATGGAAAGATTTTAAATAGAATATTTATTCAGAATGACCAGTAGCGTGGTTATCTCTTAATTTGTTTTTATGCTTCTTAATTTGACGAGCTAATTTATCTTCAAGCATGTCAATAGCTGCATATAAATCTTTATCTTCAGCTTTTGCAACGAATTCGCTACCAGGAACTGTAACTATAGCTTCTGCAACTTGATGATCTTTTTCAACATCTAAAATCACTTTTGTTGAAGTAATATTGTCAAAATAATGCCCTACCTTACCAATCTTCTCATTTACATAATTTTTAATTGCATCAGTAACTTCAACATGTCTACCAGTAATTTGAATATTCATATAAACCTCCGGATTTTGAATACCACGCCCACAGAATTTTGTAGAGCCCTATTTTAATAACCACCTAAGTGATATACTTATATTCATATTATACAAGCTAAATACTATAAAGCAAAGCAATGAACAATAATGTAAAACAAATTTTAGCCTCTTTCAGTCTTATTGCAATCACGGTTATATCGTTTATTATTTTTGCACCTTTATTTGTTTTTCTGATTATTTTCTTGATGATTTTTTCATTTTTTGTGCGTAGAAAAATAATCAAAGAAAACCCTGATTTCTTTAGACAATATACTAGCAAGAAGGGTCGAGTAATAGATCAAGAAGAAGATAACGATAATAATTCAAATCACAAATTAAAATAAATATGTACACAAAAGACACTATAGTTGCAGTTGCAACTCCTCAAGGTAATGGTGGTATAGGTATCGTACGTATATCAGGTAGTGATGCTTTATCAATAGCAGAAAAGCTCACAAAAAAACGGCTCATACCCAGGTATGCAACATTTTGCAATATTTATAACACTAATGAAATTATAGATCATGGTATTGTAATATTCTTTAACTCCCCTAACTCATATACAGGTGAAGATGTCGTTGAAATACAGGCACATGGTAATCCTTTTATACTTAATTTAATAATTAAAGCTACCTTAGAATATGGAGCTAGAATGGCCAATGCAGGAGAATTTACTGAAAGAGCCTTTCTTAACAGTAAGCTTGATTTAACCCAAGCTGAAGCTGTAGCAGATATTATTAATGCATCTTCAGAAACAGCAGCAAAATCAGCAGCAAAATCTCTTCAGGGAGATTTTTCTAAAGAGATTAATAATCTTCTAGAAAAACTTATCTATCTACGAATGTACGTAGAAGCATCTATTGATTTTCCAGAAGAAGAAATTAACTTCTTAGAAGATCAAAAAATCCACAATAGCTTACAAGATATATATAAAACAATTCTCGATGTCAAAAATAGCTGTAAACAAGGAGCAATTCTTGTTGAAGGTATAACACTAATACTAGTGGGTAAACCCAATGCTGGTAAATCCAGTCTTTTAAATGCCCTAGCTGGTAAAGAGTCTGCAATTGTAACATCCATAGCAGGCACAACTCGTGATATCGTTAAAGAGCATATCCAAATAAATGGTGTTCCTATGCATATTATCGATACTGCTGGATTACGTAGTAGTGATGATATTATCGAAAGCGAAGGTATCAAAAGAGCTATCAAAAAAATTCAAGAGGCAGATCAAATATTATTTGTAACTGATGATTATACAAATAGTCAGGTTAAATTTAGTGATATAAAAGATATAATTCCTGAATTTTACCATCAAATACCTAAGGATATAGATATTACTTATGTCCATAATAAAATAGATCTTCTTAAAGAAGTACCTCTAAATCATAATAATCATATCTACATATCAGCTGAAAGTAATATTGGTATCGATAAGCTAAAAGATCACATACTTGCTAAAGTTGGATATACTACTCAGAATGAGAGTATTTATACAGCTCGTGAAAGACATGTCACCGCAATAGATAATGCATTTGATCATATCAAGCTTGCTAAGGAGCAATTAGAGCTTGGCAATGGTGAACTCTTAGCTGAAGAGTTATTAATAGTGCAAGAACATCTTAACTCTATTACAGGAGAATTTAGTTCTGATGATTTATTAGGAGAAATCTTCTCAAGTTTCTGTATTGGCAAATAAACTTTTTTATCGCATACTATTTATTCTTAGCCATAGTAATACCATCTTCAAACTGATCACTAGTAATAGGTTTATCAATATGTTTATTAATTGTGACCGTCTTAACTCTACTACTCGTTACATTGAGCGAATTACCAGCTACAATCGCATATAGATTAATACTAGTAGCTAGCATAATAAAAGTTATTAATATCTTCTTCATCTAATATTCCTGTAAACATACATCAATAAATTTAACAAACTCTTGTTCTAAATTATTTCTAACTCCTGTTGCTCTTACCAAATAAAAATCAGTTCTACCAAAATAATAATCATCAAGTACTGGTAATACATTTAGTTTACTATTAGCAAAAATATCTAAGGTGTTAATAATCTTATTACATTTAGTCGCTATATTAATATCACATATAGAGTTATTAAGAAACATATTCGGATTAATACTAACCTCATTTTTAGAATCATCTTTCTCAGAGAAAGCTATCAATGTGGTCTGAAATTTATCATTATGCAAAAATCCAACTATATCATGACTTTCAAGATCTTCTAGTAAACTTGGCTGTCCATATGTTTGAATATAATCTTGACTAGCATATAGTTTATTTTTTGCTCTTACGAGAGTTTTTATAGTACAACTGCTAGTTATAGGCTTTTTTATAGTTATTGCTATATCAATATCATCTTTAACCAAATCTACAATTCCCGCCGTATAACTAAATACTAATTTAACATTAGGATAACGCGCATAAAAAATACCTAGCTTATCAGCAAGTATATTATCTAGAAAAAGTTTTGGTATACCTACCTTTAAAGTACCACTAATTTCTTTTGATTTATTCACTATCTGCTGGAGTGTCGTATTAGCCTGTTTCTCAATATCTTTAAAGCTCATATAAAATGACTCTCCATCCTCCGTCATTTCTATTAGGCCTCTTGAGTTCCGCTTTATTAGTTTCATATTCACAGACTCTTCTAAGTTTTGAATTCTACGAGAAACAGTACTTTGCGAAACATTTAAATGCTTTGCTAACTCTGTAAAAGTACCTATATCAATAAGCTTTATAAAAATAAAAATATCATCAAAATTCATCATTACCCTCATTTATGCATAGCTCTTATGCATTATTTGCTACAGACATATTAATACTACTACAAATATAATAGCTGTGTAAGTTAACAAATTAACTTTAGCTTTTTAAAATAATCAATAGGAGAGTAAAAAATGAAAAAAATATTATCAAACATTCTACTAACTAGTACAGTATTAGCTACTTCAGTGCCTGCTATGGCGTGTTCTGAACTTAATCATAATTTCGGTGGAAATATAGGTAAATACTCTACTAGAACCATGGATGTATTTATAGATCTAAAACCAAATTTAACAGTATACCCAAGAGGTACTAAAGAAAATGGTGCTCTTGAAAAAAATTCTCTTGATTGGACTGACAAATACGGCTATGTTTCTGTTGATGAAACTAATCTAGAGAATTTGACTGCTGAAGGTATTAATGAAAAAGGATTAGCCGTCCACTTATTATATTTTGGAACAATGCAACAACCAGAAAGAGACACTAGCATAAAGGGAGTCAACGGACTAGTATGGGTAAGATATGTACTTGGCAATTACGCATCCGTACAAGAAGTTATTGACAACTTAAATAACTATCAAATTTATACTCCTCAGATTGAACTTAAAGGCAAAAAAGGAAATTTACCTATACATTACTCAATAGAAGATGCTAGTGGAGATAGTGCAATGATTGAATATGTGGATGGTAAGTTAAAAATTCATAGACATACTAAAGCTATGACAAATGAGCCAAGTTATGATGAACAGGTAAAAAAACTAAAAGATATCAAAAAAACTGATTTATATAATATAGATATGATTCCGGGAGGTGCCAAATCAGAAAATAGATTTATAAGAGCAAACTTTATTAGTGAAAATATAGCTAGTGCAAATACTGCTAACGATGCTGTTAATTACATGTTCGCCGCGGCTGATTCTGTATCGGTACCTTTTGTAAAAGGATATAAAGAAGTTGATTTTACAGCTTCTGATATTCAAGACAAATGGCCGACACAATGGAAAAGTGTAATATCTATGAAAGATAAAAAACTTTACATATCGGATACTCTTGTAGGGAATAGAATTTATGTAGACTTAAACGAAGCTAATTTAAAAGAAGGACAACCAATTAGAAGCGTGTCAGTTATGGATAAAACTTTAACCGGTGATGTAACTAGCAAACTAGAACCTCAAAAGTAAATAAAAATTCATCTAAATATCAATTTATCTAACAATAATATCTAATTTACCTTTATATTTCGTTTATGCATAGCTGGTATGTAAATTTTGGTAAAGACTTATTGTTACTACCAGATATATACTAGAAATAAATAGAATATATAGTAAAAAACGAGGAATAAATAATGAAAAAAATACTCATATTAGTTTTGATTTTAGTTGGTACTACATCTATTGTTAATGCAAATCCAACAAAATTAAGATCATATTCTATTGGGGTTAAACGCTATCACACACTGTTAACTCAATCAGATAATGTCCAAAAAGCAACTCACTACTACACACATCATAACTAATAAAACAGTTCTACAGCAAACATTTTGTTAAAATTGTCTAATTTAAAACATACCCAAAAATATCATGATATCTCTAATAGGTAAGACTCCTATTATTAAACTAAAAACTAATAATAATCATAACATATACGCTAAATGCGAATGGCTTAACCCTACAGGAAGTATAAAAGATCGAGTTGCAAAATATATATTAGATAATTTAATCAAAAATAAAAAAATAAATCCTAAACAAGCTATTGTTGAAGCAAGTTCTGGCAATATGGGAACTTCTCTAGCTGCAATTGGAAAATTGTATAATCATCCTGTATATATTACATGCCCAGAAAAAACTGGAAAAATCAAAAGAGATATGGTCAAAAGTTTTGGAGCAAACCTAACCGTTTGCAAAAATACAGCTGATCATACAGATGCTGGTTTTTATGTCAATAAAGCTAAAGAATTAGCAAAAAGTTTGAATGGCATATTAATTAATCAATACGATAACATACTGAATACAGAGTGTCATTACAAAACCACTGGTCAAGAGATAGTTAATTACTTTTTAACTCATTCTCTAAAAGTTGACTATTTTATAACAGTTGGTGGCTCTGGTGGAACTATCACAGGTTGTGCTAAAAAAATAAAAGAGATATACCCAGAAACTAAAGTTATTATGCCTGATCCTAAAGGCTCTGTTTATTATGATATTTTTTATCATGGTAAACCAATACAACAAAATATCCATAGCTATAAAGTTGAAGGTCCTGGAAATCCAGTATTTTGTAAATCTATGGATTTATCATATATAGATGAAGTAATTCAATTTACAGATAACCAAGCTATGCAAGGATGTGATGAGTTAGCAATTGAGCAAGGTATTTACGCTGGACATAGTAGCGGTGCAAATTATTTTATAGCTAAAAAACTAATTGAAAAATTGCCCAAAGATAAAAACTACAATATCTTGATTATGATTTTAGATAGCGGTATGAAATATGATTTCAACTGAATTTAAAAAGATATGAAAATATATTAAATTACTGTTATTATTAATCTGATCTATCAATTTAAAGGAGTATCGGTATGCCAGGTATATTAATAAGTTTTATACTGCTTTTCATTTCGGTTATGTCCGCTTGGTCAAGTAGACGCTGGGGAATTATAACGTTTTGTCTTTTTCTAATCGTAACATCACTAGTATTTCTTCATCATGCAAGTGATCACTTATCAATTTACCTATAGTTAGATAAGGAGTAGTAAATGAAAAAATATTTTAGAGAAGACTTAATAAAACTTCTAAGTGCTATAGAGCTTGCGGGTATAACAGTCACAATTATTTCAGCATTCTATTTTCAATTTGTAATGGGAGAAATACCTTGTCCATTATGTCTTTTACAAAGATTAGGACTATTAGCAATAGGATTTGGGTTTCTATTAAATATGCACTATCACATTAGACCTAGTCATTATGCACTATCGTTATTAGCTGCTGTGTTGACATCTTTTATTTCCCTAAGACAAATTGCACTTCATGTTTCAGATCCTGTTGGATTTGGTTCTACAGTCTTTGGCCTACATATGTATACTTGGGTATTTGTAATATGCATGATTGCAATAATATATATTTCTATAGTTATGTCTTATCCTAATCAATATAAAATCAATAAGGATGCTAATGAGATAGCTGATGCAAAAAATAATAAAATTCGTAAATTAAGTCATATTGTATTTGTTATTTTTATAATTGCTATTTTTACTAACATCGCTTCAACATTTATTGAATGTGGTATACATGAATGTCCAGATAATCCAACTAAATATATTCTTGCATAAATTAAGTTCCCTAAATAATTTTAATAAACTCTAGCAAAATCCTCGAAATAACATAGCATTCTATCAACAATATTCCTTTGCTAATTAAATAATATATAATTAACAATCATACTTAGCCGATACTTTTGAAAAAGAGTATATAAGGAGCGTAGAATATGAAACAAAAGAAGTTAGTCTATACATTACTAATAGCATATTCCACTTATTCATATGCATCACCTACCATTAATGTAGAAGCATCTAACAAGCAGATACTACAATCGATATCTAAAGAATTAACTAATGTAGAGCTAGAAACACAATCATTAATCAATAAGCAACAAACTAAGGTTGATGATGATTCTTTTGAAATGTATAGTAATAAGGTAGTTAAGCATGGTAATTAGTTAATA
>NZ_DS999317.1 GCF_000156715.1 Francisella philomiragia subsp. philomiragia ATCC 25015 | reverse complement strand
TTATGTGCCGATGGATCCTGAATATCCACAAGAGAGATTTAAACATATACTATCTGATACAGAAGCTAAGTTAATTATTACACAAAGTCATATTAAACAAAGGCTGAAAGATATAACTGATATAGATCTTGTATCAATAGATGAGCAAGATAGTCAAACAGTATATGACAAAGAAGAAGTAACAAACTTAATAAAATATAGCAGAGCGGAAGATCTTGCTTATGTTATATATACAAGTGGTACCACAGGATTACCTAAGGGGGTGATGCTTGATCATTATAGTTTATCTACTCGTATTATTTATATGTCTGATTTTAGTGATATTACAGAAAAAGATATTTACTTATTTAAGACAAATTATATATTTGATGTTTCAGTTTCAGATATATTTACACATTTAGTATTTGGAGCGAAAATATATATATCTAGAAAGCACTTTGATCTAGATGAGATTAGTAGGTTACTTGGATGTGTGAACAGTTTACATGTTGTTCCATCTCAATATGAACTACTTAGTAAAGAGATAAAATTTAATAATGTTAGTAAAATTTATTTTAGTGGAGAAGCTGTAACAACATCATTAATATCAAATTTAACAAAAAGTATTCAAGTATATGATTATTATGGACCGACAGAGCTTGGAGAAATTACGGCATCAAAAGTAAATAAGGATGTTAAACATAATATAGGTAAAGTGTTTCCTAATTCAAAAGC
>NZ_DS999318.1 GCF_000156715.1 Francisella philomiragia subsp. philomiragia ATCC 25015 | reverse complement strand
ACTGATGAATTGTTGATTAAAGAATATAGCTATCAAGATACAAATATATATCAACAAATAGAAAGGGATATTAATACACCATTTGATTTAGTTAATGATTATCCGCTAAGGGTATCTATATATACAGAAGAGAATGATACTAAACTACTTATCAATGTGCATCATATAGCAAGTGATGGTTGGTCTACTGATATATTGCTTAAAGAATTAAAAGCTTATTATGATCATTATGCTAATAATACTCCAATTCACTTACCAGAATTAAGTATTCAATATAAAGACTTTGCAGTATGGCAAAGAGAGTATTTGCAGGGAGAAGAACTTAATAAGCAGTTAAATTATTGGAAGGATAGGCTATTAGGGTATGAGACACTTAATATGCCTATAGACTATCCAAGACCAGCTAAGATAGATTATAGAGGTGATAGTTTATCATTTGAGATAGATGAAAGTATATCAAATAAACTAAGAGATATAGCGAAAGAGAATAATACATCTTTATATTCACTAATGCTAAGTGTATTTTATGTGTTATTACATAAATACACAGGTCAAGAAGATATAATTATAGGGACACCTATAGCGAATAGACATCATAGACAAACACAAGAATTAATAGGATTTTTTGTTAACTCATTAGCATTAAGAGAACAGCTAGATACAAACTCTACTATTATAGATTTGCTTAAGGAAGTACATAGTAATCTTATAGAAACGCAATCACATCAAGATTTACCATTTGAGAAGTTGGTGGCTGAGCTTAATGTAGAACAAGATCAAAGTAGGCATCCTATCTTCCAAGTAATGTTTGGATTACAGAGTTTTGGTGGTGAAGATACTAAGTTATTTACACCTGTAACAAATGATATAAATTATAAAATAGCTAAGTTTGATATAAGTTGTTTTATAGATGATAGTCAAAGTAAGTTACAAGGATCTCTTAACTATGCTACTTCCTTATATAATAAAAACACTATACAAAGATTAGTAGATTCATATATAAGAATACTTACACAGCTAACAAAAGAAAAAAACATTAAGATAAAAGATTATAG
>NZ_DS999319.1 GCF_000156715.1 Francisella philomiragia subsp. philomiragia ATCC 25015 | reverse complement strand
TAGAAATGATGATCAAGTCAAGATCAGAGGTTATCGTATAGAGTTAGGAGAGATTGAGAATCAACTAAGTTCAATAGCAGGGATTAAACAGTCATGTGTATTAGCTAAAGAGAATGAAGAAACAAATAATAAGTATTTGGTTGGTTACTATGTGGCTGATAAAGACAATTTTCTAACACAAGAATCAATACTCACTCAACTATCTAAGGTATTACCGGAGTATATGTTACCGAGTATATTGGTTGAACTTGAGTCTATGCCATTGACGGTAAATGGTAAGTTAGACAGAAGAGCGTTACCCGATCCAGAGTTTGTTAATGAAGATAGTTATGTAGCCCCTACTACAGAGCTTGAGACTACTTTATGTAATATATTTGCAGAGGTACTTGGCTTAGAGAAAGTTGGTATAACAGATGATTTCTTTAGAATTGGTGGTAATAGTATCTTAGCTATTAGGTTGGTTAATAGAATATCAAATAGTTTTCATATAGATTTTTTAGTGGAATATGTTTTTGACTTTAGAAATATTTGTTCTATTACTAACAGTTCTTTATTTAATTTGAATAATAAAAAATTTAGCTCAGAGGAGTTTTATTTGTGATAGTGAATTTATTAATTGATTTTAAAAAAACTGGATCAGCTATTTGGATTGAGAATCAAAGATTGAAAGTTCTTTTAACTGATAGAGCAAAAGAACAAGGTTACAAAAATAGTCTTGCTAAGAATAAAAATATACTGTTGCAAACACTTTCTTTGAATAATATTTTCACAAAAAAGCAATTTTTTGAAACAGAGATATTTAAAGGTTTAAATACAAAAAATGAGTTATCTTTGGCACAGGAAAGATTATTTTTTATAAATAATTTTGATTGTGATAATCCTGCATATAATATGCCTTTGCTATTATCGCTAAATAGAAATATTAAATTAAAGTCTTTAGAGCAAGCTTTTAATAAATTAATTGAAAGACATGAGGTTTTAAGAACTGTTATAAAAATAGATGGTAATGGAAAAGCATTTTTTGAAATAATAGATTCCGAATTAAAATTTGATGAGTATGATTGGAGTAATACCGATATCCAAGCTCAAATTACTAAAGATATTTCACGAGTATTTAATATAGAGTTAGAAATTCCTATAAGAGTTTCTATATATCATGATGAAAACGATATAAAACTTTTGATTAATACACATCACATTGCAAATGATGCTTGGTCATTGGATATAATCCTCAAAGATCTCAATGAGTTTTATAATGCTATTGAATATCAAACTAAGCCTAAATTAGCAAAACTTTCTATTCAGTATCAAGATTTTGCTATTCATCAAAGACAATATAGCAAAAAAATATTGTCACATGAGCTGATATTAAAATGGAAAAAAAGATTTGATAAATTTCCATATTTAGATATTCCAACAGATTATCAAAGAGTCAAGGGCCAAACTGCTTTAGCGGGTCATGTTTCTATACAGCTTGATGAGATAGTGTCAAAAAGAATAAGAAGTATAGCCAAATCCTCTGAAGTGTCATTATATACTATTCTGTTGAGTGCATACTTTGTGCTACTCAAAAGGTATACTGGCAGAACAGATATTGTTGTAGGTTCACCAGTATCGGGTAGAAATTACTATCAGATAGAAAACTTAGTTGGTTTTTTTGTAAATTTATATGCTCATAGATGTAAGATTAATGATAGTGATCATTTTTATGAAATATTAAAGCAGGTGAATGTTGCTGTTAAAGAAATGAATAACAAAGATCTAATACCATTTTCAATACTTGTTAATGAAGTTGAAAATAGAAAAGATATAGATCAGCATCCAATATTTCAAACAATACTATCCTTACAACCTTCTATAGATATTTCAGATAGTGATATATTTAGTAAATTATTTCAAAGATTTGATTATACAAGGTTAGATCTAGAAATGTTTGTATGTGATGTGTCTGAAAAATTTTTATTAAACTTTGTATATAAGAGGAGTCTATTCAAAGAACAAACGGTAAAAAGACTACTCGATCTGTATGTTAGTATTTTGCATCAAGTCGTAAAAGATATTGATATCCGTATTAAAGATATAAATATCTTATCTTATAAGGAATTTAATAAAATTGTCTATGACTGGAACCAGACGGATAGTGAATATCCTAGAGATAAGACGATATATGAGCTATTTGAAGAACAAGTAAAACAAAACCCGAATAATATTGCATTAGTATTTGAGGAACAACAGCTTACATATCAAGAGTTAAATAACAAAGCTAATCAATTAGCAAGATATATCCGTAAACAATATCAGCAAATAACAAGTCAAGAGCTAGAAGCAGATACATTGATACCACTATGTTTAGATAGAAGTCTTGAC
>NZ_DS999320.1 GCF_000156715.1 Francisella philomiragia subsp. philomiragia ATCC 25015 | reverse complement strand
GTATTGATCTAGAATATAGGCTTTCTCATTATCCAAAAGCTTACCTATAGGTATTATTTCTTCTTTAACGTATGAACCATTTATAAAAAAATTAGTACTACAAATAGTTGTTTCAGAAGGACCATACCCATTTAATATTTTAATACCTTTATTTATTATATTTTTAGTATCAATAGAATAAATTTTATCTACTCCCGTAAAAATAATACTAAGTCCATTAATGTTATTCTTCACTAGGTATGTAGAAAGTTCTTTTATATAAAATGGTGGAATATAAGCAAATTCTATTTTATTAACATCTAAATATTTAAAATAAGATAAATGGCTAAGTCTATAATTATCATTTAGAATATGTAGCTGTTTACCAAAACACAAACTACTAAATATTTCATATACAGAAACATCAAAAGTATAGTTAGTCCATAGAGATCCTCTTTGAGTCGCGTTGATAAAATATTTAGCATAAAGTATTTGTACAGTTGACTTATGCTCAACCATAACTCCTTTAGGTAGCCCTGTAGTTCCTGACGTATAGATCACATACACAAGATCATTTGCTTGACTATATTGTGAAAGATTGTCTATATCCTCTGACAAGTATTCTTGTGTATCTGTTGTTATAATGCCAAAATCTTTGTTTTGTCTGGATTCTATGCTCAAGCCATAGAATGACAGTTTATCTTTC
>NZ_DS999321.1 GCF_000156715.1 Francisella philomiragia subsp. philomiragia ATCC 25015 | reverse complement strand
CCATTGGCCTGTATAACAGTCTTTACAATATGGAGTGTTAGTCAGACTTATGGATTTTTAAAAGTCTATCAATAATTATTATTTGCAAATTTGTAATTTACATTACTATAATCTATAATTAATCTTTAATAATTTTAAAAAAAGGAAGTATGAAAGTGAAGTTAAGAAGCAAAGTATTGTCAGGTATGGGTTTTGTGGGCTTGTTGTTGCCGATGTGGTCACAAGCAGCTATTGTGTGGACTACAGCTCCAGCATGTAGTGCACAATCAAAATCAGTTACATGCGAATGGGCTGCTGCTGATGATGCAGGAGATCCGGTGAGTAGTTATGACGTTATTGTGCGACAAGATGGTGCAGTGATGCCAAATAGAACATTTATCGGAGCTCGATTTACTACAGGAATTTTAGATCAAGATAGTCTGCAGCTAGGTAGTAGCTATGATGTTATAGTAACTGCCCGTAGTGGTCCAGAAGCTAGTAGGGTGTTTTCTACACCTGTTACCTATACAGATTCAGCGGTTACTGGAGTAAAAGCAGTACAATGGACTCAGACACCGGAATTTACAGTAGATGGAACTATATTAGAAGCGAGATGGGGTGCTGAAATTGTGGATGGAGCTGGCGAAACACTATACTATGATATATATCTTACTAAGCCAGGTACTTTTGAGGGAGTATACTCTAGTTTAGATCAAACAAGCGCTGGTATGATTTTAGATTTGACAGCTATTCCGGGATTTGAGTCTGGTAGATATATGGTTCAAGTGGTTGCTCATGGAATTGGAGCTACTAGCGTTAGAATTGAAAGGACAATTGAGCAGTCTGTGCCACAGGATATTGTGATACCCTCCGTTAGCCATACATTTGTTTATGACTCTCAATATCCATTACCTACTGGTCAAACTATGCCGGATGTAGCCGAAGCGCTTAATGTAAATAAAGATGTTGCCCACGGTACCTTTGGTGTCGATAACTCCGGTAATCTTACTATCACGTGTGATGATAGTTGGACTTGGCCTACAGGATTCGAGCCGGCATGGGGTAGCGGAACTGCAAACCCTGCATCAGTATCTATTGATCAAGCCTTTGTACAATGGCTAGCGCCAGGTTGGGGACCATTCATAAACACGGACAACATCACGTACTTGAACATAACTGAAAGTGCTAACGAGTTTTCCATC
>NZ_DS999322.1 GCF_000156715.1 Francisella philomiragia subsp. philomiragia ATCC 25015 | reverse complement strand
ATATTGATCAAGTATGTATGTTTGAATATTGTCGAGAGGCTTTCCTATTGGACACAATCTATATTTTTTATCTTCAAAACTATATATTGTTGTAAAAGTAGTAGATTCTGTTGGTCCATATCCATTTAGAATATATTGCGATTTATTAGCCTTTTGTGAAATTAGCTTGTTTAAAATATTTAAATCTAATTCTTCACCACCAATTAGTAAATATTTTAATTCTTTAAATATATAATTGTCTTGATTATATAATGAATCAAAAAGTGTTTTAGTTAACCATAAAACTGATATTCTATTTTTTTGAATATATTGCAAAAATATTTCTGCACTTGAAATTAAAGCTCTATGATCTTTAGGGATAATCAATCTACAACCATTTAATAGTGGTGTGAATATTTCTAATATTGAAGCATCAAATATCGTGGATGCTAGCATAGTAAAACTATCAGTTGAATGAATCTCAATAAAAGAGTTAGAAATAAGATTATTTACACTGTAATGATTAACCATCACCCCTTTAGGTAATCCAGTAGTA
>NZ_DS999323.1 GCF_000156715.1 Francisella philomiragia subsp. philomiragia ATCC 25015 | reverse complement strand
ACATATACCAACCTAAATAATTTAGTATTTAATCAAATTGAAGAATTTCAAATAAACAAAGATTCAAAAGTATTACAATATGCTAACTATATATTTGATGCTTCAGTTTGGGAGATGTTTTCTAGTTTAGCTGCAGGTTGTCAGCTATTTATTGCATCTAAGTTAGTGCGAAAAGATAGTGTTTTATTAGATTATTTAGAGTTAAATGAAATAAGTATTGTTACATTGCCTCCAGCATTGTTAACTAATTTGGAACATAGTGATTTATCAAATTTAAAGACACTAATCATAGCAGGAGAATCATGCTCCAAAGAGGTAATGGATAAATGGAGTAAAGATAGATTATTTATAAATGCATATGGTCCTACAGAGTCAACAGTATGTGCGACATTACATAAATATAAAGAAGGTAATTTAAATACTAATATAGGTAAGCCACTAAGCAATATTCAAACATATATTCTTGATCAGTATATGACTCCAGTATCGATTGGAGTGGTTGGAGAATTATACATAGGTGGAGCTGGTCTTGCTCGTAGTTATCTTAACCGTCTTGAATTAATAGCAGAGAAATTTGTATCTAATCCGTTTGCTACAGAATCTGACAGATCGAAAGGATATGTAAGATTATATAAGACAGGGGATTTAGTAAGATGGTTATCTGATGGTAATATTGAATATATAGGTCGCAATGATGATCAAGTCAAGATCAGAGGTTATCGTATTGAATTGGGTGAGATTGAGAATCAACTAAGTTCAATAGCAGGGATTAAACAGTCATGTGTATTAGCCAAGCATAATAAAGAGAATGATACTAAATATTTAGTAGGTTACTATGTAGCTGACAAAGACAATTCTCTAACACAAGAATCAATACTCACTCAACTAGCTAAGGTATTACCGGAGTATATGTTACCGAGTATATTGGTTGAGCTTGAGAATATGCCATTGACTGTAAATGGTAAGTTAGATAGAAGGGCATTACCGGATCCAGAA
>NZ_DS999324.1:3131-4488 GCF_000156715.1 Francisella philomiragia subsp. philomiragia ATCC 25015 | reverse complement strand
ACGAAATGATGATCAGGTTAAGATCAGAGGTTATCGTATAGAGTTAGGAGAGATTGAGAATCAACTAAGTTCAATAGCAGGGATTAAACAGTCATGTGTATTAGCTAAAGAATCTGAATCAAATTCTAAATACTTAGTAGGTTATTATTGTGTAGATGCAAATTACTGTGATGAAAACTTAAGAATAAATGTCTTAGAAAATTGGGAAAGCTTATATGATGATGAATATACAAATAAAACGATAGAAGATTTGAAGGTTGATTTCACTGGTTGGAATAGCTTTGTAACAGGTAAGAAAATACCTATAGATGAGATGATTTTATGGAGAGATAGCACAGTTAACAGAACACTTACGAACTGGTCTAAAAAGGTTTTAGAAGTTGGAGTAGGTTCAGGTCTTATTATGTATCCACTACTAGATAAGCAAATTAAAGAGTATGTGGGATTAGATATATCAGCAGCAGTTATTCAAAGACATAAGAATAATTTAAAAGATAAAGATAGAGTTAATTTTTATCACTTAACAGCTGATAGGTTAAATGAGATCGATCAAAATAATTTTGATACTATAATAATGAACTCAGTAATACAGTATTTTCCTTTTGTATCATATTTAGAAGAAGTGATTGATAAATGTATAGATAAGTTATCGGCTAATGGTCAGTTATTTATTGGGGATGTTAGAGATTTCAGTTTACTTAAGTCATTAATAATAGATAAGTATAATCACGATCAAAAACCATATAATGATACAGATATAGAGAAAGTAGCATTGAATGAGACTGAGCTATTAATTTCACCTTCATATTTTTTGAGGCTTGCTCAAGAAAAAGGTTTACAAGTTGATATTTTAGAAAAAGACTTTAGCTATAGGAATGAATTAAGTAAATATAGATATGATGTTGTTCTAAGAAAAAAAGTTACAGAAGATAGTCAAGTTATTAAGACATATCAGTATGAAGATATTAAAGAAAATATTGAGAGTTTACTTGAAAATAATAGTAATATATATATTGATAATATTCCCAATTTTAAACTTTTAGATAAAGAGATTCCTGATTTTTTAAGAGATTTAAGTTGTAAGTTTTATCATTATGCATCTAAAGGATCTGAATATCTATCAGCACTAATTACTAATTTTTCAGATGATATTTATACGAGTGATTGTATTACATATATAAATAGTAATAAGTTATATAATTTACCTTCTTTAAGTAAGCCTAATAAACAAACTATTTTGTCTAAACTTGCTGATAATCTACCGGAATATATGATACCGAGTATATTAGTTGAGCTTGAGAGTATGCCCTTAACTGTGAATGGTAAGTTAGATAGAAGAGCATTACCAGATCCAGAG
>NZ_DS999324.1:0-1507 GCF_000156715.1 Francisella philomiragia subsp. philomiragia ATCC 25015 | reverse complement strand
TTAAGTTTCAATGTGATAACTCAGTTAGGACAAGATATAACCGATAAGTTATCTGAATCATTAGAAAACAATCATAAATTAGTTCAAGCTCATACAAGTAATCTTGTTGAACAGGGTATATCCCATAAAACACCTAGTGATTATAATTCTGATATAAGTTTAGAGTTATTAGATAGACTTCAAATACAAGACAATGAAGTTGAGTATATTTATCCTGCTAATAGTTTACAGCAAGGATTTATATATCATGCTTTATCAAATCCAGATGATGATGCTTATAGAGAACAATTCATCTATTTGTATGATCAAAAGTTAGATATTGATAGATATATTAAGTCATGGGAATTAGCAATAGCTAGGCATCCGATATTAAGGACAGCTTTTAATTGGGAAGAGGATATAGTTCAAGTTATCTATGCTAAAGGAGATTTAGAGTATAGCTATCATGATATATCTAACCAAGACGATAAAGAGCAAGCTATCCAAGAGATACAGGAAGAAGATAGGAAGCAAGGTTTTGATCTTACGAAACCGACACAATTAAGATTGCATATCATTAAGCAGACAGATGAATTGTATACAGTTATTAAGTCAGTGTATCATGCGATAGAAGATGGTTGGAGTGGTTCATTACTTATAAGAGATGTTCATAATTTTTATAATGATCTGAGTCTAGGTAATAAAATTTTAGCTGTATTAGATGATACATATTTAAGAGTACAAGAGTATATTCAAAATAATAGAGATAAAGCTAACGAATATTGGCAAGAGAATTTAGTTGATATTGAAGTTAATGACTTATCGGTGTTATTGACTACAGATAGAAATATAAATGAAATTAAGTTATTGGAAGGTAATTACCGAGAGACATTAACTATAGAAGGTGAGCTATACGCTAAGCTTAAGGATATAACGAAAGAGTTAGGAATAACTATAAATACATTATTACAGTTTGTATGGCATAAGCTGATTAATATTTATACACAAGATAATCAAACAATAGTTGGAACTACGATATCAGGAAGAAATATAGCTATTGATGGTATTGAGGATAGTGTAGGTTTGTATATAAACACATTACCATTGTTGGTAGATTGGGGTAATACAAATACGATAAAAGAGCAGTTGAAGTATTTACATGAACAGATAAATAACTTGAATAAATATGGTTATGCTGACCTTTCTAAAATACAAAATAGTAAAGATAGATTGTTTCATAGTTTGTTTATATACCAAAACTATCCAAGTTATGATATCAATAAATTCATAGCATCGAAACTTCTGAGTTTTTATTCGAAATTAAACTATCCAGTATCTCTTATTTGTAGCCAACTAGATAATTATATTGAAATTAATTTTTTAAGCTCTAATGAAGTTATCGCAATACATCAAGCCAAAGAATATTTATCAAAATTTTACTATATTCTGCAACGGGTTATAACTAAAATTGATAAAGATCATAATCAAATATCTATATTATCTCCGCAAGATTATCAGAGGATAGTCT